>DASXZD010000062.1:0-5455 GCA_036502085.1 Streptosporangiaceae bacterium
GGCCAGCGACGCCTCGTCGATCTCCAGCGGGGTGAACTCGACCCGCAGCATCCGCAGCAGCTCGATGTCGACGATGAACTTCTCGTAGCAGGAGACCAGGCCGCCCTCCAGCCAGCCCGCGGCGTGCATGACGAAGTTCGCCCCGGCCAGGAACGTCGGCAGCAGCGTCATCAGCGACTCGTAGGCGGCCTGCGCGTCGACCGTCTGGCTCGCGTTCAGGCCGCCGCCGGTCCGGAACGGGAGCCCGTAGTGCCGGGCCAGCTGCCCGGTGCACAGCAGCCCGATGCCGGACTCGGGGGTGCCGAAGCTGGGCGAGCCGGACTGCATGTCGATGTTGGACAGGAACGAGCCGAAGATCACCGGGCAGCCCGGCCGGATCAGCTGGGCCAGCGCGATGCCCGACAGCGCCTCGGCCAGCTGCTGGACCAGCGCGGCCGGGATCGTCACCGGTGACATCGCGCCCATCAGCAGGAAGGGGGTCAGCACCACCGGCTGGTTGGCCGCGCAGTACTCGAACTGGGCGTCCAGCATCCGGTCGTCCCAGCGCAGCGGCGAGTTGCAGTTGATCAGGGACACCGTGGCCGGGGTCTGCTCGATGGCGGCCCGGCCGCCGAACAGGATCTCGGTCATGGCGATCGTGTCCGCCGCGTTCGGCCCGGACACGACGTTGCCCATGTAGATCTTGTCGGTCACGGTCTGCAGGGCGTAGATCATGTCCAGGTGCCGCGAGTCCAGCGGCGCGTCGTTCGGCTCGCAGATCACCCCGCCCGCGGTGTCGAGCTGGGGGAAGGCCTGCGACAGCATGCACAGCCGCCGGAAGTCGTCCATGGTCGCGTCGCGGCGGACGTCGCCCTCGCGCACGAACGGGGAGCCGTAGACCGCGCCGAAGACCATGTCGTCGCCGCCGACGTGCACGGTGTTGGCCGGGTTGCGGGCCTGCACGTCGAACTCGCGCGGCGCCTTGGCCACCTGCTCCAGGACGAACTCCGGGTCGAGGAACACGGTCTCGCCGTCGACCCGCTGGCCGGCCTGGCGCAGCAGTTCCACCGCCTCGGGCTTGGCGAATTGCACGCCGATCTCCGAGACGATCCGCCGCCAGCCCTTATCCAAGACCGCGATCGCGTCCGGCGACAGGATCTCGTACCGGGGCATGGTGTTGCGGAACATCGCCACCTCGCATCTTGACCAGCGGGAATAGCCGATTTTAGGATCACATCGTAGAACACGGTTCCGCAACGTGGAACAGTGCGAGCAGGCAAAATACCCCGGTATCGAGTAACCCCGGCATCGAGCACCGCGAAGGGACCGGCCGTGCCCAGCCCGAACGGAACGCAGGCGGTGGAGCGGGCGGCCCAGCTGCTCATCCAGGTCACCCGGCACCGGGATCCGGTCACCTTCGCCGAGCTGACGCAGGCCAGCGGCCTGGCCAAGAGCACGGCCTCCCGGCTGCTCACCGCCCTGGAGCGCAGCGGGCTGGTCCGGCGCGACCCGGCCGGCGGGTTCCGGCCCGGCGAGGTGTTCGTCTCCTACGCCTGCCGCGGCGGCGCCGAGGCCGACCTGGTCAGCGTGGCCCAGCCCGCGCTGGGCCGGCTCGGCGCGCAGACCGGCGAGACGGTCAACCTGGGCGTGCCGCGGGCCGGCGGCCTCGTCGAGCAGATCGCCCAGGTGGACAGCACGTACCTGATCGGCGGGACCAACTGGGTCGGGATGTCGGTGCCGCTGCACTGCGCCGCGCTGGGCAAGGTGCTGCTCGCCTACGGCGCCGCCGAACTGCCCCGCGGCCGGCTGGAGCAGCGCACCGCCCGGACGCTGACCAGCCGGGCCGCGCTCCAGGCCGACCTGGCCCGGGTCCGCGAGCGGGGCTGGGCCGTGACCGACGAGGAACTGGAGCCCGGCCTGGTGGCGGTGGCCGCGCCGGTGCACCGCGACGGCGGGGCCGTGATCGCGGCGGTGTCGGTCTCGGGCCCGTCCAGCCGGCTGAGCGCCGCCGCCATCCCCGCCGCCGCCGCGCAGTGCGCGGCCGCCGCGGCCAGCCTGTCCGCCGTGCTCGGGTACGAGAAAGAAGGTGCCGCGTGACGCAAGAGGAGCTACTCAGGCAGCTCTACGACTTCACCCTGGTCGGCAACGGGCCCGCGGTGCTGGAGCTGACCCGGTCCGGCCTGGACATGGGCCTCGGACCGGAGGTCCTGCTCTACGAGGCGCTGATCCCGTCGCTGGAGGAGGTCGGCGCCCGGTTCGAGCGGGGTGACTTCTTCGTGCCGGAGATGCTCATCGCCGGCAAGGCGATGGCGGGCGCGCTGGACATCCTGCGGCCGCTGCTGGCCGAGACGGGCGCCGAGACGATCGGGAAGATCGTCATGGGCACGGTCAAGGGCGACGTCCACGACATCGGCAAGAACCTGGTCAACATCATGTTCGAGGGGGCCGGCTTCGAGGTCATCGACCTCGGCGTCCAGGTCGCCCCGGAGAAGTTCATCGCCGCCATCCAGGAGCACCAGCCCGACATCGTCGGCTTCTCGGCCTTCCTGACCACGACGATGCCGATGTTCAAGGCCAACCTCAACGCGCTGGAGAAGGCCGGGCTGCGCAGCTCGGTGATCGTGATGGTCGGCGGCGCGCCGGTGACCCAGGAGTACGCCGACGTGGTGGGCGCCGACGGCTACGCGGCGGACGCGAGCGCCGCGGTCGTCAAGGCTAAAGAGCTGATCAAGCGGCGCCGGGCCATGGCGAGCGCGTAGGCCATGGAGACCATCGTTTCGTCAGGGACGAGAGAACTGCGGATCGGCGGCGAGAACCCGTTCTGCATCATCGGGGAGCGGATCAACCCGACCGGCCGGAAGATCTTCCAGGAGCAACTGCGCCGGGGCGACCTGTCCCGGATCGAGATTGACGTCGCGCAGCAGGTCGCGGGCGGCGCGATGATGCTCGACGTGAACATGGGCGCGCCGCTGGCCGACGAGGCCGAGCTGATGACGGCGGCGGTCCGGCTCATCCAGGGGCTGACCGACCTGCCGCTGTGCCTGGACTCCTCGATCATCGAGGTGCTGGAGGCCGGCCTGGCCGCCTACCAGGGCAAGGCGCTGGTCAACTCGGTGACCGCCGAGGACGAGCGGATGGACGCCATCCTGCCGCTGGTCAAGCGGTACGGGGCGGCGGTGATCGCGCTGCCCAACGACGAGGAGGAGATCCCCGACGAGCCGTCCCGGCGGCTGGAGCTGGCCCGCAAGATCGTCGACGTCGCCACCGGCCGGTACGGCATCCCGATCGAGGACCTGGTGTTCGACCCGCTGGCCATGCCGGTGGGCGCCGACACGTCGCTGGTGCTGACCACGCTGGAGACGATCTCGCTGCTGCGCGACGAGTTCGGCGTCAACACGACGCTGGGCGCCTCCAACGTCTCGTTCGGCATGCCCGCCCGGCCCGCGATCGGCGCGGCGTTCCTGCCCATGGCCGTGCACTGCGGGCTGACCACCGCGATCATGGACGCCCGCTCGCCGCAGCTGGTCCAGGCGGTGAAGGCGGCGGACCTGCTGAGCAACCGCGACCCGTGGGGCGCGGCCTGGATCGCCGCCCACCGCGCGGCCCAGGCCGCGGCCGCCGCCCAGCAGCCGCAGCCCACAACTCAGCAGCAGCAGCCCTGATGGCCGAAACGGGGATGCTCGGCGCCGGTCCCGCCGCCGACCCGGCGGTCGCCCCGCCGGCCCGGGTCGACCTGGTCTTCGCGCCCAGCGGCACGCGGGTGCGGGTGCCGCCCGGCGTGACCGTGTTCGACGCGGCGAGCTGGAACGGCATCGCGATCGACTCGACCTGCGGCGGGCACGGCACCTGCAAGAAGTGCCGGATAAGGATCGCGGACGACGCGCCGGTGCCGACGAGCCTGGACATCCGCGCGTACACCGCCGACGAGCTCAAGGCCGGCTGGCGGCTCGCCTGCCGCACGGCCGCCACCAAAGACACCACGGTCGAAGTGCCGCCGCTGACCACCCGCCCGAAGGCGGCCACGGTCGGCGTCGGCCGGCAGGTCATCCTGCGGCCCGCCGTGGTGAAGCGCTACCTGGAGCTGACCGAGCCGACGCTCCAGGATCAGGCCACCGACCTGGAGCGGGTGCTCACGCACCTCGACGACCTGGAGCCGCGCGCCGAGCTGTTCGTGCTCCGGACGCTCGGCAAAGTCCTGCGCGACAGCGACTACAAGGTGACCGCCGTCGTGGTGGACGACGTGCTGGTCGCGGTCGAGCCGGGCGACACCACCGAGTTGCGCTACGGCATCGCGTTCGACCTCGGCACCACGACCGTGGTGGCCACGCTGCTGGACTTGTCCACAGGTACGCCTGTGGCTGTGGATTCCATGTTGAACAAGCAGCAGCCGTTCGGCGCGGACGTGATCACCAGAATCAGCGCCACGATGATGGACCCGGCCGCGCTGGACAAGCTACGCGCCCTCGCGCAGGAAACCCTGGCCGAGCTCGCGGCGAATGTCTGCGAAGCGGCCGGGGTCGCGCCGCATCACGTGTACGAGATCGCGGTGGCCGGCAACGCGACGATGACGCACATCGCGCTCGGCATTGACCCGGAGCCGCTCGGCATGGCGCCGTTCATCATGTCGACCAGGCTGTATCCGGAGGTGCTCGCGTCCGACCTGGGCGTCGCCGCGCACGAGCGCGCTCGCGCCGTGGTATTTCCCGCTTTCGGGGCTTATGTCGGCGGCGATATCACCGCCGGGCTGCTGGCCAGCGGCATGGACCGGGATCCGCGGGTCCGGCTGTTCGTGGACATCGGCACGAACTGCGAGATCGTCCTCGGCAACCGTGACTGGCTGCTGGCCACCGCCGCGCCGGCCGGCCCGGCCTTCGAGGGCGCCGCGATCCGCTGCGGCATGCGGGCCGCGCCCGGCGCGATCGAGGTCGTCACGATGACGCCGGACTCGCTCGACTGCAAGGTCATCGGCGACGGGCCGCCGGAGGGTCTGTGCGGCTCCGGCCTGGTGGACGCCGTCACCGGCCTGGTCAAGGTCGGCCTGCTGGACGGCTCGGGCCGTTTCCTGCCTGTGGACGAGGCTGTGGAAAAGGCACCCGGACTGGCGGACCGGCTGACCAAGATCGGTGCCGAGCGGGTGTTCATGCTGACCGGTGACGTGTACCTGTCGCAGCGGGACGTCCGCGAGCTCCAGTTCGCCAAGGCCGCGATCGCCACCGGCTGGCGCATCCTGCTGGAGGAGGCCGGGCTGACCGAGGCCGACGTGAAACAGGTGCTGCTGGCCGGCTCGTTCGGCAGCTACCTGTCCCCGGCGTCCGCGATCCGCATCGGCCTGGTGCCTCGCGTCCCCGTCCAGCGCGTGGTCAGCGCCGGCAACGTGGCCGGTGAGGGTGCGAAGATGGCGCTGCTCAGCCTGCGCGAGCGGGCCGGCGGCCTGGCGCTGCTCGAGGAGGTGAGGTATGTCGAGCTCTCCGACCGC
>DASXZD010000063.1:0-1598 GCA_036502085.1 Streptosporangiaceae bacterium
GAGCGACCGGCCGGCCTGGTAGTGCTTGAGGCCGTGGATGAGGTCGGCGACCACGGCCGCGATGTCGTCCGAGATCCGGAACGGCAGGCACGAGGTGTCCTTGTACGGGTCGAACACCTCGGCGTACTCGTCGACCGCGGACAGCCGGCCGGCCAGGCCGGTGCGCAGCGCGTCGAGATCCGGGTCGTCGCCCACCTCCGGCTCCCAGTTACCCGGCAGGATCACGTCGCTGCTGGCGCCGAGCTGGGCACCGGCCAGCAGGATCTGGGACACCTCGAGCAGCAGCAGCGGGACGGTCTCGTCACCGCCGCTTTGGGCTAGCGCCTCGACGCCGTCGATGAAGTTCTTCACGTTCGCCGCGACCTGGTCCGCTAGCGGCCGCCACTCACCACCGTCATCTGGCGCCCGAGCTGGCGGTTCAGACATCAAGCAGTCTCCGTCCCTCGAAGGCGCGCCCCAGCGTCACCTCATCGGCGTACTCCAGGTCGCCCCCGACTGGCAGTCCGCTCGCGGGCCTGGTCACCCGCAAGCCCATTGGCTTTACCAGCCTAGCGAGAAAGGCCGCCGTGGCCTCGCCTTCGAGGTTGGGATCGGTGGCGAGTATCAGCTCTGTCACCGTTCCGTCAGTAAGCCGCGTCATCAGCTCCCTGATCCGCAGCTCTTCCGGGCCGATCCCGTCGATCGGGCTGATCGCCCCGCCGAGCACGTGATAGCGGCCGCGGAACTCGCGGATCTTCTCCACCGCCGCGACGTCCTTGGGCTCTTCCACGACGCAGATCACCGACTGGTCGCGCCGCGGGTCCAGGCAGATCCGGCACTCGTCGGCTTCGGCCACGTTGCCGCAGGTCCGGCAGAACCGCACCCGCTCGGTCACCTCGATCAGCGCGTCGGCGAGCCGCCTGACCTCGGCCTGATCCACGGCCAGCAGGTGAAACGCGATCCGCTGGGCGCCCTTGGGGCCGACGCCCGGCAGCCGCCCCAGCTCGTCGATGAGGTTCTGGATGACGCCTTCGTACACGCCAGGTCCCTAGGTTTCCGGTTTATCCTCGTCGGCAGGATCCTGGCGGTGCGGGGTCTCCGGGCCGGGGCCGCCGAGTCCGAGGCTGGACAGGTCAAGGCCGCCGGGCAGGTCGAGGCCGCCGCCACCGGGCATACCCGGCATACCCGGCATGCCGCCGCCCTGCATGGCCGCGGCAAACGGCCCCATCTGCTGCTGCTGCAGGTCCTCGGCCGCCCGGTAGGCGTCACGGACCGCGGCGAGCACGAGGTCGGCGATGGTCCGCGCGGTCTCTTCCGCGTCGTCGGTGTCCACCGCGGCCGGCTGGATGCTGAGATCCAGCAGCTCGCCCTGGCCGTTGACGGTGGCCTTGACCAGGCCGCCGCCCGCCGTGCCGGTCACCTCGGCGTCCGCCAGCGCCTGCTGGGCATTCATGAGCTGTTCCTGCATCTGCTGCGCCGCGGCGAACAGCTGCTGCATATCCATCTGGGGTTCCACATCGCCCTCCTACGCAGAGCCTACGACCACCCCAGCGCGGTTAAGCCGCTCCGGCGCGCTGGGCTCAGCCTTCGAATTCGCCGATCACCTGACCGCCCAGCTC
>DASXZD010000064.1:0-53340 GCA_036502085.1 Streptosporangiaceae bacterium
TGGCTCGAGGGCTGGGGGTTGGGTGACCGCCGAACTGAACGGGGCCACGGCCCGCGCCGAGGACGTCCCGGCACCATCCCTGAACGGCCAGACCAATGACCAGGCCAGCACGGCAGACGCGCTCGGCCTGGTCGTCGGCACCGTCCCGGCCACCCCGCTCAAGTTCCACGTCGGCCTGGCCCCAGGCCACTACCTCCAGCTCGACGACGTAGTAGTCACCCGACGCGACCTCCCCGACCAGCCCGGCGTCCAGATATCCGGAGTAGTCACCAACGTCGAGGCCACGCACGAAGGCGCCCGGTTCGCCTCCGACGTCTTCCTGATCGAGCAGGGCGCCCTGCCCGCAGAAGTGGCCGAGGTCGCCGAGGTCGCCGTCACCCGAGTCGAGCCCGAGGTCTACGTCCCGCCCCTCCCCGGCGCTCCCGTCGCCCGCGCCGTCGGAGCCCAGCGCGACTCGGCCCTGTACTTCGACGCGATGGGCCTGTCGAAGGTGCCGGTCGGCTTCGGCCGCGACGGCCAGCCGATGTACGTCAACTTCGAGTTCGTGGACGGCACCCGCGGCGCGCACATCTCCATCTCCGGCGTGTCCGGCATCGCGACCAAGACATCGTTCGCCATGTTCCTGCTGCACTCGATCACCAACTGCGGGGTGCTGGCCGGCGAGGCGCACAACACCAAGGCCCTGGTGTTCAGCGTCAAAGGCGAGGACCTGCTCTTCCTGGACTACGCGAACAGCCGACTGAATCCCGAGCAGCGAGCGCGCTATAACAGGCTGGGGCTACCCGCGGCACCGTTCGGAAATGTCAGGGTTTTCGCACCCCCTCGCCGCGACGATCCGGCCGGCACTCCCGACGTGTCCGCCCGCGATAAGGCGGTCAGCCCGTTCTACTGGACCCTCGACGAGTTCTGTAAGGACGAGCTGCTGCCGTTCGTGTTCGCCGACGCCGAGGACGAGCGCGCCCAGTACACGATGCTGATCGCCCAGGTCGCCGCCCGATTGCGCCGCGACGCGGTCCCCGCAGGCACCGACGGAGCCGTCAAGATCAGGGACATCGACCCAGCGAACGACCGGATCATCCGCACCTTCGATGACCTGATCACCGTGCTGGAGGCCGAGCTCGGCGACGAGGAGACCCGCAGAGACTGGGTGGCCGGCAGCACGGTCACCGGCAGCGTAAACGCCCTGCTCAGAAGGCTCCGCTCCGCGGTCAAGCCGCTGTCCGCGGTCATCCGCGGCGACCTCAGCCACCGCGGCGAGCGCTCGATCACCACGTCGCGGGCCCAGATCACCGTGGTTGACCTGCACAACCTGCCGGACCGGGCGCAGCGTTTCGTCGTCGGCGTCACGCTCAAGGGCGAGTTCGCCCGCAAGGAGCGGCAGGGCACGGCCCGCCCGCTGATGTTCGTGATGCTCGACGAGCTGAACAAGTACGCGCCGCGCGAGGGCGACAGCCCGATCAAGCAGATCCTGCTCGACGTCGCCGAACGAGGCCGGTCGCTCGGCGTGATCCTGATCGGCGCGCAGCAGACCGCCAGCGAGGTCGAGCGGCGCATCCTGTCCAACTGCGCGATCCGCGTCGCGGGACGGCTCGACGCCGCCGAGGCCGAACGTCCCGAGTACGGTTACCTGCCGCCCGCCCAGCGGCAGCGCGCCACGCTGGCTAAGCCGGGCACGATGTTCATCGCCCAGCCCGACATCCCGGTGCCGCTGGCGGTGGACTTCCACTTCCCCGCCTGGGCGACCCGGCCCAGCGAGAAGGGCGAGTGGGCCGGCCAGGACACCGGCCCGGCCAAGCCCGCCGACCCGTTCGCCACGATCCCCGGCGCCGACGACGACCCGCCGCCGTTCTGACGGCCTAAAGCGCCCAGGAGACCCGGATGAAGATCCTGCACACCAGCGACTGGCACGTCGGCAAGGTGCTCAAGGGCCGGGACCGGTCGCAAGAGCACGAGGCCGTGCTGCGCAGCCTGGTGCGGACCGCCCGCGACGAGGACGTGGACGTGGTGCTGGTGGCCGGCGACCTCTTCGAGACCGCGGCCCCCACCGCGAAGTCCCAGGGGCTGGTGATGCGCAGCCTGCTGGCCCTGCGCGAGGACGGCCGGCAGGTCGTCGTGATCGGCGGCAACCACGACAACCAGGCCCTGCTCGACGCGCTGTACCGGCCGGTGCTCGCCGCGCTGGGCTTGCACGTGCTCGGCACTCCGAGGAAACCCGACTCCGGCGGCCTGCTGCGCCTGACCACCCGCACCAGCGAGACGATCAACGTCGCGGCGCTGCCGTTCCTGTCGCACCGGCATGCGGTGCGCGCCGCCGAGGTGCTGCTGCACGAAACGTCCGAGCACAGCCTCGACTACGCTCGGCACGTCGCGCGCATCATCGAGCTGCTGACCGCGGGATTCACCTCCGGCGACGTGAACGCGGTCATGGCGCACGGCACGCTGCTCGGCGGCCGCCGCGGCGGCGGTGAGCGCGACGTGCAGACCACCCTGGACTACGAGCTGCCGGCCAGCATGTTCCCGGCCAGCACGCACTATGTCGCGCTCGGCCACCTGCACCGCCAGCAGGAGATCCCCGGCCCGTGCCCGATTTTCTACTCGGGCTCTCCGCTGCCGATCGACTTCGGCGAGGAGGTGAACGAGCCCGCCGCGCTAGTCGTCACCGCCACCCCGCAGGCCCGCGCGGACGCGAGATCCGTGCCGGTCACCGGCGGCCGCCGGCTCAAAACGCTGCGCGGCACGCTGGACGAGGTGATCGCCGCGGGTGAGCAGTCCGCCGACGCGTACCTGCGCGTCGTGCTCGCCGAGCCAGGCCGGGCCGGCCTGGGCGACCTGGTCCGGCAGAAGCTGCCGAACACGCTGGAGGTCATGCTCGACGACGCGCACCGCCCGCAGCCGGGCACCAGCGGGGGCCGGAACGGCGGCAAGCCGAGCCGGGTCGGCCGCAGCCCGCTGCAGCTGTTCGGCGACTACCTGGCCGAAGAGAACATCGACGACCCGCGGCTGCCGGCCATGTTCGCCGAGATGCTGGATGAGCTCACCGCCGCTCCCGACGACGCCGGGGTGGCCTGATGCGGCCGCTGCGGCTCAGCCTGGACGGCTTCGGCTCCTACCGCGAGCCCGCGGAGGCCGACTTCTCCGATGTCGACTTTTTCGCGCTGGTCGGGCCCACCGGGTCCGGCAAGAGCACCCTGATCGACGGCCTGTGCTTCGCGCTGTACGGCACCGTCCCCCGGTGGGGCAAGGAGAACGCGATCGCCGACGCGCTCGCCCCCGCAGCCAACGCCTGCCGCGTCTGCCTGATCTTCGAGGCGGCCGGAAAGCGCTACGCCGCCGTCCGCGCGCTGACCCGCGACAAGCGGGGCCGGGTGCACACCAAGGAGGCGCGGCTCGAACTGCTCGACGCGAGCCTCGATCCCGGCGCCCCGCTCGGCGACCTGCTCGAAGCCAGCGTCCAGCAGGTCGCCGAAGGCCCCGACCTCGTCACCGCCGAAGTCGAGGACATCCTGGGCCTCAGCTACAAGCACTTCACCCAGTCGGTGCTGCTGCCGCAGGGCCGGTTCTCCGAGTTCCTGCAGGCCAAGGCGGGCGCCCGCCAGGACCTGCTGGTCGAGCTGCTGGCCTTCGGCGTGTACGAGAAGGTCGGCCAGCGGGCCCGCGAGCGCGCCAGGCTCGCCGCCGACCGGATGCGCGGTGCGCAGCGCGAGCGCGACGAGCTGGCCCACGCCACCGACGAAGCCGAAGCCCAGGCCACCGCCCGGCTGACCGCGCTGACCGGCCTCGCCGAGACCGTCGACGCCACGCTGACCACCCTGGCCCAGCTCGGCGACCAGGCCGAGCAGGCCGCCAAGCAGGCCCGCGAGGTCCGCGACGAGATCAGCCTGCTAGCAGCCATCCGGACCCCGGCCGAGGTGCCGGGGCTCGCTCAGCAACTGGCCCAGGCAGACAACCTTCTTTCCGTACGCAGAACACGACTCGACAGCTCGGCCGAACTCGAAGTGCAGGCGGGACGCGCCCGCGACGCGCTGCCGGACAAGACCACGATGCAGCTGTTCCGCACCGCCCATGCGCAGCGCCGCGAGCTGACCGCTCAACTGAAGCAGCGGGAGCAGGAACTGGCCGCCCGCCAGGCCGAGCAGGCCGCCAGGTCGGCCGGACTGCAGTCCGCGCAGCAGGAACTGGAGCGAGTCAAGGACGCGGTGACTGCGGCCGAGCGCACGCACGCTGCCGTCGCCCTCGCCGGGCACCTGGCGGCGGGCGAGGACTGCCCGGTGTGCCTGCAGCCAGTCGCCTCGCTCCCCCATCACCCCGCGCCCGCCGACCTCAGCCGGGCGAAGGCGTCGGCTGTGTCGGCCGAACGGGAGCACAAGCGCGCGGCGAACGCGCACGACCAGGCCGCTCAGGCCGCGGCCGGAGCCCAGGCCGCGCTACGTTTCGCCCGGCAAGAGCTGGACAAGAACGCGGCCGCTCTGGCCGAGGCGCCGAGCGAGGGCGACGTCACCGCGTCGCTGACCGCGATCGCCCAGGCCGAGGAGGCGTTCCGCCAGGTCCGCAAGGAAGCGGCGGCGCGGCGAGCGGACCTCGGCCAGGCGGAGAAGGATCGCGCGGCGCTGGCCGGCGCGGAGCAGCAGGCCTGGGCGAAGCTGCGCCGCTCCCGGGATCCGGTGGTCTCGCTCGCCGCCCCGGAAGTACAGGGCGCCGACCTGACCGCGGCCTGGCAGCTGCTGAGCAGCTGGGCCGCGGCGCAGCACGAGGACCGGGCCAAGCGCCAGCCGGAACTGGACGCCGGCGCGTCCGCCCTGCGGCGGCGGGTCAGCGATGACAGCGCGGGACTGGCCAGGCTGCTGGCCGAGCACGGCGTCACCGGGGTCACCGACCCGGCCCGCGCCACGGCCGCCGTGGCGCGGCAGGCCGCCCGCGCCGAGCAGGCGCTGAAAGCGGTGCGCCAGGACCGCGCCAGGGCGGCGAAGCTGGACCGCGAGATCAGTGCCCGCCGCGAGGAGGAGCAGGTCGCGACGATGATCGGCCAGCTGCTGCGGGCGAATTCGTTCGAGCGCTGGCTGTGCACCGAGGCGCTGGACTCGCTGGTCGCGGAGGCGTCCGTGACGCTGATGGAGCTGTCCGGCGGCCAGTACCAGCTGGACCGGGACGACCGCAACGAGCTGGTCGTCATCGACTTCGAGGACGCCGGCGCCCGCCGTCCGGTGCACACCCTGTCCGGCGGCGAGACCTTCCAGGCCTCGCTGGCCCTGGCCCTGGCGCTGTCCCGCCAGGTCGTCGGGCTGTCCGCCGGGATGCGCGACCTGAACTCGATGTTCCTCGACGAGGGCTTCGGCACGCTGGACTCCGACACGCTGGAGACGGTCGCGACCACGCTGGAGCGGCTCGCCGCCGACTCCGACCGGATGGTCGGCGTGATCACGCACGTCGCCGCGCTGGCCGAGCGCGTCCCTGTCCGTTTCATCGTCAGCCGCACCGGCGCGACCTCGTCGCTCCGCAAGGAACGCGCATGACCGGGCTCGCTCTCGTCGCGTTCGCCGTCGACCCGCCGGGTCCCTGGCGCGGAAGGGCGCGCGCATGACCAGGGCCGCCGCCGTCTCGTTCGCCGCCGACCCGCGGGATCCGCAGCACGGAAGGGCGCGCGCATGACCGGACCCGCCACCATCTCGTTCGCGGTCGCCCCGCAGGGCCCGCAGCGCGGAAGGGTCCGCGCATGACCGGGTCCGCCGCCGTCTCGTTCGCGGTCGATCCGTGGGATCCCGGGTACGGGATGGCCGCCGGCGACGAGCTCGGCGGCGGGCCGCCAGAGGACTCGAGCGCGGAGCTCGACCTGGACCTGGAGCTGCCGGCCGCCTCCTGGCACCCGATCGACCCGGACCTTTCCTGCCGGGTGCCGGGCACGCTGCTGTTCCTCGACGGCGTGCGCCGCATCGACGCCAGCATCTGGGTGCACGGCAGCAACCCGCAGCCCGCGCCCGGGATCGCCGCCTCGTACGCGGCCGGCCTCGTCGCCTGCGACGGCGCGGCGCGCATCGTCGGCGCCAAGGTCGAGCGCGGCCTGTTCACCACTCACCCGGACGCGACGGACATCATCACCCGGCACGCCCGCTACCCGGCGCAGCTCGCCACCGGACGCGGGCCTGACCCGCTGTCGGTCGCCTTGCAGCAGTGCCTCACTGACGCCGAGGTCCAGCTCGCGATGTCCTTCCGCGCGGCGCACCCGGCCGACGACGACCTGCTGATCGTGGACGGCCCGCTGCGCGGCCGCACGCACCTGCACCGCGTGGTCGGCTACGTCAAGACCCATCACGCGTCCTACCTGCCCGCCGACCAGGCCGCGGTCGTGGCCGAGCTGGCACCGGGCCAGCGCACGCCCGCCTTCACCATGGGCACGTCCTGGCGCCGCCACTCCTGGTACCTGCAGTTGCCCGCGACGCGCGGGGTGCCCTGGTCCGGCGTCGTCCGGCTCGAATGCTCGCCCGACCTGCCGCGCCCGCAGGTCACCGAGCTGGCCGACCTGACCGCCCGGCTGCTGCCCCGGTTCGCCAGCACCCCGCACAAGGACTCCCGCGCCCCGCAGAACCTGGTGCCGATCGGCGGCCTCGAACGCGAACTACGCCGCCGCCTCGGCGACCAGCAGCTCCTCTACCGCTCCCTGCGCGCCGCGGCCGCCAGAAGCTGAGCCGGGCGTGACGTCCGCCCCAATTGCGCGGAATCCCCCGGATCACCGGCCGAAAGCCGTGACCGCGGGTAAGTGACCACCGCGGCCCCGAAGCAATCTCCAACTGCGAAATGACTGTCGAACGGTACAAATAACCATTTATTCGCATCGTGACGGTCACGTTTCCGCGCGTTACCTAGCGCATTGCGCCGAACGGCTTCGCCACTACGTTAGGGAATCCCAGCTCAGCGCCCTGCGGACCTGGCCGACCGCGTTGTCCGAAATATCTCCAGTGATATTACAAACTCTGGCGATTCAGGTGGAAGTGTCGGACAAGATCGTGCATAATTACGCGCCAGGCCACACCCCGGCTCACGGCCGTGAGACCGGAGCGGGCCAGGGACGCGACCGCGAGGTTGCCTCACAGACGTGGAGACAGGGGTGCCGCCGCTGCCCTCGGGGCCGGAAGCTGTGTCGTCGTCGGAGCAGGAGCCAGGCGTTGTGACCGGCTCCGTTGTCACCGGCGAAGCCAGCCGTGAGGTCCCGCCTGCCTCTGCTGCACCGCAGGCCGGGCCGCCCCGCCCGCGCCGCGAGCCATCCTGGCCCCGAGTACTGGCCACGACGGTCCGGCTGTGGCTGGCACGAACGGGCCTGCGGACCCGCACGGCCATCCTGGCCGTAGTGCTCGCGCTGATCGCCGGCTCCGTGGTCCTGGCGACCCGGCACACGCCGAGCGGCACCGGACGTTCCCGCCAGGCCGGCCAGAAGCTCACGCCGGCCGCGGCGGCCGGCACCCTGGCCGCGGCTTGGGTCGCCGGGCAGGTCAGCCGGAGCGTCACCGTGTCCTGCGATCCGGCTATGTGCGCCGCCTTGCAGCAGCGCGGATTCCCGGCCGGCAATCTGGTCATCGCAGGTCGCGGCGCGCTCGATCCCCGCGATTCCAGCCTGATCGTTGTGACCGCAGCGCTGCGGAACGAGCTGGGCCGCCGGCTGGATTCGGAATATGCGCCGGTCGTGCTGGCAGTTTTGGGCGCGGGAAACGACAAAATCGAGATCCGGGCCAGCGCCCCGGATGGGCCGGCCGCGTACCAGAGCCAATTCAATGCTGACTTTGCCGCCAGGAAATCTGTCGGCACCGAGCTGCTGCTCAACCCGAATGTCGAAGCCGATCAGCCGGCCCGGCAGCAGCTATCCGAAGGACGTGTCGATTCACGGCTAATCGGCATGATCGGCATCATGGCCATGATGCATCCGGTGCACCTCGTATCGTTCGGCGACGCCTCGCCGGGCGCGAGTCCCGAGGTCCCGCTGCGCTCGGCCCTGCTCTACGGCGTCGCGCATGGGGCGACCGCCGGCACCGCCGTTCTCGGCTCGCTGAGGACACTCCTGCTCGCGCAACGTCCCTCGTATCGTCCGGCAGGCGTCCGGATCGTACGGCTGACGGCAGGACGCAATGCCTTGCGCATCGAGTTCACGGCGCCTGACCCGCTGGGGTTGCTCGACGCGAGCCAGCCGCTCGTCAAGATTTCCTCCCCATGACCTGCACGCCGCGGCGCTCGCCCTGCGGCTGAGAAACGAGGAACGATGACCCACCGGGCACGGGCCTGCCTGATGCGCCAGATCAGCTGGACGGGCCGGCTGCTCGCCGCCTGCGCCCTGGCGCTCGGCGCGCTTGGCGCGCTCGCCACGGCAGCGCCCGCGGCGTCGGCAGCCGCGACCGCATCGACGTCGGGGTGGCTGCGGCTGGCGAACCTGTCGCCGGGCGCGCCGACCTTCGACATTTACCTGTACGCGGTCGGCAGCACCGACGCCAGGCTCGTACTCAGGGGCATCAGCTACGGCATGGTCTCGGGCTACCAGGTCATCCCGGCCGGGAGCTACACGGTCGCCACCAGGATGGCGGGCCAGCCCGCCAGTTCGGCGCCCGCGCTGTCCAGCACGGTCGCGGTGAGCGCGGGGCACGCCTACACGATGGCCAGCACCGGGCCCTCCTCGGACCCCCGGCTCGAGTTGCTCAGCGACCAGCTGACCACGCCGAAGGGCAGGGCCGTGGTGCGCATCATCCAGGCCTCACTGCACGAAAGCCAGGTGACCGTGACCGCAAGCGGCCACGTGCTCGCCCGCGACCTCGCGTTCGGCAGCGCGACCACCTATGCGACCGTCCCGCCCGGCCACTGGAACGTGCGGGCGGCCGGCCGGACCATGAGCGCGACGGCCCGGGATGCCTGGACGGCCGGCACCAGCTACACGCTGGTCGTGCTCGACGGCGCCGGTCACTTGGAACTCGAGTGCCTGACCGACGGATCAGGCAGCAAGGCGATGCCCGGCGGCGGGGCCGAGATGGGCTTCGGCGGGACAGCCCTGCGGCCGGGCCCGTCATCTCTGCGGTGGCTGGCCGGGATGACGGGCGGCGCGCTGATCGCGGCCTGCGGCGGGCTGTGGCTGCGGCGGACCCGCGCGGCGGCCTGACGTGAGCCCGGCCCGTCCTGAGCTGCATCACGAGCCCCCGTATCTGGACGTCCAGTCCCCGGTGCACGTCCGGGTGCCCGGCTTCGCGCTGCGCATCCGGGTCCCCGGACGCAAGCTGCAGCGCACGCTGGCCGTGGCGGTACTGGTCCTGGGCCTGGGCATCACCGCCTCGTCCGCGGCCGGCCTTATCTCCGGGCGGCCCGGCAGGCCCGCGGTCTACGCCGCGCCCGAGGTAGCCCCCGCGCCACACGGCCGCTGGGCGGCGGCGCCGTCGGAGGAGACCGTGGCCGTCCAGCGCGTGCCGCCGCCGGTGTTCCTCACGATCCCGGCGATCGGCGTCCGTACCCGGCTGATCCGCCTCGGGCTGACCGCCTCGGGTGCCTTGCAGGCGCCGCGCACCACGTCGGTGGCCGGCTGGTACAGCGGCAGCCCGCGCCCCGGGGCCATCGGCTCCGCGGTGATCGGCGGTCACGTCGACTCCTACGTCGGCCCCGGCGTCTTCTTCCGGCTGCGCCTGCTGCACCGGGGCGACCGGATCTTCATCCGGCAGGGCAACGGGCGGCTCGCCGTCTTCTGGGTCAGCTCGGTGCACCGCTACCTGAAGTCCCGCTTCCCGACCTCGGCGGTCTACGGACCCGTGCCGACGCCGCAGTTGCGGCTGATTACCTGCGGCGGCACCTTCGATCCAGCGCGCGGGTCGTACCTTAGCAATGTCATCGTCTACGCCACGCTGATCTCCTGAGCGAAGGTGACCCATGTGCAGGCTGTTCGGGCTAACGGCAGGGACGGCACCGGTTGAGGCGACATTCTGGCTGCTAGACGCGCCGGACTCGCTGGAGGTGCAAAGCAGGCGCAACGTCGACGGGACCGGGATCGGGTTCTTCGACCCGGCAGGGACACCCGTGCTGGACAAGGAGCCGGAGCCGGCCTACCGGGACGAGGAGTTCATCCGCTCGGCGAAGCAGGCCAGGTCGGCGACGTTCGTGGCCCACGTGCGCTGGGCCACGGCGGGCGGCCGGACGGCGCGCAACACGCACCCGTTCGCGATGGCGGGCCGGATCATGGCGCACAACGGCGGCTTCGGCGAGCTTCGCGAGATCGAGGCACAGCTCGGCCATTACCGCGACCTGGTGCGCGGCGATACCGACTCCGAGCGCTACTTCGCCCTGATCACGCAGCAGGCCGATGCGCACGGCGGCGACCTCGGCGCCGGCATCGCGGCGGCCGCCCGCTGGATCGGCGCCCGCCTCCCGGTCTCCTCGCTGAACACGGTCGTCGCCGCGCCCGGTCACCTGTGGGCGCTGCGCTACCCGGCCCAGCACGCGCTGCACATCATCGAGCGGCCCGCCGGACCCAGCACGCCGACCGGGGCCGGCAGCGGAGCCGGCCTGCAGGTCCGCAGCTCGATGTCCTCGGTGCACGCGCCCGATCTGCACGCACTCCCTTCGGTGGTCGTCGCCTCCGAGGAACTCGACGGCGAGCAAGGCTGGCGGATGCTGGCCCCCGGCGAACTGATCCACGTCCGCCCCGACCTGACGATCGAGTCCGCCATCGTGCTCCCCGATCCCCCGGCCCGCCTGGTCCCCCTCCCTTCCGCTAACCCCAACATCGACACGTGACACCCGTACGCAGCTTCCAGAGAACCATCCTTCATCACCGCGGTATCGCGGCGATGACATCAAGCCGGTACGTCTGCGTGACTACGAACTGCCGCCCGAGAGTCTCGTTGAAACCAGTCTGGGTCGAGACCACAGGAGATCGAAGTTGTCTGCATCAGTGCTCTATATGTCGATGTCACTCGACGGGTACATCGCGGGTCTGAACGATGAACCGGGCAACCCCGGCGGGGACGGCTTCGGCCGGCTGCACGAGTGGTTCGGGCTCGGTCCGGACGGGGAGGCCGGCCAGCCGTCCGGGCTGGCCGGACAACTGGCAGGCGAATACGAGGCGACCGGCGCGGTCCTGGTGGGCCGGCGGACCGCGGAGCAGGCCGATCACTATCGCGGTGATCATCACGGCGTCCCGCTCTTCGTGGTCAGCCGCCAGCCGCCCGGTCCCTCGGTGGCCAGCTATCCGTTGGTGACGTACGTGACCGATGGGATCGCCAGCGCGATGGCCCAGGCGAAGGCCGCCGCCGGGGACCGGAACGTGCTGGTCCATGGCGGGTCCGCGGCGCAAGGGGCGCTGGAGGCCGGGGTGCTGGACGAACTGCAGATTCATCAGATCCCGGTGCTGTTCGGCGGCGGCCGCCGGCTGTTCGAAGTGCTGCCATCGCGCGTCGAACTGGAGATCGTCCGGGTGATCGACACACCGCAGGCCACACACATCCGCTACCGCGTCCGCCGCTGAGCTGGCTGGCCTTACCACTCAGGTGGCCCCGGCATCCGCTGCCGCGGTCCCGCGAGCGGGCGAACACGCCCGTGCCGGCGCGGCGACGGTATCGCGTGCCCGGGCGGCGGAGCCGGTCGCCCCCAGGTCCGTCGGGTCCCGGTCGCCCCCAGGTCCGTCGGGTCCCGGTCGCCTCAGGCCGCTGTCATCCGGCCAAGGATCAAGCCGGCCCACGGGTTCGGGCTGACCAGGCCGCACCTTCGGGACGCCGGACGCGAGCCGGCCATGAGCGGCGCAGCGGCTATCCGCGCGCCGGGCGTGCCGCCGCCGTCCGCACGGCCCTCGCCGGGACCACGGTGCCTGACACGTGCTCAGGCCTCATTCAGCCCGACACCGTCTACCCGTGCACCGCGCCGTCCACCGGCGGCACGGACACCTTCACGCTGTCTCTGACCAGCCCGACTGACCTGCTGCCTTCCCGGCGCCTATCAGGTAATGGCTGCCCCGGCCATCGGCAGCGTGGCTGGCTGGCTGGCTTCCAGGCGGCTGAGGCCGGCCGGCTTGGCGCAACCTTGCTTTCCGAACGGACCCCCGCTCATCCAGATTCGGAAGCACCATGCAGGATCACCCGCTCATCAGCACGCCCGCCCGCCGGGCACAGGGACGGTGGTCAATCGGCAATTCGCCCCTGGCTTCCGGGCGTTCGCGGGGTAACAGCCGCCATTCCGTGGAGAAGGTCAGCTTGTGCGGCGGTGCCGGGGTTGGAACCGTTCGGGAGGAAGAGATTTTGAACTTTCCGCGGCTGACCTGGCGGCTGCGGGGAGTTAGCCGGCCAGGGAGGCTTCGAGGGTGATCTCGGGGACGCCGGCCAGCGCCCTGCTCACCGGGCAGCCGGCCTTGGCCGCGGCGGCGTGCTTGCCGAAGCCTGCCTCGTCGAGGCCGGGCACCCGGCCGACGGTGACCAGCGCGATCTTGGTGATGGTCGGGACACCGTCTACCAGCCGCAGCGTGACCGTGGCGTCGGTGCGCACCGACTCGGGCGGCGTGCCGGCCTCGGCGAGCATGTTGGACAGCGCCATCGAGAAGCACGACGCGTGTGCCGCCGCGATGAGCTGCTCGGGGTTGGCCCCGGGGCCGTCCTCGAAGCGTGACCGGAAGGAGTACTCGCCGCTGATGGTGTCGCCGGCCGTGAACGTGCCGGTACCTGTCCGCAGGTCACCCTGCCACTCCGCACTCCCCTTGGCCGGCATGGCTGACTCCTCACGTGATGGCCGTCATCGGCTCTTGCGTACTGCGCTTACCGGGATCGTATCGATCCCGGGCGGTGACGGGGATCAGACCCTCCTTGAACCGGCCGCGACGGCAGCGCCGCGCAGCAATGTCCGCCTGATTGACAGCAGCTCGCCGGCACCGGCCGGCCCGGCGTCAGGCGCGGGCTTCCGGCCAGAGGGCTGCCAGCTGAGCCGGGCTGATGTTGCCGCCGCTGCAGATGACCGCGACCTTCCGGCCGGCGAACCGGGCGGGATCGGCCAGCAGCGCCGCGAGCGCCGCCGCGCCCGATGGCTCGACCAGGTTACGCGTCTTCTCGATCATCACGCGCGTCGCCTGGGACAGCGCATCCTCAGAGACCAGGACAAAGTCGTCGAGCAGTTCCCACATGATCTGCTGCGGCAGCTCGAACGCCGTCCGCGTCGCCAGCCCTTCGGCAAAGGTGCCCATAGTGTCGGTGGTCACCAGCCTGCGGGCCTGCCACGAGCGGTGGGCCGCCGGGGCCGCTTCGGACTGCACGCCGACGACCTCGATCGCACCCCTGACCGCCTTGGCCACCACACAGGCGCCCGCCGCCCCGCTGCCTCCGCCGACCGGCACGACGATCACGTCGGTGCCCGGCTGCGCCTGGAGTATCTCCAGGGTGTAGGTCGCCACGCCCGCGATCAGGGTCGGCTCGTTCCCGGAGTGGATGTACCGGTAGCCGTGCTCGACGGCCTGCTTCTCGCAATGTTCTCGCGCGTCGTCGAAGTCGCGGCCGTGGAAGACGACCTCGGCACCCAGGGCGCGCACCGACTCCACCTTGACCGGGTTGGCGTGCTCCGGCATGCAGACGATCGCCCGCACGCCGAACAGGTTCGCCGCATAAGCGATCGACTGGGCGTGGTTTCCGGTGGAGGCGGTGATCACGCCCTGCTGCCGTTCGGCCTCGGTCAGCTGGCTGACCAGGTTCACCCCGCCGCGGACCTTGAACGCCCCCACCGGCTGATGGTTCTCGTGCTTGATCCGCAGCTGCGCGCCGGTCAGCGTATCCAGCGTGGGGTAGCGGTACAGCGGAGTCGGCTGCAGGTACGGCGCGATGCGCTCGCGTGCGGCGAATACGTCGGCGAGGTCGGGAACGGCCCAGGTGCTCATGGCTCGTGTCTATCACGAGCCCGCCGGGCCGACGAGACGTCCAGCCGCGATGCGCTAGCCCGACCCGCTCGGCAGGAGCAGCCGAGGAAGAACAGCCCGGTACCGAGCACCGCGAAACCCACTGACAACCGAGCAGCCAGGCGGCCGGCGACCGCGCGCAAGCCTCACCGGCTCTGCCACAGCTGCCGGGTCATCCGGTACATCACCCACTCGCGGCCGAATTCATGCAGCGGCCCGGCGAGCAGCCAGCCGCAGCGATCCAGGACCGACCGCATCGCAGCATTGGCCGGGTCGGTCGGAGCCTCGAGAACCTCGGCCGCCGCGTGCTCGAACAGCCAGCCGGTGAACAACGTCAGAGCCTCGCGACCGTGGCCCCGGCCGCGAACGCTCTCGCGCAGGCCGATCCCGATGTCGAAGGTTCCCGCGGGTAGCGGACGGCCGGGGGGCACGAACGTCTGAATGCGCCCAGCCAGCGTGCCGTCGAGGTCGATCGCCAGGTCGAGCCAGCCGTCGTGCATCCGCCCCGAGCGCTGCAGCCTGGCGCGGAAGCTGGCCTCGTCGGGGAGTTGGGCGATGGCCATGGGATCGGACGTCACCATGGCCTGCCATTCCGCGTCGATCTCGTCGGCCCGCAGCGGCCGGAGCAGCAGCCGCGCCCCCGGGATCCGGACGTCTTCTACCATCTGAGCTGGGCGATCTGGTCGTAGTCGACCGAGGAGCAGCCGGCCAGGCCCTCCGACAACGCGAAGATCCAGCCCGACACCCCCAGCGACAGCGCCAGCCGACTGCACCGCGCGCAGTAGTGCGGCTCCTGCAGCCGGACCGAATCATCGGCCTCCAGCCGTACGTAAATCAGCGTCGAGCCCTGCAGCCCGCGCCAGCCATCACCCTCCCGGGCCAGCGTGATCGCCCGCTGCTCGGCGTGCGTACGGCACCGGTCGTGATCACCGGACTCGCCGAACTTGCAGTAACAGTGATCCTCGCCGGGGAACGGCACTCCGTTCGTCCCCCACCCCAGCACGCTGCCGTCGCGGACCAGCACGACCGCGTGCCGAGTCCGCGCATGCGAATCGCGCGCGAGCTCGGCCGCCCGCTCCACCATCGGCTGCGCCGCGTTACTGTCGTGACGCGTAAGCGGCCACCAGCCCGGCCGCTGCTCTGGCTCCACGCCTACCACCCCCGCAGCGAAGACTAGTCCTCACCAGTCCGTCAGCAGTTAGTTTGGGACGCACAGCGGTCCGACGCGCTGAAGACTTGCACACACAGAGCAGAGGAGATAGCGATGCGGCTGACGCTGCATACCTTCCTGACCATCGACGGCGTCATGCAGGCCCCCGGCGGGCCGGACGAGGATCCCGACGACCATTTCGCGCACGGCGGCTGGTCGTTCCCGTACGGCGACCAGGACTTCGGGGCCGCCATGGTCGGCTGGTTTGAGCACGCCACCGCGTTCCTGCTCGGCCGCAAGACGTATGACATCTTCACCAGCTACTGGCCGCACCAGACCGACCCGAACGACCCGATCGCCACCAAGCTCAACGCGCTGCCGAAGTACGTCGCCTCGACCACCGTCGACTCCGCCGACTGGAACAACACGACGATCCTGGGCGGCGACCTCGTCGCCGAAGTCGCCAGGCTCAAGGAACAGCCGGGCGACGAGCTGCAGATCCACGGCAGCGGCGGGCTAGCGCAGACGCTCATCGAGCACGACCTCATCGACGAGTACCGGCTGCTCACCTTCCCGGTGCACCTGGGCTCGGGCAAGAAGCTCTTCCGCGACGGGACCAGGGCGGCCGCCCTGCGGCTCACCGGCAGCAGCAGCACGAGCGCCGGCGTGGTCATCGCCACCTACGAGCCCGCCGGGCCGCCGCAGTACGGCTCGTTCGCCGATGAAGAGTCCTGACCCCTGGCCCCGTCAGCCGGGTCAGCCGGGATGGCCCGGCCCGCCCTCAGCGAGCAGCCGGGTGAGCGCGCGCGAGGGCCGCGGCGAAAGCGTCCTGCATGTCGTGCACGGCCTGCACCGCCTGCTCGTCGCGGGCGGTGATCTGGAGAATCAGCTGACCGTCGTCGGTGCTGTCCAGGTGCCATTGCGCGAAAGCGCAGCACTCGCCTTCGAGCCGGACCAGGTCGGTGAGCTCTTCGGTGACGCCGGCCCGGTGCTCGAAGACCAGAGTTAGCCCGCTGGCCGCGCGGCTCACGCTCACTCCTGCGCGAGACCCGAGCTGCCGCCAGCGTTCGTCCCGATCGCTGAGACCGGCGGCGCTCAGCGAGCACGCAACCGGGGCCGCATCGCCAGCTTCCTCAGATTCACACATCGTTACCTCCTGCACGTGGTTGCGCCCAGCATCGATGTTAAAGTCGACTTGATGTCAAATCCTAGTCCCCCCGCCCTGCCGCTGGCCATCGGCGAACTGGCCGCGAGGACGGGCAAACGCCCGTCCTCCATCCGCTACTACGAGCAGATCGGCCTGCTGCCCCCGCCCGCGCGCATCAGCGGGAAGCGCAGGTACGGCGGAGAGACCGTGCGCACTCTGGCGGTGATCGACACAGCCCAGCGGGCGGGCCTCACGCTCGATGAGATCAAGGCGCTGCTGTCCGCGTCGCCAGGCAACAGGGCAGCGACCGACCAACTCCGCGACGTGGCCAACCGGAAGCTTCCCGAGATCATCGCCCTGATCGAGTGCACTCAGCTCGTCCGCGACTGGCTGGAGTCCGCCGCCCGCTGCGAATGCCCCACCCTCAGCGAGTGCCCCCTCTTCGACGACCCGCCCCTGGAACCCGCGGCACGCCATCGGCCCCGCTAGCGCCCGATCGTGAAGACGGCCGGCGGCGGGGCGGGCGAGGGCGTCGCCTGCGCGTCGGTGACCGGCTTGGCTCCGGCGGTGAAGCGGCCGAGCGCAGGGCCAGCAACCAGCCGCCCGGGGAACGGATCGGCGGCCGCGCGGCGGCTCAGCCCGGCCATCGGCAGGTCGTGCTGCGCGCCCGCGAGCACCAGGTTGCCGAACCTGCGGCCGCGCAGCACGGCCGGATCCGCGATCAGGCACACGGAAGCGAAGACTGAGCACATCGCCGCCGTCCGCTCGCGCGCGTGCGCGAGCGGTGGCCCGTCGCCGACGTTGACCGCGTAAATCCCCCGCGGCGCGAGCGCCCGCGCTGCCGCGACGGCGAACTCTACCGACGTCAGGTGCGCCGCGGTGCGCGCCCCGGCGAACAGGTCCGCGATCACCAGGTCAAAGGATCCGGCCGGGACCTGCTCGAGCACAGCGCGGGCGTCGCCGACCCTGATGCGCACCCGGCCGGCCCGCGCTCCGGCGGCCCTGGACCCGGCGGCCCTGGCTCCGGCTGCCCTGGACCCGGCTGCCCGGCGGCCGCGCTGGTCCAGCGGCAGCCGCTGCCGGACCAGTTCCGCCAGCGCGGCGTCAGCCTCCACCGCCAACTGGCTGGACCCGGGCCGGGTCGCCGCCACATACCGGGCCAGGGTCAGCCCGCCGCCGCCCAGATGCAGCACCCGCAGCGGCTCGCCGGGCGGCGCCGCCAGATCGACCAGGTGCCCGAGCCGCCGCATGTACTCAAACTCCAGGTACCGCGGATCCGCAAGGTCCACATGAGACTGCGGGGTGCCGTCCACCAGCAGCGTCCAGCCCTCGGGCCGGTCGCGATCGCGCCTGAGCTCCGCGACCCCCGAGTCAACCGGATAGCGGGCAGACCGCGCGCTGGCCTCCCGCCGACCGGACATAACGACTATTTGACCGGATGTACGGCAGATCCGCGAGGCGATTCCCCGCCCCGCCCACGGTGTACTTGAGTCCTGCGGCGTGGCACCTGGGGCCTGCGGCCGGGCGACCGGGCCCGCAGCCCCGATGCACGGCTACTCCGACTGCGAGATGTTCACCAGCCACGAGACGCCGAACTCGTCGGTGCACATGCCGAACTCGTCGCCCCAGACCTGCTTTTGCAGCGGCATCGTGACGGTCCCGCGGGCCGACAGCTTCCCGAAGTAGCCCCGCAGCTCATCCCCGTCGTCCCCGCTCAGGCTCACCGAGAACCCGGCGATGGGCTGATGCTCCATGCTGCTGAAGATGTCGGCCGCCATGATCGTGTACCCGGCGTCCGTCTCGAGCGACCCGTGCATGATCCGGTCGTTGTCGACCGGATCGTGGCCGCCGAAATCGCCGAACGTGTTCATCGTGAGCTCGCCACCGAACACGCTCCGGTAGAACTCCAGCGCCTGGCGAGCGTTGCCGTTGAAGTTGAGATACGGGTTGAGCTGAGATGCCATGGTCTTCTCCTGTGAATAGCGCGCGGCGGCCGGAATCCGGGGAGCCCCCATCAAGACGCCGCAGATAGTACCAGCCGCCGGTCAGCCGTCCGGTAACCGGCAAGGCGGCCAGCTGGGCCCTTGACGCGGACGCGGGACGGAGCTAGCGCCGACATCGACACCTGCAACGGCGTTCCCCGCGAGAACTGGACCGTCGGGCAGAACCCCGGCCGCCGCGCGATCAGCACCAGACCGACTGGTCGCGCGGCGGCCGGCCCGCAGCGTTCGGCAGACTGCCGTCCATGTCGATGATCCAGGCCGACGACGGCGCCGCGCTGTACGCGGAGAGCACCGGAACCGGGACGCCGCTGCTGTTCATCCACGAGTTCGCCGGCGACCATCGCAGCTGGGAGCCGCAGGTGCGGCACTTCGGCGGCGGCTACCGGTGCATCACCTACGCAAATACCGGCCACACGGTCAACCTGGAGGAGCCCGGGGCGTTCAACACCCTGGTGAGCCAGTTCCTCGCGGCCGCCGAACGCAGCTCCTGGCCGCGCCGCGACCCCCGCTCCCTGTCCCCCTCCATCACCGGGATGAGCCCGTGAACCTCGGCGGCCCGGGTCCGGGTCAGACAGACTGCGGCGTGGCGCAGACCGCGTCACGCGCACCGTCAAGTTGATCAACATCGATGTGAATTTGGTGTTCCTCTATGACCGTCGATGTGAATTTGGTGTTCTTTGGCGTCCGCTTCGCCCTCGCGCCAGTTTGGTCTTCGGCGCCTTCCACGGCGTGCCCGGGCTGTTCGTGGCCGACGCCAGCCTGTTCCCCACTCCGAGCTATATCAACCCAGGAAGCCCGGGCTCATGTCCCCCACGACCGCCGCCACCGAGTACATCACCCCCGAGCTGGTGCAACTCCTGGCCATCGCCCAGCGGGAACTGGACCGCCACCTCGGCGATCACGGCACCTGCAGCCGCTGCGAGCGGCCCTGGCCCTGCCCGACGGCCCGCCTGGCCGCCGACACCCTGAGCGCGCTGTAGCTGCCAGCCTGGCGCTGAGCCCGGTCAACGGCTGCGCCCGGCTGGAGCAGCGCGAGACCTTCAGCGGGCTGGCCAGGCGGAACATCGCTAGCAAATGTATCAATCCGGGCATGGCCGGTTCTCAGACAAGCTGAGCCCCGACTGTACGGCGGCGACAGCCGCCTGATTGATCACCGACCTGAAGGAAGCTTTCCATGGATCGAAACACGCTGACGGCCGCATACCTTGCCGAGGTCAAGCGGCAGGGCATCTCATTCAGCGACCTGGTTGGCTCGCAGGCCAGCTCCGAGCTGCTCAACTCCTTCTACAAGGGGCGCTACCTGGCCAGGCCGCTGTTCCTCGGCCGGGCCGAGCTTGACCAGCTGGAGAAGGACCTGGCCACCCTGCACTCGGCGCTGGTCAGCCTGCCGGACCGGCTGTACGGCGGGGACATTGCCGCGTTCGCCCGCGCCGTGGGCATGAACGACCTGCAGATCTCCGCGGTCGCGCGCACCAGGGGCGCCGCGGTGAGCAGCCTGTACCGGGCCGACCTGTACCTCGATGACAGCGGCTTCAGGCTGCTGGAGCTCAACATGGGCAGCGCGCTCGGCGGCATGGACTGCGGCGACATGGCGATTGCGCATCTGGAGCATCCCGTGCTGGCCGCGTTCGCCCAGGAGCACGACCTGGACTACGTCGACACCATGCGCGAAGAGGTCAAGCTCATCCTGACCGAGACCGGGTACCCGCAGGACGCGTCGCCGACGATGGTGATGACCGACTGGCCGAGCAGCTGGGAATACCTCGAGCCGTACCTGACCAAGTACGCGGCGCGCCTGTCCAAGCTCGGGCTCGACGCACATGCGGCGCACATCGGGCAGCTCAAGGTGGCCGAGGGCCGGGTCTGGCTGGGCGACCGGCCGGTGGACATCATCTACCGCGTGTTCACGCTCGAAGAGCTGATGGAGTCCGAGGAAGCCCCGAAGCTGATGGACCCGATCCTGGACGCGGTGGCCCGTGGCGAGGTCAAGCTCATGACGCCGATGGACTCGGAGATGTTCGCCAGCAAGGGCGCGATGGCGATCTTGTCGGACGAGGAGAACAGGTCCGTGTTCAGCGCGGAGGAGCTGGCCTGCCTGGACCGGATCCTGCCGTGGACCCGGATGGTACGGCCGGGCCCGGTGACGCTGGAGGACGGCAGCCAGGTCGACCTGCTCGACTACGTGCTCTCGCACCAGGATGACCTGGTGCTGAAGCCCACCTGGCTGCACGGCGGCAGCGGCGTGGTGCTGGGCTGGCTCAAGGACGTCACCCCGGAGTCATGGGAGAAGCAGGTCCGGGCGGCGCTGGACGGCCCGTTCGTGATCCAGCGCCGGATCCGGCCGGTGCCTGAGCTGTTCCAGACCGAAGACGGAGATGTCACGCCGTGGATCGTCGCCTGGGGCGTGTTCATGATGCTGGGCCGCTACGCCGGCGCCTTCGTGCGGGCCGCCACGGTCGAATCCAACGTCGAGGTCATCAACGTGGCGGGCGGCCACGCCTACGTCAGCGCCTGCCTGGAAGAGCAGCCCGGCGCCGAGTAACATGCACGCGCTAACGGCCTTCCGCCCGGCCCATCGCGAGGCCGGCCGGAAGGCCGTTCGTTTGAGCGAGGGGCGCTAGCTGACGGCCGGATCGAGCGGGGTAACGGCCACCGGCAGCGAGATCAGGCCGCGCAGCAGAGCGCCGTCCTCCCAGCGGATCTGGTCGCGATCGACGGCGAGGCGGAGATCCGGATACCGGGTGATCAGCTTGGTCAGCGCGATCTCGATCTGCATCTTGGCCAGCGGCACGCCGATGCAGTGGTGCAGGCCGTGCCCGAAGGACATGATGCCTTGCGGCCGGCGCGCCACGTCCAGCCGGTCGGCGTCAGGGAAGTGTGAGCTGTCGCGGTTGGCCGAGCTCCAGCTCAGCAGCAGCAGCTGGCCAGACGGGATGACCACATCGCCGATCGGGATGTCGTCCGTGGTGAACCGGAAAGTGCCCACCTGAGCAGCCGAGTCGTACCGCATCAGCTCGTCCACGGCCGCCGACATGAGCGACAGGTCACCGCGCAGCTTGGCCAGCTCGTCCGGGTGGTTGAGCAGGTTGTAGACCGCGTTGCCGAGCGTGTAGATCGTGGTGATGTGGCCGGCCACGGCCACGAAGAAGATCATCGACACGAGCTCGCCCTGGGTCAGCTTGTCGCCGTCCTCGTCCCGGACGCGGGTCAGCTCGCTGATCATGTCGTCCTGCGGGTTGGCGCGCTTGTCGTCCACCAGGGCGCTCACGTAGGCGACCATCTTCTCGCCGGCCTCGGCGACCTCGTCGGGGTCCTGGCCCGCGCCGACGAGCTTGGTGCCCCACAGCCGGAACTGCTCGCGGTCCTGCTCCGGTATGCCGAACAGGTCGCAGATGATGGTGATCGGCAGCCGCACCGCGAACGCGGGAACCAGGTCCACGTCGGACTGGCCCTCCATCGCGTCCAGCAGCCGGTCGGCGACTTCCTCGACGCGGGGACGCAGCCGCTCCACCTGCCGCACGTTGAACGCCTTGCTCACCAGCGAGCGCAGCCGGGTGTGCCGGGGGGGATCGCTGTTGAGCAGGTGGGTGGCCAGATCCTCGTCGAACCCGACGTCGGCTGCCTCATCCTCCGGGACGGCTATGCCAGAGTGCACGGCGAACAGCTCGTTGATCCGCCGTCCGTCCTTGCTGACCCGCGGGTCGTTCACCAGGGCGCGGATCTCCTCGTACCTGGTCACCAGCCATACCTTGGCGCCGTGCGCCCAGACCACCTCGCGGACCGGCCCCGCGGCGCGCAGTTTCTCCAGGATTCCGTAGGGATCCTGCATGATGTCTACAGGCACCCGTTCGATGACCTGTGAAGCTTCGGTTTCCATGAGCGCGGCTCCCCGGCTTTCGGCGTCTTCAACCTCTGCCTGTATCAGAGGAGCCTGGCTGTGCCCTCTGATACATAATCGCGATCAGTAGCACGACACAAGAGAGCGGAACACCACAAGAGAGCGGAACACCCATGAGTGGCGAAGAGACAGCCGAAGGCGCCCCGGCCGAAGGTTCAAGCACTGGTCACCTGGGAGTCTGGGCCACCTGGCGCCTGACGCCCACGCCCGCCAGAGCCATGCTGGCCGGCGTGTTCGTCAACCGGCTCGCCACGTTCCTGCAGCTCTTCCTGGTGCTGTTCCTCACCCAGTACCGGCATTTCTCACCCGGCAAGGCCGGGCTGGCCCTGGGCGTATGGGGCGCCGGCGCGGTGCTGGGCACGATCATCGGCGGCTACCTCAGCGACCGGCTCAGCCCACGGTCGGCCACGCTGATCAGCATGGTGGGGTCGGCGGTTCTCCTGGTCGCCCTGGTTTATCTCAAGGTCTACCTGCTGATCCTGCTGGTCGTGCTGCTGATCGGCGGGGTCAGCGTGATCTACCGGCCGGCCGCCCAGGCGATGATCACCGAGACGGCCCCGGAAGGCCAGCTGGTGATGGTGACCGCGATGTACCGGCTGTGCCTGAACCTCGGCACGACGGCCGCGCCGGTGATCGGCGTCGCGCTCAGCCGTGTCTCCTACGGCCTGCTGTTCTGGGCCGAGGCGGTCGCCGCGGTCCTGTACGCGCTGATCGCGCTGCGGTACCTGCCGCGGCGGCCCAAGGCGGACAAGTCCGAGGCCGGCCAGGCAGCAGCGGAGGCGGCCGCGAAGGAAGAGCAGCCGAAGGCCGGCTACCGGGCGCTGCTGGCCGACCCGCGGTACCTGGTCTTCCTGCTGGCCTTCCTGCTGCTGTGCGTCGTCTACTGCCAGTACACCGTGATCCTGCCGCTGGCCATCATCAAGGCCGGGCTGAGCACGTGGTGGTACGGCTCGGTCATCACGATGAACGCCGTGATCGTCGTGACGTGCGAGGTGCTGGCGACCAAGTGGACGCAGCGCTGGCCGCTCCGGCTAACGCAGATGAGCGGCTTCGCCCTGCTGGCGATCGGGTACGGCATCTACTCGATCAAGACGCTGCCGGTTTTCGTGGTGCTCGGCACGCTGACCTGGACGCTTTCGGAGATCGTCGGCACGCCGACGGTGTATGCCTATCCGGGCATGGTCGCCCCCGCTCACCTGCGCGGGCGTTACTACGGCGCGATGCAGAGCATGTTCAGCCTGGGCACCGCGCTCGGACCCGTCGGCGGCGTCTTCCTGTTCGAGCACGTCGGCCAGCGGGCGTTCGTGTATGCCGCCGCGATCGCAGTCGTGGCGACCGTGGTCGGCGCGATCGGCATGAGCGGTCCGCGCAGCACAGCCGTCGACCCCGCCGAGGCACAGGAGGCCGCGGAGGCCGTGGCCACGGTAGTGGCGGCCGACGCGGAGCCGTTCGGCACCGAGCCGCCCGGCCTGGTGCCGCCCGACGCCGTATCCGCCGACCCCGGCGTAGCCAGCCCGCCGGCCCGGTAGCTCGGTAGCATAACCGGCGAGCCCCGGCCGGATTCACCCCCTGTCCCCGTCATCCCGACGAAGCCCGGCCGGCCCGGTGAACTCACGCATGACACCGGCCGGCCGGAACAACCAAGCCCCCGCATAGGAAGAAACATGGCGCTTCATCCAGTTTGGCCTGCCCTGAGCAGGACGTCCCCGGCCATCAAGGTCTTAACCCGCATTATTCCGAACGGTACGCGGCGCGCGCGCTGCGCCGCCATCTCGGTCACGGCCGCGGCCGGACTGCTTATCTCCTGGGCCGCGGTGCCCGGCGCGCAGGCGGCGACCAGCCCGCAGCAGACCGGGCCGGCCGCCCGGGTGCGGCACATCCCGATCTTCAGTAACCTCCCGGCGCCGATATCCAACGCCGACTGCCTGGCCCAGATCGGGGAAGGCTGCTACACCCCGCTGCAGCTGCGCACCGCGTACGACCTTAACGCGCTGTACAGCAAGGGGATCACCGGCCGCGGCCGGACGATCGTGATCTCGGTCCCGTTCGGATCGCCGACCATCCGCCAGGACATGAAGGTCTTCGACGCGCAATGGGGCTTCCCCGACCCGAACCTGAAGATCATCAAGTTCGGTCACATCCCGCCGTACGACCCGAATGACTTCACCCGGATCGAGTGGGCGCTGGGAACCACGCTGCAGGCCGAGTACGCGCACGCGATGGCGCCGGGCGCGAAGATCGTGATCGCTGAGACCCCGGTCTCTGAGACCGCCGGCGCGCACGGCTTCCCTGAGCTCATGCAAGCCCAGCAGACGCTGATCAATGAAGGTATCGGCGATGTGATCACGCAGATCACCGGCACCGCCGAGAACACGTTCCCCGGCTTCAGCCACGGTAACTACGCCAGCCTGCTGAACCTGCGCTACGCCTTCAAGGATGCGGCTGTGCACCGGGTGACCGAGCTCGCCTCGTCCGGCGACCTCGGCCCGATCAGCGTCGACCGGGCCGGCGACTTCTACACCCACCAGGTGGTGAGCTGGCCCGCCTCTGACCCCCTGGTCACCGCGGTCGGCGGCAGCATGCTCTCGCTGGACGACGCGGGAAACCGAGTCCAGCCGGACACGGCGTGGAACGAGACCCCTGAAGCCGGCGGCGGCGGCATGTCGGCCGTCTTCGGCAGGCCGCTTTACCAGCTCCGCGTCGGCAATGTCGTCGGCGACCACCGCGGCCTGCCTGACATCACGATGAGCGCCCAGATCAACGGCAGCGTCTGGGGTTACGAGTCGTTCGGCGGGCTTGGCGGCTCCGGCTGGGATCTGTTCAACGGAACCGCCGAGGCCACCCCCGAGTTCGCGGGGATCGTCGCGCTGGCCGACCAGCAGGCCGGCCACCGGCTCGGCCTGATCAACCCGGCGCTGTACCTGCTGGGCGAGCTCAGCCGGCACAGTGCTAGCCGGCACAGTGCTAGCCGGCACAGTGCTAGCCGCCACCGGGCCGGCTGGACCGGTCTGCAGGACATCACCACGGGCAACACCAGCGTGGACGGGGTTACCGGTTTCGCCGCCGGTCCCGGCTACGACCTGGCCACCGGGTGGGGCACCATCGACGCGGCCACGTTTGTCCCCGCCCTCGCCCGCGTGGGCTAGGTACCGGGTAAGGAAGCCGGCGGGGTCAGGTCCTGAGGGCCTGACCCCGCCGGCTTGCTTTCGGCTTCGGGCTGGCGCGAGTCAGAAGAGCCGCTCGGGACCGGACTCGGACGGCTTCAGCGGCTCGTACTGAACGCTGGCCAGCGTGGTGGCCTCGTCAAGGCGGGAATCGACCTCTTCCAGGGTGTCCGCCGTCGCGATCATGTACCCGTACCGGCTGAGGTGCGCCGTCGGCGGCAGGTACACCTCCGTGCCCGGCTTGGCCAGCGGCCCGACCTCGACCAGGCCGGGCACCACGCCCGGCTCGGGCAGCGAGATGTCGAGGATCCGGCAGTCCTCGGGCGGGTAGAGGAACCGGACGCCGGCCGCCCCCGGGTGCACCGGGGTCAGGTCCGGGCTTTTGCCCATGGCCACATCGGCGGCGACGTGCCCGGCATCCAGGCCGGTGGCCCACTTGACCGCGTAGGGCAGCAGGTCGCCGGCCAGGCGGCCGTTAACCTCGATGATCAGCGGACCGCGCGAGGTCAGCTTCACTTCGGTGTGGGTCATCCCGTCGACCACGCCCAGGGCCCGGTGCGCCTCAGCGATCATGCCGATCAGCTCGGTGTCCTTGGCCAGCGGGTCGTCCCCGTCGGCCATGTGGCCGATCTCCTCGAAGTACGGCGGGGGGGCGAACCGCTTGTGCGCCGCGAAGAACGTCCGGAACTCGCCGCCCACGACCGCGCCGTCGATGCTGATCTCGACGCCCTGCGCCATCTCCTCGACCAGCAGTCCCCGCTCGAAGTCCGGCGGACCCGCGTGACCGGCGCGGGCGGCCAGCGCGAACGCCGCCGCCAGCTCGTCGGCGTGAGCCACGCCGACCACGCCGACGCTGGCGCCCATGCCGCGCGGCTTGAGCACGACCGGGTAGCCGATGCGCTCCGCCGCGGCCGCCGCCTCCTCCAGCGAGTGCGCCAGCGCGAACTGCGGCTGCAACAGGCCCGCCGCGGTGAGCACGGACCGGGTGCGGTGCTTGTTCCTGACGCCGTCCGCCCCTTCGGGGGACAGGCCGGGCACCCCCAGCCGCTGCGCGATGTCCGCCGTCGCGATGACGAAGCCCTCGTCGTAGCTGCACACGCCCAGGATCGGCCGCTCGCGGGCGACGTCGGCCGCCGCCTGGGCCAGCGCCTCGTCATCGGGCTCGAAGCGGGACTGGTTGCGCAGCTTGACCACGCTGTGGCCGACGATGTGCTCGGACTGCCAGGTCGGCGGAGAGTTGTCGATCAGCCACAGGGGCACACGCTCCGCCAGGCCCTTCATGAGGTACTCGCGGTAGGCCCGCCGCCCGCTGCTGATCAGCAGCATTACCCCGTCGCCGCTTTGCTCCACTGTGACCGCATCCTCGAGCTCAGGGCGCCGGCCTTCGACCGGCGCAGACTGACTGTCGCACTCTCTGCATATCAAGAGGAAACGGGAGGTCGCGGCTGATACCCGGACTTCCTCGCCGGATCTGTATTAGATGATGCCCGCCCGGCTCTCTCCTTTGTCATAGACGGCCGGCCGGGCTGTCTCCTCGTGACCGCAGGACATTGGAGAGCGGATGACACAGCGTGAAGTCGAGCTGCTTGCGGTCGGCGGCGGCCCGTCGAATCTGGGACTCGCGGTCGCGCTGGAGGAGCTCGCGCCTGATCTGGCCGGGAACTCCTTGATCATCGAGCGCAACCAGACGGTCCAGTGGCAGCAGGGAATGCTGCTGCCGTGGGCGACCAGCCAGGTGTCCTTCCTCAAGGATCTGGTGACGCTGCGCAACCCGCGCAGCAAGTTCACCTTCCTCAGCCACCTGCACGCCACCGGCCGGCTCGACGGCTTCATCAACATGAGCAGTTTCACGCCCTACCGGGTGGAGATCTCGGAGTACCTCAACTGGGTGGCCAGCTCGCTCAGCAAGGTCAGCCTGGAGCTAGGCCGGGGCTGCGTCTCGGTCGTGCCGCGGCGGGACGCGTCCGGCACGCTGACCGGATGGCTTACCACGCTGGCCGACGGGAGCGTCATCGCCAGCCGGTACTTGGTCATCGGCATCGGCCGTGACCCGAACATCCCGCAGGTCCTGGCCGGCCTGCCGCCCGAGCGGGTCATTCACAGCACGCAGTACAAGCCGCGGGTGGCCGGCCTGTCGCGGGAGATGCCCTACCGGCTGGCCCTGGTCGGCAGCTCGCAGAGCGCGGCCGAGGTATACCGCGCGCTGCGCGAGGACCTGCCCGACAGCGAGGTCGCCTGGCTGATGCGGGCCTTCAGCCTCACCGCGGACCAGTCGAGCAAGTTCAGCAACGAGCTGTACTACCCCTCGTACGTAGACGAGTTCTTCGACACCCCGGCCGAGGCCAGGCAGCAGCTGCTGCAGGAGATGTACAAGACCAACTACTCCTGCATCACCCCGGCCATGCTGGCGCATCTGTACGAGCAGCAGTACCTCGACAAGCTCAGCAATCGCAACGGCAGGCGCCTGATCACCATGACCGACATCACCGCCGCCCGCGAGGAAGACGGCGAGGTCGTGCTCGAGCTCACCGACCGCAGGACCGGGGCGGTGACCGAGCTCCGCCGCGACCTGGTCTTCCTCGGCACCGGCTTCTCCTGGGAGGCACCCGGGCTGATCCGCGGCCTGACCGACGCCATCGGCCTGGACAAGATCGAGGTCACCCGCCGCTACCGGCTCATCCTCGGCGAACCGTCCGCCGCCGCCTGCTACCTGCAGGGCATTAACGAGGCGACGCACGGCATCGGCGAGGCGCTGCTCAGTGTCCTGGCGCACCGGGCCCAGGACATCACCGAGGACATCCTCGCCCTCCGCGGCGACCGCGACGCGGCCCCGGCCGCGAACGGCCAGGCCCGCGCGGCCAGCCCGCAGTCCGCCTGAACCGCCAGCCCGCACGAGCCCAAGGAGAGCCGCATGGCAACGCGCGAAATGGAGTCCAGCGTCGCCGGCCTGCGCGACCAGGCCTTCGCGGAGCTGCGGGCGGCCATGCCTGCGGCCAACCTGGAAGCGGCGTTGCGCTGCAGTGTCAAGCTGCACGCCGAGCTGCCGCGCCCCGGGCAACTGGAGCGCAACCTGGTCCTGGTGGCCTACGGCGGCGGCAAGGACAGCTCGTACATGCTGGCCTTCGTCCGCGCGATGCAGCTCATCTTGTTCCGGGTCTACGGGAGCACGTTCCGGCTGCGGGTAGCGACCAACCGGCACGCGGGGATGCCGCGGGCGGTGCTGGAGAACGTCGACCGCGAGTATCAGGCGCTGCGGCTTTACGACGACCCCGACTGCGAGCTGCTGCTGATCGACGGCAACGAGGTGGCGCCGTTCGACGTGGACTCACCGCAGCGCGAGGCCGTCATCGCGCGCAACCGGCTGGACATCCTGATGACCGGCCACCGCACGTTCGGCGATGGCCGGCCGACGTTCTGCAACGCCTGCAACCTGAGCGTCTTCAACTCGTTCGGCCTGGCCGCCGCGTACGGCAACGGCGCCGACCTGATCATCACCGGTGACTCGAAGGAAGAACAGCGCGAGTACACCGTCTGGGTCGGCCGGCTCTCCCGCCGGCTCGCCGCCGTGCAGGGACCGGGGCAGAAAGCCCGGGCCCGGCGTGCCAACGGAGCCGGGCAGCCCCCGCAAGGCAGCGGGCTCGGGCGGCTGCTGTCGCACCTGGACCGGATCGCGCAGTCGTACTTCACCGACATCCACGGCTCTGAGGCCACCGATGTGCTCGCCGAACGGCGGGTCACCACAGACGTGCCCGAGGGACTGCGGTTCTTCTCGGTCTACTCCGACACCGCCTACGCGGCCGGCGACCACATGGAGATGCTGACCGGCTTCCTCGGCTTCCAGTTCGACGATCTCGCGTTCAGCTTCACCGAGTCTGACTGCGGCAACCCGGCCCTGATGGCGCACCTGCGCGCGCTGAAGTGCGAGCGGGTGTTCCGCCGGTCCTACGACGAAGGCCTGAGCGAGTACGTCGAGTTCGCCCTCGGCCTGATGCGCAAGAAGGACTTCCCGCCTGCGCTCATCGAGCACATGCGGGCCCGCTACGAAGGTCCCGACGCCGCGGCCAGGATGCGGCGCGCCGCGGCCGAGTACGCGCTGGAGACGTTCGGGCTGACCGAGCAGCAGCTCATCTGCATGGCCTACTCCCCGTTCGCCGAGAAGGGTGCCGGGCTCGAGGAGTTCTTCAGCCGGGAGCACCCCGAGCTGTCCGGCCGGTTGGACGACATCCATGCGCTGCTGGCGGGGGGGATAACCTCCAGGAGCCCCGAGCTGCCGGCCGGCGAAGCCCACGGCGACCCGGTGCTGGCCGGCGCCCTGGAGCAGGTGAGCGGGCTTGAGCTGTTCCAGCTGCGGGTGCTCTACCGCAGCTCGGTGCGGCGCCTGGGCGGCAGCGGAGGGACGGACGTCATCGACGCTGTGCTGGAGGGCGACCCGCACAAGGCGGTCATCCGCACCCGGCACGCCCCGGACGGTCCTGACACCCTCGAGCAAATTTCTGGAAGGTAGCCATGACAGCACCAGTCGTCCATATGGACACCGACAACCTCCTGTACGAGTACGGGCTGCACACCCAGCGGCTGATGCCCTGGGGCGCACTGAATGCGCCGTTCGAGAGCTCGTGGGCGCTGGCCAAGCCGCGCACCCGGTCCACCCTGCACTCCCACCACGAGCACGAGATCTTCGTCGCGGTACGCGGCTCGGCCGTGATCGAGTGCGACGGACAGGAGACTCCGTTCCGCGCCGGTGACGTCTGTTTCTTCAAGCCGGGTCGCAAGCACCGGCTGCTCAACGACGGTGACGAGGAGTTCATGTTCTACAGCATCTGGTGGGACAAGGACATGGCTGAGGGCTTCCTGTCCAGCGGCCGCGCCCAGGCCCGCGAGGAAGCGGCCAGGGCCGGCGGCGAGGCCGAGGAGACCGAGCAGGTCGCGCGGGGTGAGGCATGAGCCACCCGAGGCCGTCGCAGGACAACCGTCCCGTCACGGTGCTCGGGCCGAACCCGACGCCCAACGGGGGCATGCACCTCGGCCATATCGCCGGCCCGTACCTGGCCGGCGACGTCTACGCGCGGTACCAGCGGGCCCGCGGCCGTGACGTGATCTTCTCGACCGGCACCGACGACAGCCAGACCTTCGTGGTGGCCTCCGCCCGGCGGCTCGGCACCGATCCGCAGGAGCTGTGCGACACCTCCACCGTGGCGATCCGCGAGGCGCTGACCGAGATCGGCATCTCGTTCGACGGCTTCGGGCCGTTCGACGAGACCTACAAGGCCACGGTCCTTGACTACTTCAGCAGGCTGCACGCGGCCGGCAAGTTCCGGCTGCGCACCGTCTCGATGCCCTACCTGGAGCGCACCGGCGAGTTCATCGTGGAGGGCATGGTCGAGGGCGACTGCCCGGTCTGCCTGTCGTCCAGCCGCGGCGGCCTGTGCGAGACCTGCTGCCACCCGAACAACTGGTTCGAGCTGATCGACCCGCACTCCACCGTGGACAAGACCGACATACCGGTGCCCAGGGAAACCACGATCATGGTGTTCCCGATGGAGGAGTACCGGGAGAAGCTCACCGCCTACCACGAGAAGTGGGCGTCGTACTGGCGGCCGCACATGGTGCAGATGTGCCGCGAGGTACTGTCCCGCCCGATGGACGACCTGCCGATCACCTACCCGCTGAGCTGGGGCATGCAGGCGCCGTTCGCCGAGACGCCAGGCCAGGTGCTCAACGCGTGGCTCGAGCTGATCCCGGCCGGGATGTACACCTCGGCGTACTGCGCCGCCCAGCTGGGCCGCCAGACCGAGCCGGGCCAGCTGTGGCGGCCGGCCGAGAACCGGCGGCTGGTGCACTTCCTCGGCTTCGACAACGCGTACTACTTCTGCCTGACCCATATGGCGCTGCTGATGGCGCACGGCGACGACGCGTACATCCGGCCCGAGTGGATCATGACCAACGAGTTCTACGAGCTGGAGAGCGAGAAGTTCTCCACCAGCAAGCGGCACGTGGTCTCGGTCCAGGACCTGCTGCGCGAGGTGCCCAGGGACGTGGGCCGGCTCTACCTGGCGCTCACCTCGCCGGAGTACCAGCGCACCACATTCAGCCGCGCGGGCCTGGACAAGGTCGGCGAAGGGCGGCTGACCGGCCCGTGGAACCGGCTGGCCGGGACACTCGGCAAGGCGGTGGCCAACGCCCGCAGCGACGCGCCGCTGCTAGTATCGGCGGCCGGCCGCGGCCGGGCCGAGACCATGCGGGCCCGCTTTGACACCTACTACGAGATGCCCACGTACAGCCTGAACCGGTCGGCCGACGCGATTCTGGTCCAGATCGGCCGCCTGGCCGGGCACGCGGGCCGGCTGGAGGGCACGAGCTTCGAGGCGGAGCCCGAAGCCTGGGGCGACCTCTTCCTTGAGGTCAAGGCGCTGCTCGCGCTCGCCGCACCGATCCTCATCGACCTGGGCGAGGCGGCCAGGCAGGCTGGCGGCTTCGACGGCGTGCTCGCCGCCGGAGCGTTCGACGTGACCGAGGTCAGGCCGTTCACACCGCCGATGCTGGCGACGGCCAGCAGCGCCGGGGGCCGGTGATCCCGTTGCGGATCGTGGTCGTCGGCAGCGGCGTGATCGGCCTGCTCACCGCGGTGGAGTGCGTCCGCGCCGGGGCGCAGGTCGACCTGGTGGACAAAGATGACATCCCGTCCCCCTGGGCCACCTCGAACGACCTGCACCGGGTCGTGCGCGCGCTGCACCGCGGCGACGCGGCGCTGACCCTGGCCGGCGCGCGCGCCATCGAGGGCTGGCTGGACGTGCAGCGACTGCTCGGGGCCCGCTTCTATTACCAGGTGGGCGTGCTCACCGTGATGCCGGCCGCCGACACGCCGGCCAGCCTCGCGCTGCTCGCCGAGGCGGGTGCCGCCGCACGCGCGGTGTCCGCCGCGGAACTGCCGGCCCGGTACCCCCAGATCCGCATCCCGGCCGGAGGCGCCGAGGGCGGAAGCGAGAGTGACCTTGAGGCCATCTTCGAGCCGCCGGCCGGCGCGGTGCTGGCCGGCCAGGCCCTGCTGGAACTGGCCCGCTGGCTGGGCCGGCAGCCCGGCGTGCGGCTCTACCCGCAGCACCGGGTCACGGCGATCGACGAGGACGGGGCGGTGCGGTTTGCCGACGGGACCGAGCTGGCCGGCGACAGCGTCGTCGTCGCGGCCGGGCCGTGGTCCGGCGAGCTGATACCGCCGGGCCTGCGCGAGGACCTGACGCTGTACCGCCAGACCATGCTGTCCTACGCGCCACCGACTGGGGCCTGGGCCTGGTGGGCGGGCACGCCGGCCATCCTCGGCCTCGGCGCCGGCCACGACGCGTGGCTGATGCCGCCGGTGGCCGGCACCCCCGCCCGGCTCAGCGCGGCCAGCGCCTGCCGGGTGGTGGCCGAGATGACCGGCCGCGACACCGCCGCCGAATGGTTCGGCCATCTGACTAGCCGGTTCAGCGAGCTGCTGACCGACTTCGATCCGGCCGCCGTCACCGGCGCGGCCGACGGCTACTACCTGGCCGGCGCCGCCGACGGCAGGCCGCTGCTCGCCAGCCTCGGCGACGGAGCGGTCTGGGCGTACGCGGCCTGCGGCGGGATGTCGTTCAAGTTCGCCCCGCTGATCGCCCGCGCCCTGGCCGACCGGGCCGCAGGCCGACTGCCGCGCACGACGGGCCTGGACCCAGTCGACCGGCCCCGCGAGTTCGCCGCCGCGGCCCCGGCTAGCGACGGCGGCCCAGCGGGCTCAAGGAGGAAGACACCATGAAACTGCTCGGGCTCGAAGCCGTCCAGAACAGCACCTATTACCAATCTCGGTACCAGCAGGTCAAGGACTTCGGTGCCGACCTGTACGTCCTGAATGGCGTGGGGAGTCCCGACTTCTGGCCGGCCGAGAGGTACCGGATCATCGGCTCCAAGCACATCGACGACATCGTCGCGGCGGCCTGGGCCTGGCACGCCGAGGAGCACTTCGACGGCGTGCTGTCGTTCTCCGAGTCCGCGGTGATGACGGTCGCCGTCGTCGCCGAGGCGCTCGGCCTGCCCGGCGTCGGCGTCGAGGTGGCCAGGACCAGCCGGAACAAGCTGCTGATGCGCCAGGCGCACGAACGGGCGGACATCCCGCGGCCGCAGTTCAGGCTGGTGCCCGACCTGGACAGCGCGCTGGAGGCGGCCGCGGAGTTTGGCTACCCGGTGATCCTCAAGCCCACGCTGGGCGCCGCGAGCCACTTCGTGTTCCGTATCGACAGCCCGGACGAGCTGCGGCTGCGCTTCGGCCAGGCCCAGGCGGGGATCCAGGGCATGGGCTGGTTCACGATGGAGGCCGAGGGGGTGGACATCGGCCCGCACGCCCTGCTGATCGAGTCGTTCCTGGACGGGCCCGAATTCCTCACCGAGTCGCTCGCCTGGGACGACGAGGTCTACGTAGGCTCGATCGTGGACCGCGTCACGATCGAGGGCGGTACCTTCGACGACGACGTGCATCAGGCGCCCACCTCGCTGTCTCCCGACCAGGTGGCCGCCGTGCAGCGGACGATCAAGGCGGCCGCGCACGCCCAGGGGATCCGGCGCAGCGCGATACACGCCGAGGTCCGTTTCCACCAGGGTAAGCCGCACATCCTGGAGATCGCCGTCCGGCCCGGCGGCGGCGGCCTGGACTACTTCGCCAGGATCAGCGCCGGGTACTCGCCGATCCAGGTGATGATGGACGTCGTCCGCGGCGTGCGGCCGCAAGTGTCGCACTACCACCCGACCGACGTGCACACGGCCGGAACGTGCCTGATCAGCGGGCCCGGCCGGATCGAGGAGATCACCGTGCCGGCCGAGGTGGCCGAGTCCGACCGGGTGTTCTTCTTCAAGGTCATGGCCAAGCCGGGCGACGTGATCAAGCGGCCGCCGTACGGCAACAACATCCTCGGCTTCCTGTGCACCACGGGCGATTCCTTCGATGACGCGCTGAAGACCGCCTACGAGCTGGCCGAGAAGATCGAAGTGCGGATGTCGCCCGAGGACGGGCCGGCACCCAGTGTCCTGGCCGGCGACAGTCAGACAGACAGCCCGGCAGACGCCGACGACCGCCAGCATGTCCTCCTCTCACCGGTGCGGGGCCCGGCTATGGCGACAGACACCCCCCGCACCGTTCGGTAAATGCCGGTTTTGAACTGGCTTTTGAATTGTTAGATCGGGCACAACACAGTGAGGTCATTATGACGACGTCCACGGGGGTTATGGCGGCGCCGGACAGCCGCCTTCCGATGAAGGGTGGCACGGTCAACTGGGCCTGCCACGTGGGTTTCCCGCCGGCCGCGATCTTCCCGTTCACCCCGCCGGAGCGGGTCGGGATCAGGAACCTGTTCGAGTTCCAGGTGCTGATGTACCGGCCGCTGTACTGGCTGGGCCGGCACGGCGAGCAGGGGGTGGACTTTGACCTGAGCCTGGCCGAGCCGCCGCAGTGGAGCCAGGACGGGCGCAGCGTGACGGTGACGCTCAAGCCGTGGAAGTGGTCCAACGGGGAGACCATCTGCGCGGACAACGTCATGTTCTGGGTCAACATGATGAAGGTCAAGGCGTCGCGGCTGGGCATGTACGCGCCCGGCTACCTGCCGGACAACCTGACCTCATACGAAAAGGTCGCCGAGGACTCGGTCCGCTTCACCTTCGACAAGGCCTACTCGAAGGCCTGGGTGCTGATGAATCAGCTCACGCTGATCACCCCGATGCCGAAGGCCTGGGACCGGACGGCCGCCGACGTCCCGGCCAACGCGTCCGCCGACATTGCCGACATCCCGGCGGTCTACGACTACCTGGTCGCCGAGCACGGCCCGTGGATCGATGAGACCAACGAGGCCAGGACGCGCTGGCCGGACAGCCCGGTCTGGAGCGTGGTGAACGGGCCGTGGCGGCTGAAGGGCTTCGGGCTCGACGGCGTCGTGACGTTCGTGCCGAACGAGCACTACTCCGGCCCGAACAAGCCGTACCTGGACGAGTTCCGGCAGGTGCCGACCGACTCCGATGACGAGCAGTACCGCAGGCTGGTGACCGAGCCGGACGCGCTCCAGGTGGGCTTCCTCCCGCATGGCCTGGCCGCTGACCCCGGCGCCCCCGGGCAGGACCTGGTGGCGGAACGCTACCGGATCGTGCCGCAGCACCTCATGCAGGTCAACTACGTGCTGCTCAACTTCGCCAACCCGACGGTGGCGGGCCGGATCATCGCCCAGCCCTACTTCCGGCAGGCCCTGCAGCACACGTTCGACCAGGACACCGCGGTCCGCGACATCTTCCACAGCCGCGGCCACCACACCCCCGGGCCCATTCCCGCGGTGCCGGACAGCGACCGCGTCTCGCCGGCCCAGCGGCTGCACCCGATGGGCTTCGACATCGAGCGGGCGCGCACGCTGCTAGCCGAGCACGGCTGGGACGTGAGCCGCACGCCCGCGGTGTGCGTGCGGCCTGGCACCGGTCCCGGCTGCGCCGGCGAGGGCATCGAGGCGGGCACCAGGCTCACGCTCACCGTGCGGTACGTGTCGGGGCGGGTCGCGCTGACCGCCATGATGGAACTGCTCCAGGCGGACGCGGCCAAGGCCGGCATCGAGCTTGCGCTGCAGGCGGTCAACGGGTCGATCCTGGTCGGCCAGGATCACGCCGACGCGAGCGCGGAGAACAGGAACCACTGGCAGCTGCAGTGCTGGAACGGCGGCTGGGTCTTCCACGGCCACCCGACCGGCGAGCAGCTGTTCCGGACCGGCGGCGGCGGCAACTTCGGCTGCTACAGCGACCCGAAGGCCGACGCACTGATCGACAAGACCGTGGTCAGCGACGACCTGGACGCGCTCTACGAATACCAGGACTACATCGCCGAGCAGGTGCCGGTGGTCTGGGCGCCGGGCGCACCCCTTCGGCTGCTCGCCGTGGCGAACAACCTGCACGGATTCGAGCCGATCAACCCTTACGGGTTGATCAATCCGGAGGACTGGTACTACGTCGGGGACTGACCGCCCAGCAGGACGCGCTGTGGCGGCGGGCGGCGGCGCGACGGGAGTGTATCTATTCGGCACCTTTAGCTTCTCTTACTAGGCATAAGCCGCCCTTTGGCACAATTCACGCTGATCAGTTGGAGCAGCCAAATGAGTAGCATCACCCCGTCGCAGATCACCCTCACCGAGGAGGAACGAGGCGCCTTCGCGCAGGTGGCCACGTCGCTGGAGGAGTTCGACCCGGTCACTCAGGCCGAGGACTTCGTGTTCAACGCGCAGATCCAGAGCGCTCGGCTGCCCGAGCGAATCCGCCGTGCGATGGCGCACTTCCGCCGGATGGGCGGTGACGCGGGCGGCATGCTGGTCCGCGGCCTGCCGGTCGACCCGGTGCCCCCGACGCCCGAGCACGCCGACTTTGCCCTCGGCGTCAACACGCCGGCGGCGCGGGTGTTCGCGCTGGCCGCGGCACTGGTCGGCGAGCAGTACGGGTTCCTGGCCGAGCTGCGCGGCCGGATCGTCCAGGACATCCTGCCGGTCGCGGGCTTCGAGGACACCCAGCAGTCCATCTCCAGCCGGGCGCCCCTCGAGCTGCACTGCGAGACGGTGTTCACCGATAACCGGGCCGACGTGATCGGGCTGCTCTGCCTGCGCCCCGACCCGGAGCACATCGCGGGCACCGTGCTCACCTCCACCTCGATGTTCCTTCCGCTGCTCGACGACAAGACGATCGCGATCCTGCACGAGCCCCGGTTCTCCACGACCGTCGACGGCTCGTTCCTGCGCGGCGGCAAGATCGACCACCCGATCGTGGTCGGGCCGATCAAGGTGCTGGACGGCGGCAACCTCCGGCCCCGGCTGCGCTGCGACTTCGCCGAGACCAAGGGCCTGGACGACGCGGCCCAGAGCGCTCTGGACGCGCTGTACCAGGCGGCGTGCGCCACCCTGATCGAGGTACGGCTGGACGCCGGGGACCTGCTGCTGATCGACAACCACGACGCGTTCCACGGCCGGACGCCGTTCAAGTTCCACCAGGGCCCCGACGACCGGTGGCTGCTGCGCACCTTCATCACCAGGGACCTGTCGCGCAGTTGCGGCGACCGCCCGGGTGACGGCCGGATCGTGGACCGGGACTACACCGTCGGCCCCGACATCCTGGCCAGCCGGTAGGTCGATAGGTGTATCTATCGGCCGCGCTGCAGCTCTCATTCCTTTCATGAGCCCCTCGCCCGGCGGCGCGGTGGACGTACGCCGCACCGCCAGCACCCGGCGGTACCTGATGTGCCCGCCGACGTACTTCGACGTCGTCTACTCCATTAACCCGTGGATGGATCCGAGCAAGCCCATCGATCCGGATCTTGCCGCGTTGCAGTGGCAGCGGATCCGCGATCTGTACGTCGAGCTGGGGCACACGGTCGAGTTCATCGAGCCGGTGCCCGGGCTGCCGGATATGGTCTTCGCCGCCAACGGCGCGACCGTCATGGACGGCCGCGCCCTGGTCTCGCGCTTCCTGCACGACGAGCGGGCGGCGGAGGCGGCGGCCTACACAGACTGGTTCGTATCGCAGGGATTCGAGGTCCGCCAGGCCGCCTGGACCAACGAGGGCGAGGGCGACTGCCTGGCGGCCGGCGGCTGGGTGCTGGCCGGCAGCGGCTTTCGGACCGACCGGCGCTCGCACGTCGAAAGCGAGGAGTTCTTCGGCCGCCCGGTCATCGGGCTGACCCTGGTGGACGACAACTACTACCACCTGGACACCGCGCTCGGCGTGCTCGACGAGCAGACCATCATGTACTACCCGGCCGCGTTCTCGCTGGGCAGCCAGGAGATCCTGCGCGGGCTCTTCCCCGACGCGATCACCGTCACCGACGAGGACGCCGCGGCCTTCGGGGTCAACGCCACCTCCGACGGCCACCACGTGGTGATGCCGGCCGGCGCCACCCACCTCGCGGCGGAGCTGCGATCGCGCGGCTTCGAGCCGGTGGGAGTGGACGTGTCCGAGTTGCTGCGCGCGGGCGGCGGCGTGAAGTGCTGCACGCTCGAACTGCGCGACCCGGTGCCGGCCGAGCCCGAGACACGGCCGGCCAGCCGGAGCCTGTCGGTCATCGTGACCAGCGTGGCGTCGGACTCGCACAACTGGAACCTGGTCTTCCTGCAGCTGCACCTGGAGGAGCTCGGCCACCAGGTGCTCAACCTCGGCCCCTGCGTGCCGGACGAGCTGCTGGTCAGCGAGTGCCTGCGGACCCGGCCCGACCTCGTCGTGGTCAGCACCGTGAACGGCCACGGGTTCTTCGACGGCAGGCGGCTGATCGGCCTGCTCCGGGCCTGCCCGGAGCTGGCCGCCACCCGGGTCGTCATCGGCGGGAAGCTGGGTATCGCCGGTCCCGGCGGCCGGCGCAGCCGCGACGAGCTGCTGTCCGCCGGATTCGACGCCGTCTTTGAGGAGGGCACGGGGATGGTGGCCTTCCGGGCCTTCACCGAGCGGCTCACCGCGGGCGCGGACAGGTGAGCGCCGAGGCCGGTTCCTCCGGCGACTCGTCCCGCTCCTCCGGCGGCTCACCACGTTCCTTCGGCGGCTCGTCCCGCTCCTTCGGCGAGTTCGTGGCGCGCGCGCACGCGGCGGGCGAGCTCGTGGTCCAGCCGCGGATGGGCATGAGCAGCCCGATCACCATGCGGGCCGGGCTGCTGGCCACCAAGCGGGCGATCGCGACCACAGTCGGGACGATCACGCTGGACAGCTACACCCGGGTGGGCGACAACGCCAGCGCGGCGGCGGCGGTGGGATCGGGCGCGGAGCTGAACGGCTACCCGATCGTCGCGCACGACCTGGCCACCACCCGCGGCGTGCTCGAAGGCATCGCGGGCCCGGAGTTCCCGGTGCAGGTCCGGCACGGATCGGCCCGTCCTGAGCACATCTTCCGCGCGCTGATGGCGGCCGGGATGCACGCGACCGAGGGCGGCCCGGTCTCCTACTGCCTGCCCTACAGCCGCGAACCGCTGGAGTCCTCGATCAGCAGCTGGGTCCGGTCCTGCGCTCTGCTGGCCGAGCTCGGCGAGGGCGGGGGCGCCGAGCCGCACCTGGAGACCTTCGGCGGCTGCATGATGGGCCAGCTCTGCCCGCCCAGCCTGCTGATCGCGCTGAGCGTGCTCGAGTGCATGTTCTTCGTCCAGCACGGCCTGCGCAGCGTCTCGCTGAGCTACGCCCAGCAGACCAACGCGGACCAGGACACCGAGGCCGTGCTCGCGCTGCGGCGGCTGGCCGCCGAACGGCTGCATGGCGTCGACGCCCACATCGTGGTCTACGCGTACATGGGCGTGTACCCGCGCACCCCGGACGGCGCCACCAGGCTGCTGACCGAGGCGGCCCGGCTGGCGGTCAGGACCGGGGCGGCCCGGCTGATCGTGAAGACGGTCGCCGAGGCGTACCGGATCCCCTCCATCGCCGACAACGTGGGCGCGCTGGAGACGGCTGCGGCCGCTGCGGCGGCGGAACGGCGGGGGGCGGCCGGGACGGCCGGGACGGCCCGCGGCACCGCCGAGGACACCGGAATCTACGCCGAGGCCAGCGCGCTGATCGATGCGGTGATCGAGCTCGGGCCTGACCTCGGCGCAGCGCTGGCCCAGGCGTTCAAGGCGGGCTACCTGGACGTTCCCTACTGCCTGCACCCGGACAACGCGCGCCGTGCCCGCAGCTACATCGACACCACCGGGCGGCTGCAGTGGTCCAGCATCGGGTCCATGCCGATCCGCCCGATGATCAAGCCGTCGGGCGCGGTCGCGCTTACCTCGGCCGGCCTGATCTCCTCGCTGTCGTATGTGGAGCGGAAATTCGATACCGCTAGCCTTGGGGAGTACCTAGCCTTGCCGGTCCGGCCTGCTGGTAGCGCAGAGCCGGTCCGGCCTGCTGGTAGCGCAGAACGGTAGCCCGAGGATCGAAGGAGATGGCTCAGATCGACGTCACCCCCACTGCCCGGCCCGCACTACCGACCAGCCCGCGTGAGCACCTGACCTCTCCGGTCACCAGGTCGGTGCTGAGGATCCAGAACCGGATCCTGACCGCGGCACGGGAATTCCTGGGTGAGCAGGGCTTCATCGAACTGCTGCCGCCGATCATCGGCCCGGTCACCGACCCGGGTGCGCGCGGCGCCAAGCAGGTGGACGTGGACTACTACGGCCACCGGTACAAGCTGATGACCAGCGCGATCCTCTACAAGCAGGCCTCGCTGACCGCGTTCGACAAGATCTTCTGCATCGCGCCGAACGTGCGGCTGGAACCGCTCGAGACCGCGAACACCGACCGTCACCTCGCCGAGTTCCACCAGATCGACGTCGAGGCGGCCGAGGCCTCAAGAGACGACATCACCCGGCTGGCCGAGCAGCTGTTCTGCCGGATCGCCGAGCAGGTGGTCGCCGCGCTGCCCGGCGAGCTGGAGAGCCTCGGCCGCGACCCCGGCGTGTTCGCCGGCCTGCTGTCCGAGCCGTTCGAGCGCCGCACCCACTCCGACGCGGTCGCCGAGCTGCACCAGCTGGGGCACGACCAGAGCCCGGACGCCGAGATCGACTGGGCCGGCGAGGCGATGCTGTCCCGCAAGGCGAGCAGGCCGTTCTTCATAGTCGACTACCCCAAGGGCTCGCGCGGGTTCTACGACAAGGAGAACCGCGACCGCCCCGGCTACCTGCGCAACTTCGACCTGATCGCCCCGGAGGGGTACGGCGAGATGTGCAGCGGCAGCGAGCGGGAGCACGACTACGCCACGATCATCTCGCGGATGCGGGAGACCGGCGAGAACCCGGCCAAGTACGCCTGGTACCTGCAGATGCTGCGGGAGGGCATCCCGGCCAGCGCGGGATTCGGCATGGGGCTGGAGCGGCTGACCCGCTACATCGCCGGGCTGGACTCGGTGTGGCAGGCCAGCGCCTACCCCAAGATTCCCGGCGTGGCATCGCCTTGAGCGCGCTTCGAGCCGGCGGGTTTCCCGAGGCGGCGGTCAGGGAACGCGCCCGGGCCGGCGCGGCCTGCGCCATGCCCGACCCAGATGAATACGGACGGGTGCTGTTCGGCTACTCCACGTTCGCGACCGACGACCTGATCGACCAGCTCAGGCTGGTGCCGCCGGTATTCGTGCCGCAGCGGCTCGAGAAGCTCATCGATCTGGCCAGAGAGCCTGTGTACCGGGACGTGGAGCTGGACACGCAGGTGGGCGGCCTGCGGTCCGCGCTGCCGCTCTACCTGTCCGCGTTCGGCTCCACCCGGGTCGCGAGCGTCGACCTCGGGCTGGCCGCCAGCAGGCAGGCGGGCATGCTGGGCATCCCGATGGTGATCGGCGAGAACATCGCGCCGGTCAACGGCTATGGCCGGATCGACGAGGACGCCGAGCGGTCGATGCTCGGCCGGATCGGCGCCTACACGAAGCATGTGCCGGACGGGCTCGGCGGCGTGGTGGTCCAGCAGAGCACCGAGGACGCCGACGCCGAGGTATGGAACCTCGTCTACAGCGACCCGAACGTCCAGCCGCTGCTCGAGTCGGGCCGGCTGGCCTTCGAGCTCAAGGTGGGCCAAGGGGCCAAGCCCGGCCTGGGCGGGATAACGCTGATCGACCAGGCCGTGGCGGCGCGGCTGGCGGACATGTACACGATCGACCCGGTCTTCGGCGCCGGCAGCGCCACCGTGATGCGCAGCAGCAGCCCCGGCACGTTCACCGAGGAGATCCTGCGCCAGCAGATCCGGCTGATGCGCAACAACTACCCGCGGGCCGGAATCTGGGTCAAGCTGCCGCCGGCCCGTGACATCCGCGAGGCGGCGCTGGTGGCGTGGGAGGCCGGCGCCGACGCGGTGACCGTGGACGGCGCCGAGGGCGGCACCGGCTGGGCGCCGGTGGCGTTCCTCCAGCACGTCGGGCTGCCGCTGAGCGAGTGCCTGCGCCGGATCGGGGCGCACCCGTCCTGCCTGCTCGTCTCCGGCCGGATGTGGGAGGGCGCGCGGGTGGCCAAGTGCCTCGCGCTCGGCGCGAACGCCGTCGGCCTCGGCCGGGCGGCCCTGATCGCCGTGGACACCGATGCCGAGAACGGGCTGGTCAACCTCGTCGAGTGCCTGTCGCTGGAGCTGCAGATGCTGACCAGCGCGGTGGGCAAGTACCACGTCCGCGCGCTGGCCGCCGAGGACGTGTGGTCCCCGGGCGTCGGCTGATCCCGGGGCTCCGGGTGACCCCAGGTGCCGGACGATTCCCTGGGGCTGGCTGAGATGACCGATGTTGTAGCCGGTGCGGCCGGTGCGGCCGGCGCGGCCGGTACGGCACCGGCGGGGCGGCTCACCGCCGCCCAGGGCGCCGCGCTGTACGTCGGGGCGGTCCTCGGCACCGGGGTGATCGCGCTGCCTGCCCTCGCGGCCCGGGTGGCCGGGCCCGCTTCGCTGCTCGCCTGGCTGGGCCTGGCGATCTTGTCTGCCCCGCTGGCGGCGACCTTCGCGGCGCTGGGCGCCAGGTACCCCGACGCCGGCGGGGTCGCCACCTACGCCCGGCTGGCGTTCGGCGACGGGGCGGCGACCGTGGTCGGCTGGTGCTTCTACTTCGCCATCCCGGTCGGCGCCCCGGCGGCGGCGCTGTGGGCCGGCGCGTACATTTCCGCGGCGGCGGGCGGCGGCGCATCGGTGACCGACATCACCGCGGTGTCGCTGATGGTCGTCGTGCCGCTGGCCAACGCGTTCGGGGTCAGGCTGTCCGGCCGGCTGCAGCTGGGCCTGGCCGGGCTGCTGACCGCCTTCCTGCTCACCGCGATCGCGCTGTCTCTCCCGTCGGCCAGGATGAGTAACCTGCGCCCGTTCGCGCCGCACGGCTGGAGTTCGATCGGATCCGCGGCTGACCTGCTGGTGTGGTGCTTCGTGGGGTGGGAGGTGGTGACCTACCTCACCGCCGAGTTCCGCCGCCCGGCCCGGGACGTCCCGCGCGCGACGGCGGCAGCGGTCGTCGTGGTCGGGGCGATGTACCTCGCGGTCGCCTTCGCCACCATCGCCGTTCTCGGCCCGGCGGCCGGCTCGGGCAGCGCGCCGCTCGCCAGCCTGCTGGCCGCCGGGCTCGGCGGCAACGGCAGGCTGCTGGCCGCCGCCGCGGCGCTGCTGCTCACGCTGGGCGCGATGAACGCCTACTACGCCGGCACCGCGAAGCTCGGCGCGGCCCTCGGCCGGGACGGCGGGCTGCCCGGGTGGCTGACCCGGGGCAGCATGGCCGGCGAGATACCGCGGCGCAGCCTGGGCGTCCTGGGCACGCTGGCCATGGCGGCGCTGCTGGTCGCGCTGGGCGACGGCTCGGGCCCGCAGCCGCTGGTGCGGCTGACCACCGGGCTGTTCGTGGCCGTGTACGCGATCGGCGTGGCCGCCGCGGTGCGCCTGCTGCCGCGGCGCAGCAAGGCACGCGGCGCGGCCATGGTGTCCTTCGCGGTCGTCGTGGTCCTGCTGGTGATGACCGGCGTGTACCTGATCTGGCCGCTGCTCGTCACCGGCGGCGCGCTGCTCTACCTGCGCGTGTCCGGGCGGTTGCGCGGCCCGGGCCGTACGCGGGACTAGGGGCGCTTACGCGCCTAGGTGCGCTTACGGGGGTCGGTGCGCTTGCGCGGCTCGGGGATGGGCAGGCCGGCCAGGTAGGCGGCGGAGACCCGCTTGGCCACCACCATGCACCAGGCGTCGGTCACCAGTTCCCGCATCTCGCCGGCGTCGAGCGCGGCCATCCATGACTCGACCCAGTGGTACCGCTCTTCGGACTTGATCGGCATGAAGAACTTTTCCGGCTCGGCAGCGATCAGCGCGGCGCGTTCCTCCTTGGGAAAGCCAAAGCCCATCGTCGTCTCATCGGGCGAGATGGAGACGTAGACGATCCGGCCGATCCGGAACTTCACCTTGTCTCTTACCAGTCCCTCAGTGGTCCTGGGCAGCGACATCGCCACCCGGCGGACCTCTTCGGCGGTGATCATCCGTATCAGTCCTTCCGGCCGCAACATTGGCAGTTATCCGTCACGGGCATGCGTATCGAACGGCATCCCCCGGACCCTCTTAATGACAGAGCAGGTTCGCCAGCCCGTAGTCCCGCCCGGGCAAAGAAGCCCAGGCACCGCATGAGGAGGTGAGGAGCATCCAGCGTGTCGCTAGCTCCAGACGGTACCTGATGTGTCCGCCGGAATTCTTCGACGTCAGCTACTCGATTAATCCCTGGATGGATCCCACCAAGCCAGTAGACAAGTCCACCGCCATGCTGCAATGGCAGGCACTCAAGGACGTCTATACCGGCCTCGGCCACCAGGTGGACGTCATCCCCGCGGTGCCGGGACTCCCGGACATGGTCTACTCGGCCAACGGCGCCACTATGGTCGATGGCCGGGCCCTGGTCGCGCGGTTCAAGTACGCCGAGCGGGTGGGGGAATCGGCGGCCTATCTCGACTGGTTCGGCTCGCACGGAATCGAGGCCGCGCAGGCGCAGTGGACCAACGAGGGCGAGGGCGACCTGCTCGTGGCCGGGCCGTGGATCCTCGCCGGCACCGGGTTTCGGACCGACCGCTACTCGCACGGCGAAACGGAGGAGTTCTTCGGCCGTCCGGTGATCAGCCTGAAGCTGGTCGACGAGTACTACTACCACCTCGACACCGCGGTGGCGGTGCTGAGCGACCGGGAGATCATGTACAACCCGGCGGCATTCTCGCCGGGCAGCCTGGCCACGCTGCAGCTGCTGTTCCCCGACGCGATCCTGGCCACTCCGGAGGACGCTGCCGTCTTCGGGCTGAACGCCGTGTCCGACGGCTACCACGTGGTACTCCCGGCCGCGGCCACGCATCTGACCGAGGAACTGCGGGAGCACGGGTTCGACCCGGTGGGCGTGGACATGTCCGAGCTGATGCTGGCGGGCGGCGGCCCCAAGTGCTGCACGCTTGAGCTGCGCGAGAAGGCCTAACGAGCAAGGTCCAATGGTTTGGCCAGACCGAGTCAGACGCCGTTATGCGACGGCCGCTATGCGACTGCGGCCCAGGCCCGCGGGCTTGCCCCCGGCGGATTCGAGCTCGGGGCATTCCAGCGAGCGTCGCAAGATCTGCAGCGCGCGCATCCGCATCGGGCCGATGCTGCCGATGGGGATGTTCATCCGCTCGGCGACCTCGGTGTAGCTGGGGCAGTTGTCGCACATCAAAAGCCGCAGCAGCTTCTCGTAGCGGGCCGGGAGCCCGGACAGCGCGGCTTCCACGTCCGGGCTGTAGTCACCCTCGACGGGATAGACATCGGTGACGGCCGAGTTGCGCCGCCTGCCGTAATCGAGGTCAGGCTCGGCGCAGAGGATGTAGCGCTTGACCGAGAGCGCGATCCTGATGGCTTCGCGGCGGGCGGTGACCGCCAGCCAGCCGGGAAGGTGCTCGGGTTCCCGGATTTCGCCGATGTGCTCAAGGAGCCGGAGCCAGGTGAGCTGCGCAGCATCGGCCGCCTCGCTCCGCTTGAGGCCGATCGAACTCGCGGTATGCAGTACCAGGTGCCCGAAACGCTTGACGAGTTCGTCCCAGGCCGCCCAGTCCTTCTCGGCCGCCCGGTAGAGAAGCTCATCGAGCGTCTGCCCGCATCGCTCCTGGCGGACGCCGCTACTGGCCTCCCCAACGTCGGTCAGTACATCAGCATGCGCCATTACCCGTCCCCTTCAGATTTCTTCGCTGAATTTATGGCCCAGCAGAATGAATCTAGACGGTTAATTGATCGTCGACGGCGATGCGCGAATCGTGTTGTCATGGGGTCACGCGCCGTTCTGGCTGATGTCCGGGGTGCCGAACATTCCAGCCATGGCGCCGATACACGGGAGCGTTCGCATGTCATTCTGCTGGTAAGTGAAGTATGCGTACGGTGTGATCAAGAGTGATATGTCATGTGACTGGCCAGGATCAAGCACACGGAACCTTAGGGCGACGACAGGATAAGAAGGCATAACCCCGAGGCTGGAAAAGTAGCCATCCAAATCAAATTCGAGCTGGTAGGCGCCGCGGGCGAGGGGCACGTTCGCCCAGTGCCGGATGCGCCCGTCGTCGTCGGTGTGATCTCGCTTCTCTTCGACCCACGAGCCGTCCAGGTCACGGTCGAGGCGAACGGCCATGCCGATCGTCGGCCTGCCGTACATGGCGTCGAAGACGCGTACCGAGACGCTCACCGGCCGACAGCGCTTTCGGTTGGGCGGCGAACGGTAGCGGCGCGCTTACGCACAGCGGAACGGCAGGGCAACGAGCTCCCGATTCTCAGGCTGTTCACGGATACCTCAAGTTCTCAGGGACGGCCGGGCGGATCCGCGGTCCTCACCGCCATCTATGGGCCCTGGCGCGGTCGGTTGCTATGCTGGTCGAACTGGCCCTCACGACAGCCTTGACCCGCTATCAGCAGGCATAGTGCGTGGAAGCCCAGTCGATAGCGCGTCGATAGTGGGTCTGCCGGGAGCGAAGCCAGCCCTGTATTCGCCTTGTGAGCGCATGGCCGCGTCACTGTCGCCGCAAGCCCTGTAATCACAGGAGGTTGAGCATGAAGCGCAACGCGCTGCTACGCAATTGCGCCATTGGCGTGTCCACCGTGGCTAACCGAGTCCGCTATTGGCTGTCGAGGCTCCTCACCGCAGTGACGAGGCTCCTGCTCGGCATGGGTCCAAGATGGGTGACAGCCAGCCTGGTCGTGGCATTGATCATCGCCGGCGTCGTGATGGTCGTGCACTCACCCAGCGCCGGGATCCACCACCACGTGGCGAGCGGTACGCGAGGCGACGGAAGCACCGGACCGCCCTGGCCCTAAAGCTCCCGGCGGCCCGCCCCGACGCTAGGGCCGGCTGGATTTAACTCCACCGCGAAATCGAAGCTCGCGTGTCGGGTCGCGGCCGCCGCTGAGGTTCGCCCCACGTGGTTGTCACGCTGCGCCTTCAGCTCGAGCAGACGCGGTCGCCAGGCCGCCGCCGTACCGAACTCGCCGAACACCACGGACGCTTCGTCGATCAGCGACGTCGCCGACTCCGGCTCGTCCCGGGCCAGGAAGAACTCCGCGTACGCCAGCAGCACGCGGCCGTGCACCAGGTTGTCGCCCAGCCGCCGGGACAGGCTGACCGCGGCGCGCAGGTCGTCCTCGGCCTGCGCGAAACGCCGTTGCCTGGTGTGCACCGCGCCCAGGCTCTGCAGCGCGTAAGCCTCACCGACCCGGTCCCGCTCGTTCCTGACCAGCTGCAGCACGAACGTGAACGTCCGCTCGGCCCGGTCCAGGTCACCCTGGGTCAGGAAGAACTCGCCCAGCCGATGCTCGGTCTGCGCCACGATCCGCGGCGCCCGCAGCGAACGGCAGCTGGCTAGCGCCTCGTCGAGGTACTCCTCCACCACGTCCGCCCGCCCGAGATCCAGCTGGATCAAGGCGATGCTGGTCAGCGCGTCGATCTCGCTGACCCGGTCCCCCGCCGAGCGGAAGTCGGCCAGCGCGGCCAGATAGCGCGTGAGGGCCTGCTGGTAGCGGCCGGCCAGCCGGTCGGCGAAGGCCAGGTTGGCCAGCGTGAGCGCGCGGCCGTGCGGATAGGCGATCTTCTCGAAGATGCGCAGCGCGGGATCCAGGTAGCGGGCCGCGTCCCCGGCCCGCTCGGCGACCGCCAGGTTGCCCAGCGAGCAGAGGATGGCCGCCTCGCCGCGGAGATTGCCGGCCCGGCGGGTGACCTCGAGCGCCACCTCGTGCGTCTTGCGCCAGTCGTCGGCCTGGTGCTCGGACTCGAACAGCGTGACCAGCGTCACGGCCAGATCCCAGCACAGCTCGTCGAACCCGACCTGCGCGGACTGCAGCACCGCCGATACCAGCCCGGCGTGCTCGGATTGCAGCCAGCTCAGCGGCTTGACCAGCAGCTGATCGATGACGTCACCGGGCAGCGTCCAGTGCGCGGCGCTGCCGTGCAGCACCGCGAAGTCGCCGCCGTAGCAGCGCCGGTGCGCCTCGGTCGCCAGCGAGAGCCAGCAGCCGAGCAGCCGCTGCAGCGCGAGCGCCCGTTCGGCGATCGGCTCCTCGGCGGCCAGCCGCTCCAGCGCGTAGATGCGGACCAGATCGTGCAGCCGGAAGCGCGGCGAGCCGTCCTCGTAGAGCCGCACCTCCACTAGGCGCGCCTCGACCAGCGTGTCCAGCACGTCCCCGGCCGCCTCGGCGTCCATGTCGAGCAGCGGCGCGCTGACCCAGGAGGCGAAGTCCGCGGCGCCGAGCAGGCCGAGCCGCAGGAAGAGCCGCCTGGCGTCGGAGCTGAGGCTGTCGTAGGACAGCGACAGGGTGGCGCGGATCCCGACGCCGCTGAGCACCAGCTCGTCGAGGCGGCGGCCCTCGTCGGTCATCCGGCGGACCATCTTGTCGATGCTCCAGTGCGTTCGCGTGGCCAGCTTGGCCGCCACGATCCGCAGCGCGAGCGGCAGGCAGCCGCACAGCCGCACCAGGGTCAGCGCGGCCGACGCCTCGGCCGCGACCCGCTCCTCGCCGATGACCCGGGCCAGCAGCTCCACGCTGGTCTGCTCGTCCAGGTCGCCGATCTCCATGTGCTGGGCTCCGTGCAGCCCGGACAGCGGATAGCGGCTGGTGACGACCACCGCGCAGTTCGGGCAGCCGGGAATGAGCGGCAGCACCTGGTTCACGCTGTCCGCGTCGTCCAGGACGATGAGGATCCGCCGCTCACCCAGCGCACTGCGGTAGACCGCCGTGCGCTCGGCCAGCCCGATGGGCAGCGTCGAGGGTGCCAGGCCGAGCGCAGTTAAGAAGTGCGCCTGCACCTCGAGCGGGCTGATCGGCCGGCCGTCGGCCTCCTTGAGCTGGGCGAAGAGCTGGCCGTCGGGGTAATCGCCGCGCACACCGTGCGCGATGTGCAGGGCCAGGGCGCTCTTACCCACCCCGGCCTTGCCGGTGAAGACCACGATCGGCAGGTACCTGGAGTCGTCAGGCTCGCCGAACGACAGCAGCGAGGTCACGCTCTCGGCCAGGTCCGCCCGACCAGTGAAGTCGGCGATCGCGGCGGTCAGCTGGCGTGGGATGACCTGCGCGTCGGCCTGGGTCCAGTCCCGGCCGCGGCGCGCCTGCGGGTCGAGCTCGAGTGCGGGGTCGCTGGCCAGCATGGCCCGCTCCAGCGCGCGCAGCTCCTCGCCCGGATCCAGGCCGAGCTCATCGAGGAACAGCTGACGGGCCTCGCGGAACGATTCCAGCGCCTCGGCCTGACGGCCGGACCGGTACAGCGCGAGCATGTGCTGGGCGCGCAGCCGCTCCCGCAGCGGATACTGCCGGACCAGTTCGCTCAGCTCACCGGCCAGGTCGTGATGAAGACCGAGCGCGAGCTCAAGCTCGAGGCATTCCTCCAGCACGCTGACCCGCTTCTCGTTCAGCCAGGTCGCCGCATCCTGCACCAGCGCGCTCTCCACCCCGCCCGCCGCCGGCCCCCGCCACAACGCCAGCGCCGCCCGCAGATCCGCCGCCGCTACCGCGGCCCGCTGCTCGCCCGCCGCGGCGCGGCCGCGGGCCGCCAGGCACTCGAACTTGCCGACGTCAACCGCCTCGTCCGGGACGAGGATCAGGTAGCCGACCGTGCGGGTCACGATCGAGCAGGACGACCCGGCGCCCGCCAGCTGTCGGCGCAGGGCCGATATGCACGTCTGCACCTGGCTCTTGGCCGTCGGCGGCGGCGCGTCGGCCCAGACCGCGTCGACCAGCCGCTCCAGCGGCACCACCTGGTTAGCGTGCAGCAACAGCATCGACAGGACGATGCGCTGCCGGGCACTCCCGATCTCCACGATTTCGCCGTTGGCGGCGACTTCGAGCGGACCGAGCAACCGGAACTCTACGATTCCTGCCACCTCATGACCCTCGCGACGCCGACGGGACTGACTTGTCTACTTCGATATAGCACATATTGCAGCCTTTGTCGCAATGAGTTCCGGTATATCCCCCGGTCTGGTACGTCAGTAACGCGTGAGCACAGGTGTGTTCTCGCGAGGCGAACGATGACCCACGTGGCGATCGTCGCGTGGGCAGCCCGCGGCCCTGAGGCGGCCGTCCGGCGCGCCGCCGAAGCCCCAGCCGCCCCGCGAGCGCACTTCAACAGGATGTATCAACGACGGTACCTTCTGCCCTCTTATGTCCGGGACCAGCGCGACGGTCCGCGCCACGCCCCCCTCTATCCGGAAACGATGGTGAGGTTCAATGATTGACCGCGAAGTCGAGCTCCTTGCCGTGGGCGCGGGACCGTCCAATCTCGCTCTTGCCGTGGCCCTCGAAGAACTCGCACCCGCTGACCTGGCGGAGAACACGCTCGTCATCGAGCGGTCCGCATCGGTCCAGTGGCAGCAGGGCCTGCTGCTGCCCTGGGCAAAGAGCCAGGCCTCCTTCCTGAAGGACCTGGTGACGCTGCGGAACCCGCACAGCGAGTTCTCGTTCCTCAACTACCTGCATACCGTCGGCCGGCTCGACGACTTCATCAACATGGGCAGCTTCCTGCCCTACCGAGTCGAGTTCTCCGAGTACTTCGCGTGGGTAGCGAGCAACTTCTCGAAGGTCCAGCTGCAGCTGAACACCTCGTGCTCGTCCATCGAGCCCCGCCGGGACGCAAGCGGCGAGGTGACCGGCTGGCTGACCACGCTCGACGACGGATCAGTGATCGCCAGCCGCTACCTGTCGATCGGCGTCGGCCGGGACGCCTACGTGCCGCCGATCTTCGCCGACGTGCCGGACGACCGCCTGGTGCACAGCACGAAGTTCGTCCCGACCGTCACCGGCCTGGACAAGGATTTCCCCTACCGCGTCGGGGTGATCGGCAGCGCCCAGAGTTCCGCGGAGATGTTCAGGTCGCTGCAGGACGCGCTGCCGAACGCCCAGATCAACTGGATCATGCGGTCCATCGCGGTCGGCGCCTACGACAAGACGCAGTTCATCAACGAGCTGTACTACCCCTCCTACGTGGACAACTTCTTCGAGGCCACGCCGGAGGCGCGCCAGCAGTTGCTGCTGGAGATGCACAAGAGCAACTACGCGGGTATCGAACCGCCGTTCGTGGAGCAGCTTTACACCGAGGCCTACCTGGACCGGCTCGGCAAGCAGGACCGCAAGCGGATGATCACGATGGCGGACGTCACCGCGGTCGAGTCGACCGACGACGAGGTGGTGCTCGAGATCACCGACCGGCCGACCGGCAACGTCAGCGAGCTGCACCTGGACCTGGTGTTCCTCGGCACCGGATTCGTCCGGCAGATGCCGGGCCTGATCCGCCGGCTCGGCGACACCCTGGGCCTGGAGCAGGTCCAGACCACTCGTCACTACCGGCTGATCACCGGCGACCCGGCCGCCAGCGGCGCGTGCTACCTGCAGGGCGTGAATGACGCCACGCACGGCATCGGCGACGCGCTGCTGAGCGTGATCGCCATCAGGGCCGGCGAGATCGTGAACGACCTGCTGCAGCACCGGGCCGGTGCCATAGTCACGGCTGCTCCCGGCCCTCTCGATCAGGGCCTCATCTCATAACCGCAGGTCAGCGGAAGTAGACAGATAGGACCGGCCGGCCTCACCATGAAGGGGCAAAAGTTCGCGGACCGGCCGGTCCGACCTGCCCAGAAAGGGCACGATGCCTATGAATCCTGAGACCCCGATCGAAGAAACCGAGCAGAGATTACTACCCGCGCCTACCCGAGGAATCGTGGTGGCCGCGGGTTTTACTGCCGCGGCAGCGATCTTGATCGCCGTGGCCGCGGCCACCGGTTGGCTCGGCGGTCACGCGGCCAGGCATGCCCAGCACACGGCTAAGGTCGCGCCTTCGCCGATTCAGCTTCTGTGGCGGCTGCTGCTCGCGGTGATCGTGATCGCCCTCCTGGCCAAGATCGTCGGCATGCTCGCGCGCCGGATCGGCCAGCCCGCGGTGCTCGGCGAGATCGCGGCCGGCTTGGTCTTGGGTCCCACGCTGATCTCCCGGCTGGCTCCTGCGCTCTTTCATGCGCTTATCCCGGTCGCGGTCATGCCCAGCCTGAACCTGCTCGCGCAGGCCGGGCTGGTGATCTTCATGTTCACGGTCGGCCTCGAGGTGGACCGGGACATGCTGCGCAAGCACGGGCGGGTGATCGCCGCGACCAGCCAGTCCATGATGTTCGTCCCGTTCGCCCTGGGTATCGTGGCCGCCATACCGCTGTACTCCACCTTCCACGGGAGCAACGGGGGGCTGGTGCCCTACGCTCTCTTCGTCGGTATCGCGCTCAGCATTACGGCCTTTCCCGTACTGGCCAGGATCGTGCAGGAGTCCGGGCTGCGGGACACTCGTCTCGGGTCGCTGGCCATGCTCTGCGCCGCCGTCTGTGACGTGCTCGCCTGGTGCGCGCTGACCGTGGTGCTTGCGATCACCCGCGCCCAGGGGCTGCTTGGCGTTGTCCGCACGCTCGCCCTGACCATCGCGCTCTGCATCGTCCTGCTGCTCGTGGTGCGACCGCTGCTGAAGTGGCTGACCGACCGCTATACGCCTGCGGCGGTGCCGGACGCCATCCGGCTGGTCCTCGTCGTTGGCCTCATCTTCGGCCTGTCCGCGGCCACCGACAAGATCGGGATTCACGACATCTTCGGCGGCTTCCTGGCCGGCCTGGTGCTGCCGCGCGACACCAGGCTGCTGCGGCCGGTGACTACCCGGCTCGCAACGCTCAACGGGGCGCTCCTGCTGCCGGTCTTCTTCGTCTCGATCGGCCTGCAGGTCAATGCCTGGCAGGCGGTCCTGCGGCCGGCCGTGCTGGGTGGCGGCGCGATCCTGCTGGCGGTGGCGGTCATCGCCAAGTTCGTCGGCACCGCGCTGGTCGCCGGGGCTGGCGGCATGCCGCGCAAGCACGCGATCGGCCTGGGAGCCCTGATGAACGCGCGCGGCGTGACCGGCAACGTCGTGATCAGCCTCGGCCTGAGCATCGGCGTGATCAACTCCAGCGCGTTCACCGTGCTGATCATGATGGCCCTGATCACCACCATGATGGCCGAGCCGGCCCTGCGACTGCTCGGGCTCTACCGTGGGCCTGGCGCCAAGGTGCCGGTTCCGGCGGACGTGGCCGAGCCCGCAGCGTTGCCAGAAGGGTAACCAGGCCAGCCAGGCCACCAGCAAGAATCCAGGGAGAGGCTGTTGACGACG
>DASXZD010000065.1:0-5560 GCA_036502085.1 Streptosporangiaceae bacterium
TCCCCCAGGTTGCCGACGACTCCCCACACGGGACAGTGGATCTTGTCCGGATCCTGGCCCTGCAGCCGCGCGGTCGCGACCGCCTGCGTGTCCTGTCCCGGCTTCCAAGCCGCCGCGTCGCTCACCGTTGACCTCTCGACCTGCTTTTAGTGGATAGGGCTCGATGGTAGCGGGGAACGAACGGGGCAGAGCCGGAAGAGGGTGATGAGGATGCGTGCCGTCGTGTTCGCGGCCGAGGGAGAGCTGACGATCGCCGAGCGGCCCGAGCCGGTGCCCGGGCCCCGTGAGGTGCTTATCGAGACCGCGGCCGTGGGCATCTGCGGTACCGACACGCACGTGCTCGACGGCGAGTTCGAGGGCACCGTGTTCCCGCTGGTCCCGGGGCACGAGGCGACGGGCACGGTGGTGGCGCTCGGCCCCGGTGCGGACGAGGGGCCCAACGCGCTGGCCGTAGGCGATCACGTGGCGGTGAACCCCAGCTCGACCTGCGGCGAGTGCGATCTGTGCCTGACCGGACGGCAGAACCTGTGCCGGGCCTGGAACGGCATGGGGGTAGTGCGGGCGGACGGCGCCGCCCAGCAGCGGTTCACTGCGCCGGTGGCCAATGTGTTCAGGCTCCGGCCGGACACCGACGTGTTCGAGGCGGCGCTGATCGAGCCGCTAGCCTGCGCCATTCACGGCTGGGACGTGCTGCCCCGGCGGATGGGCGACCATGTGCTGGTCTACGGATCAGGGACGATGGGCCTGCTCATGGCCCAGCTGGCGCCCCGGGCCGGGGCGGCCTCGGTCACGATCGTCGACGTCAACCCGGACCGTCTGGTCACCGCGGCCGCGGTCGGCATCGAGCAGCGGTACACGAGCGCCGACGACGCCGACCGCGCGGAGTGGGACGTGGTCATCGACTGCACCGGGAGCATCGCCGCGATCGAGGACGGCCTGCCGCGGGTCATGGCCGGCGGCGTGTTCCAGCACTTCGGCGTGGCGCCCGCCGAAGCCACCGCACGCTACTCGCCGTTCCGGGTCTACCGGGACGAGGTTTCCGTGGTCGGGACGATGGCCGTGCTCAACTCGTTCGGGCGGGCGGTAGCGATGTTCGAGGCGGGCGCGATCAAGGCCCGGCCGATGATCAGCCACAGCTTCACGCTCGAGGACTACGGCCAGGCGCTGCGGATGTTCCGCGCCGGCCAAGGGCGCAAGCTTCAGGTGCGGCCGAACCAGGACACCTCGCAGGCGCTGCTCGGCTAGACCGGCCAGCGCCGTTGTGGCCGGCGGGCCGGGAAGTTCCCGGAAGAAGTCCGCGGGGCAGTGTCGGATCGGGGCGGAGGCGTTCGTAGCGGGGGTGAGAGGCCGCCCGCGAGGGGCGCCCCCGGGGAGAAGGGAACCGCGATCATGAAACTGACGGTCATGACGCAGATCACCGTCGATGGAGTGGTGCAGGGAAACGGCGGCGCTTCGGATGAGGACCGCGCGAACGGATTCGAGCGCGGCGGATGGGCCAAGGGGGCGGGAGATGACGAGACCAGGGCGTTGATCACCCGGACCTACCAGCGCGCCGACGCGTTCCTGTTCGGCCGGCGGACCTACGAGTTCTTCGCCGGCTCCTGGGGAGCAATCGAGGAGATGCGCGGCCACCCTATCGGCGTGGCGCTGAACGAGACGCCCAAGTACGTCGCATCGGCCACGCTCACCGGGCCGCGCTGGCGGCCACGACCGTCCTGTCCGGTGACCTCGCCGCGGCCGTGGGCGAGCTGAAGGCCCGGCCGGCGGGTGAGCTGCAGGTGCACGGCAGCGGGACCCTGGTCCGCTGGCTGCTCGAAAACGACCTGGTCGACGAGCTGACCCTGCTCATCGTCCCGGTGGTTCTCGGCCAGGGCACGCGGCTGTTCCCCGGCACCGGCCCGGACATGGCGCTTGACCTGGTCGAATCGCGAGCCGACGCCAAGGGGGTGACGATCCAGGTCTACCGGCCCGCGGGCCGCCCGCGGTATGCAGCCGGCTGAAGCGGGTGACGCGGGCGCCGCGCTGGGAAGGATTGCCGGCATGCGTCCCTTCCGCTTTCTCGCGACGGTCGATGGCTATCCCGGCTTCGCCGAGCTGACCTCCCTGGCCCGCAAGGCCGAGGCTGTCGGCTGCTCCGCGTTCGTACTGCCCGACCATCTCATCGGGCAGTACGCCGCGATGCCGTTGCTGGCCATGGTCGCGGCGGTGAGCGAGCGGCTGCGGGTGGGCACCTTCGTGCTCAATGCCTGCCTGCGCCATCCGGCCGTACTGGCCCAGGACCTGGCTACGCTCGATGTGCTGTCCGGCGGCCGCCTGGAGATCGGCCTGGGCGCCGGCTGGAACAAGCCCGAGTACGACGCCATCGGCATTCCCTTCGAGCCGGCCGGCGTCCGGATCAAGCGCCTGACCGAGGCGATCACGATCCTCAAGGGCTGCTTCGCCGAAGGGTTGTTCTCCTTCTCGGGCGAGCACTACATCGTCACCGGCCACGATGGCGTGCCCAAGCCGGCGCAGCGCCCGCACCCGCCGATCTTCCTGGGCGGCGGCGGCAAGCGCCTGCTGACCCTGGCCGCACGCCAAGCCCAGATCATCGGCCTGGCACCGCGGCTGATGAAAGGCGACCCTCCACGCGTCGACGCCCGGAGCCTGACGGCCGCGGCAACCGAGGAGAAAATCCGGTGGATCCGCGATGCCGCCGGCGACCGCTTCGGCGAACTGGAGCTCAACACCTACCCCGCCGGCGGGCCAGCGGTCGTCACCGGCGACCCGCGCGCCGAGGCGCGCCGCCGCGCCGACCGCATCCGCCAGCAGACAGGCGTCGAGTTGACGGTCGAGGAGATCCTGGACTCGCCGCATATGTTCATCGGCAGCATCAAGGACCTGACGCGCAAGTTCGCGGACCTGCGCGAGCGCTTCGGCATCAGCTCATTCCTCATCGACGACCTGGACGCGCTGGCACCAGTGGTAGAGGAACTCGCCGGACGATGAAGCCCGTGCCCCGAGCCGTCAGACGCATCGGCGGTGCGGGTTCGGCTCTGGACAGCGTTCTCACGCCATGTGCTACCAGGCAATGCCTTGCGGGAATACCTCCGCCACCCCGGGCAGCGGGTGCAGCCGGCCGCCGGAGATCCAGCCGGCGGTCGCATGCCGCGAAGTGGAGGAGATCATCGCGGGCCACAAGAGCACCCATTGCCCGGATGGATCCGCGAAGAGTCCGGTGCTGTTGACGCTTATCCCCTTGGGTCTGTCGCTCAGTTCGCTGTACAGGACGGTCCGGGGACTCCCGGCCGCCCGCGGGATGCTGACAACCAGCGCGCGGGTCTGCTGCCCGGCGGCCTGGAACTCAAGCGCCGTCAGGCTGTTCTCGGGGCCGGCGAGTACCGCCGCCACACAGGTGGAACTGGAGCAGTCGTTGCCCTGGTGGAGCAGGGTCGTGCTGTGGGCCTGCAGCGAACCGCCGCTGCTGGCCGTGTTCAGCCCGAGGACCGTCAGGTCCGGCCTCCCGGGCCCGCGCGATTGCTCGTCGATGACAAGCGTGCGGCCGTCCGGCGCCCAGGACAGTCCGCCGACGGCATCCCGGCCCGTGTTCTGCCAGGTCCGGACGGCTCCGGTGGACAGATCCAGAATGCTGACCGCAACTGCCGCAAGCGACCTGGGTCCGGTGCCTGCGCCGCATTTACCAGGCAGCGCGGTGTAGGCCATCTGCGATCCGTCCGGCGAGACCGCGAGGTAGGTGAGCATTCCCTGGACGGGCCGCCCCGTCGCCGCGATGCCGCTGATCCGCCCCGAGCCGGTGATCGTAATCCGGTAGAACGTGGTGACCGCGACCGCGGTACTGCGGCACGGGTAGTAGCCGATGAAGAAGGCGCGGTCGCCGGCGGCCGCGGTGATGTTATTCCCCCACCCCATGTTGGCGGCGGGAATGGAAGTCGAGGCGGTGACCGCACCGCCAGCGGTACGCCGCACCTGGAGCCGCAGTACGTTCGGGCCAGACGCCGGATACGCCGCGGTCATGTAGAACTCTGGCCGTGGCGCTTGAGCCGTGGTCGCGGTCGCGCCTTGTGTTCCGGTGGGGCTGGCCAGGTGAGTGACGATCACCGACGCCAGCACGATGACCACGACGCTCGCCGCGGCCGCGAGCGGAAACAGCCACCCCCTGGCCCGCCGGGCCGGCCGGTGGCGCCGGGCGGACCGGCGCCTGACAGCCGGTCTTCCGGAGAACATGCGCGCCTTCGCCCCGGCGACCACGTCCGGGCTCAGCGGCGGCGGCTCGCCGAAAATGTCTCGTACCAGCTGCAGCTCATCCACGGCCGCTGTCCTCCAGTTCGATCTCAAGCGCAACGCTGGCGAGCCCTCGCAGCTTCTTGCGGACCCGGTTCAGCCTGGAGCCCACTGTGCCGTAGGGAATGCCGAGCGCCGCCGCGATATCCGCGTGGCTGAGGCCGCCGAGCGCGACGAGCAGCAGCACCTCCCGGTCGCCGCGGGGAAGCTTCGCGAGCGCCCCGGCAACCTCGCGCCCCGCCGCCCCGGCGTCGATTCGCTCGGCGACGCGATCCGCATGTCCTTCCTCGGCACCTTGGATGCCAGCGCGCTCCAAGGCCCGGTAGGCTCGCACCTCCTGGCGGTGGTACGCGTTCATGTGATTGGTCACGATCCCGTACAGCCACGCCCGCACCGTGCCGCGGCTCGCGTCAAACCGCCGTCGCGACCTGAACGCGGCCAAGAACGTCTCGGCAGCCACGTCGTCCGCGGCGTCGCGGCCAAGCCGTCTCGCGACGTACCCGTGTATCTCGCCGAAGTACCGGTCGAATACCACCCCGAAACACTCCGGGTCGCGCAGCGACAGCTCAACCTGCTGCGCGTCGTCGTGCCGGATCCGAGGGGAGGACGCGGTCACCTGAACCAGCCCGTCATGTCGCCGTCCCTGGTGTAAATAGCCTTCACTCCTACTTTGTCGCCAGCGGCCGATAACTTTCACGGCCCGCACGCTGGTACCCGTGGGCCAGGTCGCCTAGCCGAGCGCTGCGGCCCTGGCCTGCGGGCCGGGGCTGGTGACCTGGCTGGCCAGCGTCCTGGCCAGGGGCAGATTGGCCTGGTCGCCCGCCTCAGCCTGATAGACCAGCGCCCAGGCGATGAACTCAGGCAAATCGGCCTGCACCGCCTCGCGATACAGGCGGCGGGCTAGCGGCAGCACATTCCGCGGCTGCAGGCTGGCGGCGATCTCGAGCTGGCCGAGAGCCACGAAGCCAGACACCCAGACGTAACGGTCCGGAAGCCGATCGCATCGCTGGCGCGCGTCAGCGATCCACTCCCCGGCCGCGTTGGAATCGCCAGCGTGCAGCGCCAGCAGGGCCAGTGCGTACGCCTGCTCGGCGTCCTCGCGCGCCTGGGGCCACTGGCCGGCGCCCAGCAAGCAATGCGCACGGAGCGCCTGCGGCCACGGCAGGAAGGCGTTCCAGCGGTCGCTGTCGCAGATCCTGATGCTTCGCTCGGCGGCCTCCCGGGCCTGCCCCGGATCGCCCGCCAGCAGCAGCGACCGGGCCATCACTCCCGCTGACCA
>DASXZD010000066.1:0-30726 GCA_036502085.1 Streptosporangiaceae bacterium
AGGCGCCGGCCGCGCCGCTGTCCCCTTTATCTATTGTCATAAGACAAAGATACAGATGCGGAGGCCGATGTCAACCGAAGAGCTCGAGGATGGAACCGTTAGGAAGATGAAAGATTTTTTATCCCGAACGGTTCCAGGCCACTCCAGCGCGCACGGCCGCGGAGGTACCGCCCGGGTCCTCCGGGCGGCGGCCGCCAGCAGAGCGCACCCTGCGGCCGGCGGGCTGAGGTTTCCGGTCGGGCCGACGAGGGGTGTCGGCTGCCCTAGACTTGGCGGCCGAAGCCGTGCCTGACAAGGACGAACCAGCAACGCCCCCGGATGTCGCGCGTAGCGGCTGCCTTAGCGGGGAGCCAGGGAGTGACAACGACGTGAAGACCGCCGTCGAGGAGCTGGGCCCGACCAGGGTCAAGCTCACCGTTGAAGTGCCGTTTGAGGAACTGCAGCCCAGCCTCGACAAGGCGTACCGCGAGGTCAGCAGGCAGGTGCGGGTGCCGGGCTTCCGGCCGGGGCGAGTGCCGCCGCGGATCATCGACCAGCGGTTCGGCCGCGGCCTGGTGCTCGACCAGGCCGTCAACGAGGCGCTGCCCGAGCTGTACGGCAAGGCGCTCGATGAAGGCGAGGTGTTCGCCCTCGGCCAGCCGGAGCTGGAGATCACCAAGCTGGATGACGGCAAGGAGCTCACCTTCACGGCCGAGGTGGACATCCGGCCCAGGTTCGAGATCCCCGACATCGAGGGCATGCCGGTCACGGTGGAAAACGCCGTCGTGACCCCGGACGACGTCGAGGAGTACCTCAACGGCCTGCGGGAGCGGTTCGCCTCCCTCAAGGGCGTGGACCGGCCGGCCCAGGCCGGCGACTTCGTCTCCATCGACCTGTCCGCTTCCCTCGACGGCGAGCCGGTCGAGGACGCCCAGGCCAGCGGGCTGTCCTACGAGATCGGCAGCGGCACCCTGCTGGACGGCCTCGACGACGCGCTGGACGGCGTGACGGCCGGCGAGTCCAAGACCTTCACCGCCGAGCTGCCCGGCGGCGCGCACACCGGCGAGCAGGCCGAGGTCACCGTCACCGTACACAGCGTCAAGGTCAAGGCTCTGCCCGAGCTCGACGATGAGTTCGCGCAGTCCGCCAGCGAGTTCGACACGCTCGGCGAGTGGCGCGCCGGTACCAGGACCCTGCTCGAAGACGCGCGCCGCGGCCAGCAGCTCAACCAGGCCAGGGAGCGGGCGCTCGACGCCCTGCTGCAGAAGATCGACATCCCGCTGCCCGAGGCCATCGTGACCGAGGAGGCCGACCGGCAGCGCCGCTCGCTCGGCGAGCAGGTGCAGCAGCTCGGCACCACGCTGGGCGAGTACCTGCAGGCTCTCGGCCGCTCTCCCGAAGAGTTCGAGGCCGACCTGCAGAACGACGCGCGGCGCAGCGTCAAGACCGGCTTCGTCCTCGACCAGTTCGCGCTGGAAGAGAAGCTGGGTGTCGATGCCGGCGAGCTGAGCGCGTACATCGCCGACCAGGCCCAGCGGATGCGGGTGGATCCCAACCGGCTGGCCAGGGAGCTTACCGAGAACAACCAGCTGGGCTCGGTAGCCGCCGATGTGCTGCGCACCAAGGCGCTCGGCCTGGTCGCCCAGCGGGCCAAGGTGACCGACGAGGCCGGCAACGATGTGGAGATCGCTCCGTCGGCCGCCGAGGGTTCGGCCGCCGAGGACACCGGCACCGACGACGCGGCGGACGCGGACGCCGAGCAGGCCGAGACGGTATCCAGCTAGACCAGCTGAGATAACGCGCGGCCCGAGCCTGACGCAGCCCTGCGCCCACAGCGAACAGCACGCAGCGCTGGACGAACCGCCTGCGGCCGAGCGTTATCGTCACTGTCAACGACACCGATTGCACCGGAGCAGGTGACCAAGTGAGTGACGCGTCGGAACCCCGCTGGGCTGCGCCAAGCGCGGACAGCGGGCAGAGCGCAGCGAGCAGGCTGGCGGTGGCGCGAGTCGCCGAGATGCCGCCCGCGATATTCGAGCCGGTGTTCCAGCGGCTGCTGCGGCACCGCATCATCTTCCTCGGCACGCAGGTTGACGAGGACTCGGCTAACCGGATCTGCGCCGAGCTCGCCCTGCTGGCCGCCGAGGACAACAAGCGCGACATCAGTATCTACATCAACTCGCCCGGCGGCTCGGTCTACGCCGGCCTGGCGATCTACGACATGATGCAGTACGTGCCCAACGACATCGTCACCTACGCGATGGGCATGGCCGCCTCGATGGGCCAGTTCCTGCTGTGTGCGGGCACCCCGGGCAAGCGCTACGCGCTGCCGCACGCGTCCGTGCTGATGCACCAGCCCTCGGGCGGCATCGGCGGCACGGCCTCGGACATCACGATCCAGGCCGAGCAGATGCTCTACGTCAAGCACACGCTGGCCGAGCGCGTCGCCATGCACACCGGGCAGACGGTCGAGCAGATCGAGACAGACTCCGACCGCGACCGCTGGTTCACCGCCGACGAGGCCAAGGACTACGGCTTCGTCGACCATGTGATCCGCCGGGCCGACGAGGTTCCGACCGAAGGGCCGCTGTCATGACCACGCGAGGAGTCCAGCCCATCAGCGCGGGCCAGCCCATAGGCCCGCAGGCAGCGGGCCGCGACCCGCAGTCCAGGTACGTCCTGCCGTCGTTCATCGAGCGGACCTCGTACGGGATCAAGGAGATGAACCCGTACAACAAGCTCTTCGAGGAGCGGATCATCTTCCTCGGCGTGCAGATCGACGACGCCTCGGCCAACGACGTGATGGCCCAGCTGATCACGCTGGAGTCCATCGACCCCGACCGGGACATCCTGATCTACATCAACTCGCCCGGCGGCTCCATGACGTCGATGATGGCGATCTACGACACGATGCAATTTATTCAGCCCGACATCCAGACGTTTTGCATCGGCCAGGCCGCCTCGGCCGCCGCGGTCCTGCTCGCCTCGGGGACCCCGGGCAAGCGGGCGGCGCTGCCCAACGCTCGCATCATGCTGCACCAGCCGGCCATGGAAAGCGGCTATGGCCAGTCCAGTGACCTGGAGATACAGGCTCGCGAGATCCTGCGGATGCGGACGGCAATGGAGAGTGTGATCTCCAGGCACACCGGCCGGGACGCCGAGCAGGTGCGCCGCGACATCGAGCGAGACAGGTTCTTCAGCGCGGACGAGGCAAAAGACTACGGTCTGGTGGATGATGTTCTGAAGACCGTAAAGCGCCGGGCCGAGGTAGGGTCGTCCTAACCGGGAGGTTCACCTCGTCCCCCGCATACAAGGAGTGGTTGGGTGGCACGCATCGGCGACGGTGGTGATCTGCTGAAGTGCTCGTTCTGCGGTAAGAGCCAGAAGCAGGTCAAGAAGCTCATCGCCGGTCCTGGCGTGTACATCTGCGACGAGTGCATCGATCTGTGCAACGAGATCATCGAAGAAGAGCTCGCGGAGCCGTCCGAGCTCAAGTGGGACAGCCTGCCCAAGCCTCGCGAGATCTACGAGTTCCTCGATGCCTACGTGATCGGCCAGGACAAGGCGAAGAAGGCCCTGTCGGTCGCGGTGTACAACCACTACAAGCGCGTCCAGTCGGGCGGCGACCGGCCAGGCGAAGAAGGCGTCGAGCTGGCCAAGTCCAACATCCTGCTGCTCGGCCCGACCGGCTCCGGCAAGACGCTGCTCGCGCAGACGCTCGCCCGGCTGCTCAACGTGCCGTTCGCCATCGCCGACGCGACCGCGCTGACCGAGGCCGGCTACGTCGGCGAGGACGTCGAGAACATCCTGCTCAAGCTCATCCAGGCGGCCGACTACGACGTGAAGAAGGCCGAGACGGGCATCATCTACATCGATGAGATCGACAAGATCGCCCGCAAGAGCGAGAACCCGTCGATCACCCGCGACGTCTCCGGCGAGGGTGTGCAGCAGGCCCTGCTGAAGATCCTGGAGGGCACGACGGCCAGCGTGCCGCCGCAGGGCGGGCGCAAGCACCCGCACCAGGAGTTCATCCAGATCGACACGACCAATGTGCTGTTCATCTGCGGCGGGGCGTTCTCCGGCCTCGAGAAGATCATCGAGCAGCGGGTCGGCAAGAACGGGATCGGCTTCGGGGCCGTGCTCAGGGTCCGCAACGACCACGCCTCCGCCGACCAGTTCGCCGAGATCATGCCGGAGGACCTGCTCAAGTTCGGCATGATCCCGGAGTTCGTCGGCCGCCTGCCGGTGATCACCAGCGTGCACAACCTCGACCGCGAGGCGCTGATCCGCATCCTGACCGAGCCGCGTAACGCGCTGGTCCGCCAGTACCGGCGGCTGTTCGAGCTGGACAACGTGGATCTCGAGTTCACCGACGACGCGCTCGAGGCCGTCGCCGACCAGGCCAACCTGCGCGGCACCGGTGCCCGTGGCCTGCGGGCGATCCTCGAGGAAGTGCTGATGTCGGTGATGTACGAGGTGCCGAGCCTCGATGATGTCGAGCGCGTCGTGATCACCAGGGAAGCCGTGCTGGAGCACGTCAACCCCACGCTGGTGCCGCGCGACATCTCCCGCCGCCCGCCGCGGGAAAAGTCCGCCTAGCTAGCCCGGGTAGCGCCGCGAGCACTCCCGGTACTCCGTAAACTCACCTGACGTGAGCGGAGATCGCACGACAGCACAGGACCCCAGCCAGCTTGCCCCGCAGTACTCCCCGGCCGAGGTAGAGAGCCGCAGGTACGCCGGCTGGGTCGACGCGGGCCTGTTCACCGCCGACGCGGCCGCCGTGGCGGCAGGCCGGCCGAGCTTCTCGATCGTCATACCGCCGCCGAACGTCACCGGGTCGCTGCACATCGGCCACGCGCTCGAGCACACGCTGATCGACTCCCTGGTCCGCCGCCGCCGCATGCAGGGCTACAGCACGCTCTGGCTGCCCGGCATGGACCACGCGGGCATCGCCACCCAGAACGTCGTGGAGCACGAGCTCGCCCGCGAGAGCCTGAGCCGGCACGACCTGGGCCGGGAGAAGTTCGTCGAGCGGGTGTGGCAGTGGAAGGCCGAGTCGGGCGGCAAGATACTCGGCCAGATGCGCCGCCTCGGCGACAGCGTGGACTGGAGCCGCGAGCGGTTCACCATGGACGAAGGGCTGTCCCGCGCCGTGCACACGATGTTCAAGCGGCTGTTTGACGACGGTTTGATCTACCGTGCCGAGCGGATCATCAACTGGTGCCCGCGCTGCCTGACCGCGCTGTCCGACATCGAGGTGGAGCACGCCGACGAGGACGGCGAGCTGGTTTCGATCCGCTACGGCGACGGCGCGGGCGCGATCGTGGTCGCCACCACCAGGGCCGAGACGATGCTCGGCGACACCGCGGTGGCCGTGCACCCCGACGACCCCCGCTACGCCGGCCTGATCGGCCGCGAGGTGGAGCTGCCGCTCACCGGCCGCCGCATCCCGGTGGTCGCTGATCCGCACGTGGACCCCGAGTTCGGCACCGGCGCGGTCAAGGTGACCCCCGCCCACGACCCGAACGACTTCGAGATCGGCCGCCGCCACGACCTGCCCGCCCGCACGATCATGGACGAGCGCGGCGTGATCACCGCGCCGGGCCCGTTCGGCGGCCTGGACCGGTTCGAGGCCCGCCCGGCCGTCGTCGCCGCGCTGCGCGAGGAGGGCCGGATCGTCGCCGAGGTCCGGCCGTACCTGCACTCGGTCGGTCACTGCGGCCGCTGCGGCACGATCGTCGAGCCCCGCCTCTCGCTGCAATGGTTCGTCAAGGTCGGCCCGCTAGCCAAGGCGGCCGGCGACGCGGTCCGCGACGGCCGCGTCAAGATGCATCCGCCGGAGATGGCCGCCAGGTACTTCGACTGGGTGGATGACATGCACGACTGGTGCATCAGCCGCCAGCTCTGGTGGGGCCATCGCATCCCTGTTTTTTATGGCCCGAACGGTGCCATTGTCTGCACCGCCCCCGGGGAAGACCCGCCGGGCGCGGACAACCCGGGCTCCTGGCAACAGGACCCGGACGTGCTGGATACCTGGTTCTCCTCCGGGCTGTGGGCGTTCTCCACGCTCGGCTGGCCGGACGACACGCCCGACATGCGGGCGTTCTACCCGACCAGCGTGCTGGTCACCGGCTACGACATCCTGTTCTTCTGGGTGGCCAGGATGATGATGCTCAGCCTGTACGCAATGTCTGGTACTAGCCAGGGACAGGCACCCGACGCCGGTCGCGAACCCGCCCAGGCCATCCCGTTCTACGACGTCGCGCTGCACGGACTGGTGCGCGACAGCCACGGCAAGAAGATGTCCAAGTCCCGCGGCAACGCGGTGGACCCGCTGGACTGGATCGACCGCTTCGGCGCCGACGCGGTGCGGTTCACCATGGCCCGTGGCGCGAACCCCGGCGGCGACGTCGCGGTCAGCGAGGAGTGGGCCGCGGGCGCCAGGAACTTCTGCAACAAGCTGTGGAACGCGGCCAGGTTCTCGCTGATGAACGGGGCCCGCGTCCCGGCCGAGCTGCCCGATCCCGCGTCGCTGACCGTGGCCGACCGCTGGATCCTGTCCCGCCTGGCGTCGGTCACCGCGGACGTGGACGCGCTGTTCGAGGCGTTCGAGTTCGGCAAGCTCAGCGAGGCCCTCTATCACTTCGCCTGGGACGAATACTGCGACTGGTACCTAGAGCTGGCCAAGGTCACGCTGCCCCCGCCGGGCCAGCCCAGTGCTGGTCCGGCCGGTGCTGGTCCGGCCGGTGCTGATGAGGCGGCCGCGGAGCGGACCCGCGACGTGCTCGGCTACGTGCTCGACCGGCTGCTCCGGCTGCTGCACCCGGTGATGCCGTTCCTCACCGACGAGCTGTGGGCCGCGCTGACCGGCGAAGAATCGGTCGTGGTGGCCCCCTGGCCCGGCCAGCGGGTTGATGGCGCGGGCGCTCCCGTGGCGAGCGAACGGTTCACTGACCCCGCCGCCGAGGCGCAGATTGCCGCGCTGACGCGGCTGGTGACCCAGGTGCGCAGGTTCCGCTCCGACCAGGGCCTGCGCCCCGGCCAGCGGGTAGCCGCCGCGCTGACCGGCATCGCGAACACCCCGCTGGCCGGGCACGAGGCCAGCATCAGGACGCTGCTGCGGCTCACCCCGCCGGACGACGGCTTCGCGCCCACCGCGTCCGTGCAAGCCGAGGGCGTGACCGTCGAGCTGGACACGTCCGGCGCGATCGACGTCGCCGCCGAGCGCCGCCGCCTGGAGAAGGATCTCGCCGCCGCCACCGAAGAGGTGGACCGCACGCAGCGCAAGCTAGCGAACCCCGGCTTCACCGCGAAGGCGCCGCCCGAGGTCATCGAGAAGACCCGTCAGCGCCTCGCCGCCGCCGAGGCAGACATGACCCTCCTGCAGTCCAGGCTCGCCGCCCTCGCGTAGATCGCCAGTCGTTCCCAGCCCCGGTCCCTCCTGCTGCCCCGGCTGGCACCGCTGGAGCGCCGCCCAAAAGAACAGCAGAGTGACTTCGACGGTCATAGAGCAACAGCGGAGTCACATCGATGTTGATCAACTTGGCGGGCGGGGCGGCGGGGATGCGGCCGGTAGGCTTCCGGGGTGAGTGAATACCGGGCGGACGAAGACCTCCACGATTCGCTGGCCGAGGCCGAGCGGGACATCGCCGAGCGCAGGCCCGAGCACTCCATCGACCCGACCCTGGACCGGATCGCCGACCTCGCCGCGCTGCTCGGCGACCCGCAGCGGGCGTGCCCGGTCATCCACGTCACCGGGACGAACGGCAAGACGTCGACCGCGCGGATGATCGATTCGCTGCTGCGCGCGCGCGGCCTGCGCACCGGGCTGTTCACCAGCCCGCACCTGACCTCGATGCGCGAGCGGATCAGCCTGGACGGCCAGCCGATCGGCGCGCAGCGGTTCGTCGACCTGTACGAAGAGATCATCCCGTACGTCGCGATGGTGGACGGGCGGCACAAGGTGCCGATGTCGTTCTTCGAGGTGCTGACCGGCATGGCGTTCGCCGCGTTCGCCGATGCGGCGGTGGACGTGGCCGTGGTCGAGGTGGGCATGGGCGGCACCTGGGACTCCACCAACGTCGCGGACGGCACGGTCGCCGTGATCACCCCGGTCTCGCTGGACCACACCAGGTACCTCGGCAACACGGTCGAGGAGATCGCCGCGGACAAGGCAGGCATCATCAAGCCGGGCTCCGTCGCCGTGCTCGCCCAGCAGCCGCTGGCCGCCGCCGAGGTGCTGGTCCGCCGGGCGGCGGAGGTCGGCGCCACCGTCGCCAGGGAGGGCCTTGAGTTCGGCGTGCTCAACCGGGACCTGGCCATCGGCGGCCAGCGGATGGACCTGCGCGGGCTTCGCGGCGACTACCAGGACTTGTTCCTGCCGCTTTTCGGGGAGTTCCAGGCCGGGAACGCCGCCTGCGCGCTGGCCGCGGTGGAAGCGTTCGCGGGAGCGGGCGACGACGGCTCCGCCGGTCCTGACAGCACGCCCCAGCGGCTGGATCCGGCCTGGATCGCCGATGCGTTCGCGTCGGTGACCTCGCCCGGCCGCCTCGAAATTGTCCGGCGCAGCCCGGTGATCATCGTGGACGCGGCGCACAACCCGGCAGGCATGGCCGCCGCGATGGAGGCCGTGGCCGAGGCCTTCACCTTCAAGCGGCTGGTCTGCGTGCTCGCGCTGAGCGGGGACAAGGACGTGCCCGGCATTCTCGACCAGCTTGAGCCGTTCGTCTCCGACCTGGTGGTCACCAGGAACTCCTCGGTCCGGTCCATGGACCCCGGCGAGCTCGCAGAGCTGGCCGAAGCGGTGTTCGGGCCGGGCCGCGTCCGCTCGGCGGTGCGGCTCGATGAGGCGATCGACATCGCGGTCACGATCGCCGACGAGATCACCGCTGCCGAGGAGGCATCCGGCGACGCGCTGCCGGGCTCGTGCGGCGTCCTGATCGCCGGCTCTGTCATCACCGCGGGCGACGCCAGGGTCCTGCTGGTCCCGTCCGCGCGTTCGGTCGACCTGGACGGTTCCGGGCACAGGAACGAGCGGGACCGGACAGCGGGGCCGGACGACGAGGAAGAGCCGGACGATGACGAGTCGTCGGCGGGGGAGCCCGACGATGAACGGTCAGCGGGGGAGCCCGATGACTGGGAGTCACCGGGGGGACCGGACCCGCTATGAGACGGCTGTGCGCCACCCTCCTGATCTTCGAAGCCATCGTGATCGGGCTCGCCATCCCCGTCGCGATCACGATCGAGCACCTGTCCAAGTCCGCGGCGGGCTCAGCCGGAGGCGGGCTCGCGGGCGCGGCGGTGCTGATCGCCATCGCCGTGTCGATGCGCTCGCTGGGTGACTCCGGCCTGCGATTGTCCCTGGTCGCGGGCAGTATTCTCCAGGTGCTAATGATCGCCTCGGGGGTCATCGTGCCCGCGATGTACGCGCTCGGCACGATCTTCACCGGCCTATGGGCCATTGCGATCTGGCTCGGGCGCAGTGCGGAGCGCGCTACGCCGCGATAGTCTCCTTTTATTGCCCTGAGTAATCAGAGGAGAACACCTCGTGATCGGCCGCCCCCGGGCCTCAGATGGCGCACAGGTGAAGGCGGGCACTGTCCGTTATCAAACGGGCACTGTTCGTGATGTTTCGGGCGCTCCGGGCACCTCGGACACATCCCCCGATACGCACGGTAACCGGGCTGATCCGGGTTCCCCGGCCGGGGAAACGGCCGGCCGCACCCGGGCCGACCAGGCTGTCGAACCTGGCCACCTCGCTCAGGGGCACCCGGCAGCCGGAACCGACGGCGGACCCGGCGCCGCATCCGCGCCATCGCGGGCCGCCCGCCGCCCGCCCGTGCCCAGCCAGCCGGACCCCGCGGCCCGGCCGCCCGCTCCGGGCCGGTCAGGACCCGCCGCCCGGCCGCCGGCCTCAGGCGGCCCGGAGAGTCCGGCCCGGCCGCCGGCCTCAGGCGGCCCGGAAGACCCGGCCCGGCCGCCGGCCTCAAGCGGCCCGGAAGACCGGGCCCGGCCGCTCCGGATCGGCCAGTGGACAACGCCCGGCCCATCACCCGCGCGCCGCACCCGCAGATCACGGCCATCCGCTCCCGCCTCCCCGCCGTCAGCACAGCAGCCCTCACCTCCCCAGCCACAGCCTCCGTCATCTTCGGCGCCGTCATCTCCGGCGCCGGCAGCTGCGGCGGCGCCCGCGCGCCAGGGATCCCGGGGCCGGCGCTCTGCTCCGGAGCGCTCGCCAGGCCCGCTGCCGGCCCGCCCTGCCGCTGTCAGCCCTGTCGGCGCCGGCCCTGCCGCTGTCCGCTCTGCCGCTGTCAGCCCGATCAGGGACGGGCGGGTCGCGGGCGTCGCTGCCGCGCTCATCGTGCTGAGCGTCGTCCCGCTCGCCCTGCTGCAGCTGCCGAACCTGATCGCCTCCGGAATGCCCGCCGCCACCCTGGCGCGCATCGCCGGCCCGAACGGCGCGGCGGACCTGGTCCGTGCCGCCGGCCTGACCTTGCCCATCATGGTCTGCGTCGTGCCGGTAGGCGCGCTGCTGGCCCGGCGGCACCGGGCCTGGCCCACGCTGCTGGCTGGCGTCGTCCTGATCGGATGCGCCGACCTGCTGGGCGACTCGGCGCGCACGCTGGCACTGATCGGCCTGGACCGGGCCCTGCATGGCCTGGGGGCCGGGCTCGCCCTGCCCGCGTCGCTGGCCGTCGCCTGGGAGCGGTCCGGTCGCTGGCGCCGGCTGCTGTCCCGCTGCTGGATGGTGATCATGCTGGTCAGCCTGCTCGGCGCGGTACCGCTGCTGCGCGACCGGCTGACCGGAGGGCACTGGCAGGTCGCCGTGGCGCCGCTGCCGTGGCTCACCGCCGCCGCCCTGGCTGCTGCTGCCCTGTACGTCGCGGCCGCCGGCGGCTCGGGACCGCCGCCGCGGGCCGCGGTCACGCCGGCCGAGCGGTCCCAGCTTGCCCTGCTGGCCGTCCCGGCCGTCGGGCTCGCCGCGCTTGACGTGGGGGTGGCCGGGCAGCCATCCAGCCCCGCCTCGGCGATAGCAGCGGCGGGCATCGCCGTGCTGGTGCTGGCCGGGCTGGCCATGACCACCTCGGCCGACGCGGTCACCGGAGGCCAGCGGGGCCAGCGCGGCCGGCTCTGCTTCCCGCTGGCCGGCGCGGCCGCCGGATTCGCGACCGCGCCCACGGCAGGCGCGATCGGCAGCCTGCGGCCGCTGACCGCGGGACCGCATCCCGCCCTGCGGGCGTTCCTGCTCCCGCTCGCCGCTGCGGCCGCGGGCTGTATCGTCGCCGCCGGTATCGCCGCGCTCTGCCGCCGGGGCGCCGAGCCGCCGGCCCGCGGCCCTGGCGGGCCAGAGACCGACGGCGCTGGCTGGCCAGGGACCGAGGACACCAACCCGTCGCGGCCCGGCCGTGCCGCCCGCCGCGACGCGAACACCCCCGGCAGGCCCGGCCGACGCGATGCCGACACGCCCGGCAGGGCCGGCCTCCGCGACGCGAACACGCCGGGCCCGGCGCGGTCCGGCGGCGCGCTGCGCGGCCGGGCAGGTGCCCACGCTGGCGCCCACGCCGCGGCGCACCGGGGGAGCGGCGGCCCGCTGCGGCTGGTCCTGGCCGGCCTGCTGCTCGCCGCGGCCGGGCTGGTCACGGTCAGGGCGGCCGGGCCAGGGGGCGGCCCGGCCGGGCTGGCGGCCGGCTACGGCCTGCTGGCCGGCGGCCTCGGGCTGGCGCTGTGTGCGGCAATTGCCGAGGCCACGGCGGCGGGGGCGATGGCCGGCCTGACGCTGATCGTCGCCGGCGCGCTGACCGGCAACCTGGTCGCCGGGGCGATCCAGATCCGGATGATCGGCGCCGGAGCAGCGGGAGCGGCCAGAGCAACGGCAACGGGAGCAGCGAGCAGTGCCGAAGGCGTGCTGACCCGGGCCACGTCGCTGTGGGAACTCCTCGCCGCCGGGGTCGTCGTGGCGGCCGCGGCCGCCACGCTGTTCATCGGCCGGGCGCGCCATGGCCGAGAAGAGGTGCCCGGGCGCGGGTAAGCTTTGGCACGCGCTGGACGATTTCCCGAGCGCGCCTGAGCCCGCCCCATGGCGATCACGAGGAGCATGGTCTTGCCGGAACGCACCCTAATCCTGATAAAGCCGGACGGTGTTCGCCGCGGCCTCATCGGCAGCGTCATTTCCCGGCTGGAAGGCAGAGGCCTGCGGATCGTGGCCATGGAACTGCGCACTCTTGATCGCGACACGGCTCAGCAGCACTACACCGAGCACGTCGGCAAGCCGTTCTTCGAGTCGCTGATCGAGTTCATCACCTCGAGCCCGCTGGTTTCCCTGGTGGCGGAGGGTCCGGGTGCGATCGAGGCGTTCCGCGCGCTGGCCGGCGCGACCAGCCCGCTGGCGGCCGCGCCGGGCACCATCCGCGGTGATCATGCGTTGCAGGTTACTGAGAACGTCGTGCACGGGTCGGACTCGCCGGATTCGGCCGAACGGGAAATCAAGATCTTCTTCCCGGAGCTCGTTTAACTACGGCTTTGCTGGTCGATGTACGGCACATGGCCACGATCGGGCCTGCGGGCCGCCGATCGGGGTATCTGAGCACTGACAACCCACAGGATCGTCCTGGAAGGTTCTGTTCGTTATGAGCAACGCGCTTGCGTTTCTCGGCCGTGACATGGCGGTCGATCTCGGCACCGCGAACACCCTGGTGTACGTCCGCGGCCGCGGGATCGTGCTCAACGAACCCTCGGTGGTCGCGCTCAACACGAACAACGGCCAGATCGTCGCGGTCGGCGTGGAAGCCAAGCGCATGATCGGCCGGACACCCGGCAACATCGTCGCGATCAGACCGCTCAAGGACGGCGTCATCGCCGACTTCGACGTCACCGAGCGGATGCTGCGCTACTTCATCCAGAAGGTGCACAAACGCCGGCACATGGCCAAGCCCCGGATCGTGGTCGCCGTCCCCAGCGGCATCACCGGGGTGGAGCAGAGCGCGGTCAAGGAGGCTGGCCACCAGGCGGGCGCCCGCCGCGTCTACATCATGGAAGAGCCGATGGCGGCGGCCATCGGGGCCGGCCTGCCGATCAACGAGCCGACCGGCAACATGGTGGTGGACATCGGCGGCGGCACCACCGAGGTCGCGGTGATCTCGCTGGGCGGCATCGTGACCTCGCAGTCGATCAGGGTCGGCGGCGACGAGCTCGACCAGGCGATCATCACGTTCGGCAAGAAGGAGTACTCGCTGATGCTGGGCGAGCGCACCTCCGAAGAGATAAAGATGGCGCTCGGCTCCGCCTACCCCACGACGGACGAGCCACATGCGGAGATCCGCGGCCGGGACCTGGTCAGCGGACTGCCGAAGACGATCGTGATCTCGGCGGAGGAAATCCGCCGGGCGATCGAGGAACCGGTCAACCTGATCGTCGATGCGGTCAAGACCACGCTGGACAAGTGCCCGCCCGAGCTGGCCGGCGACGTCATGGACCGAGGTATCGCGCTGACCGGCGGCGGCGCGCTGCTGCGCGGGCTCGACGAGCGGCTCCGCGAGGAGACCGGGATGCCCATCTACGTGGCCGAGAACCCGCTAGATTCTGTGGTCCTCGGCACCGGGAAGTGCGTCGAGGACTTCGAGACCCTGCGCCAGGTGCTCGTACCCGAATCTCGGCGCTGACCAGCACCGGTCCGCGCCAGCACCGGTCCGCGCCAGCACCGGCCTCAGCCCGGCCGGCCGGCGCCGCCAGCCGCCCGGCACCGCAGCCGAGATAACGCAGCGAGGGAGACCAAGTGCAGGACACCCGGCGGACGCGCCTGGTCCTGGGCGTGCTCCTGATCGCCGCGCTGGCGATGATCACGATCAGCTACCGGGACGGCAGCTCGTCCCCGCTGAGCTCGCTGAGCAGCTTCGGCGCCTCGGTGTTCGGCCCCATCGAGAACATCACCGGGGACGTCACCCGGCCCGCCGCCCAGCTGGCGGACGGGGTCAAGGGCGCGCCGTCGGCCAACGCGAAGATCTCCGCCCTGCAGCAGGAGAATGCCCGGCTGCGCGCCGAGCTCAGCGCGGCCCAGCTGAGCAAGTCCGAAGAGTCCCAGCTCAAGGGCCTGCTGTCGCTGGCCAGCCGGGGCGGCTACCGGGTCGTGGCCGCGAACGTGATCGCGACCGGGCCCGGCTACGAGGACACGGTCACGCTGGACGCCGGCAGCCTCGACGGCGTCCGGCCCAACCAGACCGTGCTCAACGGCAACGGCCTGGTCGGCCGGGTGGTCAGCGTCAGCTCGGTCACCTCGACCGTGATGCTCGCCAGCGACGCCTCCTCGGTGGTCGGCGCGCGGATGGCCGGGACCGGGGAGATCGGCGCGGTCACCGGGACCGGGAAGGGCCTGACCGGCCTGCGGCTGCAGCTGTTCGACGCGACCGCGGTCTTGCAGCCGGGCCAGCAGCTCGTCACGTTCGGCTCGGTCGGCGGCAGCCCGTACGTGCCCGGCGTGCCGATCGGGACGATCACCCGGCTGGAGAGCTCGCCCGGCGCGCTGACGAAGGTGGCGCTGGTCCGCCCGTTCGTCGACTTCACCTCGCTCGGCGTGGTCGGCGTGGTCATCGTCTCGCCGCGCACCAACCCCAGGGACTCGGTGCTGCCGCCGCCGCCAAAGCCGACGCCGACGCCGACGGTCACGGTCACCAAGACCGCGAGCCCCGGACTCGGCCAGCAGCCAGCGACTCCCACTCCGGGCAGGACGGGCTGACATGCGCCGCGTGCTGCTGTCCGCCGTCCTGGTGCTCGTCGCGCTGGCGCTGCAGCTGAGCGTGCTCGGCCGGCTGTCGCTGCCCGGCGGCGTCACGCCCGACCTGGTGCTGCTCGTGGTGGTCGGGCTCGCCCTCAGCCACGGGCCGATGGCGGGCCTGGTCACCGGGTTCTGCGCCGGCCTGGCTCTCGACATCGCCCCGCCGTCCGATCACCTGATCGGGTTGTACGCGCTCGTGTTCTGCCTGGTGGGCTACTGCTGCGGCCTGATCTCCGGCGAGCTGGACCGGTCGGTGCTGCTGCCGCTGGGCGCGTCGGCGCTCGGCGCGGCGGGCGGTGCCGCGCTGTACGCGGCGGCCGGGGTCATGCTGGGCAACCCGGAGGTCAGCGGCCAGGCGGTCCGGCACGTGCTGCCGCTGTCGGTGACCTATGACGTGCTGCTCAGCCCGTTCGTGCTCTACGGGGTGGCACTGGCCAGCCGGATGGCGGCCAGGCTGGCCGGCGCGGCCGCCGGGGCCGGCGAGCTGACCCCGGCGGCCGCCAACCCGGCGGCAACCCGCCCCGGCCGCACGCCGCGGATCCGCGCGGCCGCGGCCAGGCCGCGGGACGGCTGGATCGGCGGCGGCGGATGGCTGGCGGCCAGCGCCGAACTGGCCCGCAGCCGCCCGGCGACGGTCCGGCTGCACCTGAGCGGCCGCAATCATGGGCTGGCCAGCGCGACAAGCGCGACAAGCGCGGCCAGCGCCGCCAAAGCCGGCAGCAAGAGCGTGGCCCGATTGCGGTTCGGCGCCGGCCGCCGCCGCGACGGCGTGCTCGGCAGCGGGCTGCTGCGCGGCGGCCTCACCAGCTTCAACGGCCTGACCGGCGTGACCGGCGGCGGGCTGCTCACCGGCGGCGGGCTGCTCAGCGGCCGCAGCGCTTTCGGCCGCACCCCCCGTCGGTCATGGCGGCACCCAGCCGGCCCGGGCCGGATCGGACTGGCCCGGTTCAGCCGCCGCCCCTCCTGGGGGCTGCGCGCGACCAGCCCGGCGATCGGCAGCGCGCCGCGCAAGGGCTCGTTCTCCGGCGGCTCGGCCCGCCCCGGCTCCTACGGCGGCGGCGCCCCGCGGTCCGGAACGCTGCGGACCGGCCCGCGGGGCGCTACCCGGCGGCGCATCTTCGGCAGCGGCGCGTCCCGCAAGGCACGCAAGTCGCACTTCACCGGTGCGGCGCCGCGCACAACGCACTTCGGCGGCGGGTCGTCCCGCGCGACGCACCTGTCCGGCGGGTCCTCCAGCGGCGGCTCGTTCGGCGGCAACGCGCCCAGGCGCGGCGCGTTCAGCGGATCATCGCGGCGCGGCTCGTTCGGCAGCGCCGCTCTGCGCCGGGCCGTGCCCCGCCGCGGGTTCCTGGGCGGCAGGTCCCTGCGGCGCTCGCTGCTCGGCCGCCGCCGCTGGCACTCGCCTGCCGCCTCCCGGGTCGCCACGCCCCGGCGCGGCTCGCTGGGCGGCGGCCTCCGGCGGCGCTCGCTGCTCGGCATCCCGATGCCGGGGCGCTCATCAGGACGGCTCGGCCGCAAGCGGACAGGAGGCATGCGATGATCTCGGCGTCCCGGCGACGCCTGTGGGTGCTGCACCTGGTGGTAGTGGCGCTGCTGGTCGCGCTCGGCGTGCGGCTCTGGAACGTGCAGGTGGTCAACACCGCGGCCTACACGCACCTGGCCGCGGCCGACGAGACCCAGCAGATCGTGGTGCCGCCGGTTCGCGGCGATATCCTGGACGACACCGGCCAGCCGCTGGTGGACAACAAGACGGCGCTCGTGGTGTCGGTGAACATCGCCAGGCTGGCCCAGCGCTCCGACGCCACCGCGGTGCTGACGCGGCTCGCCACGCTGCTGCACATGCCGCTCAAGCTGCTCCAGGACAAGGTCAGGATCTGCACCGCGGGGGTCACCCCGCCCTGCTGGGCGGGCTCGCCGTACCAGCCGATCCCCGTCGACCAGCAGGTCTCCGACCAGGTCGCGCTGCAGATCATGGAGAACCAGCAGCGCTACCCCGACATCACCGCGCAGGTGACGCCGGTCGCCGAATATCCGCAGCCGGACGGCGCGAACCCCGCGCAGGTGCTCGGTTACCTGCAGCCGATCACCCCGCAGGAGGTCAAGCAGCGGCACCTGACCGTGACCGGCTTCTCCGGCGTGGACCTGGTCGGCCAGGCCGGCCTGGAGGAGCAGTACGACTCCGCGCTGCGCGGCACGCCGGGCATCCAGCGGGTCGGGGTCAACGCCCAGGGCGAAGTCACCGGCACGGTCAGTCAGACCGCCGCCAGGACCGGCGACGACCTGGTCACGAGCATCAACTCCCCGCTGCAGGCCGATCTCCAGACGATCCTGGCCGGCGCGATCCACCGGGCCTTCAACGCCGGCAACCACGGCGCGACCAGCGGTGCCGCGGTGGTGATGACCACCACGGGGCGGGTGGTGGCGATGGCCAGCTATCCCTCCTACAACCCGAGCGTGTGGACCGGCGGCATCTCGGCCGGGGAGTTCAGCCACCTGTTCGGCACCCGGCGCGGCGAGCCGATCCTGAACCGGGTCACCCAGGGGCAATACCCGCCCGGCTCCACCTGGAAGATCACCTCGGTCGCCGCCGCAGTCGCGGCCGGCTATGGCCTGAACGGCACCTACAACTGCCCCGGCACGGTGAACATCGGCGGCCGGACGTTCTCGAACGACGGGCAGCCGAGCCTCGGGCCGATGTCGTTCCACGAGGCGCTCGTGGTGTCCTGCGACACCGTCTTCAACCAGCTTGCCTACGACATCTGGCTGCGGGACGATCCGAAGGCCAACTCCGTGCCCAGCCCGCACGCCCCCGTCCAGAAGATGCAGAAGATGGAGCTGGCCTGGGGATTCGGTCACAATCCCGGGGTCGACCTGCCGGAGCAGGGCCCGGGCAGCGTACCCACCAGGCAATGGCTGTACTACTACTGGAAGCAGTACAAGAACTTCTGGTGCAAGAACGGCAGGCAGAACGGTACCCCCGCCCAGCAGGACTGGTACGCGGGCTGTCACTACTTCTACGTCTGGGAACCCGGCCAGGCCGCGATCGCCGCGATCGGCCAGGGCTACGTGACCGTTACGCCGCTGCAGCTCGCCAACGCCTACGCCGCGCTGGCCAACGGCGGCACGCTGTACAGCCCGCGGATCGGCGAGGCACTGGTCGACCCGGACGGCAAGGTCGTCCAGCAGATCAACCCGCCAGTGATCCGCCGCCTGCCGGTGTCCCGCCACACGCTCGCCTACATCCGCAGCGCGCTGCAGGGCGTGATCACCCAGGGCACCGCCGCCGGGGCGTTCGGCGGCTTCCCCTTGAACAAGGTGTGCGTGGCGGGCAAGACGGGCACCGCCGACGTCACCGGGACGCAGGCCAACTCGGTGTTCGCCTCGTTCGCCCCGTGCGGCCACCCCAAGTACGTCGTGGTCGTCATGATCCCGCACGCCGGGTACGGCGCGCAGGCTTCCGCGCCCGCGGTCCGGCAGATCTGGGACGACATCTACGGGCTCGAAGGTCATAAAGCCGCGATTCCGAACGGTGCGGTGCCGACCCGGCTGCCCACCATCTCCTCGTCCGGCGCGATCAAGCCGCCGGCTGGCTACGGGGGGAGCACCCGGTGAGCGTCAGCCGCCTGGGAGAGGGCTACACCCGGCTAGCACCCGGCGGGCGCGGGCGAGTCGGTGCGCCAGGTCAGCGTCGCGGATGGATGCGGGCGCGTGCGTTCGGAAGCCAATCTCTTTTCCGGCGTTTCGACTGGCTGCTGATTGCGGCGGTGCTCGCCCTGTGCGCCCTCGGCACGCTGCTGGTCTGGTCGGCCACCGAGCCCGGCCAGCTGCAGATCGGGGCGAACCCGCGCGCGTACCTGTACCGGGACGTGGTGTGGTTCGGTATCGGGCTGGTCCTGATGGTGGCGGTCAGCGCGCTGGACGTCCGGCAGATCCGGGCGTACACGCCGGTCGCCTACGGGGTGGCGCTGCTCGGCCTGCTGACCGTGCTGAGCCCGCTGGGCAGCGTGGTGAACGGCGCGCACGCCTGGATCAACCTGCCCGGCGGCTTCCAGGTCGAGCCGTCGGAGTTCGCCAAGCTCGGCCTGGTGCTGATCTGCGCGCTGGCGCTCAGCCAGCTGGGCGATGGCGGCCAGCGGCCGAGGCTGCGCGCGATCGGGCTGGCCATCGCGGCCGCGCTGCCGCTGGCCGGCCTGGTCGCGGCCGAGCCCGCGCTCGGTGTCACGCTGGTGCTGCTGGCCGTGCTGATCGGCATGATCGTGCTGTCCGGGCTGCGGCTGCGCTGGCTGGCCGGGCTGGCGGTGGGCGGCGCGGCCGCCGGGCTGCTGGCGGTGCAGCTGCACGTGCTGAAGTCCTACCAGCTGCAGCGCTTCACCTCGTTCACCAACCCGAACTCCGACCTGGCCGGGGCCGGCTACAACGCGCAGCAGGCCAAGATCGCGGTGGGCTCCGGCGGCATGTTCGGCCACGGGCTGTTCCACGGCTCGCTGATCGCCGGCAACTTCGTGCCGTCGCAGTCGACCGACTTCATCTTCACGGTGGCCGGCGAGGAGCTGGGCTTCGCCGGCTGCATCGCGATCGTCGCGCTGCTCGGCGTGGTGGTCGCGCGGGCGCTGCGGATCGCGGCGCGGGCCGAGGACCAGTTCGGCATGCTGGTCGCCGGCGGGATCGCGGTCTGGTTCACGTTCCAGACGTTCGTGAACGTCGGCATGACGATCGGGATCATGCCGATCACCGGGCTGCCGCTGCCGTTCATCTCCTACGGCGGCTCGGCCGCCTTCGCCGACATGATCGCCATCGGCATCCTGCAGTCGGTGCACCGCCGGCGTACGTTGTTCGACCGCTTCTAGCCCGGGGGTCCGGGGGCCGAAGGCCGTCCCCCGGGCTAGCACTGTTAGCCCGGGGGACGAAGGCTGCGGGCTAACAGCGCGGGGGTCCGGGGGTCGTCCCCCGGGCTAGCACCGTCCGCGCGGCGGGGAATGCCGGGGCCGGCCCGCCTATAGTCTGGAGGGCATGTCAGTGGAGTCTGTCTGGTCGCGGCTGGAGCCGCTGCTCCCGCGGGTGAGCAAGCCGGTTCAGTACATCGGCGGCGAGCTAAACTCACGTGTCAAGGACTGGGAATCGGCGCAGGTCCGCTGGGCGCTGATGTACCCGGATGCGTACGAGGTGGGCCTTCCGAATCAAGGCCTCCAGATCCTCTACGAGGTGCTGAACGGCCAGGACGGAGTGCTCGCCGAGCGCACCTACTGCGTCTGGCCCGACCTCGAGGCGCTGATGCGCGAGCACGGGATTCCCCAGTTCACGGTGGACGCGCACCGCCCGGTGGGCGCGTTCGACCTGCTGGGCGTGAGCTTCGCGACCGAGATGGGCTACACCAACCTGCTGACCGCGCTCGACCTGGCCGGCCTGCCGCTGACCGCGGCGGACCGGGATGACTCACACCCGCTGGTGCTGGCCGGCGGGCACGCCGCGTTCAACCCGGAGCCGATCGCCGAGTTCCTGGACGGCGCGGTGCTCGGCGATGGCGAGCAGGCGGTGCTCGCGATCACGTCGCTGGTGTGCGAGTGGAAGGACGCGGGCCGGCCCGGCGGCCGTGACGGCCTGCTGCTGCGGCTGGCGACCGACGGCGGCGTCTACGTGCCGCGGTTCTACGACGTGTCGTACCTGACTGACGGACGGATCGGCAGCGTCCGGCCCAACCGTCCCGGCGTGCCCGGCGCGGTGGCCAAGCACACGCTGATGGACCTGGACGACTGGGCCTACCCGAGCAAGCCGCTGGTCCCGGTGGCCGAGACCGTGCACGAGCGGTACAGCGTGGAGGTCTTCCGCGGCTGCACCAGGGGCTGCCGGTTCTGCCAGGCCGGCATGATCACCCGGCCGGTCCGCGAGCGCAGCCAGGCCACGATCACGTCGATGGTCGAGAAGGGGCTGGCCGCCAGCGGGTTCAGCGAGGTGGGCCTGCTGTCGCTGTCCAGCTCCGACCACAGCGAGATCCACGAGATCGCCCGCGGCCTGGCCGACCAGTACGAGGGCACCAACACCGGCCTGTCGCTGCCGTCCACCAGGGTGGACTCGTTCAACGTGACGCTGGCCGACGAGCTGACCCGTGGCGGCAAGCGGTCCGGGCTCACCTTCGCTCCCGAGGGCGGCTCCGACCGGATGCGCAAGGTGATCAACAAGATGGTTACCGAAGAGGACCTGATCGCCTCGGTCACCACCGCGTACTCCAGCGGCTGGCGGCAGGTGAAGCTGTACTTCATGTGCGGGCTGCCGACCGAGACCGACGAGGACGTGATGGCGATCGCCGGCCTGGCCCGGCGGGTGATCAAGACCGGACGCGAGGTCTCCGGGCGGCGGGACATCCGGGCGGTGGTGTCGATCGGCGGCTTCGTGCCCAAGCCACACACGCCGTTCCAGTGGGCCGCGCAGTGCGACACGGCGACCGTGAGCGCCCGGCTGCGCGCGCTGGGCGCCGCGCTGCGGTCCGATCCCGGCTACGGCCGGTCGATCGGCTTCCGGTATCACGACGGCGAGTCGGCGACGATCGAGGGGCTGCTGTCCCGCGGCGACCGCCGGGTGGCCAGGGTGATCAGGGCCGCCTGGGAGGATGGCGCCAGGTTCGACGGCTGGAGCGAGCACTTCTCGTTTGACCGCTGGCTGGCCGCGGCGGACCGCGCGCTGGATGGCGAGCCGGTGGACGTGGCCTGGTACACCAGCCGCGAGCGCGGCTACGAGGAGATCCTGCCCTGGGATCACCTGGACGCCGGGCTCGACCGCGACTGGCTCTGGCAGGACTGGCAGGATGCGATCGCGCCCGGCGGCGCGGCCGAGGTTGAGGACTGCCGCTGGACCCCGTGCTTCGAATGCGGCGTCTGCCCGGCGATGGGGACCGAGATCCAGACCAGCCCGATGGGCATGCCTGGATCGCGGCGGCTGCCCGTCGTCGCGGTCGGCCCGGCGCCCGCGGTCGGCCCGGCGTCCGCGGTCGGCCCGGCGTCCGCGGCCGGCCCGGCGTCCGCGATCGCCGGGGAAGCCTGACGTGGCCAGGCGACCTGCGCCCGCGCCGGCCGGACCGCCACCGCCCGTCGCCGTACAGCACCTGCGGGTCAGGTACGCTAAACGTGGCCGGATGCGTTTTGCCAGCCACCGGGACATCGCGCGCGCCGTGGAGCGGGGGGTGCGGAAGGCAGAGCTGCCCATTGCGTACTCTGCCGGATTCACGCCGCACCCGAAGATCTCCTACGCTGGCGCGGCCGCGACCGGGGTGGCTAGCGAAGCCGAGTACCTGGAGATGGCGTTCGTCACCGCATGCGTGCCCGACGATGTGCGGGATCGGCTGAACGCCGCTCTTCCGGACGGGATAGATGTGATCGATGTCGCGGAGCGAGGCAGCGAGCAAGGGCTCGCGAACCTCGAGGTGTCACAGTGGCAGCTGACCCTTCCCGGGGTCACGCGGGCCGCTGCACAGGCAGCGGTCGATACGTTTCTCGCGGCCAGCCGGGTGGAGGTCGAGCGGCACACCAACAAGGGCACGCGGCGGATGGACGCCCGCGCCGCCGTGATCAGTATGGACCTCGACCGGCGCGCCGCGAGCGCGCTGCCGGGTGAGTGTGAGATGCTTCGAATGGTTGTTCGGCACACATCGCCTGCCGTGCGACCCGATGACATTCTGGCTGCACTGCAGGGCTTTACGAATAACGGTGCTGCCGGACTCGAGCTTTCGGCGCCGCCGCTGATTACCCGGCTGGCGCAGGGGCCGCTCGAAGGAGCGGCGCCCGCGGCCAGCAACGGGGCCGACGGCCCCGCAGGGACGGCGGACCGCACGGACCGGCAGCCCGAGGCAGCACAACAGGAACAGGTGACGCCCCTGGGCGCGACGGCCGCCGTACCGACGGCGTCGCCCCGGTGAGCGCGCATGACCAGTTCCCGTGCGGCGCGATGGACCCGCGCAGGGTCCGCGCGCCCGGGAACCTGACGGGAGATTGCCCGAATGCTCGAAACCGAGCTGAACGACACGGAGAGCACACCACATGAGCAAGGGAGCACCGGAGCAGCCGGACAGGTAGCTGCCCAGGCCGACGGCAGCGGCACCGACGCCGCTGGCGCGCCGCCGGTCAAGAAGGCCACGCGGTCCCGCCGGGCGGCCACCAGACCGGCCGGACCGCCGTCCCCGGAGCTAGCCGCGGCACCGGCCGTGATCACGGTCACCGCCGCGGCCGGGCCGGCCGCCGCGGGGAAGGCCGGCGCGTCGTCTTCGGGCGAGGCGGCCGGGTCCGCGCCGGAGACGGCCGCGTCGTCTCCAGGTAAGTCGCCTGGCCGGAGCCGGGCCGCCGGATCGTCCCGGAGCCGCACCAAGGCGGCCACCTCCAAGAGCGCCGCGCCGGATGGCGGCGTGGCCGCGCCGCCGGACGCTACGCCGCCGGCGTCGGCCGTCGCCGCGGCGTCGCCTGGCGAGGCAGCAGCGCCGCCGTTTGCCGACGGGGCGGCGCAGACTGCGGCCGAGAATGCGGCCGCCGCGGACGGGGATGCGGGTGCGCCGTCCTCGGGCCGGGCCGCCAAGTCATCCTCGCGCCGGGCCGCCGGGTCGTCCTCCGGCCGGGCCAGGTCATCGTCGCGCAAGGCCGCCGGGCCGTCTGCGGACACGCCAGTGCCGCCGGCGGACGCCCCGTCCTCGGACGGGACCGCTGCCCCGTCCTCGGACGGGACCGCCGCGCCGTCTTCAGGCGGGTCCGCTGCGCCGTCCTCGGGCCGGGCCAGGTCATCGTCGCGCCGGGCCGCGGGGCCTCCTGCGGACACGTCAGTGCCGTCGGCGGGTGCGGCGGCCGCGCCGTCCTCGGACGGGACCGCCGCGCCGTCTTCGGGCTCGGCCGCCGCGCCGTCTTCAGGCGGGTCCGCTGCGCCGTCCTCGGGCCGGGCCAGATCGTCGTCGCGCCGGGCCGCCGGGCCTCCTGCGGACACGTCAGTGCCGTCGGCGGACGCGCCGTCCTCGGACGGGACCGCTGCCCAGTCCTCGGGTCCGGCCACGCCGCCCTCAGGCCAGTCCGCTGCGCCGTCCTCAGCCCCAGCCGCAACGGAATCCGCCGCGGGACCTGCCGGGGGACCGCCTGCGGGCGGCTCGTCCGCCGGAGTCGCCGTCGCCGGGTTCAGTGCGCCGTACGAGCCGCCCGCCGCGGCGATCCCACCCGCGTACCAGGCCCCGCAGCTCATCTTCCAGCCGCCCGAGGTCATCCCGGCGCCCGCTAGCCCCGCCGGTGCCGCCGAGCCCGGCGAGCCGGGCAACTCCGCCGCGGGCCGCAAGACCGCCGCCAGCCGCAAGCGGACCGCCAGCAGCGACGCCGACGCGGCCGAGACCGGCCCGGCGGACGCCGAGGACTCCGACCAACTCGGCGGCGACGCCGCCCCTAAGCGCAGGCGGCGCGGCGGCCGCGGCCGGTCCAAGGGCCGGGCCGACGACGCCGATGGCGAGGGCGCCGCAGAGCAGGCCGACGGCGCCGCCGCAGAAGGCGCCAGGGCCGGCGGCAGCGACCGATCCCTGGCCGACGGCGAGACAGACGCCAATGCCGCCGTCGGCGGCGAGGCCGAGGATGACGAGGATGATTCGGATACGCCGGGCCGGCGCCGTCGGCGCAGGCGCCGGCGCGGCAGCGGGCAGGACGGCGACCAGCCGTCCCCTGACGACCCGCCGGACACGGTCGTGCACGTCCGCGAACCCAGGGCTTCGGCCAGGACCCACGCCAAGGACGAGGTGCAGGGGCTCAAGGGATCGACCCGGCTGGAGGCCAAGAAGCAGCGCCGACGCGAGGGCCGCGACTCCGGCCGCCGTCGTCCGCCGATCATCACCGAGTCCGAGTTCCTGGCTCGCCGCGAGGCGGTGGACAGGGAAATGGTGGTCCGCCAGCGCGGCGACCGGACCCAGATCGCCGTGCTCGAAGACGGCGTGCTGGTCGAGCACTACGTGGACAAGAACACCCAGCAGTCCTTCGTCGGCAACGTCTACCTCGGCAAGGTGCAGAACGTCCTGCCCTCGATGGAGGCCGCCTTCGTCGACGTGGGCAAGGGCCGCAACGCCGTGCTCTACGCCGGCGAGGTCAACTTCGACGCCAGCGGGCTCGAGGGCCAGACCCGGCGGATCGAGTCGGCGCTCAAGTCGGGCCAGTCGGTCCTCGTCCAGGTCACCAAGGATCCGGTGGGGCACAAGGGCGCCAGGCTGACCAGCCAGGTAAGCCTGCCCGGCCGGTACCTTGTGTACGTGCCGGGCGCGTCGATGACCGGGATCAGCCGCAAGCTACCCGACACCGAGCGGACCAGGCTCAAGCAGATACTCAAGAAGGTCATGCCGGAAGGCGCCGGCGTCATCGTTCGCACCGCGGCCGAGGGCGCGGCCGAGGAAGAGCTCGCCCGCGACGTGGCCAGGCTGTCGGCGCAGTGGGAGAACATCGAGCACAAGTCCAAGTCCGCGAGCGCGCCCGAGTTGCTGTACAGCGAGCCCGACCTGACCATCAGGGTGATCAGGGACATCTTCAACGAGGACTTCACCAAGCTGGTCGTCTCCGGCGACGACGGCTGGGACACCGTCGACGAGTACGTGCGCTACGTCGCGCCGCACCTGACCGACCGGCTCAACCGCTGGGCCGACGAGCGCGATGTGTTCGCCAGCCACCGCATCGACGAGCAGCTCGCCAAGGCTCTGGAGCGCAAGGTCTGGCTGCCCAGCGGCGGCTCGCTGGTCATCGACCGGACCGAGGCGATGACGGTCATCGACGTCAACACCGGGAAGTTCACCGGCCAGGGCGGCAACCTGGAAGAGACCGTCACCCGTAACAACCTGGAGGCGGCCGAGGAGATCGTCAGGCAGCTGCGGCTGCGTGACATCGGCGGCATCATCGTCATCGACTTCATCGACATGGTGCTGGAGAGCAACAGAGATCTGGTACTCAGGCGGCTGCTGGAGTGCCTGGCCAGGGACCGGACCAAGCACCAGGTCGCGGAGGTGACCTCGCTGGGGCTCGTGCAGATGACCCGCAAGCGGGTCGGTTCCGGGCTGCTCGAGGCGTTCTCCGTCACCTGCGAATGCTGCAACGGCCGCGGCCTGCACGTGTCGCTCGAGCCGGTCGACACCAACGCGTCGGCGACCCGGCGTCGCGGCGACGAGAAGCCCGGCCAGGACGGCAAATCCGGTTCGGACGGGAAGTCGAGATCGGACGGGAAGTCTGGCTCGGACGGCAAGTCCGGCCGGGATGACAAGTCCGGCCGGGATGACAAGTCCGGTTCGGAGGGCGGCTCCAACGGCGACGAGGAGCGGCCGTCCGGCGGTAGCCGTCGCCGGCGCCGCAAGTCGGCCGCCGCGGCATCGGAGGCCAAGCCCGCCGACACCGCAAACGGCCACCGGGAGCAGGCCAGCCCGCCGGGGAACCAGCCGCAGTCACAGAACGGCAACCAGCCGGCCAGCGAAGGGGGGCCGGCAGGCGGTCAAGGGGCGGCCGTCGATCCTGCAGCCGTCTGAGGGAACGTTCGTCGTCTGGTAATCTGTGTCTTCGGCGCGCTGAAGGCGTGCAACGTGGGCATGAACTGGATGCCCCGAGGACCACAGGCGGATTCTGCTGTGGTCGGGTCCGCATATTACGGAAAGTGAGTTCACGGTGTACGCGATCGTGCGCTGCGGCGGCAGGCAGGAGAAGGCGTCGGTGGACGACGTCCTCACCGTGGACCGCCTTGCCGGTGAGGTCGGCTCCACTCTGACGCTGCCCGCCGTGATGGTGGTCGACGGCGACAACATCGTCACCGATCCCGAGGAACTCGGCAGCTACGAGATCGTCGCGGAGATCATCGGCGCGGCGGCCGGACCCAAGATCAACATGATCCGCTACAAGAACAAGACCGGTTACCGGCGCCGCCAGGGTCACCGCCAGAAGTACACCCAGGTGAAGATCACCGGCATCGGCAAGGCCGGTAAGCCGGCCGCCAAGGCCAAGAGCGCAGCAGGAAAGCAGGGCTGAGATGGCACACAAGAAGGGCGCGTCGTCCAGCCGGAATGGCCGTGACTCCAGTGCCCAGCGGCTCGGGGTGAAGCGGTTCGGCGGCCAGCAGGTCAACGCCGGCGAGATTCTCCTCCGGCAGCGCGGCACGCACTTTCACCCGGGCATCGGCGTCGGGCGCGGCGGCGACGACACCTTGTTCGCGCTGGTGGCCGGCAAGGTCCAGTTCGGCACTCGCCGCGGGCGACGCTGCATCAACGTGATCGAACCGGCAGAGTAGGCCGCTTCTATAGCCGCGGTACGCCGCGGCCAGCGGGTGGGTTATGGCCGAGTTCGCAGACCAGGCCATCCTGCACGCCGAGGCGGGCAACGGGGGACACGGCTGTGCGTCCATCCACCGGGAGAAGTTCAAGCCGCTCGGCGGGCCGGACGGCGGTAACGGTGGCCGTGGCGGCGACATCATCCTTGAGGTGCACCGCAGCTCAGCCACGCTGCTCGATTACCACCGCCGGGCTCTGCGCCGGGCCGGCAGCGGCAAGCCGGGCGCCGGCTCCAACCGGAGCGGCGCCGACGGCCAGGATCTGGTGCTGCCGGTACCCGACGGCACCGTGGTCAAGACGCCGCACGGCGAACTGCTCGCCGACCTCGTCGGCGTAGGCACCAGGTTCGTAGCCGCCCGCGGCGGTCGCGGCGGCCTGGGCAACGCGGCCCTCGCCTCACCACGGCGCAAGGCCCCGGGCTTCGCGCTCAAGGGCGAGCCCGGCGAGCACCGCGAGCTCATGCTCGAGCTCAAGACCGTCGCCGACATCGGCCTGATCGGCTTCCCGAACGCCGGCAAGTCCTCGCTCATCGCCGCGATGTCCGCCGCCCGGCCCAAGATCGCCAGCTACCCGTTCACCACGCTGATCCCGCACCTCGGCGTGATCGAGGCCGGCGATACCCAGTTCGTCGCGGCCGACGTGCCCGGGCTCATCCCCGGCGCGAGCCGGGGCAAGGGGCTCGGGCTGGACTTCCTGCGGCACGTGGAACGCTGCTTGGCGCTGGTGCACGTGTTGGACCTCGCGACCGAGGAGCCGGGCCGCGACCCGGTGACCGACATGGACGTCATCGAGGCGGAACTGGCCGCCTATCAGGAGGAGACCGGCGCGTCGCTGGCCGACCGGCCGCGGATCGTTGTGCTCAACAAGATCGATGTCCCGGCGGCCAGGGAACTCGCCGAGATGGTCAGCCCGGACCTTGAGGCCCGCGGCCTGACCGTCTGCCAGACGTCGGCGGCCAGCCGCGAAGGCCTGCGTGAGCTGGCCTTCGCGATGGCCGGCATCGTCGCCGAGGCGCGCGCCGCGGTGCCCGAGGCCGAGCCCTCCCGTCAGGTGCTCCGCCCGGCCGCCGCCGACGAAGCCGGCTTCGAGGTGCTGCAGACCGGCGACAACAGCTTCCTCATCCGTGGTGAGCGGCCTCGCCGCTGGGTGCTGCAGACCGACTTCGGCAACGACGAGGCGGTCGGCTATCTCGCCGACCGGCTGGCCCGCCTGGGCGTGGAAGACAAGCTCGCCGCCCTCGGCGCCAAGGCCGGTGCCGAGGTGGCGATCGGCGACTTCGACGACGCCGTGGTGTTCGACTGGGACCCGGAACTGCCGTCCGGTGCGGTCGGCCTCGGCCCGCGCGGCACCGACCGACGGATCGCGCCATGACCCCCCCGGGCGCCCACACCGCGCCCGGCCCGGACACCCCGCCCCGTGCGCCCCAGCAACTAGCCGGGTCGGCTGGCTCGGCCGGGTCGCCTGGCTCGGCCGGGTCGCCTGGGTCGGCCGGGTCGCCTGGGTCGGGCGGGTCGCCTGGGTCGGGCGGGTTGCCTGGGTCGGCCGGGTTGCCTGGCTTGGCCGTGGCGCCGGGCATTAGTCCGCACGCGTCGCCGGGCCGGAGGCGCCCGGACATCGTGGCGGCTCGCAGGCTCGTCGTGAAGGTGGGCTCGTCCTCGCTCACCACGCCCGGCGGGGACATCGACGACGGTCGGATCTCGGCCCTGGCCGACGCGCTGGCCAGCCGGGCCGGCCGCGGCTCTCAGGTCGTGCTTGTTTCATCCGGCGCGATCGCCTCCGGCCTGGTGCCGCTCGGCCTGTCCCGTCGGCCGCGTGACCTCGCCACCCAGCAGGCCGCCGCGAGCGTCGGGCAGGGCATCCTCATCGCCCGGTACACCGTCGCCTTTGGCAGGCACGGGATCCGCACCGGCCAAGTACTGCTGACCGCCGACGACCTGATGCGCCGCGCGCACTATCGCAACGCGCAGCGCACCCTGGAGCGGCTGCTCGGCCTCGGCGTGCTGCCCGTGGTCAACGAGAACGACACGGTGGCCACCGACGAGATCCGGTTCGGCGACAACGACCGGCTGGCGGCGCTCGTCGCCCACGTGGTCAAGGCGAACGCGCTCGTGCTGCTCTCCGACGTTGACGGCCTCTACGACGGCGATCCACGGCTCACCGGCGCCCGCAAGATCACCGAAGTCCGCAACCCCGCCGACCTGGCCGGCATATCCCTCACGCTCGCGCGACCCGGTCCGGATGAGCGCGAGAGCGTCGGAACCGGCGGCATGGCCACTAAGGTCGAGTCGGCGCTCATCGCCAGCGGCGCCGGCATTCCGGCCGTGGTCGCCGCGGCCGACCAGGCCGCCGCCGCGCTGGCCGGCGAACCGGTCGGCACCTACTTCGTGCCGGGCCAGCGCCGCCCCGCGCCCCGGCAGCTCTGGCTCGCTCACGCCGCCGTGGGCCGGGGCAGGCTGCGGCTGGACAGCGGCGCGGTGCGCGCGGTTACCGGCCGCAGGGCGTCGCTGCTGCCCGCCGGCGTCGTCGGCGTGGACGGCGACTTCGAGGCCGGGGATCCGGTCGACCTGTGCGACGAAAACGGCGGCGTGATCGCTCGCGGCATCGTCAGCTACGACGCAGCCGAGATCCCCGAACTCATGGGCCGCACCACCCGATCGCTGGCCGCCGAGCTAGGCCCGGCCTACGAGCGCGAACTCGTCCACCGCGACGACCTAGTCGTACTCGGCTAACGCCCGCCGAGCCGCCCTCTCCGGCCGGGCCGCCCACTGCTATCCCACCGGTCGGCCCGATGCGAAGGCGGTCAAGGGCACATCGACACCCGCTGGTGACGGTGAATGCGGCCATCGACCGCCTTCGGCGAGCGGGACAGCGGCGATGGCCAGCCACACTCATGGGGTCGATCCGCGGTTTGCTTCCCACCGAAGGGATGCAATGCGCGGATCGACCGCCTTGGCCGTAGCGCGCGCGGGCGGGGCACTGCTCCGCGGGCGCGGCGAGCGGACGCGCCGCGCGGGCGGGGACTGCTCCGCGGGCGCGGCGGGCGGCCGCGGCACTGGGACGCGGGGCTCGGACGGGGCGCCGGTACGCTGGCCGGGTGGATGCGACGGGTGACCAAGCGCGTATCGCGGAGCAGATGGCACGGCAGGCGTCGTCGTTCGGCACGCAGGCCGCAGCGTACGCCGAGCACCGGCCCGACTACGCCGAGGCGGCGGTGCGCTGGGCGATGGAGCCCGTCCGCGGCCGCGCCCCCGTCCGGGTGCTCGACATCGGCGCCGGAACCGGCAAGCTCACCGGCGTGATCGCCCGGCTGGCCCTGGCCGGCCCGCCCGCGATCAGCCTGGTCACGGTCGAGCCCGACCCCGCCATGCTCGCCGAGCTACGCCGCCTGCTCCCGGAGTTGACCGGCAGTCCGCCCGCCCCGCACCCAGGTTCACCCGCGCCCGGCAATAGCCCATCCGCGCTGGCCGGCGGCCCGCCCGCGCCCGGCAATAGCCCATCCGCGCTGGCCGGCGGCGCACCCGTGCCCGCTAACAGCCCGCCCGTGCCAGGCAGCGGCTCGTCCGAGCCTGACCGCGAGCCGTTCGTGATCACGACGATGGCCGGCGACGCTGAGCACATCCCGTTGCCCGACGGGTCGGTTGATGTGGTGCTGGCCGGCCAGGCCGCGCACTGGTTCAACATGGAACTG
>DASXZD010000067.1:0-4298 GCA_036502085.1 Streptosporangiaceae bacterium
ACCAGGGCCGCGCTAATGCGTACGACGCGGAAAGGATCTTCGGCGGTCTGCTGCCCGGGCGGACCGCGCGCGGGGACGTCGACGCCGGGCTCGCGGCGGCCGAGGTCCGCATCGACGCGCCGTTCCGGTTCGCCGCCAACCACCACAACCCGCTGGAGATGCTGACCACCACGGCGGCGTGGGACGGCGACCAGCTGACGCTGTATGACTCGTGCCAGGGCATCAAGGCGGTGCAGCTGACCGTGGCCGCGCTGCTGGGGATCTCCCCGTCCAAGGTCCGGGTGCTAGCCCGGTTCATCGGCGGGGCGTTCGGCGCCAAGGCAATGGTGTGGCCGCACGTGACCCTGGCCGCGCTGGCCGCCCAGCATGTGCGGCGGCCGGTCCGGCTCACGGTCACCCGCGGGCAGATGTTCTCCTCCTGCGGGCACCGCGAGGAACAGGAACAGCACATCCAGCTCGGGGCGACCCGGGACGGGAAGCTGACCGCCATCCGGCACCGCAAGATCTCGGTCACCTCACTGTTCGACGACTGGGCCGAGCCTGCCTTCGGCGTCGCGTCCCAGCTGTATGCCAGCCCTGCCTACGAGGGAGTGCACCGGCTGGTCCGGGGCAACACCATGACCCCCACATTCACCCGCGGGCCGGGCGAGGCGCTCGGCGTGTTCACCATCGAATGCGCGATGGACGAACTCGCCACCGACCTCGGCATCGATCCGGTCGAGCTGCGGCTGCGTAACCTGGCCCGGACCGAGCCCGGCAGCGGCCACCCGTGGTCCAGTTACGGGCTGACCGAATGCCTGCAGCGCGGCGCGGAGCGGATCGGGTGGGCCAGCAGGAACCCGCGGCCGCGGTCCGCCCGGGACGGGAACTGGCTCATCGGCACCGGCATGGCGGCCGCCGCCTACCCGGTCGCGTTCTTCATGCGGACCCAGCGGGCCCGCGCTCACCTGTACGCCGACGGCACCGCCATCGTGCAGACCTCCACCCAGGAATTCGGCACCGGCACCCCCACCGTGCTGACCCAGGTCGCCGCCGACGCGCTCGGCGTCGAGCTGCGCGACGTCCGGGCCGAGTTCGGCGACACCAGCCTGCCCGCCACCGGGTCGCCCGTCGGCTCCAACGGCGCGATGATGATCAGTGCCGCCGTGTACAACGCCGGCACCGCGGTCCGCGACCAGCTGATCGCGCTCGCCGTCGCCGACCCGCAGTCCCCGCTGCACGGCGCCGACCCCGCTGCGGTCACCGCGGCCGGCGGCCGGCTGATGCTGGCCGCCGATCCCGGCACGGGCGAGACCTACGCCGCCTTGATGGGCCGGCACCGGATGACCGACGCCGAGGCCATCGGCAGCTGGGACCCGCCGCCGCTGGATACCCCCTACGGGCTGCTGACCTTCGGCGCCCAGTTCGCGAAGGTCGCCGTCGACGCCGACCTCGGCATCATCCGGCTCCGGCACCTGGCCGGCGCGTTCGCTCCCGGGCGGATCCTCAACCCCAGGACCGCCCGCAGCCAGCTCATGGGCGGCATGCTGTGGGGAATGAGCCAGGCGCTGCTCGAAGGCAACCGCATGGACACCGCCCGCGCCGGCTGGGCCAGCACCAGCCTCGGCGAGTATCTCGTCCCGGTCAACGCCGACGCGCCCGACGTCGACGTCGACCTCATCGAGGTCGAAGACCACGTCACCGGGCCGCTCGGGGTCAAGGGCGTCGGCGAGATCGGGCAGGTCGGCGCCGCGGCCGCGATCGCCAACGCCGTCTACCATGCCACTGGCTACCGGGTCCGCGAACTGCCCATCGCCGTCGAGCACCTGCTGGAACATCTGCCGGCGGAGCCAGCGGCCGCGACGGCAAGAGCGCCGATACCGTAGTGACCGGCCGGGTATCAAGCCGCCCCGGGCCAGCCGGCCTGCTCAGCCGCGGCGGTACGGCGCCGCTGCCCGTCCGGCCGCTGCTGACCACTCCGCCCCACCTGCAGCGCCAGGCCTTCGCCGACCTGCAGCGCCAGCGCCTCATCGCGCAGCCCTGGCTCGGCGTGGGCGGGCTGCTGCTCGGCGCGGCCGTCTTCTTCGCCCTCGCCCTGGGCACCGGCAGCACCCAGACATCGCTGTTGATCCTCGGCCCGCTCTCGACGTTCGCGCTGCCCGCCGTCGCCATGGTCGCGTTCTGGTGGAACGACTGGCCCGGCTCTAGGCTCACCACGCCCTGGACCGGCCTGATCGACACCGTCCTGGTCGCCGCCGCCTCAGTCGTGCTCACCATCGCGGGCCAGGCCGTCGTCGAACGGGCCGACCTGCGTGGAGTCTTCGAAGCCAGCCCTGGACCGGGCGTGCCCGCAACGTTTCCGGCAACCATGGCCCTGGCCGGCGCGGCGTTCACCGCCATGCTCCAGCTGTCGCTGGTCTGCGAACGCTGGCCGCTGGGCGGCATCGGGCGCCTCCGGTCCGGCATCGGCGCGCTCGCACTCTCCTGGGCCATCGGGACCGGCGCCTACTTCTTGTTCGTCAACCTCGACGCCATGCCAGCCGCTGAACGCGCCGCGGCTGGGCTGCGCAACCCCGGCGGCCCCATCGCCGGACCCGACTTCGGCTCAGCGCTCATCACCGTCGGCCTCTGGCAGGCGGTGTTCTTCATCGCCCTGCGCGGCTGGCCCGTCAACACGATCAGCCGGCGCCCGCATCGCCTGCTCGCGGGCAACGCGCTCGTCGTCGGCCTGGGCGCACTGACCTACCTGGTCCTGCGCAACCTGGCGCGCTGGCAGCCAGACGCCATCGGCGCCGCCTGCGGGTGCATCATCAGCGCCACGCTCATCGTGGCCATGCTGTTCGAAGGCTGGCCCGCGGCACGGCTCCGCCCCGCACCGGGTCGCGTCATCAGCCTCGCCATCACCGCCCTGGTCGCGCTCGCGCTCGACCGCGCCCTAACCGCCTACGCCGGCAGCGTCCGCTGGACACGGGCCACCCCCAACGAGTGGCTCACCACCGCGGCTCTCAGCTTCATCGGAGCCGGCATCATCCTCCACGTCGGCATCGGGCTCCGCTGGCCATTCGCCCACAAGACCATGGAGGAGAACCGATGACTTCCCGGGAACCCCCAAACCCCGCCGCGCACAGGCTCGCTGCCGTCATCAACGACGGCGGCCGGGACGCGTTCCCCGCCACGCTCACACCGGACACCACGCTGACCGACGACGGCAACCCGCAGTCACTCCGCGAGGGACTGGATCGACCGCGAGATCTTCTCCACGCGCGGTCACACGAATGTCGAGCGTGAAGAAGAAGACGGGCTCTATCTCCTGATAGGCACACTAGATAACAGGCTCAGCGCCAGGAGAGCCTGCCGAGTCTGCGCCCGAGCCGGTTCGGTATGGCCGCGCCGGGCTTGAGTTCACCCATCGTGGCATGACCGTTGGCTCGAATGACGACGGCGCGGTTGGTGGCGAGCTACTGGTCGCCGGTCAGGACTCGAAGTCCTTCGAGTGAGACGTCGAGGTAGGGCTTGGCGGTCCGGCCTGTGGCCGGGTCCTCATGCATATGATGAGTTCAGGCGCCAGATCAGAGGTCGTCGCGGTAGTCACCGGCGCGAGTCGCGGCGCGGGGAAGGGTATTGCGCTCGCGCTCGGGCAGACCGGCGCGACCGTCTACGTGACCGGCCGCAGCGCGCAGCGCGACGACTCGTCCTACGGCGGCACGGTCGGGGAGACCGCGGCCCTCATTGACGAGGTCGGCGGCACCGGCGTCGTTGTGGTACTCGATCACGCGGACGACGCCGCGGTGGCTGCCCTATTCGAACGGATCGCCCGCGAGCACGGCCGACTCGACATCCTCGTCAACAACGCGGCGAATTTTGCCGGGGCCGGTGAAGCCTGGCGGTTTCTGGAACAACCCCTGGAGCTGGCCGACCTGATCACGGTCGGGCTCAGGTCGCACTTCGTCGCCGCCTACCATGCGGCGCCGCTGCTCATCGCGAACGGACGCGGGCTCATCGTCAACACCGGTTATTACGGTGCGGTGTCGTATCACCAGGGACCTGCCTACGGCGCGCAGAAGGCCGGTGCTGAGCGCGAGGTCGGCCTCGGCCGGGCCTTGTGCCGCACCTTGCCAGTCGATCAGGTACGGGCTGTCCGCGGCCAGGATCACGTTGTCGGGATGCAGGTCCAGGTGCAGGAGGGCGGGACCAGCACCGAACGGCGCCCGCAGCCAGCCAAGGACGGGCACGGCATGCACCAAGGCGTGCAGGTCAGCCAGGAGCCGGGCGTGATGGCCCAGGGTCCATGGCCGGCGCGTGAGCACCTGGAGCATGGA
>DASXZD010000068.1:0-100029 GCA_036502085.1 Streptosporangiaceae bacterium
TCGCCGCGCTGGTGATCCCGGGCGCAGGGTGGATACTCTTCGCCTTCCTCAAGCTCGTCCTGCTGTTCTGGCTGGCGGCCTGGCTGGTGGGCGCCCTGGCGCTGGTCTTTGGCGTGGCCCGGTTCCGCCGGCACGTGCGCCGGAACTGGCGGCCCGCTGCGGAGAACTACTGGCGCCACTACCAGTGGCACAACTAGCAGCGCTACCCCCAGCAGAGTATCGGCGTACCCGCTAACTTGACGGGTGGGTACAAGGCGCGACGCTACCAAGGCTGCTGCGGCGCCAGCTTCAGCCGGCCTTGCAGCAACGGGGTGATCGCGCGGGTCTGGGCCGCCGTGACCCGGTAGAGGTCGGCAATGGCCTCGTGCGTTACTCCCGGCTCGGCCGCCCGGTAGCCGATCATCCGGTGAATGGCCGCCGCGAGCACGCTCGGCGGGTGCACAGCCAGCAGCCCCGAGCCGTCGCTGATCCGCCACCACGCGGCCAGGCAGCGCAGGGCCAGCGGAATCCCGTGGGCCGGGAGGACCTTCCGCCACAGCCGGATGGCCACCGGGTCGAGCTCGGTCTCCGGCTCGGGCAGCCCGCCAAACATCCGGGCCGCGGCCGAGTTGCGCAGCCACCGGGGCGACGGCATCCGGGCCGACACCCAGCTTCCGAACGGGAGTATCTCGCAGACCAGCCGCGTACCGGGGTGCCAGCGCAGCAGGTAGGTGTAATCATCGCGGCTGGTGTGCAGGTACCCGCCGGTTCCGGCCATTGTGTCGCCCGGGGGTATTCCGCTGACCGAGGTCAGGCTCTCCAGGTGCTCGCCTGCTCCCAGGCCGACCGCCGCGGCCGGCCCTGCGATGCCGTAGAGCCTGACGGCCGCGGCCGCCGGGGTGTCTTCCTCGCACAGCCGCCGCAGTGCCCGGAGGTTGCCCTGGCCGGTCACCGACCAGAACTCCATGGCCAGTTTCTCGCCCGCCTTTTCCAGCGCCTGCGGGCCGGGCGGCTTCGCCCTCACCTTCGCGGCCGGCGGTACGGGCCGGGGCTTAGGTCGCGCGGCCTTGCCCGCGGGCGGCGTCGCGCGCTTCGCCGGCTTAGGCGCTGGCGTCTTCTCGCCGCCGCGGGCCGCCTCGGGTACCGCAGGGCGAGATTTTTCCGAACGGCCTGCGGCAGGGGTTCCCGTCGTGCCGCCCTGGGCCGACGGCGCGGCTGGATCCCCGGCCGCCGGTGACACGCAGCTTGCGCAGCCCAGATGGGTCTTGACCGCGATCAGCGGCGAGCAGGCGGCGTTCGCCCCGCAGGCGGGACAGCGCACCGGGGCGAACTCCCCGGCCGGCAGCAGCCAGTCCAGCACCAGCGGGAAGCGCCGGGCGCCCCGCAGCACGTCAACGGGAAGGCGCAGCACCGGGACCTGGAGCAGGTGCAGCCGGTAGGGGCGGATCTCGTGCCGGGCGGCGTTCTTCTCCTCGATCTCGGCCAGCCGGCGCTTCTCCTCCGCCCGGACGCTGTCCGCGCGAGCCGCGAGCAGCGCGCGGCGGTCCGGGGCGGCGTTAGCCTGGCGCTTGGCCAGCGACGCGAGTGCCTCGGCGTAGTACTTCCTCGCCCTGGCCAGCTCCGCCTCGGCGGCGTCCCGCGCTGACCCGCCAGCCAGCGCCTGGCACCGTTCGGAAAATTTCTGGTCGAGAAGATGATGGGCCGCGGCCAGGGCGGGCGGGATGGCGCTGAGATCCGGCTGGGCGTCTGCGGCGGCGCCGTCGGCGATGAACTGCCGCATCCGGTTCACCGCCTGCCCGGGCAGTTCCTGCCAGGACGGAACGTCGATCCAGCATTCGGCCCGCTCGTGGAACTGGTTGTCCGCGGCGGCCGTATAGGTCACCAGGGCGCCGACTCTGAGGACCTGCCGCAGCCTGCGTTCCACCGGCTCGGCGGCGTCGATCCGGCCGTGGCCGACAGGAAACTGGTCGCGGGCCTTGGCCAGCAGCCGCCCGCCGTCCGGCGGCAGTGAGGCGGGTGCGGCCAGCGTGAGCAGGCCGGCGTCGTCGCCCGACAAGACGTCCTCCGCGGCGGCGGTCAGCAGCGGGTGGCCCGCGCCGAGCAGCGCGACGCCGTCCTCGCGGGCAACATCGGGATGCTCGGTGACGGCGAATTCCTCCGGCAGCTCCAGCCTGCGCTGAAGCGGCGGCGGCACCATCACCAGCGTGCTGTCACCGGCCGACTCCCACAGGCCGCCGCGGGATTCGACGTAGCGCAGCCAGAACGCCAGCCCGCTGTCCCTGGCCGCTGCGTTCACTGCGGCCCGACCAGCTCGTCCGCGTGGCCGCGATCGCGCAGGTAATCGGTCCTGGCCCGCGCCAGGCTCTCGCCGATTTCCGCCAGCCGCTCGCCAAACTCCGCGTCGTCGTCGGCCTCGACGTAGGCGTCGAACACCGACGTCTCGAAGTCGAAGTCGTCGTCAATCCGGCCCAGGATCATGTCAAGCTCGCCGACGACGAGCTCGAACAAGTTGATCTTGGCTTCGAGCACGTGCAGGATGCGCTGCTCGATGGTGCCGCGGGCGACCAGGTTGGTCAGCAACACATCCTGGGACTGGCCGACCCGGTGCAGCCGGCCGAGCCGCTGCTCGATCTGCATCGGGTTCCACGGCAGGTCGACGTTGATCATCACGTGACAGAACTGCAGGTTGCGTCCCTCGCCGGCCGACTCGGTGCTGAGCAGGACCGGCATCTCGTCGCGGAACGCGCCGATCGCCTTCTCCTTGTCCCGCCGGGCCAGGCTGCCGTGGTAGACGGCCGCCGGGATGCCCTGGCGCTCCAGTTCGCTGGCCAGCGCGTTCAGGGTCTGCCGGAAGGCGGTGAACACGAGCACCTTCTCCGGGCTGGCACCGTTCGGGCTGGCACCGTTCGGGCTGGCACCGTTTTGCCCAGCACCGTGCAGCCGGGTCACGAGCTCGGCGACCTTGCTCGGAGCGGTGATCGCGGCGGATCGCCGGGCGAGATCCTCCCAGCCCACCTTGGCCAGGGTCGGCGCGACCGCGGCCGGGCTCGAGCCCGCCAGCCGGGCCAGGCTGCGCAGGACCAGCCGGCGGGCCGGCGGGGCGGCCTTGGCCTCCTGCCTGATCCGCGCCGCGATCTCCGCGTACAGGGCCGCTTCCTCCGCGGTCGGGGTCACCAGCACGGTCTCGGCGAGCCGGTGCGGCAGCATCAGGCTGACCTCGCTGCGCCGGTGCCTGATCATCACCTCCCTGGTCGTGGCGCGCAGCCCGGCGACATCGCGCGGCGCGCCGGGATCGCCGGCCCCGTGCTGGGCGCGAAACTGCGAGGGGGTGCCGAGCAGACCGGGGGCGACCAGGCTCACCAGCTCGTACAGGTCCGCCAGCCTGTTCTCGACCGGGGTGGCGGTGAGCAGCAGCAGGTACCGCGCGCTCAGCGCCCGGGCCAGCCGGCCCGACGCGCTGCGCGGATTACGCAGCCGGTGCGCCTCGTCCATGACGATCACGTCCCACGGCTTGTCGGTCAGCGCCGACCTGAGCGGGTCGCGGCGCGCGGCAGCCAGTGAAGCGATCACCACCGGGCGGTGGCTACCCTCGTCCCACTCGCCCTTGGCGGCGATCGTGGTCGGCAGCGCAAATTTTCGCTCCAGCTCCTCCCGCCACTGCTGCACCAGGCCGGCCGGCACGACCACTAGGGCCCGGTCAGCCAGGCCGCGCATCCGCAGCTCCGACAGCACCAGCCCGGCCTCGATCGTCTTGCCCAGCCCGACCTCGTCGGCCAGGATCGCGCGGCCCCGCATCCGGCGCAGCACGGTCTGCGCCGTCTGCCACTGGTAGTCGAACGGCTCGAACTCAAGGGTCGGCCGGGACAGGAAGATGTCGAATCCCGGCCTGCTCCATACCTCCGCGGCCGCTTCGACCAGGCGGGTCCGTTCCGCATCGACCGCAGCTCCCCGCCGCAAGCCGCCGAGCAGAGACAGGTACGGAGTCAGCACCGAGGCCAGGTCGTCCGCGAGCGGCGGATGATCCGTCATCATCAGGTGCAGATTACCGGAGCGAGCCCGGCCCGTCAGGAGACAACGGTTTCTAGGAAGTCTGCTCAGCTCCCGGCGAGGACGACCACGCGGTCCCCGGCCGTGAAGGTGAGCGCCGCCTGCTTGTCCGGGCTCGGCCGCATCTAATGCTACGGACAACAACTCAAAGCCACCGAAGGTTTCATTACCCAGATGCCTGGCGCGTGATAGCGGAATTCCGGTGCCTGGCGCGTGATAGCGGAATTCCGGGAGCTTCCGAACCGGATTCACCCATGATCATGAAGCGTCTTACGCGCTATCACACGCATAGGTCTTCGCGACAATGAGGGGTGAAGGGTGCTACGGCGAGGGGCGTAGGTGGGTGCGCTGGCCGTCGTGATCGAAAATGCACAGCACTTCCGCCGGGCCGTCGTGTGCGCCGAAGGCGTGCGGGATCATCGTGGAGAACTCCGCGGCCTGGCCGGCCTGCACCAGGATCGTCCGCTCGCCCAGCAGCAGCACGATGGTTCCCGACAGCACAGTGAACCAGTCCCGGCCGGGATGCACCCGCATCTCGTGCGGGTTGCACCGGGGATCCGGCCTGGTGACGCGTATCTTGACCACCGTTACCCCGTGCGGACCCGGCTCCCGGCTCAGTATCCAGGTGGTCTCTGCGCGCGACTCGTCGCGCTGCGGCCTGATCACCACGTCCTCGTCATCGACGGACTCGACCAGCTGGTCGAGGGTAGTGCCCAGGGCCCGGGCGATCGGGGTCAGTTGGTCCAGGGCGATCCGCCGGTGACCGGTCTCGATCCGGCTCAGCGTCGACGGGCTCAGATAGCAGCGCGCCGCCAGGTCGTCGAGCGACCAGCCGCGGGCCGCGCGCAGCCCCCTGATCCGCATCCGGACCAGGCTGTCGAGATCATCATCTTGCGTCATACGCAAGATCATATGCTATTGGAGCAATTTGCTCGTAAGGTTGAAGCATGGCGAACCATCAGCACAGTGACACTCAGCACGGGGACACTCAGCACGGGGACACTCAGCACAGTCATGTCCGGCACGGGCATTCCCAGCATGGGCACGCCGCGGCCGACCAGGCCGGCGTGGCGGCCATGGCCGAGCTCGTCGATCTGGATGCCGAGGTACTGCACGGCTATCTGTCCGACGTGATGGCCTGGGTCGGCGAGCTGGCCGCCGGTCAGCCCCGCCGCCGGATCCTCGATGTGGGCAGCGGCACCGGCACCGGCGCGCTCACCCTGGCCCGGCGATTCGAAGCCGCCGACGTGACCGCCGTGGACGTGTCCGCGGAGATGCTGGCCCGCCTCGGCGACAAGGCCCGCGATCTCGGCGTGGCAGGCCGGGTCCGCACGGTCGAGGCGGATCTGGACGGGGCCTGGCCGGACGTCGGCCTCGTTGACCTGGCGTGGGCGTCCGCGTCGCTGCATCACATGGCCGATCCCGATCGGGTGCTCGGCGACATCTTCGGCGCGCTGAATCCCGGCGGCCTGCTCGTCGTGGCCGAGATAGAGGGTTTCCCGCGCTTCCTGCCGGACGACGTGGGGTTCGGCCGCCCCGGCCTGGAAGCGCGCGGCCGGGCCGCGCTCGCCGAGGAGCGGGCCGAGGAACTGCCGCATCTCGGCGCCGACTGGGGCCCGCGCCTGCGGCAAGCCGGCTTCGCCATCGTGGGCGAGCGGCACTTCGGCATCGACCTGAAGCCTCCGCTTCCTGCCGCCGCCGGCCGCTACGCCCAGGCCTGCCTGCGACGCCTGCGGTCCCGCCTCGACGGCCGGCTGGACGCCGACGACCTGGCCGCGCTCGACACGCTGATCGACAGCGACGGGCCCGACGGCGTGCTGCAGCGCGGCGACCTGACGGTCCGGGCGGAGCGGGACGTCTGGGTCGGCCGCCGTCTGTGAGCCGGCCGGGGCCCAGCGGCAAGACGGTCAACGGCACATCGGCCGCCTTCGGCGAGCGGGCAGTGACGGCGGCCAGCCAGGCCATGGGGTCGGTCCGCGGGTTGGGTCCCTTCTGCGGGGGTCGATCCGCGGGTTGGGTCCCTTCTGCGGGGGTCGGTCCGCGGGTTGCTGCCTGCCGGAGGGCGTTAATGCGCGCACCGGCCGCCTTGGTTCCATCGCGGCAAGCACGTTTCCGGCTGGGAACGCGCCGGCAGTGTTCTGAGAGGCGGGGAGTCGGTTGGGGCGTCGAATCGCCATAGGGGCGGCCTGGGAGCAGGGGCGCGGAGCGGCCGGGCCGGAGGGCCGGGTCTTCGTAAGTGTCGCGTCGGCGGCCTGGTCGCGGGCCGGTAGGGTGTCTGGCCTTCAGGGGTACGGCCGTGAGCACGTGACTCGGGGTGGAACCGTTCGGAAGCCAGGGTTTCTTTAACTAATTTTAATTAGTGATACATTGGGGCGGTGACTCTGACCCCGAACGGACCAGATCTGGCCTCGGTGAGCTGCCTGGACGATCCGGTGCGCGGCCGCCTCTACGAGTTCGTGGCCCGGCGGTCCGAGCCAGCCGGGCGAGACGAGGCGGCTGCCGCGGCCGGGATCAGCCGGGCGCTGGCCGCCTACCACCTAGACAAGCTCGTCGAGTACGGGCTGCTGACCGCCTCGTACGAGCGGCCGCCGGGCCGCAGCGGGCCGGGTGCGGGCCGGCCGGCCAAGGTCTACGCCCGGTCCGGCCGCGAGTTCGCGGTGACCGTGCCGGCCCGGGAGTACGAGCTCGCGGCCCGGCTGCTCGTGCGCGCGGTCGAGTCGGATCCGTCGCGGCGCAGCCGGGCAGCATTGGGCGAGGCAGCACAGCAGCTGGGGGCCGAGCTCGGACAGGCCTTCAGGGACGCCGGCCCCGATGACGGCGGGACGCAGCCGGACCTGAGCAGGCTGCTGGCTGAACACGGGTTCGAGCCTGAGCACGGCCGGGACGGCACGATCAGGCTGCGCAATTGCCCGTTTCACCAGCTGGCGGAGCGGCACCGCGAGGTGGTCTGCAGCATGAACCTCGCGCTGATCGAGGGGCTGGTCGCAGGGCTGCGGCTGGACGGGCGGCTGCGCCCAGTGCTGGATCCCCGGCCGGGGCACTGCTGCGTCGCCATCGGAGCGGAGCGGTCATGACACAGGCGGCGCAGGAAGCTCGCGACAGCGGCTGCAACGGGCATGACCTCGCGGTTCAGCCCGCCCCGACCGGGGTGCTCATCAGCGACCCGCACGGTGAGATCGACCTGGCCGCCGCCGAGCTGGCGGCGGCCGATTTCCTCACCGCTCTGGGGGTGGACATCGACCGGGAGGAGCTGAGGGCGACCCCGGGCCGGATGGCCCGTGCCTATGCGGAGCTGTTCGACGCCCGGCCGTTCCGGCTGACGACGTTCCCCAACGATGAGGGGTACGACGAGCTAGTGCTGGCCCGCGCCATCCCGTTCCGTACCGTGTGCGAGCACCACCTGCTGCCGTTCGCCGGGATCGCCCACGTCGGCTACCTGCCGGGGGAGCGCATCCTCGGCCTGTCCAAGCTGGCCCGGATCCTCGGGCACTTCGCGGCCCGCCCGCAGACCCAGGAGCGGCTGACCAAGCAGGTCGCCGACTGCCTCGCCGAGCGCCTGCGCCCGCGCGGCACCGGCGTGGTGCTGGAGGCCGAGCACTCCTGCATGACGCTGCGCGGGGTGCGAGCGGTGGGCGCGAAAACCGTCACGTCGGCCCTGCTCGGCAGCCTGCGCGACGACCAGCGTTCCCGGGCCGAGTTCTTCGCCCTGGCCGGCGCGCCGAGCTGACCCCGTGGCCCCTGACCCGCCGGCCGCCACACGATAGGAGCTGAGCAATGACTGCGAATACCACCTGCCTCATCGTGGGGGCGAGCCTGGCCGGGGCGAAGGCGGCGCAGGCCCTCAGGGAAGAGGGCTTCGACGGGCCCGTCACCTTGATCGGCGAGGAGAAGGAGCGGCCTTACGAGCGGCCGCCGCTGTCCAAGGAGTACCTGATGGGCAAGGCCGAGCGGGAGACGGTCTACGTCCACCCGCCGCACTGGTACGCCGAGCACGACGTCGACCTGCGTCTCGGCGTCGCGGTCACCGGCATCGACCCGGCGGCGCATGAGGTAGCGCTGGCCGACGGCAGCCGGGTCGGCTACGCGAAGCTGCTGCTGGCCACCGGCTCCTCGCCGCGCCGCCTGCCGGTGTCCGGCATCGATCTGGACGGCGTGCTGTACCTGCGGAGTCTGGCGGACAGCGACCGGATCAAGGCAGTCTTCTCGACGGCATCGCGGATCGCCGTGATCGGCGCAGGCTGGATCGGCCTGGAGACCGCGGCCGCCGCTCGTACGGCCGGCGTCGAAGTGACCGTCCTGGAGAGCGCCGAGGCGCCGCTGCTGCGGGTGCTCGGCCCCGAGGTGGCCGAGGTATTCGCCGGCCTGCATCGCGAGAATGGCGTGGACCTGCGCTGCGGAGTTCAGGTCGCCGGGATCACCGGCGCTGACGGCCGGGTCAGCGGCGTCCGGCTCGCCGACGGCAGCCACATCGCGGCCGACGCGGTCATCGCGGGGGTAGGGGCCGTGCCCAACGCCCGGCTCGCCGCGGTGGCGGGTCTCACGGTCGAGAACGGCATCAAGGTGGACGCGCAGCTGCGCTCCTCGGGCCCCGACATCTACGCCGCGGGGGACGTCGCCAGTGCCTTCCGTCCGTGGCTCGACCGGCACATCCGGGTCGAGCACTGGGCCAATGCGCTGCACCAGCCGCAGGCCGCCGCCAAGTCGATGCTCGGTCATGACGTGGCCTACGACCGCGTCCCGTTCTTCTTTACCGATCAGTACGACCTGGGCATGGAGTACGCCGGCTACACCGAGCCAGGAGGCTACGACGAGGTGGTCTTCCGCGGTGACGTCGCCGGGCGCGAGTTCATCGCGTTCTGGCTGGCCGGCGGGCGCGTGCTGGCCGGCATGAACGTCAACGTCTGGGACGTCAGCGACACCATCCAGGCGCTGATTCAGGCCGGCGAGCCGGTGGACGTCGGCAGGCTCACCGACCCGAGCGTGCCCCTCGAGGAGCTGGGCGGCTGAGGTCCGGCGGAGGGCGGTTAATTCCTGACCTACCGCGTCCGCTAGTCGCCGCGTCGCAGTCCCAGGCCGCGGTCGTGCCGCGAGCCTGCCTATCACGCCATCGCGCCATCCGCCCGGGCTGCGCCTCCGCGTGCTCTCGGTGAATCCCTTCCTGGCGTACGAGATCACGTGATGCGGCCCGCCACCTCCGGGAGCCACGATTCAGGGAAGCATCCGCGAAGTGGAGGATTCATGTCGGCTACCGAGCAGAAGGTCATCAAGCTGGTCGCCAGGCCGGTGCGCCGTGAGGTTTATAAGAACGGCGAGAACGAGGTCAACCTGGGCGATCGCAGCGTCTTCACCCATGAGATCTCTCTTGACGGTGAACCGGTGGGTTTCGACGGCGGTGTCTGCACGGTCGTCCGGCTGGAGGACGGCCATAGCTACATCGTCTGTAACGTAAGCATGAACCTTCCCGACGGCATCATCGCCTTTCAGACCTTTGTCGAAGAGGTGTTCCCGCCGCCGCCCTTCTTCGCCGCCGTCACCGGCGGCACTGGGGCCTACCGGGGTGCTCGCGGCGAAATGCATATCGATCCCGCCAGCCCGGAGACCCACTTCTACACCCTCTACCTGGACGACAGCGAGGGGCAGCGGATATGAAGCCCGCCGTCGCAGGCCGTCCCGGCCAGCTTCCCGATTCGGTCGATGTCGTCGTCATCGGGGCCGGGCCGTCCGGGGCGATCGCCGCGCTGACCCTCGCCGAAGCCGGCCGCAGTGTCCTGGTCCTCGAGCGCCGCTCTCTGCCGCGCTTTCACGTCGGCGAATCACAGCTCACGTATACCGCGGAGCTTCTGCGGCAGGCCGGCCTGTACGACAAGGCGAAAGCGCAGGGATATCCGATCAAGACCGGGGCGGAGTTCATCTTCCCCAACGGTGACTTCCGGCGGACCAATTTCGCGGACCAGGGACCGGGCCGGTTCCCGACCACATTCCAGGTGGAACGGTCGCACTTTGACGCCTTCCTCGCCGGGGCCGCGGTGGACCGCGGCGCACTGCTCGTGCAGAACGCCGTCGTCCATGAGCTGATTACCGACGGCGACGGACGGGTCAGCGGGGTCCGCTACGAACTCGACGGCGAGTCCCGCACCGTCCGTGCCCCCTGGGTTCTCGACTGCGGCGGGCGTGCCAGCAAGGCCGCACAGCAATTCCGCACCAGGCAGGAGATTTCCTGGCTGCGCAACGTCGCGGTGTTCCGGCACTACGACGGGCTCGACGAACGGCACAACCCGGGATTCGAGGGCGACATCCAGGTAGCCGGCCACTCCGACGGCTGGATCTGGGCGATCCCGATCTGGCCGACGACCATCAGCATCGGCGCGGTCATGTCGCGCAAGATACTGCGTGCCATCGGAGAGCCCTCGGCTGCGCTGGATCTGCATCTGGCGCGGGCGCCGCGCGTCCTGCAGCGCCTGACCGGCGCTACGCCGCGGCAGGATATGCACGTCGAGACCGACTACTGCTACTACTCCGACACGGTCACCGGCGACGGCTGGATGATGGCTGGCGACGCGGGCAACTTCATCGACCCGATCTTCTCCGGCGGCACATTCCTCGCCCTGACCACCGGCCGGGAGGCGGCCAGGACCCTGAACCGGGCCCTCGACGCACCGTCAGCAGCGGCCGAATTGCAGCTGGCCTACTCCAACCTCTACAAGACCGGATACGACTCCTACACCCGGCTGATCTCGGCCTACTACGAGTCCAGCTACAGGCTGGGTCGCTACCTGCGAGAGCGGGGCTTCTCGGTCGCCGATGACCCGCACTTCGCGCGCGTTCTCAGCGGTGACTTCTGGAGCGACGCTAACGCGTTCACCAGGTACCTGCGGACGCAGCGGCAATGGGACACCTTCCAGCCGTTCGAGCGGGTCACCGAGTGCCCGATCTATCCCGAGCTCGACCGGGCCGAGCGCGCCGCGCGGGCGCGCAACGCGGTCCTGGTATAGGGCCGGGCCGTCCGGACGCGTACGCAGACACAGTCGTACGCAGACACAGTGAGGAGTCAGCCGCTATGCCCGCAAGCTCCGGTGTACTGGTACCGGCCTCGGTGAACGGGGCCGGCCGCCGGCCGGCCCCCGCGCCTATCCCCGATCCCGCCCCCGCCGCGGGGCCGGCCGGCGAACTTGTAGCCGCCGCGGCCGGCCCCGTTCACCTGCCAGGCAGCCCCGGATATGACCGGCTGCGCCGCGGCCATAACCTGGCGATCGAGCATCACCCCGCCCTGATCGTCGAGGCGGCGGGCCCGGCCGACGTGATGGCTGCCGTCGGTTACGCAGGCCGGCACGGGCTGCCGGTCGCCGTGCTGAACAGCGGGCACGGGGCATCGCTGGCCGCCGACGGCGCGGTGCTGATCACGACCGGGCGGATGCAGGGCGTGCGGATTGATCCCTACACCGGCGTGGCCAGGATCGAAGCGGGCGTGCGGTGGTCGAGGGTCATTCATGAGGCGGCCCCATTCGGCTTGGCCCCGCTGAGCGGATCGGCCCCGGAGACCGGCGCGACCGGGTACACGCTGGGCGGCGGGCTGGGGCTGCTCGGGCGCGCCTTCGGCTATGCCGCCGACCATGTGCGCAGCCTGGACGTGGTCACCGCCAACGGCGTCCTGCGCACCGCGACCGCAGCTCAGTACGCCGACCTGTTCTGGGCGCTGCGCGGCGGCAAGGGCAGCTTCGGCGTCGTGACCTCGATGGAGATCGGCCTGTTCCGAGTCTCCCGGCTCTTCGGCGGCGGCCTTTACTTTCCCGGCCGGGCGGCTCGTGCCGCCCTGCACGCCTACCGGCGGTGGACCCGGGATGTACCCGACGAGATGACCTCGTCGTTCGCCTTCACCCGGTTTCCCTGGGATCCCGAGATTCCGGTGCCGCTCCGCGGCCGGTCCACCGTCCACGTCAGGATCGCCTTCCACGGCTCCGCGGAGCAGGGCGAGCGGCTCGTCGCGCCGCTGCGGCAGGTGGCGGTGCCGCTGCTGGACACCCTGGACGACATGCCGTACGCGGCCGGGGGCACGATCCACAACGACCCGCCCGAGCCACTTGCGGTGCACGAACGCGGGGTACGGCTGGGTGAACTCGATGAGGATGCGGCGGACGCCCTGATCGACCTGGCCGGACCGGACAGCACCTGCCCGCTGCGGCTGGTGGAGCTAAGGCACCTCGGCGGGGCGCTGGGCCGCGAGCCCGACGTGCCGAACGCGGTGGCGGGGCGGGACGCGGCGTTCCAGCTCTATCTGGCCGGGGTACCCGGCGGTTCCGGCGGCATGCCGGTCGAGCCGGTCGCCGAGGAGATCCTTGACCGGATGCGGCCCTGGACCAGCGGCGCGGCGAGCCTGAACTTCCTCGGCACGGCTGACGCCACGCCCGAGCGGGTCAGGGCCGCGTTCACCGCCGCCGACTTCCGGCGGCTGGTAACGGTCAAGCGGGCCTACGACCCGGACAACCTGTTCCGCTACAACCACAACATCCCGCCGGTCCTCGCAGCCGGCTGACCGGCCCTGACCGGCGTCCTCGTCCGGTCGGCGGCTGGCTGACCGGCCGCTGGCAGTCGCGCCCGGCCGCTGGCAGTCGTCAGCCGACGTCGCGCGCGCTGCGAGGCGCCCCCTCGAGCCCCCAGCTGACAATCCGCTCCGGGTGAATGACGATCAGCGCCTCGGGCTCGTGCACGGCGACCGCCCGGCCGCGGACCTCCACTCCCCGCGGGCGGAAGGGCGGCAGCACGTCGTCGATGACGACCGCCGCTCGCCCGGTCCGGGCAACATCGCGGAACTTCTTGGTGGACGGCAGGTCGATCCCGCCGATCTGCACGACCGTGGCATCCTCGTCCAGCGACCAGCCGACTGGCGCGATGTGTGGCGTCCCGTCCGGGCCGACCGTGGCCAGCCGGGCCAGCCGCCGATCTGTCCGCAGGTAGACAAGCTCTGCGTCGGTGAACACGGACATGATGCCTCCAGCGGTTGAGGTGATGATCGTTCAGATCAGGGCGGCGCGTGCCGGGGCACGGCCCGGGTCGGCCGCATCGTGCGCCATGCATGCTGCCCACGCCTTGTTGAGCAGGTCGAGGAGGGAGTCCAGCTCGGCGTCGGTGAGGCCGCTGAGCGCGGGCATCTCCGACGCGATGGCCGCGTACATGTCGTCCCGCATCTTGCGCCCTGCCTGGGTGAGGGCCAGCGTCTTGACCCGGCGGTCATCTGGTTCCGAGCCGCGCTCGACCAGTCCCGCCCCCTCCAGGCGGTCTACCACTCCGGTGACGTTGGACGGATCGACCTTGAGCCGCCCGGCGAGGAAGCGGGTCGGCACAGCGGCATCCGGCGGCAGCTGGAGCAGCGCCCGCGCGGTTGGCGCGGACAGTCCCAGCCGCTCGAAGAGCGGGTCATGCCGCCTGGCCGTCCATAGCGAAACCGCCATCAACTGGCGCGCCAGTTCGCCCGCGAGCTCCGGATCCAGGGCGCCCTCATCGTTCCTCCATGCTGCCATGCGCTCAGTCTAGCAGGCGGCTCACCATATTTATAAAAAATAATAGACTCTTGTCATAGTTGAATTTTACCTCTAACCTGGCCGTGTGCTCTCGACCAGCGGGAGTCATGTCACATGGAAGGACGACCAGATCATGGCTTCTGCATCACTGCGGCACTCGATTCGCCCTGGCACCTGGACCCTCGACCCTCAACACAGCAGCGCATCCTTCATCGCCCGAGGCCTGATGGGCAAGGTGAACGGGACCATCCCGATCATCAGCGCTGCCGTGCAGGTGGAAGCGGACGGCGCCGTCGGTGCCGTCTCAGCGGTACTGGACCCGGCCGACTTCAACTCGGGCCATGCCAAGCGGGACGCCGACGTCCGCGGCGCCAAGTTCCTCGATGCCGAGTCGCATCCCGCGCTCAGGTACTCGGCGCCCAAGGCCGTCGCCGGGCCCGACGGCTGGACGATCAACGGCACCCTCGTCGTCAAGGGCACGGCGGCGCCGGTCACGCTGACGGCCCAGATCATTGACGTCACCGATGAACTCGCCTCGCTGCGAGCCACCGGTGTGGTCGACCGCAGGGAGGCCGGCCTCACGAAGCTGCCCAACCTCATGATCGCCCGCACGCTCGCGATCACCCTTGACGTGGTCTTCCGCCACGTCTCCTGACGTTCCGCCGGATCCATACGCAAGGAGAAATCCAATGTCAGCTACTACTACCGCCCCGGTAGCCAGCACCAAGACCGCCGCTAGCTCCCGTCGCAGGGCGCGCCTGCTCACAGTGGCGGCCGCGACAGCCGCAGCCGTCATCATCTGGTCCGTGGCCGAGCTGGCGGGCATGCACCTCAGGCAGCCGGGTTTCGGATCGAAGTCGGCCATCACGCTGAACGTGGCAATCGTCATCGTCGTCACGGCCGTCGTCTCGCTGGCCGGCTGGGCGCTGCTCGCCATACTCGAGCACCGCACCGCGCGCGCTCGCGCCATCTGGACGGCCGTGGCCGTCGTCGTCACGCTGCTCTCCCTCGGCGGGCCGTTCAGCGGGCACGGCGTCAGCACGGGCAACCGGCTGGTTCTCGGCCTGATCCACCTCACGGTCGCGACCGTCGTGATCACCGGGCTGCGCAGGACCAGCGGGACGGCTCGCTGATCGCCCGGCAGGAATGCTGCCGACGGCTTCCTGGCCCCGCACCGCCACCGCACGGCCTTCAGGAGGAACCGATGGAAACCCGCTCAGGCCCCGCCAGCGTCCGGCCAGCGGCTCTCGGGAGCCGGCAGCTCCGGGTGGTTCTCGGGGCGCTCATGACCGCGGTCCTGCTGGCGGCGCTCGACCAGAACATCCTGGCGACCGCCATGCCGACCGTGGCTGCCCAGCTGGGCGGGCTGAACCGCTATCCCTGGGTGATTACCGCATATCTGCTGACCGGAACGGCAGCGATGCCGCTCTACGGCAGGATCGGCGACCTGCGGGGACGGCGGCCCGTGCTGATGTTCGCCATCGGCACGTTCGTCGCGGGCTCGATCCTGTGCGGGGTTTCGCAGACGATACTTGAGCTGATCCTGGCCCGCGGCGTGGCGGGCATCGGAGCCGGCGGCCTGGTCGTCCTGGCCTTCACCGTCGTGTCGGAGATCGTCCCGCCGCAGGAGCGCGGCCGGCGCCAGGGCTCATTCGGCGCGGTCTTCGGCGTGGCCAGCCTGGCCGGCCCGCTCATCGGCGGCTACCTCGCCGAACACGGCTGGCGATGGATCTTCTTCCTGAACGTGCCGCTCGGGCTGGCCGCGCTAGCCGCCGCGGCCTGGGGCCTGCGCGCGCTCCCGCGCCCGGCCGCGGCGGGACGGCTGGACCTGCCCGGTGCCGTGCTCCTGGTGGCGGCCACCGTGAGCGTGCTCCTCGCCGCGTCCTGGGGAGCGGGACAGTATTCCTGGGGCGACCCGCGGGTCATCGCGGCACTGGGCTTCGGCGTGCTGATGCTGTCGCTGCTCGTGTGGGTCGAGTTCAGGGCTCGCGTGCCGCTGCTGCCCGTCCGCCTGTTCCGGATCCGGTCCTTCTCGGTCGGCGGATCCGCCGCGTTCGGCCTCGGCATGGTCATGTTCGGCTCGGTCGTCTATCTTCCCGTGTACCTGCAACTGGTCCAGGGGCGTTCGCCGACGGTCGCCGGGCTGATGATGCTCCCGCTGATGGGCTCGCTCACCCTGGTGTCCGTGGTCGGCGGGCGGGCGATCAGCCGGGTGGGCCGTTACAAGTGGTTCATCGTCGCGGGAGCCTTGCTGACCGCGGCGGGCGTGCTGGCCGGCACCGGGCTCGGGTTGCGGACACCGCTGCCGTGGATCTTCGCGATGATGACGGTCACCGGGGTCGGGCTCGGGCTGTGCGTTCAGCCGCTCGTCCTGGTGGTTCAGGCCGAGCTGCCGCTGCCCGAGCTAGGCGCGGGTACTGCCACCGGCGCGTTCCTCAGGCAGCTTGGCGCATCGTTCGGCGTCGCCGTGCTCGGCACGCTGCTGACCGCCGGGCTGGGCTCGCTGAGCGATGCGCCGGCTGCCACGGGCCAGATCGCGGCACCGCACGGCGCGGTCAGCGAGGCCCTGCGCGGCTCTCTTGTCGGCGCGCTGCATACCGTTTTCGCGGTGGCCGGAGGCTGCGGGATCCTGCTGACCATACTTACCCTGTTTATCCCTGACCTGCCCATGCGACGACCGCTACGACCCGGTGCCACGCGGCCTGGTGCCGCACGGCCTGGCGCCCCGGCTCGGATGTCAGGCTCGGCTCCAGGCCGGTGAGCCGCGGTGCCTCCCGCTGAGTCCTGCGGTGCCTCCCGCTGAGTCGTACCGTGTTTCCGCCGAATAGCTGAGAAAGCATCTCCATCCCAGGAGATTTCGATTTCCGCTGTCAGCGCATGACGAAACTTAACTTTAAATGAATATCAGAAGTTATGATTTAACAATATGTGCGGATTCCGCCATCACGGGGGCTGGTCACATGGAGGAAATATGTACCCGAGCAAGCCGTTCTTAGACAGACAGGACGCTCTGTCGGAGATCCGCCGACTTCTTGTGATAGCCCGTGCTGGTTCCAGTCAGTGTGTGGTGATCGAAGGCCCGACCGGCATCGGGAAGAGCCATCTCCTCCAGGCGGCCGTCGAGGAAGCCCAGCTCCTCGGGATGACGGCAGCGAGCTGCCGGGCCACCGAGCTGGACCGGGTCGCCCCCATGAGCACGCTGCTCTCCGCGCTGCGGCGCGGCGGGCTCTCCGGAATTGACCTGGCCACGCTGGGCGGTCACGGCAACGATCATTTCTGGCTCGTCGACCGTGTCAGGGATCTTATCGAGGCCCATGCACGCAAACGGCCGCTGTACATTGCGATAGACGATATCCAGTGGGCTGACGAGTTCACGATGATGGCGCTGGGGACCCTAGTGCCCGAGCTATCAGGTACGCCGATCTTCTGGGCTTTCGCCCTCAGCCCGCGCACCTCGCCGTGCCCCGCCACCAGCACCATCGACAGGCTGGTGACAGAGGGTGCGCACCGCATCGAGCTTGGTCCGCTCTGTGACAGCGCCGTGGCCGAGTTCTGCGCTGAGGCACTGGGCGCGGAACCTAATGCGATTGCCGTAGGCCTGGCGGCCAGGGCCTCGGGCAATCCGTTCCTCCTGCAGCTGCTCTTCACGACTCTGCGCGACAGCGGCCAACTCGCCATCGTGGACGGAGCCGGGACCGTCCTGCCCGGCGGACTGCCCGCCGCCTTCCTGGGTGCGGTCGCCCTGCGGCTGCAGGACCTGTCCGCTGACGCCCGCGGGCTGCTGGACGTGGGAGCCATCCTGAACCGCCCGTTCACCGTGCATGAGGCGGCCGGACTGCTCAGCCGCTGCACAGTCGAACTGCTGCCGATCGCCAGGGAAGCGATACAAGCCGGGCTCCTCACCACGGACGGCCCCAGCCTGTGGTTCAATCACGACCTGATTCGCGAGGCGGTCTACGGCAGCCTCTGCGAGCCGATCCGGATAGCCCTGTGCCGGGAAGCCGCCGCCTCCATGGTGAAGATCGAAGGGCAGGCCCCGGCCGGGCACTCCGGCTACCTGACCTCAGGCGCGGCCGGGGAAGGCGGCGGCCGCGCAACGCGGCTGCTGCGCGACACCACGAGCCAGCTGGCCGGGCACCGCACCCGGTCCCGCCGTGGCGGGGCTCCTGCGCCGTCCGGGGATGCCACGTCGGACTCGGTCCGGGCGCAGCTCATGGCCATCAGGTCACACGGGCTGATCTACGCCGGAGACACCGCCGGAGCGGACCAGGCAGGAGCCGAGGCGGCCATGCTGGCCGGGGTCACCGGGGAGTATTCGGCCATGGTGTTCGGGAGCGTGGCACGCGGCGCCGCCGCTCGCGATCAGGGGGACATCGAAACCGCGATCAAGTGGACGCAGGCGGCCGTGGCGGCGGCCGACCAGGCCGAGGGCGGGGCTCGCCTGCATCATCCCAGGCTCTGGCTAGCCCGCGCGCTGGCCACCGCCGACCGGTTCGACGAGGCCGATGCCATCTACGCCATGGGGCAGGGCAAGGCGTCCTTGCCCACGACCGAGTGGTCCAATCCACTGTGTCACCTCTACCGCGCCGAGCTGCGGCTCGCACAGGGCCTGCTGGCCGAGGCGGCGGGCGAAGCCGAGAAGGGCCTGGAGAGCGCGGAGCGGCTGCGAGCCCTCCAGCTGAGCCTGCCCTGTCTGGCCCTGCTTCTCCAGGTGGCCATGCACCGCGGCGACCTGGCGGCGGCCGGACGTTATGCGGCCAAGCTTGACCAGCTGACCAGCGGCAAGGTGCTTGACCTGCTCTGGCCGATGGCGCTCTATCAGGATGCCATCGGTGAACCCAAGCTGGCGCTGGAGACGGCCGCGCCGCTCATCGAGGCGCTACCGAAGCGGCCGATCTTCGCCGAGGCTTCGATAGCAGGCCCGGCGCTGGTGAAGATCGCGCATCGAGCCGGCTCGCGCGCGTCAGCCGATGCCATCAGCGGCGCCCTGCAGCGGCTGGCGCGGCGGAATCCCGCCATCTCGTCCATGGCCGGCGCGGCACTGTACGCGGCGGGCCTGCAAACCGGCGACCTAGCGGCGTTCCGGCTAGCGCTGGGGCACTTCGCCGATAGTCCCCGCCCGCTGGCCCGGGCCGGGGCACTGCAGGACACCGCGGCCGCGGAGTATCAGGCCGGCAACCGGCGGACCGCCGTCAACCACCTGGAAGAGGCACTGTCGCTGTACGCGACGGCCGGGGCTCGCTATCACGTCGCCACGGCACAGCAGGCGCTGCGAGACCTCGACCTGCGGCGCGAGCCGCACCCGGAGCGCAGCGACCCGGCAGCCTACCCCCGGCTCACCCAGTCGGAACTGCCAGTCGCGCAGCTGGTCACCGAGGGCCTGACCAACAGGGAGATCGCGACCCGGCTGTATCTCTCGCCGCATACCGTCGACAGTCACCTGCGCCATATCTTCTCGAAGTTCGGCGTCAACAACCGGGTCGAGCTGACCCGGCGCTTCGCGCACCGTGAAGACCGGGAGACGGGCAGCACCCTCGCGGGCCGCCAGCCTGCCCTGGGCATGAGCCTCCCGTAACCCCGGAGTACCTCAGGCCACGCCGGCCGATCCGCTGGCGTGACCTGACGCGTTTGCGCAGGCAGTGAGGACAGACCGTGAATCCCGGCCGGATCACGTGAAGACGTGATGCCCGGCCGCTCCGTCTGGCCAATGCTCGTGGTGTGGGCAGGCACCGTCAGCCCATGGCAACCACAGGAGGAGCGGCCACCGTGAGCACTGACACCTTCGACGCACCCGTGCTGGTGGTAGGAGCAGGCCCGGTGGGCTCGGTCCTGGCCCTGGAACTGGCCAGGCACGGCACCCCCAGCGTTGTCCTGGAGAGGTCGGTCCGCCCTCCCAGGTTCCCGAAGATGGACTACGTCAACGGCCGGAGCATGGAGCTCCTTGACCGGCTGGGGCTGAGCGCCGAGATTCGCTCCAGGGGAGTGGCCGCGGACCAGCCGGCCAACTTCGTGTTCACCCGGGACGCATCCGAGCCCCCGGTTACCGTGTGGCACTACCCGTCGGTCGCCGATGTCGCCCGCGGCAACGCCGCGGCCACCGACGGATCGACCCCGGCGCAGGCGTACCAGCGGGTGCAGGGATCGCTGCTCGAGCAAGTGGTCAGGCAGGCGGCGAAGGATCACCCGCTGATCGACCTGCGCGAAGGCTGCAGGTTCACGGGATTCGCCGAGGCCAAGACCGAGACCGAGACCGGGGCCGGGGCCGGGGCCGAGGGCAAGGGCGGCGTGACCGTCTCGGTAGCCGACGGCAGCGGGGCCTCGTACTCGATGACCGCCCGCTATCTGGTGGCCTGCGACGGGGCCGGGAGCGCCGTCCGTGAGGCGGCCGGCATTTCCGTCGCTGCGACCGGGCCGCCGACCCGGCACTGCTCCCTCTACTTCACCAGCGCCGATCCGGTCCTGCGCCGCTACGGGCCCGCCTTCCTGACCGTCACGGCTAAGGGCCTCAACCTGGTCTCCCGGGACGGCGCTCACACCTGGACGGCGAGCTTCCGCGTCGAAGACGGCCAGACCGTCAGCGATCCGGTGGCAGCCATGTGGGACAGGTTCGGGCTCACGTTCGCCGTAGATGAGCTGCTCGACGTCAGCCACTGGCAGGGCACGCTGGCGGTCGCCGCTGCCTACCGCTCGGGATCGGTGTTCCTCGCCGGAGACGCGGCGCACCAGTTCTATCCGGTCGGCGGTCACGGCGCGAATACTGGCATCGCGGACGCCGTGGATCTCGGCTGGAAGCTGGCCGCTGTGGTATCCGGCTGGGCCGGGCTCGGACTGCTCGACAGCTACGAGGCCGAGCGCCGTCCGGTCGCCCTGTTCAACCGCGAGATGTGCGCCAACCTGATGGAGGCGTGGCGTCGCTTCGCACAGCTCGCCGCGCTCGGCGCGACCCGCGAGCAACTGGCCGGCTTCCTCCGGCAGGAGGCGTACCAGCTCGACAACGTCGGAATCCACTTCGGCTACCGGTACGCCGGCTCCCCGGTCATATGCCCGGTTCCCGACGGCACGGCAGACAGTCCGCCGCCCTGGGACTGGGGTGAGGTCACGGCGGTCCCGTGGCCAGGCGGCCGGGTCCCCTCGGTCCGGCTGGGCGGCGCACCTCTCTACGAGCTTCTCGGCCCCGGGTTCACGCTCGTGGACTTGTCCGGAGCAGGCGACGGCGAAGCGCTCGCCTGCGAGGCAGCGCAGCGCGACATCCCCCTTGTCCGTATCGGCAACGACGATGCCGCGGTGCGCGACCGCTGGGCCTGCGACCTCGTGCTGGTCAGGCCCGACCAGCATGTGGCCTGGCGTGGCAGCGGCGTTCCGCCGGATCCAGGCTCCGTACTCGACCGGGCCTGCGGTCACGCGCAGCCCCAGGAGGAAAGACGATGATCACCAGCCGTCAGCCGCCCCCGGACTTCTCCGACCTGCTCTCCGGTCACGGGCCGCACGGGCAGGCCTTCGCCCTCATTCACCGGTCGCAGTCACCAGGCGGCACGGGACTGGTCGATGCGATGTCGGGCGAGATGACCTCGCAGCACAGCCTCGCCGATCTTGCGGTCGGGCGGCAGGACGTTCCGGCCGGCCAGCGTCATGAGGTGCTCGCCGTCATTCCCTACCGCCAGATCACCGAGCGCGGATTCGACTGCCGGGACGACCAGGAGCCCATTCTCGCCATGAACGTGCGACGGCAGGCCCGGCTGCCGGTGGCCGACGTGATCGCGCAGATCGCGGATGTTCCCGTCGTGCTGTCAGACGGTGATTTCGACATCGACGACGAGGCCTACGCTGAGTTGGTCCGCGGCGTGCTGACCGAGGAGATCGGCACCGGCGCGGGCTCCAACTTCGTCATCAAGAGATGCTTCACGGCGGCCATCCCCGGCTACTCGGTCCGCGTTGCCCTCGCCGTCTTCCGGCGGCTGCTGCTCAGCGAGACGGGCGCGTACTGGACATTCCTGGTTCACACGGGAGCGCGTACCTTCATCGGCGCGTCGCCCGAGCGGCACGTCAGCCTCGGCAACGGGCTGGCGGTGATGAACCCCATCAGCGGGACCTGCCGTTACGGGCAGGACGGCCCCCGCCTCGAGGACATCCTGCGGTTCCTGGCCGACCCCAAGGAAACCGAGGAGCTCTGCATGGTGGTTGATGAGGAGCTCAAGATGATGGCCAGGGTCTGCGCCAGCGGCGGCCGGGTCGTCGGGCCGTTCCTGAAGGAAATGGCGCGGCTGGCCCATACCGAGTACCTCATCGAGGGACACAGCTCGCTGGACGTCAGGGACGTGCTGCGCGAGACCTTGCCGGCCCCGACGGTCACCGGGAGCCCGGTGCAGAACGCCTGCCGGGTGATCGCCCGCCGCGAGCCCGCCGGCCGGGGCTACTACAGCGGTGTTCTCGCGCTGCTCGGCACGGACGCCGCGGGCGCGCCTGCCATCGATTCCTCGATCCTCATCCGGACCGCCGACATCGATCAGGCGGGGCACCTGCGGATCGGAGTCGGCGCGACCCTCGTCCGGCTGTCCGATCCTGACTCGGAGGTCGCCGAGACGCGGGTCAAGGCGGCCGGGCTGCTCGCCGCCCTGGGAGTCAGCAGCGCGCGGAGCCGCATGCGCGGTACCGCCGCCAGAGCCCGGATCGCGGACCGCCCCGAGGTCGGCGCGGCATTGACCCAGCGCAACGCGGTGCTCGCCCCGTTCTGGTTCGACCCGCCTGGCCTGCGCGGCCAGGCCGATCCGCGGCTGGCCGGCCTGCGAGCGCTCATCGTGGACGCCGAAGACACCTTCACCGCCATGCTGGGCCAGCACCTGCGAGCACTCGGGCTCAGCGTCGCGGTCGAGTCCTACCGCAGGTTCGCCGGGGCAGGCGTGCCGGTCCCCGATGTGGACCTGGCCGTGGTCGGCCCCGGTCCCGGCGATCCGACGGACCTGCGCGACGCCCGCATCGCCGCGTTGTACGACATCACCCGCAGGCTGATGACCGCCGGCGTCCCGTTCCTGTCCATCTGCCTGGGACACCAGGTGCTCAGCGGCGTGCTGGGCCTGCCGCTGAGCCGCATCGAGCCGCCCAACCAGGGGACCCAGCAGGCCATCGATTTCTTCGGGCGGGCCGAGACGGTCGGTTTCTACAACACGTTCGCCGCCCGCAGCGACACCGACAGCCTGCCGGCGGCCGGCGCGCAGGGACCGGTGGGCGCCACCCGGGGAATCGTCGAGGTGAGCAGGGACCCGGTGACCGGCCGGGTGCACGGGCTACGGGGCGCGGGCTTCATTTCCATGCAGTTCCACCCCGAGTCGCTGCTGACCCGGGGCGGCTCGGCCCTGCTCGCCGAGCATCTCGCCGCGCTCGCCACGCGGGCAACAGCCCTTCCCGTGACCATCCGCTAGACCGGTAGCCCGGAGGCTTGCTCCCGTGTTGTCCACTGCTGACTCCGCTGCTGACTCCGCGATCACCCCGCCACGCCAGGACGCGCCCGCCGCATCTCCGGTCCGCTTGCCCCGGTCCACGCTGGCCTACCTGGCCCTGGTCGTCGTCCCCGCGGGGGCGGCGGTGCTGCTGCTGCGATACGGCGGCAGCGCCGCGGCGGGCCGGCGCACGGCCGCCCCGACGGCCTACGACCCGGTCGCCGGGCTGCTCATCGCGGTCCCGGTGATCCTGGCCGCCTGCCATCTGGCCGGCCTGGCTTTCCGCCGGCTGTCGCAGCCTGCCGTCACCGGCGAGATCCTGGCCGGGATCCTGCTGGGCCCGTCTGCGCTGGGGCTGATCTGGCCGCAGGCGTTCGGCTGGCTGTTCCCCGCCCGGCTCGCGCCGATGCTGAACGCCCTGGCCCAGCTTGGGCTGATCTTTTTCATGTTCCTGGTCGGCTACGAGCTCAACCTGCTGCTGGCGCGGCAGCGCGGCCGGGTCGCGCTGATGGTCAGCAACGCCGGGATCGCCCTGCCGCTGCTGTGCGGGACCGGGATCGCGGTCATCGCCTACCGTCGGCTCGCGCCGGCCGGCGTGAGCTATCCCGTGTTCGCCTTGTTCCTGGCCATCTCCATGAGCATTACCGCCTTTCCCGTGCTGGCCTGCGTACTCGCCGACCGGGGCCTGAGCCGCACGGCCTTCGGCTCCACCGCCCTGACCTGCGCGGCGATCGACGACGTCACGGCCTGGTGCCTGCTGGCGCTGGTAGTGGCTCTCGTGCACGGAGGCAGCCCGGTCGGCGCCGCCGAGACGGCCGGGCTCACCCTGGGCTTCTTCGCGGTGATGGCGCTGGCCGTCCGGCCGCTGCTGGCCAGGCTGCTGGCCCCCGGCCCGGGCCAGCGGCCGGCCGTGCCCGACAGCGCGGTGCTGCCGATCATCCTCGGCGGAACGATGCTCGCCGCGCTAGCCACCGATGCGATCGGCATCCACACGATCTTCGGCGCGTTCATGTTCGGCGTGGTCACGCCCCGCGGCTCGCTGCGGATCGAGCAGGCGGCCGGGCGGCTGCGGAGCGTGACCAGCACGCTGCTCCTCCCGCTGTTCTTCGCCTACACCGGGCTGCGTACCCAGATCGGCCTGCTGGGCACCGATGCGCGGCTGTGGGGATGGTGCCTGCTGATCCTGGCGGGCGCCATCGCCGGCAAGCTGCTCGGCGGGGCGATGGCGGCCCGCGCCGCCGGCCTGGACTGGCCAGAGTCAGCCTCGCTCGGCGTGCTGATGAACTGCCGCGGCCTGACCGGGCTGATCGTGCTCAACGTGGGCCTGGATCTCAAGGTGATCACGCCCACCATGTTCACCATGCTGGTCCTGATGGCCCTGGCCACCACCGCCCTTACCGGGCCAGGACTTGCCCTGGTCCGGCGGCTCGACCGGGCCGGAGCAGCTGCTAGACGCGGCTGATCTCGGACTGGTGGCCGTTGGCTCCAACGCACCGGTCGCGTGAGGGCCGCAGGCGGCCGAGGAATCGCCCCGTAGTGTCGGCCATCGCGCATCGCTGCGCCGCGTACCGTACGGCCATCAAATGCTCTTCACGGGAGAAGTCGCCGAGCGCGTCGACCGCGAAGAAGGGCTGTACATCCAGCGTGAAAGCGTCGCAGGCCGTCATCAGGCAGCCGATGTGAGCGTAGACACCGCAGATGATGAGCTGATCGCGCCCCCAGCCGGCCAGCAGGTCGCGCAGGCCGGTGCGGTGGAAGGCGCTGTAGCGCCACTTGGTGAGAACCGTATCCCGGCCGGCCGGGGCCAGCTCCTCGATGATCGCCCGGTTCTCCGGGGCAGCGCTCATGCCCGCACCCCAGAAGTCGCGCAGCAGCCCGCGCTGCTCACGGGTCATGCTGCCGGGCTGGGCGGTGTAGGCCACTGGCATGCCCAGCCGGTCCGCCGCCTGTCTGAGCAGCCTGATGTTGGCGACCAGATCGGTGGCCGGTGACTGTCCTGGCGTGAATCCGCGCATGAAGTACCGCTGCATGTCATGGATGAGCAGGACCGCCCGGCGAGGGTCGGGAATCCATGACACCTCGGCCGCGGGCACATCTGCCTCGGTCGGCATCTGGTAGGGGGCGATCGGGGCAATGGCCATGATTGTCGGCTTTCGCTCAGGGGTGGCGACGGACGGGCCGATCCGCGGCTTCAGCCCCTGAGGGCCGCGCCGCCGTCGACGTATAGGTCCTGCATGGTGATGTGGGCCGCCTGGTCGGAGGCCAGGAAGAGCACGGCGTCGGCGATGTCCTCCGGCGTGGCCAGCTTGCCCAGCGGTATGCCGACCCGGTAGGCCGCAGGCGTGCCGTCGATGACCGCCTGCGCGCTGTCTTCGCCGTGCCACATCCCGCGCAGCATGGGAGTATCGGTGGAGCCGGGGGAGACAACGTTGCACCGGACGCCGTGCCCGGCCAGCTCGAGCCCCAGGCACTTGGTGAACATCGCCGTCGCCGCTTTGGACGCGGCGTATGCGGCCATGTGCATGCGCGGGACCCCGCCGGCATTGGACGCGATCGTGACGATAGTGCCGGATGCGCGTGCGGCCATCCGCACCGCCACCGGCCGCGAGACGTTGAAGACGCCGGTGAGATTGACCGACATCACGGCGGCCCAGTCCTCGTCGGTGAAGCTGACGACCGGGCCGGTACGCAGCACGCCGGCCGCGTTCACCAGTACGTTCACCGGACCGCATTCGCGCTCGACCTGGTCCACGAGGTCGCGGACCGCCGCGCCGTCCCGGACGTCCACCGTGTACCCGGTAACCGGGTAGCCCAGGCCACGCAGCGCTGCCACCTGGCGGCTGAGAGCGCAGTCATTGGTATCGACTGCCGCTACGGTCGCGCCGTGGCCGGCGAACGCACGCGCCACGGCAGCGCCGATTCCCTGCGCCGCTCCGGTCACCATGACTACGGCTCCCGCGGGGTTCACCGTTCCACCTCCGCCTCGGCGTCGTAGCCGAACAGCCACCCCTGGCCCCGCAGTCCCCAGTTCTCATCCATCGCCCCGTCCCGTTCGCGCTGCTCTTCGCCGTCGGCGAAGTGATGATTGCGGGCGTTGCGCTGGATCGCCCGCTGCACGTGCTCGGTGCGGGGCCTGCGGATGCCTTCGTAGCGCGCCAGGGCCGCCGTCGCATCCGTGGCCGGCACGCCGCGCAGGCACGCGGCCAGCGTGACCGCATCCTCGATGGCCTGATTGGCGCCCTGGGCTCCGAAGGGCAGCATCGGGTGGGCGGCGTCGCCGACGATGGTGATCCGCTGTCCGCTCCAGCGGCTGATCGGCGCGCGGTCGTGCAGCGCCCAGCGGGTGACGCGGTCGGCGGCCCCCAGCAGGGACTGGACGTCCTCGTGCCACCCCTGGTAGGCCTCGACCACGTCGGCTACCTTGCCTTCCTCCGTCCAGGACTCGCCGCGCCAGTCTCCAGCCGGGGTGGTAGCGACGAAACTGATATTTCTTCCGTACGAAACGGGGTAGCAGACACAGTGCTGCCCTGGGCCCAGCCACAGCGTTACCTTCGGCTCCTTGAGGAGGTGAGGCAGCCGGCTGGCCGGAATCAGGCCGCGGTAGATCGCCTGACCGGAGAACCGCGGCTCGTCGCGGACCAGCGCCTGCCGGACGACCGAGTGAATGCCGTCGGCGCCCACCACGACGTCAGCCGCCTCGGCGGATCCGTCGGCAAAGCGGATCTCGGCCGCGCCGTCCCCGTCCGCGACCGCTACGCAGCGGGCGCCGAGCCTGATGACGTCCGCGGGCAGCAAGGCGGCGAGCACTGCGTGCAGATCGGCCCGGTGCAGGCAGTAGTACGGTGCCTGGTACATGTCCTCGCAGGCCCGGCCCAGGGCCGTGCGCATCAGCACGCCGCCCGAGTCCCACCGGTGCATTTCGATGGCCTCGGGGCGCACGGCCGCCGCCCGCAGCGCGGCGCCGCCGCCCAGCCGGTGCAGCAGGCGAGTCCCGTTCGGGGACAGCTGTATCCCCGCGCCGACCTCGCCCAGCTGTGCTACCCGCTCGTACACGCGGCAGCGGACGCCTGCCCTGGCTAGCGCCGCCGCGACCGTGAGACCGGCGATCCCGGCGCCGACCACCGCTACCCGCATCTCGCTTGCCGACATCATGTCCTCGCTTTCGCAGCAGATTCTGGGGTGAGGTCAGTAGTAGAGGAGGTCAGTAGTAAAGGAGAGCCTTGTCCCAGTCCTCGCCGGGTCCGAAGAGGCTTCTGGGCTTCACCACGTCGTGAACGCCGGTGAGGACCTTTTCGGGGACGAGCGTTCCCGGCGGCACCGCCGTCACCTCGCATGCCACCCCGGCCGACGCCCGGACGGCCGCGGCCAGGACCGCTGTCGCGTCGGCGGCGTGCTTCTCGCCCACCTCGATCTGGATCAGCAGCCGTCGCGGCTCCGCCCTGGCTCGCCAGAACAGCACGCCGAATCGCCGGTCGAGGCCGAATACGACCTCCTCGATCTGCTGCTGAGTCACCTGCCCGCCCCACACCTGATAGCCGAAGGCGGCCCGGCCGAACACGCGCACCGTCGGCAGTTGCCAGCCGCAGGCACAGCCGTCGTAGCTGACCTCGACGTTGTCCCCGAGGTCGTACCGGACCAGCGGCATGGCCGCATGGAACAGCGGCGTGACGACCAGGCTCCCGGTTCCCTCGGCTGACGCCTGCCCGGTCTGGGTGTCGCGGACCTCGAACAGCATCCGGTCCGCCCACAGGTGCATGCGGCCCTCCGGGCATTCCCCGGCGAGACTGCCGGTCTCGGTGGAGCCGTATTCCTGGATCACCGGCACGTTCCACAGCTCGCTGATCCGCCGCCGGCGGACGTCGCTCAGCGGCTCACCGCCGACAAAGAGCGCGCGCAGGGCCGGGAAGTCCGTGCCTGGGTCGAGGCCGCGGGCGCGGGCCGCGGCGGCCCACAGCAGGGTTTCCGTCGGCATCGACCAGGTGAGGGTCACGCCGAGGTCATGCAGCACCCGCACGACCCGGGAGTAGGGCATGGCGAGCGAGCGGTTGTCACCCGGGATCACGGTCGCGCCGTGCAGCCGGGCGGCCGCATGCGCCAGGTGACCGGTGATCATCAGCGCGTACGGGGTGCGGACCAGGAAGGTATCGGCCGGCGAGATCCCGATCCACTTCCTGGCGTACCGCTCGGCCAGGTCAAACCAGTCCTCCTTGGTGTAGTAGGACGGGGTGGGCTGGCCGGCCGTGCCGCTCGACTCGTGATAGGTGGCCAGTTCCTCGCGGGGCACGGCCAGCAGCCCGAAGGGATAGTTGTCGCGCAGATCCTGTTTGCTGGTAAACGGGAGCGCGGCCAGGTCGGCCCGGTCCGCGGGCGGCGGACCCAGGCCGAACCTGGCGCCGTAGAACGGTGACCGGGCGGCGCGGGCGAGCGCCTGGGGGAGGAACTTGTCCTGCAGGTCGGCCAGTTCCCCGAAGCTGTTCCACTGCCCGAGCTGCGGCAGCGGCGAGACACGCGCGGTCATGATGTTTCCTCTCCGATCAGCCGATGTGCGTTGCGCCAGGTGATCTTGTCTCGGGCCTCCTCGGTCAGGCCGAGCGCGTGCAGCTTGGCCAGCTCGACGCTGGGGTGCTGCATCGGGTAGTCGGTGCCGAACAGCACCCGGTCCGCGCCGAGCCGCTCGACGGCGGCCACGGCGACCCCGGTGTAGCAGCCGGAGGTCTCGGCGACGATGTTGGCCTCGGGACGGACGACGTTGAGCGCGTACAGGTCGATGCCGACGAAGCCGCAGTGCCCGAGAACAAAGGTCACGCCGGGATAGGCCCGCGCCAGCCGGACCAGGTCGGTAACGCCCGCGCCGCCGCGGCCGAGGCAGACGACGTAGACGGGATGCCCGAACTCGGCGGCCACGTCGACCAGCGCGCGGGTGCGCGGGTCGGTGAGACCGACCCCATGGACGGCAGGCGATATCTCCATCCCGCGGAACTTGGCGGCTCGCGAGCCGTAGTGCCCGGCATCTGCGTGCGGATTGGCGAAGAAGAAGGGCAGCAGCCGGCCGTCGGTCTCCTCGCAAGCGTCGAGGAGCGCATCGTTGTCGGCGTCGGCCGTGATATGCCCCCCGCGGATGACCTGCTCGGAGAGGAGATCGGGATCGATCACGCCGGCAATGGTGACGATCGAGCGGTCGATCCCGTGCTCGTCCATCGTGGCCAGCAGGCGGCCTGAGGCACCGGGACGGCCCGGCAGCCGGGCATGGAAATCCATCACCCTGAAACGGTGCGCTGAACTCGTGCTGGTCACTGTTCGCTCATTTCTCCAGGCAGAACTCGTTGATCGGGTAGCCGACGTGCCGGTCCTCGGCGGGCAGGTAGCCGAGCACCCGATCGCCCGGCTTGAGCTCGGTGCTGTTGAGTACCGCCCCGCCCGGACCGAGCACCCGGACGTGCCAGTCGTCCTGCAGGATCAGGTTGACCGTCTGGCCGTTGGCGGCCACGGCGTCGATGGACAGCAGCGGCCTGGACTCGATCTTGACCCGGCCGACCGTGACGAGCCGGGTCTGGCCCTTGACGTCCACGGCCAGCACCTTGCTGCCGGCCCGCAGTTCGCTGAGGTAGTTGGTCCGCTCGTCCTGGGACAGCGTGTATGAGTGGATCGCGCCCGCGTTGACCCGGAACGGCCGGGTCGGCATGTAGGGCAGCGGGTGCGTCTCGCTGACGCAAAGGATCATGCCCTTGGAGTGCGACCCGACCAGGATTCCCTCGTCTTCGTGCAGGTACGAGCAGGTATCGACGCAGGCGCGCTCGCCCATGCCGATGTGGGTGCTGCCGGTGACCTCGAGCTCGGTCAGGCCGAGCTCGGGAGAGCCCGGCGTGGCCGAGGCCTTGAGCGCGAAGGCGTCGCCGACTCCGGCCGGGGCCATCAGCACGCCGTCCGATCCGTGCTCGAGCACCCCGAAGATGATCTCGGCTTCTTCAGGGTCGGCAGCGATGGTCACCAGGCTTCCGGTGGCCCGCGCCGCCGCCGCGATGACGATCTCCAGCGGGATCTTGGTGGGGTCGCGGAACAGCAGCACGCTCCACCGTTCGGTCCTGGCCGACCGGCACGCATCCTCCAGGGTCTCCGCGTCGATGATCTCGACGAAGCGGCCGAACTCCACCTCCGGGTGGCGCACTGCGAGCTCGGCGGGGGCGCCGTGCTCGGCCGGGTCGACGATCACGATGTCCACCCCGTCGAGGTCGTCGGGCAGCGGCTGCCCGTGGGGGAAGAGCACCTTCTTCACGGTCGGCGGCAGGGAGTGCAGGTCGGCCGGGTCGTCTGCGACGATCCCGTCGATCCGGGCATGCAGCGCCTCCTGCACGATGGCTGCCTTGGTCTCCTTCAGCGAGCGGACGTCCAGCCAGCTGATCTTCATGAGAGCCTCCTCGGGTACTGCGGGATTGGATTTACTGAGCAACCGGCTGAAGCCAGGCCGGAGCCTGGTCGGGAACAGCGTCGAACCCTGGGTGGATGGCCTCGCAGAGCCGCCGCACCATGGCGCCGGGATCGGGGGCCTGGAACACGTTGCGTCCCATGGCGACGCCGGCGGCGCCGCCCCGCAAGGCGTCCTCGACGTAGGCCAGCACCGCGGGGCCGTCCTGGCGCGGGCCGCCGGCCACGATCACCGGGACGCAGACCGAGCGCACGACGTCGGCCATCGCGGCCGGCGACCCGACGTACAGGCTCTTGACGATGTCCGCGCCGAGGTCGGCGGCGATCGTGATCGCGTGGGCGACGAGGTCAGGGTCCCGGGGGTTGTCCACCCGGGGCCCGCGGGGGTACATCATCGCCAGCAGCGGGACGTTCCAGCGGTCACACGCGTCTGCCACCGTGGCCAGGTCGCTGACCTGCTGGCGCTCATCCGCCGAGCCGACGTTGACGTGCACGCTGACCGCGTCGGCACCGAGCCGCAGCGACTCTTCGACGCTGGCCACCAGGTACTTGGCGTCCGGATCGGGGGCGTGCATCGTGCTGGCGCTCAGGTGGACGATGAGCGCGGTCTCGGTGAACCCGCGGTCGCTGACATGCCGCAGGCTGCCCTTGTGCAGCACGATGGCGTCGACGCCGTTCTCCGCGATCTGCCCGACCAGCCCGTCCAGGCTGCGGTCATGTGACCGGCCGGTGAACAGCGGCCCGTCGGTGACCGAATGATCCAGGGGCACGACCAGGAGGCGTTCGTCTCCGTGCCGGTAGAGCCGCCGCAGCCGCAGTCCGCGGGCGAAGGAGTTGTTGACGAGCATGAGTCTTCCTCTCAGCTGAGTGGGGTGGCCTGCGTGCCGGTCCGCGCCAGGGTCATCGACCCCATCGGCCCGACGCGGGAGTCCTTCATGCCCGCGGACGGGCCTACGCGCAGGCCCACGCTCAGGTCTGCGGCGAATTCACGGTGGAGCACCTCGACGGCCCTGATGACGCGATGCCGCGCGATGATGGCCGAGGTTCTTAGCTGAGAGGTGGAGATCCAGCTCGTCGCGATATCCTCCGCGGTCAGGGCGGAGATCATCCGGGCCGCGTACCCGGGCCGGCTCAGCAAGCCCATGCCGACGACCGAGACCTTGCCGAGGTCGTCGTCCACCCGCAGCGACGCGATCGAGCGCGCGGTGATGTCGGCCAGGGCCAGCCGGACCAGGTCGATGTCGCCCCGCCGGATGGTGAAGCCCATCCGGAACTCATCCTCGGAGGGCCCCGACCTGGCGACCATGTCGATCGGGATGGGCAGGTCGGCCAGCGCGGTCAGCACGTCCCCGGCCAGGTCGGTGCGGCCCTTCGGTGAATGCACGAGCACCCGGGCCACGTCGAGGTCGTGGACGATGGCGCAGACCGCTCCGTCGTTTTCCAGCATGGGATTGCCTTCCCCCCGCCGTGCGGCGGGCGGTGAGAGGGGCAGCGGAGAGATCAGGGTCCCTGGAGCGCGGCCAAGCGCATTGCGCACGTGGATCGCGATACCGCTGATGCCGGCCAGTTCCACCGCCCGTGAATGCAGCACGCGAGCCCCGGCGAAGGCCATTTCGGCCATGGTTCCCGCTTCAACGGACGCCAGCCGCCTGGCCTCGGGGACAACTCGAGGGTCAGCGGTGAACACCCCGTCGACGTCGGTGTAGATCTCGCAGCCCTGCGCGGCCAGCGCGACCGCCATCGCCACCGCGGTGGTGTCAGAGCCGCCCCGGCCGAGGGTGATGACATCGCCGCTGTCGGTGATGCCCTGAAACCCCGTCACGACGGGGATCGCGCCCTCGGCGAGCAACTGCCCGACCCGCCCGCCGCATACCTCCGCGATCACCCCGCAGCCCGGATTGCCCCTGGCGCGGATTCCGGCTTGGGCTCCTGTCAGGGATACCGCCGGCACGCCTAGCCTGCTGATCGCCAGGGCAAGCAGGGCAGCGGAAGCGCACTCGCCGGTGGCCAGCAGCTGGTCGATCTCGCGGCCCACCTCAGGCGCGCGGACCTGGCCGCTGACTTCATCGACGGCCCTGAGCAGATCGTCGGTGGTGTCGCCGCGCGCCGAGACCACCATGACGAGCGGGTGCCCGTCCAGCCGCGTTGCGGCCGTGCGCTCGGCGATGGCCAGTACCTTGTTAAAGGTCGACAGCGAGCTTCCGCCGTATTTCCGAACCACGACTTCCATAGCCGATCCGTTTTCTAGCGATGTGCTGACGGGTGCATAACTGAATAGTTCGCCATCCGGGGTGGCGGCGATATCACTTGTGTACGGGATTTGGGTTATTCGGCGTTCAGGTCCATGCGTCAATCAGCTCGATGGCCTGATCGGGATTCAGCCTCGGGTCGCACAGGGTGGTGTACCCGGGCAGCATGGAAGCGTCATCGGCGACCCCGCCGCCCACGCATTCGGTGACCGGCGCGGGGGCGACCTCGAGGTGCAGCCCGCCCGGATGCAGATGCAACTTCTCCAGGACGGCGCGGAACCCGATGGCCTCTCGGATCAAGTCGGTCATCCGGCGGGTCTTCACGCCGGTGGCGGCTCGTACCGTGTTGCCGTGCATGGGATCGCACATCCAGATGACCGGATGCCCGGCCTCGCGGACCGCGGCCGCGACCGGCGGCAGCGCCTCGGTCACCGCCTCCGCGCCCATCCGGACGATCAGCGTGAGCCGCCCGGGTATCCGCTCGGGATCCAGCAACTCGCAGAGTTCGACTACCTCAGCCGGGCCGGCGCCGGGGCCGAGCTTGCAGGCCACCGGGTTGTGGACGGCGGCGAGCAGGCTCACGTGCGTCCCGCCGGGCTGCCGGGTCCGCTCGCCCACCCAGGGAAAATGGGTCGAGCCGAGCATGGTCACGCCGCTGTCGAAATCCATCCGCAGCAGGCTGGCCTCGAAGTCGATGACCAGCATCTCGTGGCTGCACCATGGTCCGGTGCCGTCATCGGCTGCGGGCCCGTCCGTGCGGCGCAGCCGGACCCGGTCGGAGACCTTCTTGCCCGCTTCGTAAGCGCGGAGCATCCGGTGCGGATCGTGGTGCCGCGCGGCGGGGGTCGCGACCTCAGAGTTGATCATGTGCCCGCGGAACACCGGCAGTTCGCGTCCCTCGTGCCGTTCAACCGAAGCGGATCGGGGCTTGGCGAACTGCCCCCCGATCCGGCCGACCTGGATCACCGGCATGCCCATCCGGCTCCCGGCGCGGGCCGCCATCTGGTCCAGCAGCGCGAGCTTGGCCGCCGTATGGGCCGGCGTGCATTCGTTGAAGCTCTCCGCGCAGTCACCGACCTGCAGGACGGCCGCCTCGGCCCTGGCCGCCTTGGCCAGCGCCTTCGTGAGGTGATCAAGCTCGGCCGCGGTGACGATCGGGGGAAGGTCGCGGAGCAGCGCTTTTGCATGTTCGAGGGCCGGGTGCCCGTCCCACCCCGGCTGCTGCGGTGCGGCTACCGGAGCCAGCGAGTCACCTGGCGCGAGGGCCGTTCCCGGCATTGTCATAGGCAAGGTCGTACTCATCAGATGATCCGCCCGTCCGGCGAGGAGTAATTTGTTACCAATCGCTGACGGAGTCGAGCCTGCCAAGAACCGGCAGGCCGGTAATCACGTGATCGCGTGAACCGCAGCGCCATCCTCTGTGGCCGGGATATCTGCGAATAGCGGCTGAGCTGCACGCCATTCTTCGGTCCTGGTAACTATGGCGTTCTTACGCCTGGCCGGTGATCTCCGGGCCGCCGTATCATCGCGGCGTGACCCATGACACCGGTATCGAGATCGCTGGAAGCGTGCCGCAGACCGTGACCGCCTGGTCGGATATCGGCTGCCCGTGGGCGACGCTGGCCATGCACACGCTGCACGCCGCAGCCGCCGCGCGGGGCCAGGAGATCGCAGTGAACCACCGGGCGTTTCCGCTGGAACTGTTCAACAGGATGCCGACGCCGAAGTTCATCGTCGACGCCGAGGTCGTCGTGATCGGCGGACGACATCCGGAACTGGGCTGGCGGCCGTGGCGTGAAGCGGAATCCACCTATCCGGTGACCATGCTGCCGGCCCTGGAGGCCGTGCAAGCAGCCAAGGATCCACTGGTGGGCGGCCTGCGGGCCAGCGACGAGCTTGACACCGCGCTGCGGGCCGCGTTCTACGCCGATCACGCCTGTATCAGCATTCCCTCCGTGCTCCTGGACGTGGCGGGCCAGTGCGAGCACGTCGACGAGGCCGCGCTGGCGGCCGCGATCGCCCGCGGTGCCGGGCGCGCCGAGGTCTACCGAGACTGGCGGATTGCCCAGGGCCCGGCGGTCAAGGGCAGCCCGCACCTGTTCGCCGCCGGAGGGTTCACCCGGCATAACCCGGGCGTGTCGTATCACTGGTCGGACCACCCGCCCGTCGGGTTCCCCGTGTTCGAGAGCTACTCAGATGACTGGGCCGCAGAGCTCCTGGACCTGCTGGCCGAGTCCGCCGACTGCCCCTGACTGAGTTAGCGCGAGCCCGCTGACTGCGGCGGGCCGCTGGGCGCGGTGATAGCCGGACGGCCGGCGTATGGTCGTGGTCACAGGCAGTCGCGCTTGGGCGGTGCGGTCATGGGTGACATTCTCAGCCAGGGCGGGGACGGCGAGCGCGGCCGGTGGCCTGGCCGCCTGGCCGCGGCGGTGCTGGTCCTGCTGGTGGCCGTGGTGGCGGTCTGGCGCCTGCCGGGCCGCGGGCATGCCCCGGCGGCCGTCACCCCGAGTCCGGTGCAGGCGATTGCGGGCACGGCCGCCGCGGACGAAGCGGACGGGATTGCCGGGCACGGGGTGCCCGTGCCGAGCAGCCTCCGGCTGCCGGTGGCGGGGGTGCGGCCCGCCTGGCTGGCGCCATCGACCGGTCACACGGTGCCGATCGGCGGCCTGCCGCCTGACCCGTCCGGCTACCGGTTCACCCGCGTCGGCGGGGGCTGGGCCGTGCAGGCCGAAGCCGCCGCCGGGCCGGGCTGCGGCGGTTGCGCCGGCCCGGCGCTGCCGGTCTACTTCCTGGCCAGCGGCGCGCGGCCGGCGATCCCGCTCGGCTCGGCGGACCTGGTCGCGCCGGCGGTCGCCGCGGGTGCGGTGTGGCTGACCAGCTATCCGCCGGCCGCCGATGTGAGCACCGCGGCGGGGACGGCGCGGCTGGCGGGTGCGGCCGGCGCGGCCGGCGCGCGGCAGGCCGGCCTGGCCGGGGCGGCTGGCGCTGTCGGCGCGGCGCAGCCGCCGGTGCGGCTGCCGCCGGGGTATGTGATCAAGCGGGCTACCGTGCGCGGGCTGCTGCTGGCCCCGGCCATCGCGGGACCGGGAGCGTCTGACGAGCTGTGGGATCCGGCCGCCGCGCAGGTCAGTCGCGTCTTCCCCAGGGTGATCGCGGCGAGCGCGACCCGGGTCGCGTGGATGCCGGCCTGCGCCCGGCTGTGCCAGGTGCAGGTGCTGGATCTGGCCGCCGGCCGGCAGGCCGCGGTCCGGCTGCCGGACGGCAGCTCGGTGGCCAGCGGCGCGTTCAGTCCCAGCGGCCGGTTTCTCGCGCTTCAGCTCAGCTATCCGGGAGCCGGCGATGACGGCGCGCTGGCGATCCAGCTCCTGGTGGCCTCGTCGGCCAGCGGCCGGCTGACCGCAGTGCCGGGCACCTCGGCCAGCAGCGACGCCTTGATCGGCTTCGGCTGGCCTTCGGGCAGCGACAGCCTGGTAGCCGAGTTCAGCTTCCCCGGCAAGGTGCAGGTAACGTCCTGGCAGCCCGGCGCCAGCCGGCTCGCCGTCACGGCCATCAGGCCAGGATCCGGCCAGGACCCGCTGATCATCGGATAGCACCGCCGCGGAGCAGGTGAGGTCCCGCGTCTCACCATGCGAGATACTCAGCTGATCCCGCAACTGTCCCGATGGCCAGGAGCCGGGACGAGGAGGTCACCGATCGCTGCGATGCCTGCCTGGATGGCGCGCTGGCCTAGGTTGCCGAAGCCGAGCACCAGCTGCGGCGGGTCGGGTGAATGATCGTTCCGGTACCTGCTCATCCCGTAGAGGCCCACCGACCGCGCCTGGGCCGCGCGGACCACCGCATGTTCGCTGGCCCCGAAAGGAAGGTGCGCCACGGCATGAAACCCGGCCGCGAGGCCGGTCAGCCGCACCTGCGGTGCGTAGTCGGCGAGCGCCCGGATGAGGACGTCGCGGCGCGCGGAATACTCGGTGCGCATCCGTCGCAGATGCCGGTCGTAGCGGCCGGACTCCATGAGAATGGCCAGCGCGAGCTGGTCAAGGCCGGGCGATCCGCGGTCGGTCACGTGCTTGGCGTAGGCCATCGCGTCGGTCAGGGCGGGCGGACTCACGATCCAGCCGAGCCGCAAGGTGGGGGCGAGAGACTTGCTGACGGTGCCCAGCGCGACCACCCGGTCGGGTGCCAGCCCCTGGATGGTTCCGACCGGGTCCCGGTCGTAGCGAAACTCCGCGTCGTAGTCGTCCTCGACGATCGTGCCGCCCCGGCTGGCGGCCCAGTCGAGCAAGGCCAGCCGCCGCTCGGGAGCGAGGACGACGCCGGTCGGCGACTGGTGCGCGGGAGTGAGCACGACCGCTCCGGCCCCGCAGGCGTGCAGCGCCGCCACCTCCACGCCGAGCTCGTCGACGGGAACCGGAACGGCCTCGAGCCCGGCCCAGGAAGCGGCGGCGGCGAGGGTTCCCGGGGTGCCAGGGTCTTCATAGGCCACGCGGCGCACGCCCAGGCCGGCCAGCGCGTGCAGGACGAGCCACAGCGCCTGCGCCATCCCTGAGCAGATGACCACCTGCTCAGCGATGCAGTCTGTCGCGCGGACGCGCCGCAGGTAGGCGGCCAGGACCTCGCGCAGCCGCAGATGGCCCTGGGGGTCGCCGTAGTCGAACGCGACGTTCGGCGCGATCCGGCACGCTTCGCGGACCGCCCACGCCCAGTCCTCGCGCGGGGCCGATGCGAGGTCGGGCACGCCGGACCGGAAGTCGGCGACCAGCCGGGCGGCCGGGGCAGGCGGCGGCGGGCGGGACGGCTCGGCGGACTGCGCGGCGAGGCGGGCCACCCTGGTGGCTGAGCCGCCGCGGGCGACAAGATAGCCCTCCGCCTGCAGTTGCGCGTAGCACTCCTGGACCAGGCCGCGCGACAGGCCGAGCGCCTTGGCCAGGACCCGCGATGACGGCATCCGTTCACCGTGACCGAGGCGGCCGGACCTGATCGCCTGCCGGAACTGGCCTTCGAGCTGGGCCCGCAGCGGCTCCGCCGTGTCCCGGTTCAGCGCGATGAGCAGGTCCGGACCCAAACCGGACCACTCCACAGTCATAAAAGTGGACCTTATCAGCGATCCGGTTGTTGCCTAGCGTCATGACCATGACGACAGCAACCCTTGCCCCCCGCGCCCGAATCCGTCAGACGGCCCGGCCATCGCTGATCACCCGCTCGCTGCTCCTGCGGTTCGTGTCGATCATCGGCGCGTCGGTGAGCTTCTATCTGCCGCTATCGGTCATGCCGATGTACGCGAAGTCCTCCGGCGCCAGCACGGGCGCTGGCCTGGTCACCGGCGCCCTGCTGCTGACCACCGTCGCGGTCGAGCTGATGACCCCGCGGCTGCTGGCCCGCGTCGGCTACCGGCTGTCGCTGACCGTCGGCCTGCTCCTGCTCGGCGCGCCCGCGCTCGCCCTGCTGGCGTCGTCGGATCCGGCCGTGATCATCGGGGTGAGCATCCTCCGGGGCGCGGGCTTCGCGGTCGCCACCGTCGCGGGCGGCGCGCTCACCGCCTCGCTGATCCCGCCGGAACGCCGCGGCGAGGGACTGGGCCTGGTCGGGATCGTCGGCGGTGTCCCGGCACTGGTGGCGCTGCCGGCGGGCGTGTGGGTGGCCGCTCACTGGGGCTTCGGCCCGGTGTTCGCCGCGACGGCCGCCGCGGCGCTACTGGCCCTCGTCGTGATGCCGGGAATGCCCGGCGACCGCGGCGCGGACGTCCATGCGCACGAGGTGCTGCCCAGGCTCCGCGACCGGGCCCTGCGCAGGCCAGCCGCCGTGTTCTCCGCGTCGGCGATGGCGGCGGGCGTGCTGGTGACCTTCGTGCCGCTGGCCATCGCGGGCCGGTCCGCCGCGGTGGCCACCATCGCGCTGTTCGCCCAGCCGGCGGCGTCCACGCTGGCGCGCTGGGCGGCAGGGAAGACCGGGGACCGGCGCGGGCATGCCAGGCTCCTCTGCCCCGGGGTCGTGCTGTCCGCCGTCGGCATGGCCGCCCTGGCCGCGACGTCCAGCCCGGCCTTGGTGATCGGCGGCGCCGCCGCGTTCGGAGTCGGCTTCGGGCTGCTGCAGAACGCGACCCTCACGCTGATGTACGCGCGCGTCCCCGCCAGCGGGCAGACGGCGGTCAGCGCGATCTGGAACGCCGCCTACGACGCCGGCATGGGCGCCGGCGCGATCGGCATGGGCCTGCTCGCCGGGCACATCGGGTACTCGGGCGTGTTCCTGCTAACCGCCGCCCTGGTCATGACGGCCCTGCTCGGCGCCCGGCGGGAATCGGCCGCCGGACGCTGACCCGCCCAGCCCCGCCTGCTGAGAAGGACATTTTCCTCCCGAACGGGCTTGCGCCCCAAGCCGGTCCCCGCCCCAAGGGCGTGCCCGTTGCGGGGTCAAGCTTGGTATGCCTGAGATAACACAAGTTTGCGTTATCTCAGACATACATGTAATCTCGTGCCGTGCCGACAGATGCAAAGATCACGTTCGCCGACCATGCTGGCCGCTTCTACGCCCGCCAGTACGCGATGGCGCCGATGGTGGGCCGCCTGGTGGGTTACCTGGCCGTGTGCGAGCCCAGGGAGCAGAGCATCGCCGAGCTGGCCGAGGCGCTGCTGGCCAGCCGCAGCGCGATCGCCGGCGCGGTCAAAACGCTGGAGAATCTCGGCCTGATCCGCCGAACGCGGGCCGCCGGGGAACGCATGGATCGGGTCCGCATCAGCATGGCCTCCGCGCAGGCGATGGGGTTCGACGTCTCTGAGTACCGGGAGCAGGGGGAGCTTGCCCGGGAGGGCCTGCGGGCGATCGCCGGTGCCCCGCTCGAACGGCGGGCGGTGCTGCTGGAGTGGGCCGCGTTCGCCGATTTCCTCACCGAGCGGCTGCCCCTGCTGGAGAAGGACTGGAAAACGTACCGCGAAGCACTGCGCGCCGCCGGCGAACTGCCCGGCGCCCCGCCCGACTGAGCTGCGCGCCGCCGGCGAGCTGCCGGCGCCCCGCCGACTGAAAGGCCGAGGAACAATGACGAGTGGCTCAACCATGCCCGCGGTCGCCGCCCGCGGGATGCGCAAGTCGTTCGGCGAGCACCGCGTGCTCGACGAGGTCGACCTCACGGTCGCCGAGGGCTCGATTTTCGCCCTGCTCGGCCCGAACGGGGCCGGCAAGACCACCATGGTGCGCATCCTGTCCACCCTGATCCGGGCCGACGGCGGTGACATCCGGGTCGCCGGGCACGACGTGGCCACCGAGCCGGACGGGGTACGTGCCGCCATCGGGGTCACCGGCCAGTTCTCCGCGGTGGACAACCTGCTCACCGGCACGGAGAACCTGCGGCTGATGGCCGACCTGCGCCATCTGGGCCGCCGTGCCGGTCCGCGGCGGGTGACCGAACTGCTCGAGCGGTTCGACCTCACCGACGCGGCGGACAAGCTGCTGTCCGCCTACTCCGGGGGAATGCGGCGACGGCTGGACCTGGCCATGACGCTCGTCGGCGACCCCAGGCTGATCTTCCTGGACGAGCCCACCACCGGGCTGGACCCGCGCAGCCGCCGCACCATGTGGCAGATCATCGGCGAGCTGGCCGCCGACGGTGTCACGATCTTCCTCACTACCCAGTACCTCGACGAGGCCGACCAGCTCGCCGACCGGATCGCGGTGCTCGATCACGGCCGCATCGTCGCTGAGGGGACCTCCGCCGAGCTCAAACGCCGCGTCCCCGGCGGGCACATCGAGCTCCAGTTCGCCGACCCGCACGCGCTGCGCCAGGCCGCCGAACTGCTCGGTACCGCCCAGCCCGACCCCGAGCAGCTGGCCCTGCAGGTACCGGGCGATGGCACGGTGGCTTCGCTGCGCCGCCTGCTCGGCCAGCTGGACAGCGCCCGCATCGAGGTCGAGAACCTGTCGATCCACACCCCCGACCTGGACGACGTGTTCTTCGCCGTCACCGGCCATCCCACGGCTGAACCGACCCCATCGAAGCAGGAAGCCCTTCAGCGATGACCTCCCTCACTTATACCGTCAGCGACTCCGCGACGATGCTGCGCCGCAACCTCAAACATCAGCTCCGCTATCCATCGGTCACGCTGATGCTCGCCGGCATGCCCATCGTGTTCCTGTTGCTGTTCGTCTACGTCTTCGGCGGCCAGCTCGGCGCCGGGCTCGGCGGCCATCACGGCAACCGGGCTAGCTACCTCACCTACGTCGTGCCCGGCATCTTGATCATGGCAGTGGCCTCGGCCGCACTGGGCACCGCGCTGTCGGTCGCCACCGACATGACCGGCGGCATCATCGACCGGTTCCGCACGATGGCCATCGCCCGCGGCGCCGTGCTGACCGGCCACGTGATCGGCAGCACGATCCAGACCGCGATCAGCGTCACGATCGTGCTCGGTGTCGCCCTGGCCCTCGGATACCGCCCCACCGCCGGCCCGCTCGCCTGGCTGGCCGCGGTCGGCGTGCTGGTCCTGTTCACCTTCGCGCTCGTCTGGCTGTCCGCCGCCCTCGGCCTGGCCGCGAAAAGCGTCGAGACCGCCAGCAACACTCCCATGTTCCTGACCCTGCTGCCTTTGCTCAGCAGCGGATTCGTCCCGACCGGCACCATGCCGCCCGGGCTGCGCCAATTCGCCGAGTACCAGCCCTACACCCCCGTCACCCAGACCGTGCGCGGACTGCTCACCGGTGCTCCCATCGGCACCCACGCCATCGCCGCCGTCGCCTGGAGCATCGGCATCTCACTGGCCTGCTACCTGTGGGCCGTGCGCCTCTACAACCGCCGCCGAGCAGCCGAGCCAAAGTGACAGCCAGCCAGTTTCCGCTCCACGCGACCTGGCACAGCCTCGCGGTGACCGCGCAGTCCGCCCAGAGTGCGATCGGGCATGAGGGCGAGCGCGGAAGCTACGTCGGCTGGGGACTGCGCGGGCTGGGCGCGGCAGCCCCATGATCGCGAAGACCTTTACGTGCGGGGGTACGCCAAAGTCTTCGCGATCATGAGGCGGTGATCATGGGAGTGGCGGCTTCGCCCGTCGGGAGCGTGGTCAGTCAGGCGCCGGCAGCACGTCGGTGAACACGAAGCCGTCGCGCTCGATGGTCTCGCCGACCGTCACCGCCAGCGGGTGAGTGAAGCCGGGCCCGTCGGTCACGAACGTGTGAAACTCGCCGTTCTCGCCGCAGGGGTCGACACCGTCCGGCAGCGACCGCAGCAGCGCCTCGTCATACCAGCGCCCCGCGATCGCCTTGGGCGCCTGGGCCGGATCGACGCAGGTGATGACCGCGCGGACGCCGCGGGCCAGCATCTCGCGGGCGAGCGCGCCAGTGGGCTGCCGCCACAACGGGAAGACCGGCGTCAGGCCGGTCCCGGCGAGCGAGGCCTCGCGGTAGGCGCGCACCTCCGCCAGGAACAGGTCGCCGAACACAATCCGGCTGACACCCTGCTGCCGGGCGACGTCGCAGGCCGCCGACATCCGCTGCTCGTAAACCTCGTTCGGGCACGGCCAGGGCAGCTCGACAACGTGCAGCGGCAGGCCGAGCGCGGCCGCCTGCGCCTCGAGCAGCACGCGGCGGACGGCGTGCATCGCCACCCGGCCGGCGGCCGCGTTCACCGTGGTCAGCAGCCCGGCCACGCTGATCTCGCCGCCGGAGCGGACCCTGTCGAGCGCCAGCGTACTGTCCTTGCCGCTGGACCAGCTCATCCACGCTTTCGGCCGCGTCACCCGGTCATTCTGCCTCCTGGCCAGGACAATTTTTATTCCGAACGGGCTTGCGCCCCAAGCCGGTCCCCGCCGCGCGAGCGTGCCCGTTGCGGCGAGCGCGCTGAGCCGGGGCAATCTTGGAGGTGCCCCTGCGTGCGCCGCGGCGGCACGATGACAGGGCGGCCGGCCGGGTACATTTCCCTGCGGCAGCCGGTGGCCCGCCCTGGAAGGAAGAGAGGGAGCATGCCGACTATCCGCGGTGCTCTGCGCGGGCTCGTGCTGTCGCCCGCACTGGACGAGGTGACCTTCGCCAAGCGGGGCTTCCCCGGCCCGCGATCCGCCGCTACCGAGCAGCTTGAGGCGGTCCCCCAGGCGGTCATCTGCGGCTTTGAGTGGGGCATCGAGGCGCGCAATCAGTGGGAGGTGGAGCGAAGGCTGAATATGGTGGAGCCTGCGCTGCTCGGCTTCGCCTACGAGGGCGTCACGATGGCCTTCACCGTCCGCGATGCGATGGGCCGCGGCCACCGCACGCAAGACCTCCTGCTCGGGCCGGGACGGCCGCACATCTTCCTCGCCTATATCGGCATGGGCTTCGCCATGGCGCGCTTGCCCCGGCCGCTATGGAAGAAGGTGCTCCCCGACCTGGACGGCTGCGAGTTCCATCCGACCATGAGCTGGCTTGCCGTCGACGGCTACGGGTTCGATCGCGCCTACTTCGAGACCAAGCGCTGGGTGGACGGGCAGCAGACGCCGGCGCCGTACCCATGGGAGGGCTCGCCCGACTACTTCCTGCGGGCCGTGGACCAGGGCATCGGCCGGGCGCTGTGGTTCATCTGCAACGCCAGCGTTCCGGGCGTCGCGGCCGCGGTGAGACGGTTCGCCAGCCACCGCCACGCCGACCTCTGGAGCGGCGTGGGGCTGGCGTCGGCGTTCGCCGGCGGCTGCGGCCAGGACGGATTCGCGGCGCTGCGCCGCGAATCCGGTGAGCACTGGACCGAGCTTGCCCTGGGAGTGGTGTTCGCGATCAAGGCGCGGACGTACGCGGGATTCCTGCCGCCCCACACCGAGGCCGCCGGCCAGACCATGGCGGATCTGTCCGCCGAGGCGGCAGTCGCGCTGGCCGACGACACCAAGCCTGGCGGCGAGCCGGGTGACCTGCCCGCCTACGAAGTGTGGCGGCAGAACATCCGCGGCCGCCTCGCCGCGAAGGTGAGCAGGCCATGAGCGTCGCGGGTCACTGAGAGCGTTATGCAAAACCGCATCGCGAGTGCGGGCCCGGAGGGCCTGCGCGAGTGATCGGGCAGGCCAGTGCGGAGCAACCAGGCAGGAAATTTTGCATAACGCGACTTTCGCATAAAACACTGAGGCTTATTCAAACCCGGTCGGCAGGCCGGCGTAGCCGCAGGCCAAACCCGGCTACGCCGATAGTCGACCGAAGTTTGAATAAGCCTCACGCGGCGGGCTGCTGCTCGCCCGGCGTGATCTGCGCGACCAGGAGCTCGGCGACTTCCGGTGTGATCGGATTGTCCGTGTCGAGGGCTGGCAGCGGGCAGACCTCGAACCCGCCGGGAGGCAGGCCGGGAACGGCGACGCCGTCCCGGCCTTCGGTCAGCACCGTCACCGCAGCGGTCCCGTCGGCCCAGTCGGCCAGCGAGTCGTTCCGGCACGCCAGCAGGAAGGCCAGCCAGGACCGGTACGTCAGCAGCAGCTCACCGAAGGGGTCGTCCGCCCCGTCCAGCCCCTGGCCGGCAACCAGGATCTCCAGCTCGGCACGGAGGAGTTCCTCCATGCGCTGCACGCAGCGACCAGGGTCGCCGTCAAGCTCAGGGCACGGTGGCTGGCGCCCGCCCAGGTTGGCCGCCAGCGTCGCGAACTCTTCCTCGATGAACGTGCTGTCGGGCCACGTGGGCCGCAGCAGGACGGCGGTTGCCTTCCGCGAGCGCGCCAGCAGCGTCGCGATGTGCACGGACAGCGCCGCGGCGCTGCAATAGCCGATGACGAAGGCGGGACCGTCAGCGGGCTGGGAACGCGCAAACAAGCCGGCGGCTTCGGCAGCCAGGTCAGCCAGGGATATGTAGGGCCGGTCCTGGGACAGGGCGGCGAGCGGATCGACCTGGTAGACCGGTCGGCCTTCGGCCCGGCTGCTGACCAGCTGGCTGAGCCGGGGCGCCGAGGAGAAGGCCTGGAAATCGGCGACCAAGACCGGCCGGGCGGTGCCGGGAACGAGCCGCTGGAGAATGCTGTCGCCGTCATCTATCAGGGGATTAGCCATGCTTCGATAGCCTCACAGTCGGCGTGGGCCCAGGCACCTTCGATATTGCCGCCGGGCCTGGCCGGCAGCCCGGCCTATGCCATGGGGCCTATCGCACAGAGGTCCGGTGCGTGGGCAGAGGGGAGTGGTTACTTCCGGGCGTCGGCCATGAGGTCGAGCCTGCAATCGAGGTCACCGGGGGTGGACGCCTTGAACAAGTCGGCCATCGACACCCTGACCCCGACGGCGATGCTGATGCGCCCGGCCAGCACCATGGCCTCCACCGACCGGCCGCCGAGGTCAAAGAAATCGTTATCGACGCCGCACCTGGCCACCCCCAGTACCTCGGCAAACAGCTCACACAAGATTTCCTGGCGGGAGGTGGCCGGCGCCCGGTACGGCAGCAGGCCGCTCAGGTCGGGCACCGGCAGCGCGGCGACATCGACCGCTCCCGCCGCCGTCACAGGCATCTCGTCGACGACCACGGTCGCGGCCGGCATGCTGCCGTTATGCAGTGCCTTCCTGGCGTACGCATGCAGCTCAGGCACGTCCAGGCCGGGGCCGGACGGCGCGACGTAGGCGATCAGGCACCGATCGGCCTGGTCGGCACCGTGCTCGATGACCACGACGTCGGCGAGCCCGGGAAAGGCCGCCAGGGTTGACCTGACTTCTCCAATGCCTTCGGAATCCATAACGGCTCACCGTCCATCTGCGGGTGCGGCACGAATTGCCGGACTAGCTAGCTGCCGGCTACGCCTCACCGTCGCAGGGCGGAAGGGGCACCGCACCTTCCCGATTGCGCGCCTGACGTGCTCGGCTTTGCCGGCTCGCGCCGGTCGCAATGTCGAAGGTGCCTGCGCGCGGCCGGGCGTGCGAGGCTGCCGGCATGGCGAATCCCTTCGAAGACCCAGACGCTTCCTACCGGGTGCTCGTGAACCACGAGGGTCAGCACAGCCTGTGGCCGGCCACCCAGCCCACGCCGCACGGCTGGACCGTCGCGCACGACACAGACTCTCGGGCCAGCTGCCTTGAGTACATAGAGAAGAACTGGACCGACATGCGCCCCAAGAGCCTGATCGAGGCCGACAGCGGCTGACGCGCCCGCTGCTCACATGCAGCATCGTGAGAGAGGAACCAGAACTCCCCGGCAAATACCTTCATACCGGGATGTTATTGACCCAATTAATCCTCGGGTGAGCCCGGGTCTTCCACGGGAAGTGAGACAAGCATGAGCACCAAATCATCCGCGCCAGTCACACCCAAGATACCCGACGCGCTCATGGCGGAGATCGCCGCCGTGCCAGGCCGTTTGGTCTCGGCCTGGGCCGCTAACGACGCAGAGGCTTTCTCCCAGCTATTCACTCAGGACGGGACGCTAATCCTGCCGGGTGTATACAAGAAGGGCCGCGACGATATCCGGCAATTCATGGAAGCCGGATACGCCGGGCCCTACAAGGGGACCAGCGTCACCGGGACGCCGCTGGACATCAAGCCGCTCGGCACCGACGCCTTCGCGCTGCTGACCGTGGGGGGCGTGCTCGCGCCCGGGGAGACGGAAGTGTCGACCAAGCAGGCCATCCGCGCGTCCTGGATCCTCGTCAAGGACGACGACACTTGGCGGCTGGCCGTCTACCAGAACTGCCCGCGCGATCCGGCTAGCTGATCGCGGGAGATCGTTCCCCATACGTCTTTCTTCTTGATCTTGTGCGGCCGAGGCTGACGGAAGGGGAGGAGCTTGATGCCTGCTGGACCGGGGCCTGCCGTCCAGCAGGGCCATCAGGGTCAGCTCGCGCCGCATCTGACGCGGCTGTCGGGTGACTGGGCGCTGTGGCGCACGGTCTGCCTGCGCGGGGCGGGTTTCCCCGTCAGCCTGCTCGCCGACCTCGGCGCCCCGGCCCTGGCCCGCACCGCCGACACCGTCAATTCCAGCGCCGCCGCCCCCGGCGCCGCCGCCCCCGGCTCTGACAGTGCCGGCACTGTCAGAGCCGGCACTGTCAGAGCCGACACTGTCAGAGCCGCTTATGCCGCCGAGTTCGACGCCGAGGCCCGGCGGCTGTCGGCGGTCCTGAACCAGGTGGCCGGCCTGCCGCCCCTGCGGGAGGCCGTCGCCTGGCAGAACCGGCACGCGCTGGAGACCGGCATCGACGTGCTGCTGCGGCACGGACCCGGGACGGGCCAGCGCAATGCGCAGCGCAGGCGGCACGAATCGCTCGTCGCTAGCTACCTGCAGCGCTACTGCGCGAAGAACGACACGATCGGATTCTTCGGGCCGATGTGCTGGTCCTGGATCGACGACGGGGTCGGCGTCCGGGTCACACCCGCCGCTCCCGGCAAGATGATCGCGACTCGCGTCACCTACCTTGAGGGCTGGGCCGTCCGCGCGATCTTGGACCGCCATAAAGCTGCGCTGCGCCCGTGGCTGGTGCCGAGGCGGGTGCCGTTCATCAGTGTCGATGGCATGCGGCTGCGCCTGCCGCTCGGGCGGCCGCGCCCGCTGTCGGCGGCCGAGGCGGCGGTGCTGCTGGCCTGCGACGGCAGCAGGGACGCCACCGAGGTCACCGCGGCGGTCCTCGCCGATCCCGCCGCCGGGATGGACGACGCGGCGGAGGTCTTCGCGCTGATGGAACGGCTGGCCGCCAGCCACCGGCTGCTCTGGCAGATCGACGTCGCACCGCAGGACATCTGGCCCGAGCGCTCGGCACGCACGCTGCTGGCCCGGGTCACCGATGACGCCATCCGCGAGCCGGCCGAACAGGCTCTGGCGGAGCTGACCGCCGCCAGGGACGAGGTGGCCGCCGCCGCGGGCGACGCGGATCGGGTCGCCAAGGCCATGGCCGGCCTTGAGGCGACGTTCACCCGGCTGTCCGGGGATCCGGCCACCCGCGGGGCGGGCCAGGCGTACGCAGGCAGGACTGTGGTCTACGAGGAGTGCCTGCGCGGCGACACCGTGCGGCTGGGCACGGACACCCTGGACGGCATCCGCGAGGCGCTCGCGCTGGTGCTGGACAGCGCCCGCTGGTTCACCATCGCCTGCGGCGCCGCCTACACCCGGCATTTCGAGGCGGCCTACCGGCAGCTAGCCGATGAGCTCGGCACGGACGTGGTGCCGCTCGCCGACTGGTGGGCGCTGGAGGTCGAGGCGCTTTCCCGCGAGCGGCCGCCGTTCATCGAGCCGGTGTTGCGCGAGCTGTGGCAGCGCTGGGCGGCGCTGCTGGATCTGCCGCCTGACGCGCGGCGGGTCCAGCTCCGCGCGGCCGACCTGCGAGAGCGCGTGGCGGCGGCGTTCCCGGCCGCCCCGCTGCCCTGGCCGCTGGCCGTGCATCACAGCCCTGACCTGATGATCGCCGAAGCCGAAGCCGGAGCAGCAGCCGAAGCCGGAGCAGGAGCCCAAGCCGGTCCCGGCGCCGGCGCCCCGCTCACCTGGGTGCTCGGCGAGGTCCACCCTGGCCTCATGACCTTGCGCTACGCCACCTGGATGGAGTTCCACGACGCGCCAGCGACGGTGCACGCCGCCATCCGGCACGACCTGCGCGGCCCGGCGGTCTGGCTGGCCGAGACCGACACCCCCGGACATTCAGGTACCAGCATCCAGCTGGCCGCCGTATCGCCCAGGCCCGGCGACCTGCGCCTGATGTACGCGAATGACTCATGCGGCCATGACCCCGCGGCGACGCTGATGACCGGTGACTGCGACCTGGTCAGCTCGCCGTCCGGGCTGCGGGTACGACGCAGGGACGGGACGCTGGAACGCGGCCTGCTCGAAGTGCTCGGCAACCTGATCAGCACGATGACCGCCGGCAGTTTCGACCTGATGGCGCCGGCCGCGCACACGCCCCGCGTCATCATCGACGATCTCGTGGTCAGCCGGGAGAAATGGACGCTGCCCGCCACCGAGCCTGCCTTCGCCGGCCACGCCGACCAGAGCACTCGCTACCTGCAGGCCCGGGCCTGGGCGGCCAGGCACGGGCTGCCGCGGCACGTGTTCTTGCGGCTCAGCGGCGAGCGCAAGCCGATCTACGCGGACCTGACCAGCCTGGCGTCGATCGATCTTCTCTGCCGTGGACTGCGCCGGGCCCGCCGCAACGCCGGCCCGGACGCGAAGGTGACGATCGCCGAGATGCTGCCCGGCCCCGACCAGGCGTGGCTGTTCGACGCGCAGGGCCGAAGGTACACCGCCGAGCTGCGGATGGTCGCTACCGATCTCAGGCCAGAAGGCTGATCGCCCGCATCAGGCCGGAGGGCTGACCGCCGCCGTAAACGCCCTGAACGCCCGTCGGGCACCCGGCGGTGCCGGGTGCCCGAGGAACGTAATGCAGAGGTAGTGCTACGGAAGGCACTCCTCGAAACCAGGCGGCGCGTGCGGGGTCGCCGACGAGCTGAAGAACACGTTCGCGCACTCCGACAGGAAGACGGGATCCTCCTCGGGAATGTAGTGACCCGCGTCCGGCGCCACGACCGCGTGCACGTCCGTGGCCACGCCGTCCATGGAGGTTGCGGTGGCGGTGCCGAAGCTGTCCGCGCCGCCCATCGCCAGCACCGGGATGGTCAGCTTGGTCGTGGCGTGCTTGATGTCCCAGGCCTCGTCCTTCGGGAAGGCCCGGTAGTAGTTGTAGCCGGCCTCGCGGTTCGCCGCGCTGGCGTAGGCGGCGTACCACACGCTCCTGTCCTGGGTGGTGATAGCGCCCGGCTTGTGAGCGAAGTGGTACAGGTAGTTCAGGTACGCCACCTCTGAGGCGTGGTTGTTGACGATGCCCTCCGGCGTTGGCGGGGGCGCCATGTTCAGGTCGAAGTGGAAGCTGAAGCCGTAGATGCTCTCCAGGCCGAACCCGTTGAGCATCGACTCGAGCACGCCCAGCCGGGCCACCGAGTGCCGGTAGAGCACGGCGTACGCGTAGGCGATCCCCACCCCGAGGTCATGCGAGAGGAGCGAGACGCGCGAGAAGCCCAGCGCCGTGACCGCCTCGTGCAGGAGCACCGCGGCGTCGGCCGTGGTGTATCCGGTGCCGGCGGGGACGGTCGAGTCGCCCAGCCCCGGCAGGTCGAACGCGATCACCGTGTGGGCCCTGGCCAGGCTCGGCATCACTGTGTGCCACTCCCACCAGGTCATGGGCCAGCCGTGGATGAGGACGAGGACCGGTCCTGACCCGCCGATGACGTAATGAATGGTGTCGCCGGTGACCGTGACCATTCCCTGCCGGAATCCCGGCAGCTTGGGACTGAGCGGAGGCGCGCTCTGGACGGACTTGCTGTGCGCTGCCTGCGCGGGCAGCGCCGTGACCGTCGCGACCGCGCCGGATAGTCCCAGCGCGACCACCAGGCCGGCGGTGGCGTACCGTCGCCACCCGCGCGCGGGAACGACTTTCCGCAGCATCCCCTCTGCGGCTGCTGTGGCCCTTCTCATGCCAAGTGACATGTCAATCCTTCCGAATCGGACAACGACACGGACTGCTGGCATGCGGGCAAGCAGCCGTTACATATGCGCATTATGGTAGCTTTCGTCCCGCCCAAAATCTCTCAGGTTGCCGCCCTGACCGACTTTTTCGCATACTTCAATCTCCGTAATGCCGCCGCAACGGGTCTTAATTCACCACTGAGGTTCACCCATCGGCAACGCGCAAGATGCGGGAGCAGGCGAGCGGCTGCGATCGTCGGCAGTAAGTCTCGGTGGCGGTGCCGCAAGCTGCCTACTCGGGCGGTGCATGACGCGCTTACTCGGCTGTTTCCTTGGGAGGACATGATGCAGAAGACCAAAGCTCCGGCGCGGGAGCAGCTTGTTCAGCGCGCGTCCGAGCTTGTGCCGCTGCTCGCGAAGCATGCGGCGTGGTCGGAAGAGAACCGGCGGCTTCACGAGGAGTCGATCGAGGCCCTGGCCGACGCCGGCATCTTCCGCATGCGGGTACCCGCGCGCTACGGCGGCTACGAGTCCGACACGCGGACGCTGGTCGACGTGGCGGCCGAGCTCGGCCGCGCCGACGGTTCCACCGCGTGGACGACGTCGGTGTACTGGATTCCCACCTGGATGGCGTGCATGTTCCCCGACCAGGTCCAGGACGAGGTGTTCTCGACCCCGGACGTCCGGGTGTGCGGGACGCTGAGCCCGAGCGCGATGGCCGTCCCGACCGACGGAGGTATCGTCGTCAACGGCAAGTGGGGATTCGTCAGCGGGGCGCTGCACAGCCACTGGCAGGAAATCGTCGCGATCCTCGTCGGCGGCGGGGGCGAGCCGCATCCGGTCGTCGCAATGGTGCCGATATCGGACCTGCAGATCATCGACGACTGGTACACGGCGGGGATGAAGGGCAGCGGCAGCGTCAGTACGGTCGCGGCGGACCTATTCGTCCCGCAGGAGCGCGTGCTGCACATCGGCGCGATCCTGGCTGGCATGTCGGCCTCGCCGCAGAACGCCGCCGCCGCGATCTACCGCTCGCCCATGCTCCCGGTCGCCTCCGCGTCCTCGGTGGGCTGCGTCCTCGGCATGGCGAAGGCCGCGAAGGAGGCATTCTTCGCGCGGCTGCCCCAACGCAAGATCACCTACACCGGCTACGACAAGCAGGCCCAGGCGCCGATCACCCATCTGCAGACCGCCGCGGCGGTCATGAAGATCGACCAAGCCGAATTCCACGCCCACCGCCTGGCCACGCTGGTGGACACCAAGGGCGCGGAAAACACTCCGTGGACCCTGGAGGAGCGGATCAGGGCACGCGCCGACCTCGGCGCGGTGTGCGGGCTCGCCAAGGAAGCCGTCGACATCCTGGCCTCGGCCAGCGGCGGCTCGTCCATCTACAGCGACCAGCCGATCCAGCGGATCGCCCGCGACGTCAACGCGGTCACCATGCACGCCCTGATGCACCCGGACACCAACGCCGAGCTCTACGGCCGGATCCTGTGCGGCCTCGAGCCCGACACGCTCTACATCTGACCAGACGTCTGATCCGATGGCCCTCAATCCGACCGCCGCCTCGCCTGGCCCTCCGTGGGGCAAGGCGAGGCGGCGGGCCCCTGCCTGAGGGTCGGCACGTTCGGCCTGCCGGGCTCCGCCGCCACATCGCAAATGCGCCGGCCGGGTGACATGTCGTCACCCGGCCGGAGTCGTGAGCGCTAACGCAGCGAGCGGGCGAACGTCCGCACGTCGCCGACCAGGAGCTTCGGCTGCTCCATGGCGGCGAAGTGGCCGCCCTGGTCGAACTCGGTCCACTGGGTCAGCGTCGGCAGGATCTTCTCGGCCCACCGGCGGATCGGCCGCGCCGCGTCCCGGGGGAAGATCGCCGCGCCCACCGGCATCGCCAGCGGCCACGGCCCGCCCCAGGTGCGGCCGAACTCCTCGTCGAGGTGCTCGGATTCGTAGTACAGCTGCGCGCTCGACCCCGCGGTCGCGGTCAGCCAGTAGACCGACACGTTGTCCAGCAGGCGGTCGCGGCTCACGGCATCCTCAGGCCTGTCCGTCGAGTCCGTCCACTCCTTGAACTTCTCCGCGATCCAGGCGAGCTGGCCGGCCGGCGAGTCGGTCAGGCCGTAGGCGAGCGTCTGCGGGCGGCTGGCCTGGATCTTCAGCCAGCCGATGCCGTCCTGGAAGAAGTAGCCGGCGAACTGCAGCCGCTCCAGGTCGGACGGGCTCATCTCGGGCATGAGCTGAGCCATCGCGGCCGGGTCGGGCGGCGGGAGCGTCACGCACATGTTGATGTGGACGCCGGCCACGTGCTCGGGATCGGCGAGGCCGACCCGCAGCGAGATCGGCGAGCCCCAGTCGCCGCCCTGCGCGATGTAGCGGTCGTACCCGAGGGTGCGCATCAGCTCCTTCCAGGCGCCCGCCACCCGCTCGGTGTCCCAGCCGGGCTGGCGCGTCGGGCCGGAGAAGCCGTAGCCGGGGATCGACGGGATGACCACGTGGAACGCGTCTTCCGGGCCGGCCCCGTGCGCGGTCGGGTTGACCAGCGGATCGATGATGTCGAGGAACTCGACGAAGGATCCCGGCCAGCCGTGGGTGAGGATCAGCGGCGTCGCGTTCGGCTCTGCCGAGCGGACGTGCAGGAAATGCACCTGCACGCCGTCGATCTCGGTGAGGAACTGGGGGAACTGGTTCATCCGCGCTTCGGCCGCGCGCCAGTCATAGCTGGTCCGCCAGTATTCGGCGAGCTCCTTGATGTAGTCCAGCGGAGCGCCGCGGCTCCAGCCGACGCCGGGCATCTCATCGGGCCAGCGGGTGGCCGCGAGCCTTTGCTTCAGGTCATCGAGCTGCGACTGGGGAATGTCGATCTTGAACGGACGCATCGGGCACCTCTCTTTAGAACTCAGGTCGTCGCCGATCTCTGGCCGTGGTTGGTCTCAGGCGGGGGTAAGCGGCGGCGGGCCGGCCGCCCGTTGCCGCATCGCCCGCCCCACCCTGATGGCGATGTCCGGGTGCATCAGCGACATGGGGTCCTCGACCAGCCCGGCGACCCGCAGGAAGGCGTCGGTGACGACCGGATCCTGCGTCGCGGCGGCGAGCACCGCGGGGATGTACTGGTTGACCAGGCGGATCTCGTCGGTCCGCTCGCCCTCGACGCCGGGGTAGCCGAGGTCGGCGATGGCGGAGAACTGCCACGGGCCGGCGATCTGGCCCGCGATCTCGCCGAAGAACGCGATCGCGTTCACCCCCGCCGGGTTCGCCACGTGCTTGCGCAGCGTCAGCGCCTCCATCCCGGCGACGGTCATGCCCTGGGCGTAGACCGGGTTGAAGCTGCATACGGCGTCGCCCATCACCAGCAGGCCGTCAGGGAATCGGGTCAGCTGCTCGTAGTGTCGCCAGACGCTGGCCGGGAACTTGAACCGCACCGGGTCGTCAAGCGGCTCAGCGTCGCGGACGAAGTCGTAGTGATCGGGGAGCGGCAGCGACTTGATGTACTCGAGGAAGCCCTCGGGGTCGGTGGGCGCGTGGTCCCCGAGCACCCCGGTGAGCGACAGCTCGACGGTCTCGCCGTCGGGCAGCAGGTAGCAGAACACGCCGCGGGGGAACACCGGCGTCCCGGCCTGGTTGATCGCGACATGATTGGTGAACGGGTTGGTCTTGAACCGGTAGTGCCGCGTCGTGTAGGCCAGATCGACCTTGATCTTGTCTTCCGGCGGCGCCTCGTAGCCGAGTTCGCGCAGCCAGGCCGGCATCCGCGAGCCGCGGCCGGTGATGTCGACCACCAGGTCGGCGAGCAGCACCTCGGGCTCGCTGCCCTCGTCGCGGCGCTGGATCCGCGCCCCGATGACCCGCTGCTTGTCCGGCGTGGTCTCCAGGCCCACGATGTCGTGCCGCTCGAGGAAGCGCACGTTGCCAATGGCCTGGACATGCGTGCGGACGTGCTGCTCGAGTATCGGGCGGCCGGACGACACGCAGGTCAGGCCCGAGTCGGACGCCGCCAGCCGGTAGCCGTTGAAGTTCCACTGGATCGCGCCGTTGAAGTCGCCGATCGTCACCCCGGCCTCGCTCATCCCCTTGGTGAGCCCCGGCAGCAGCTCCTCGAAGATCTGCTGGCCCCTGGCGACCAGGCAGTGCGCGTGGCGACCGTGCGGCACGCCGTTGCGGAAGCCGGTCTCGCCGGTCAGGTCATCGCGGTCCACGACAACGACGTCGGCGTACGCGCCGGAGAGAACCCGGGCAGCGAGCAAGCCGGCCATGCCGCCGCCGAGCACCACCGCCCGCTCTCCAGTCTGGTCAGGCATTGCGGTTGCCTCCTCTTTCATCACTGAGCACTTGGTGGCCTGGTCATCGGCGGGCGCCATGCGGGTACGCGGAAGCTCGCTGCGAGGCCGTTTCGGGCACGGCTTTTAGTGCCGGCTATTGCTCTCCTGCATTCCCGACGGTGACATCCGCCCCTAGCCGACGCATCTCCCTGATTGCGCTGGGTATTTATAAGCATTAATTTTCCCGAACGGTTCCAGGGCGAGCCCAGCCACTACGGCTGATCCTCGGCGCACGGGGGACGGCGCAATCAGCGAGATGCGGCTAATGGCGGCCCGCTGGCATTGTCGCCATGGACGTACACGGTGCGGGTTGGATCGGATCCGCGCAGCTCGGCCTGCGCGGCGGCGGCTGTCACGAATAGGCGATCGGGGCATCATGGTGGATTCCAATTCCGTTCAGGAGCGCTTTGCTCAGGTAATGGCCCGGATGCCGGACGCGATCGCGGTGTCGTCGCCCGCGGAAGAGCTGACCTACGCCGAGCTCGACGAGCGGGCCAACCGCATTGCCCGCCGGCTGCTCGGCCTGGGCGTCAGGCCAGAAGACCCGGTCATGGTGCTGCAGGAGCGGTCAGTCGACATGGTGGCCTCGATCCTGGCCATCGTGAAGGCCGGCGCCCTGTACCTGCCGCTGCACAGCGCGTATCCGCCGCAGCGCCTGCAGTGGATCGCCGACAGCGTGGGCCGGCCCGTGCTGCTGGCGGACGCGATCATGCGCGAGCGCGGCCTGCCCGAGGTGCCCACGACGGTCTTCGTCGACTCGGACGAGAAGCAGTGCTGGCTGCCCGGCACCGACCCGGGCGTGCGGACCGGGCTTGATCACCTGGTGCACGTGCTGTACACCTCGGGCTCGACCGGCGACCCGATGGGCGTGGCCGTCACGCACCGCGGCGTGCTCGGGCTGGCCCTCGACTCCTGTTGGGAAGGCGGGGGCAGTTCTTCTTTGGCCGGAAACACGCCCTACGGCTCTTCTTTGGCCGGAAACACGCCCTACGGCGAATCTTCTTTGGCCGGAAACACGCCCTACGGCGAACGACTTTTGATGCTGGCGCCGTACGCGTTCGGCGTGTCCACCTACGAGCTGTGGGTGCCGCTGCTGCGCGGCGGTCACCTGGTGCTCGCGCCGCCCGGTCGGCTGGACGTCGGCACGTTGCGGCGGCTGATCACTGAGCATCAGATCTCGGCCGTGCACGTGACGGCCGGCCTGTTCCGGGTGGTGGCCGACGAGGCGCCGGATTGCTTCGCCGGCGTGCGCGAGGTGCTGACCGGCGGGGACGTGATCTCGGCCAAAGCGGTGCAGCAGGTACTCGAGGCCTGCCCCGACACGGTGGTGCGCGCGACCTACGGCGCGACCGAGATGTCATCGTTCATCACCAACTCGCCGATGCGGGCGCCCTACTCCATGGGCCTGACCGTGCCGGTCGGACGCGGCATGGACAACACCCGGCTGCACGTGCTCGACGAGCAGCTCAGGCCGCTGCCGTCGGGCGAGGTCGGCGACCTGTACGTCGCCGGGGACCGGCTCGCGCGCGGCTACTACCGGCGGCCCGGCGTCACCGCCGAGCGGTTCGTCGCCGATCCGTTCGCCGGGGCGGGCCAGCGCATGTACCGCACGGGGGACCAGGTGCGGATGCGGCAGGACGGCCTGATCGAATTCGTCGGGCGCTCCGGTGACCAGGTCAAGATCCGCGGCTACCGGGTCGAGCTGGCCGAGGTCGAGAGCGTGCTCGCGAGGTACCACGGCCTGGCGCACGCCGTCGTGGTCGCGCGCGACGTCGAGGACGGCGAGAAGCGCCTGATCGCCTACGTCGTCGCCGAGGGCGGCGGCCTCGATGCCGAAGGACTGCGGGCGCACGCGACCGAGCTATTGCCCGAGTACATGGTGCCGTCGGCGTTCGTCGCGCTCGATTCGCTGCCGCTGACCCCGAACGGGAAGGTGGACCGCAAGGCGCTGCCCGAGCCCGTCGTTGAGGGACTGGCGGCCTACCGGGCGCCGCAGACCGCGCGGCAGGAGATCCTGTGCTCGCTGTTCGCCGAGGTGCTCGGGGTGCCCAGGGTCGGGGTCGACGACAGCTTCTTCGACCTGCACGGAGAGTCGCTGCGGGCGATGCGGCTGATCAGCTCGATCCAGGACAGCCTGGGGGTCGAGCTGCTGATCTCTGACATCTTCGACGCCCCCACCGTGGCCGAGCTTGACCAGCAGGTCGAGCAGGCCCTGCAGCACTCGCAGGCCTGAGGCCAGGGAACGGAGCGAGATGACCGACGGCCGGCCTGCGCTCTCGCTGAACCAGGAGTTCTTGTGCTCGCTGGACCACGGCGAGACGGCGGGAGCGCTCAGCCACTGGTACACGATCACCTACGGACTGCGGCTGCGCGGCCGCCTCGACGCCGGAGCGCTGTCGGCCGCGCTCGACGACGTCGTGGCCAGGCACGAGAGCCTGCGCACCACGCTGCGCCGGGACGGCAACGGGTGGCATCCGCACCTGCATCCGCCGGCCCCGGTGCCCCTGCAGATCCGCCCCGCCCCGGCCGGCTCGGCGGACTCGGCCGGCCGCGCTGCGTACGGAATGCTGGATGAGGTCGAGGCCGAGCCGTTCAGCCATCGCGAGGTGCCGTTGCTGCGGGCGGTGCTCGGCCGGCTCGGTCCCGGCGATCACGTGCTCGCGCTGAAGACGCACCACATCGCGTCCGACGCCTGGTCGATGCAGGTGATCATCACCGACCTCGCCGCCTGCTACGCCGCCCGGGCCGCCAGGCGAGCGCCCAGTCTGCCGGCCGCGCGCCAGTACCGCGAGTTCACCGCGTGGCAGCGGGCCAGCGAGGAGCTCTGGTCAGCCGTCGCAGGCCGCCACTGGCGGGAGCACCTGCACGGCGCGCGCGTGCACACGCTGGCTGCCGACCGGGTGCCGCCGCAAGGCGCCGCCGATCCGTACTCGGTCCACCGGTTCGTCGTCGGCCGGGAGTTGACGCAGGCGGCGGCGCGGGTCGCCAGGTCGGCCCGCAGCTCGCTGTTTGTCGTGCTGCTCGCGGCCTATAACCTGCTGGCCAGCCAGCTGACCGGGGAATCGGACCTGGTCGTGCCGACGTTCACGGCCGGGCGCAACGAGCCGCGCTTCGCCGGCGTGGTGGGACCGCTGTACAACATGCTGCCGATCAGGACCGCCCTGGCCGGCTGCGGCAGCTTCGCCGACGTCATCACGCGGACCAGGACCAGCTGCCTGCGGGCCTACGCGAACGACATCCCGTTCACGATGATCCGGGCGCAGGCCGGCGGCCTGATGGCGCCGTGCGGCGACGATCACCTGGCCGTCTGCGCGTTCGAGATGCTCCCGCCGCCATCGCTGGCCGGCATCGAACGGGCCGGTGACCTCAGGTACTCCGAGTTGCGCGGCAGGCGCGCGTCCGTACCGATGGGGGCGAGTACGCCCAAGGGCATGCTGTGGGCTCTTGACCAGCTCCGGACTGGAGAGCTGGCCGGCCTCATCCGGTTCCCCCGCGAGCGGTTCGACGAAGGCACGATCGCCGGGATCGCCGCGCAGTACCGCCAGGTGCTGTCCGCATCGGTGGCCGAGCCGACCGCGCAGCTGGTCGGGTCATGACCAGCGCGCCGAGACAGGGCGGGCCCGGGCGGCCGGGTGCCGGCCGGGGCGCCGCCGCGTCCATCTACAACTCGGCGGTGGCCGCGTGGGCCATCGCCGCGGCCTGGGAGATCGGCGCGCTGGACGAGCTGCACAGGTCACGGGCGCTGGACGCGGAATCGTTCGCCGCGCGCCGGGGCCTGGACCCGGCCGCTACCGTCGGGCTGTTCCGCGCGCTGGCCTCGGTCGGCGTGGTGCAGCGCCGCGGCTCGGTGGTCACCGCCGCCGGCGCCTTCGACGAGGTGTACCGGTACAAGTCGTTCTTCCACTGGCTGAGCCGCGGCAGCGCCGAGCTGTTCAGGCAGATGCCGTCGGTCCTGGTCAGCGAGAACCGGGTCGGCCGGTTCTACCAGCGGGACGCGGCCGCGATCGCGTACGCCTGCCGGGAGATCGACGAGCTGTGCTACGCGCCGGCGTTCTGGGACGCGATGGGGCGGCTGGACTTCGAGCTCGGCAATGTCGTCGACCTGGGCTGCGGCAGCGGTGGCCGGGTACTCGACATCCTGGCCAGGTACCCGCGCGCCCGCGGCGTCGGCATCGACATCGCCCGCCCGGCGCTCGACGCGGCCAGGGCCGACGCACGGGCCGCCGGCGCGGCGCACCGGGTCACCTTCGTGGAGGCCGACGTGCTCGACCTCGACGAGCGCCCGGAGTTCGCGGACGCCGAGCTGATCACGTGCTTCATGATGGGGCACGACTTCTGGCCGCGCGAGAACTGCGTGGCCGCACTGCGGCGGTTCCGCAAGATCTTCTCTTCGGCTCAGCGGCTGCTGCTCGGCGACGCGACGCGCACCGCCGAGGCCCCGGACGCCGAGCTGCCGGTGTTCACGCTCGGCTTCGAGCTCGGCCACGACCTGATGGGCGTCTTCCTGCCCACCGTCACCGACTGGGAGTCGGTGTTCGACGAGGCCGGCTGGAAGCTGGTGCGGACGAACAGGATCGACATGACCGTCGGCGAAGTCGTCTTCGAGCTGGAATGACGCGGGCCATGGCGAAGCTCGCGACCACGGTAGGACAGGCGCTTGCCGACGGCGGCATCAGGGCCGCCTTCGGCGTCGTCGGCAACGGGAACTTCCTGGCCGTGGCCGGGCTCATGGCGGGCGGCGCCAGGTACGTCGCCGCCCGGCACGAGGGCGGGGCCATCGCGATGGCGGACGCGTACTACCGGGGGACCGGGCAGGTCGCGGTGGGCACGACCACGTACGGCCCCGGCCTGACCAACACCGCGACCGCGCTGGCCGAGGCGGTCAAGCACCGCAGCGGCATCCTGCTGCTCACCGGCGACCAGCCGGCCGGCGGCCCGCGGCCGATCGACATCGACCAGGGCGCGTTCGCCGCGGCGCTGGGCGCCAGGACCGTTCGCATCACCGACCCGGCGACCGCCCGCGGCACCGTCGCCTATGCGCTAGAGCTCGCGCGCAGCGGCCCGCGCCCCGTCGTGCTCAGCCTCCCCGCCGACCTGCTCGCCGCCGACGTGCCCGACCTGCCCGGCCCGCTCGGCCATTCCGGCCCGCTCGGTCAGCCCGGCACAGTCGGCCCGCTCGGCCTGCCTGGTCAGCGCGGCCCGCTCGACCACCCCGGGCCGTCCGGCACGCTCGGCTCGTCTGGCCTGGTCGGTCAGCCCGGCGCAGTCGGCCCGTCCGGCGAGCCCAGCACTGTCGGCCCGCCTGGCCCGTCTGGCGCGCTCGGTCAGCCCCGTACGGTCGGCCTGCTCGGCCATCCCGGCCCGTCTGGCCGTCTAGGCCCATCCGGTCCGTCCGGCCGTCGCGGGTGTCCCGGGCTGATTCCTGACGCTCGCCCGGTGCCGGCGACCTGCCAGGTCGACGCGGCGCTGGACGTCCTGGCCCGTGCGCGCCGGCCGCTGCTGCTCGCCGGGCTCGGCGCGTACCGGTCCGGTGCCGCCCGCCCGATCGCCGCGCTCGCCGACCGGCTCGGCGCGCTGCTCACGACCACCGTGATGGCCGACGGCCTGTACCGCGACAGCCCGTGGTCGCTCGGGATCTGCGGCGGCTTCGCCTCGCCGCGGGCGGCCAGGATCATGGGCGAGGCCGACGCGATTGTCGCGTTCGGGACGAGCCTGAGCGACTTCACGCTGCACGGCGGCATGCTGTTCGATCCCGGCGCGACGCTCGTGCGGGTCGACCTGGATGCCGCGGCCCCGGCCGTGAGCCGGGTCGACCTGCGCATCACCGGCGACGCGGCTCAGGTCGCGGGGACCCTGCTGGACGGCGTGCACGCGCGCGGCCTGGCGGCATCAGGCTGGCGCGGCGAGGTGGCCGCCGACATCGGGCGGATCGGCTGGGAACAGGAGCCGTACGAGGACGCGAGCACGGACAGCCGGATCGACCCGAGGAGCCTGGCGCTGGCGCTGGTGCGCCTGCTGCCGCCCCAGCGGACGCTGGTCCTGGACGGCGGCCACTTCGTCGGATGGCCGGCCATGTACTGGCCGGCCGCCGACCCGTCCGCGCTCGTGTTCAGCGGCGCGGCGTTCCAGACGATCGGCCTCGGCTTCGCGGGCGCGGTCGGCGCGGCGATCGGCCGGCCGGACCGGACGACGGTCGTGGCCCTCGGCGACGGCGGCGCGCTGATGGGGCTGCCCGAGCTCGAGACGCTCATCCGCGTCTCGCCCTCGGCGCTCGTGGTGATCTTCAACGACGCCGCCTACGGCGCGGAAGTGCACATGTACCGCCCGCTCGGCACCGACGTCAGCCCCGCCACCTTCGGCGACACCGATTTTGCCGCCGTGGCTCGCTCGCTGGGCGCCAGGGCGGCGACGGTGCGCACTGTCGCCGACCTCGCCGATCTGGCCGACCCGGCCGACCCGGCCGGCCTGCGCGCCTGGCGCGCGGCGGGCTGCCCCGGCACGTACCTGCTCGACTGCAAGGTCGTGCCCGACGTGGTCGCCAAGTACCTCATCGACCTGGGCGGCCACATCCGGGCCGGGGGAGGGGCGCGGTGATGACGGGTCCTGCCGATCACCCGCACGCGGGCGAGCCGCGGCGCAAGACCCGGCCGATGACGGGCAAGGAGTACCTCGAGAGCCTGCGCGACGGGCGGGAGATCTACCTCTACGGCGAGCGAGTCAAGGACGTGACCTCGCATCCGGCGTTCCGCAATCCGGCCGCGATGATCGCCAGGCTCTACGACGCCCTGCATGACCCGGCGCGCTCGGCCGTCCTGTGCGCGCCGACCGACACGGGCAGCGACGGCTACACGCACCGCTTCTTCACCACGCCGCACAGCGTCGAGGATCTCGTCGCGGACCAGAGGGCCATCGCGGAGTGGGCGCGGATGACCTACGGCTGGATGGGACGCAGCCCCGACTACAAGGCGTCGTTCCTCGGCACGCTGGGCGCGAATGCCGAGTTCTACCAGCCGTTCGAGGCCAACGCCAGGCACTGGTACGCCGAATCGCAGGAGAACGTGCTGTTCTGGAACCACGCGATCGTGCATCCTCCGGTGGACAGGAACCGCCCGCCCGACGAGGTCGAGGACGTCTTCGTGCACGCCGAGCGGGAAACCGGCGCGGGCCTGATCGTCAGCGGCGCCAAGGTCGTCGCCACCGGCTCGGCCCTGGCGCACTACAACTTCATCGCCCACTACGGGCTGCCGGTGCGCAAGCGGCAGTTCGCGCTCGTCGCCACGATCCCGATGGACGCGCCAGGGGTGAAGCTGATCTGCAGGCCGTCGTATTCGGCCACGGCCGCGGTGATGGGCAGCCCATTCGATTACCCGCTGTCCTCCCGAATGGACGAGAACGACACCATTCTCGTCCTGGATAAGGTTCTCATCCCGTGGGAGAACGTGTTCATTTACGGCAGCCTCGGCAAGGTACAGCAGTTCAGCCAGCAGTCCGGTTTTTTCGAGCGCTTTACCTTTCACGGGTGCACACGGCTGGCGGTGAAGCTGGAATTCATCGCCGGGCTGCTCGCCAAGGCGGTGGAAATCACCGGCAGCAAGGACTTTCGCGGCGTTCAGGCCCGCCTGGGCGAGGTCCTCGCCTGGCGCAATCTCTTCTGGGGGCTGTCGGATGCCGCCGCGCGCAACCCGGTCGCATGGAAGAACGGCGCCGTGCTGCCCAATCCCCAGTACGGCATGGCGTACCGCTGGTTCATGCAGATCGGCTACCCGAGGATCAGGGAGATCGTCCTGCAGGACGTGGCCAGCGGACTCATCTACGTCAACTCGAGCGTCGAGGACTTCAAGAACGACGAGCTCCGCCCGTACCTCGACAAGTTCCTGCGCGGCTCCGGCGGCGCCGATGCGGTCGAGCGGGTCAAGGTGATGAAGCTGCTGTGGGATGCCGTCGGCACCGAGTTCGCGGGCCGGCATGAGCTCTACGAGCGCAACTACGCCGGCAACCACGAGAACACGCGCGTCGAGCTGCTGTTCGCGCAGCAGTCAGGCGGCCTGATCGACCAGTACAAGGCGTTCGCCGATGCCTGCCTGGCTGAGTACGACCTGGACGGCTGGACGGCCGCCGACCTGTGCTCGTTCGAGCATCTGCAGGAAGGCAGGGGCGAGGCGCTGAACGGCTGATCATTCCCGGCGGGCATCCGCCGGCCGCCAATGGATATCCGCGATAAGGAGCGTGAACCATGAGCACCACTAGCGCCGGGCAGTCGACCGCGACCGAGCGGGTCCCGTTGTCGCTGAACCAGGAGTTCGTCTGCCTTTTCGACTCCGGCGGGGAGGACGGGCCGTTCGGTCCGCACTACCACATCGTCGAGGCCTGGCGCGTCAGCGGCCAGGTCGATGTCGCGGCCTTGCAGCGCGCGCTGCGCGATGTCGTGGAGCGGCATGAGGCGCTGCGCACCGTGATCGTGCGCGGCGACGGCGACAAGTACCAGGAGATATATCCCGCCTCGACGCCTGAGCTCTCGGTCTGCGACCTGCCCGCCGAGCCGGATAAGTCGCGCGATCAGCAGGCCGAGGAGCTGATCAGGGACCTCGAGAACGGCACGATCAGCGCGGAGCGGCCGCCGTTCATCAAGGCCGTGCTGGCCAGGTTCGACGATCGCGATTCGGTGCTCGCCCTGATCACGCACCACATCGCCACCGACGGCTGGTCCGTCCGGGTGATCATCCGCGACCTGGTCAACCGCTACGCGGCCCAGCAGGGCCTCGACGTGCCCGAGCTGCCGGAAGCGCCGCAGTACCGGGAGTTTGCCGCCTGGAGCCGGGAGGCGCCCGACGCCCAGTCGGCCGGCGCCATCGACTACTGGCGCAAGACCCTGTCGGGTGCCCTGATCAGCGCGCTGCCCACCGACTTCGCCCGGTCGGCCGGCGTGCCGCAGGCGACCGGCGCGTACCGCTTCTCGATCCCCTCCGACCTGGCCTCGGCCGCGGCGAAGCTGGCCACCGCGACCAGGAGCACGACGGCCATCGTGCTGCTCGCTGCTTATCAGATCGTCGTGCAGCGAAAGCTCAAGTCCAAGGACGTCATCCTCGCGACCTTTACCCCCGGCCGCGTCGGCCGGCTGTTCCAGGACACCGTCGGGTCGTTCTTCAACTTCATCCCGCTGCGCACCGACCTCACCGGATGCGCGACGTTCCGCGACGTGCTCGGGCGGACCCGCCGGACCTGCCTGGACGCCTACTCGCACGACATCCCGAGCATCCACATCTTCGGGCTGGCGCCCGAGCTGATGGGGCCCGCGATGTCCGATAACGCGGCCGCCGCCGTGTTCCAGGTGTTCCCCGACCCGGTCATGCTCGCCGACAACACCCCCGGCGACCTGAAGCTGGCCGAGATATCACGGGCGCCGCGGGGCCAGGAGCGGACCTCGGCGATGCCCGACGGGATGCTGTGGACGCTGAGCGCCGCCGCGTCGGGCGACATGGTCGGGGCGATCACGTTCAAGCGCAACATCTTCAGCGACGCGACCATCGGCGCGATGGCGGAGGAGTTCTCCCGCGTGCTGCGCCAGGTGCTGGAGTCGCCCGACGCGCCGCTCCAGCTCGGCTGAACGATAAGGCCCGGCCGACTCGACTAACGACAAGGCCGGGCCGACTCGGCAGAGCGACAGGGCCCGGGCCGACTCTTTTCGAATCGGCCCGGGCCTTTGTCGGCGGCCCCGACGGGAGGTCAGCCGTCGAGCGACTGATAGGCCACGATCCAGAAGTCCCGGTAGATGCTCGGCGGATTGAAGACAAACTTGGCGCAGCCGGTCATCAGGATCGTGAGCAGGTCCTCGTTCGAGTCGGCGTACCACACCGAGCCGAGCCCGCCGTTCCAGCCGAACCTTCCGACCGGCTCGCCGATGCCGTCTCGCTCGGTGACCACTGACATGCCGAATCCCCAGCCGTGGTTGGCGAAGTAGGCGGCGAACGGGCCGGACGCCTCCTTCTGCCCGGGCGTGAGCTGGTCGGTGATCATCATCTTGACCGACGCCTCGGACAGCAGCCGCCCGCCGTCATACTCGCCCTGGTGCAGCAGCATCTCGCCGAACGCCAGGTAGTCCGGCACCGTAGAGACCAGGCCGCCCGCGCCGGACGGGAACGCCGGCGGCCGGCGCCACTTGCTGTCCGCGACGGTGTCGTAGACGTCGACCCCGTTGTCTTCGTAGCCGGTGGCCAGCCGGGACAGGCTCGCGGCCGGCACGCTGAAGCCGGTGTCGGCCATCTTCAGCGGCTCGAATATTCGCCCGCGCAGGAACTCCTCGAACGGCCGGCCTGTGGCCCGCGCGATCAGCACGCCCAGTACGTCCGAGCCGGTGTTGTACATCCAGCCCGCGCCGGGCTGGTGTATCAGCGGCAGCGTGCCGAGACGGCGGATCCACTCGTCGGGCGGGGGCGGCACGGTCGGGTCCGGCGGCCCCTGGCCCAGTTGCAGTTCATCCATCGCCTTCTGGATCGGGTAGGTGCCGGGCGGCGCGATGGCCATGCCGAAGCCCCAGACGAACGTGAGCAGGTCGCGCACGGTGATCGGCCGGCAGGCAGGCACCGTGTCGTCTAGCTCGCTGTCGATCTGCCGCAGCACCACGCGGTCGGCCAGTTCCGGCAGCAGCCGGTCCACCGGCTCGTCCAGCCCCAGCTTGCCCTCCTCCACGCAGATCATCGTGGCGGCGGCCGTGATCGGCTTGGTGAGCGAGGAGATGCGGAAGATCGTGTCGGTGTGGATCGGCGTGCCGTCCAGGTCGGTCGCGCCGATCGGCTCGATCACCGTCTCGCCTCGCCGGCTCACCGCCAGCACCAGCCCGGGGACCTCGCCGCGCTCGACGTAGCCCGTCATGACGTCGTTCATGCAGGCGAGCCACGTTTTCGACAATCCGCCGCCGGTCATGTCGTGTTCCCTCCATTCGACGGTCATCATTTCTGACGGTGGCACCCGGTCCCTGGGGGTGCATCTCCCGCATTGCGCGGCGGCCTCGCAGGCAATCGGAGGATGGGCACCGGGCGGGCCGGCGTTCGAAGCTGAGGGTTAGGAGTATTATTCAAAACTTCCCTTAATGATCTTGTTCTCAGTTTATGACCTGCGAAGACTCGAGTTGATATTCGAGTTTTGAATAACATCCTAGGTCCGTACCGTTCGGAATGCTGCTTGATCTCGTCATGGGCGGCCGATCCAGAACCGCTATTTCGCCCGCGGGGCGGGGCAATCTTGACGATGCGGCGCTGTGGCACTCAGGGAGAGGTTCCTGAAGGTGTATAGCCACTAATTTAACCGTAGACGCATGCGTTTGGTAAGGCCGATCAGGACGGGGGCTTCTGGAAAGGATTTTGTCATGCGCTCTCGGTTTCACTTGCTTACGCTTATCGCCGCAGCCGGACTCATCCTCTCGGGCCTGGGCGGCACCGCCGCGGCGACCGCTCACTCCCCGGCCAGATCAGCCAAGGGGAAACAGCCGGTGCTGACAGCGGCGCAGGTCCGCCGGCTGGCGGCCCACGCGACCGACCGCTCGATTGTCATCTTCAAGAGCCAGTTCTCCGGCCTGCCGGCCCGAGGGGCCACCATGCAGCCGCGGATCAGCGATGCCGATGCCGCGCAGGCGCCGGTGCTCGCCGAGCTGGCCAGGCTGCACGCGCCGCACGTCCAGGGCTTCCACATCATCAACGCGATCGCGGCGACGATTTCGTCGGCCGAGGCCGCGCGGCTGCGGGCGAACCCGGCGGTCCGGGCGGTCGTGCCGGACGCGGTCCAGCGCCTGTCGCCGGTGAGCCGCGGGCCGGGACCGCTGAGCGGCGGGCCTGGCGCGCTGGCCCCTAGCCGGGCCGGACCCGGCGGCGCGACGGCCGCCGGCGCGGCGCGGCAGATCTGCCCGGGCAACCCGGCCAAGCCGCTGATCGAGCCCGAGGCGCGGACGCTGTTGCAGGTGGACGCCGCCCAGCGGGTCGTGAACGGCGCGGGCATCAAGGTCGCGGTCATCGCCGATGGCATCGACCCGAACAACCCCGACCTCATCCGCCCGAACGGCCAGCACGTCATCTTCGACTACCGGGACTTCAGCGGGGACGGCCCCGACGCGGTCACGTTCGGCCAGCTGTCCTTCCTGACTGCGAGCCTGATCTCCGCGCAGGGCAATCAGGTCTACGACCTGTCGAAGGTCGTCAACCCGGCGCACCCGCTGCCGGCCGGCTGCAACGTCAAGATCAAGGGCATCGCCCCGGGCGCGAGCCTGGCGGAGATGGACGCCTTCGGCAATGACACCGCGGTCTTCAACTCCACGATCCTGCAGGCGGTCCAGTGGGCGGTCATGGTCGACCACGTCAACGTGCTGGACGAGTCGTTCGGCGGGAACCCGATCCCGAACACCCAGAACGACCCGGTCGGGCTGGCCGACCAGGCGGCGGTGGCCGCGGGCGTCGTGGTGACCGCGTCCACCGGCGACAACGGCTCCGACGGCAGCGTCGGCTCGCCAGCCGACATTCCGGGGGTGATCGGAGTGGGCGGGACCACCGCCTTCCAGATCTACCGCCAGACCGATATAAACGGCCCGAGCCCAGCGGCTGGCGGCTGGGAGAGCGACAACATCAGCGCGCTGAGCTCGGGTGGCGTCAACGAGTTCAACCCGCGCACGCTGGACGTGGTCGCCCCGGCCGACGCCGTATGGTCGGTGTGCAGCACCGACACCGCGAAGTTCTTCGGCTGCGGTGATCCGTTCAACGGGTCCTCGCCCGGGATCGACGCCGTCCAGAGCACTGGCGCGTCGTCCGCCGAGGTGGCCGGCGTCGCGGCCCTGATCCAGGAGGCCTACGCGAAGACGCACCACGGCGTGCTGCCGCCGGCTCCGCTGGTCGAGAAGATTATCGTCAGCACGGCCACCGACCTGGGCGCGCCGGCCGGTCACCAGGGCGCCGGCCTGGTCAACGCGCTCAAGGCCGTGCAGCTCGCCGAGTCCATCCACAGCGCCAGCCCGCGGGGCAGCACGCTGCTGGTGAACAAGACGGCGCTGAACGCGACCGTGAAGGCCGGCCAGAGCCGCATGTTCAGCATCGGGGTCACCAACGAGGGCAGCGCGCCCCAGACCGTCACTCCGACGGTGTCCGGTCGCCCGACCACGCTGTCCAGCGTCACCGGCAGCGTCACGCTGACCTCCTCGTCGCCGACGTACGTCGACGGCAACGGGAACACCGACTCCTATGCACGGCGCACGTTCACCGTGCCGGCCGGGGCCGGCAACCTGAACGGTGACATCACCTGGAACGACCGGCAGGTCGGCGGCTCGGCGTTCGAGACCTTGTTCGATCCGCGGGGCAACCTCGCCGCGTACTCGACCCTCGGCGTCCTGCAGAGCGGGTTCGGCCACGTGGAGGTGCGCCATCCCATGGCGGGCCGGTGGACCGCGGTGATCTTCACGGTCAGCAACGCCCCCAACCTCAACAGCCCGATCAAGTTCTCCTACAGCACCGGGCAGTTCCACGCCGCCGGGTCGGTCAGTCCGGCGTCACGGACGCTCGCGCCCGGACAGTCGGGCACCTTCCACGTGATGGTCACGGCCGGTCAGGCCGGCGACGAGGTACTCCGCATGCATATGGGCACCGGCGGCAGCACCGACGGGGCCATCCCGATCGTGCTGCGCGCCCTGGTCCCGGTCACCGGCAGCGGCGGGTCGTTCGCCAGTACCCTGACCGGCGGCGGCAGCTACCTCGCTTTCGGCCAGGAGTTCACCTACCAGTTCGTCGTGCCGGCTGGCCAGCCGTCCCTGAACGTCGGGATCAAGCTACGCGACCCCGACTACGTGCTCCAGGGCGCCCTCGTCGACCCCAACGGCGAGCCGCTTGACCAGCAGGCGACCGCCGACGTCTTCTTCGGCCCCGGCCCGGCCATGCAGTTCTTCCACCGCACGCCAGAGCCCGGCCTGTGGACCGTGACGCTGGTGACCTTCGCGCCGCTCGACGGGGCGCACCTGAGCGAGCCGTTCACCGGGACGATCTCGTTCGCCCGGCCTGCGGTGGCCAGCAGCGGGCTACCCAGCTCGCCCGGCACCGTGCTGCCGGCCGGGCGGCCCGCCACCGCGACGATCACCGTCGCCAACACCGGCAACATCGCCAAGGACTACTTCGCCGACGCCCGGCGCCGTGGCCTGGCGCCGCTGCGGGTGCTCGGCACCCGCGTGGTCAACGGCACAAGCTACACGCGAACGGAGGTCAACGTACCCGAGCCGATGACCGCGAACGTCAACCCGCACTGGCTGGTCCCGACCGACACCAGCCTGCTCGTCGGGGCCGCGCACGCCACGCTGCCGGTTGCCTTCGACTTCAACTCCGACAACAACGACCCCGAGGCCCTCGGCGTCTCGTCCGGCGACGGCTCGGTCGCGATGCTCCCGGCTCCCGAGGTCGCTCCCGGGCAGTTCTGGGCCGCTTGCGAGCCGGTCGGGCCGTTCTCCGGTCCGGTTACCGGCTCGGCGAAGCTGGTCATGGTCGCCATCGCCAGCCCGTTCGACACCGCCATCTCCGCCAGCACCGGCGACATATGGGCGCAGACGGTCAACGCCAGTGCCCCCTACACGCCGATGACGCTGGCCCCCGGCCAGTCCGGGACCATCACGCTCACCATCACCCCGAACGCGCCCAAGGGGACCGTGGTTCGCGGCTTCATCGCCGTGGACACCTTCAACCCGGCCACGTCGAGTGGTGACGAGCTCGTCAACATCCCCTACAGCTACACCGTCGGCTAACCGCCGTCAGCTTGATCGTTCGGCTTGATCGTTCGGCTTGATCGTGAGGTTGCCTCTGCGGGCGTCGATGACCGCGGCCGCAGAGGCGACCCTCACGTTCTCGCAATCTCCAAGATGTGCGGCCATGCGGCGGCGTCGCAAGGTGAATGGGTGAGCTGAACGCGCACGCCGCGATCTTCAAGGCCTCGTTCATGCCGACCGCGTTCATGCCGACCGCGTGATCGGTTTACCCAAGGAGAAATCTGTGGAAGCCGTGAAAATCCCGTCGCGAACCGAGCTCGTTCAGCGCGTGGCGGACATTGTGCCCGTGCTGCGGGCCAATGCCCAGTGGGGAGATCAGCACCGGCGCCTGGCCGATGAGTCGGTCGATGCGATGATCAACGCCGGCGTCCTGCGGATGCTGGTTCCCACTTACTACGGCGGCTACGAAAGCGACATGCAGACGATCGTCGACGTGGGCATCCAACTCGGCCGGGGAGACGGATCACCGGCCTTCTGCGCGACCGCGTGGTGGGCGCAGTGCTGGGCGGTTGCGCACTTCCCCGACTCGGTCACCGACGAGGTCTTCGCCGACCCCGACGTGCGGATCTGCGGGACCCTGGTGCCGAACGGCAAGGGCGAGATCACCAAGGACGGCGTCGTGGTGTCCGGCGAGTGGGGGTTCAACAGCGGCGCCTGGCACAGCCAGTGGAAGGTGCTCTCGACACTGGCGCCCAACGCGGCCGGCGAACTCGAGCCGATCGCGGCGGTCGTGCCGATGAGCGACCTGGAGATCGTCGACGACTGGGACGTCGCGGGCCTGCGCGGCACCGGCAGCATCACGCTGGTCGCCAACGACTTGTTCATCCCGCGGGAGCGGTTCCAGTGGATCAGCGAAGTCGTTCGCCAGGAGTACGGCTCCTCGCGGAGCGCGAACTTGCCCTGCTACCGCGGCCCGATCGTCGGGGTGCTCTCCAACATCAACACCGGCAAGCAGGTCGGCCTGGCCCAGGCGGCCAGGGAGGCGTTTCTCGGCCGGATCCACGGCCGGCCCATCCAGCACACCAACTACCAGACGCAGGCCGACTGGCCGATCACCCACCTTCAGGTGGCCGAGGCCGACCTGAAGATCGACGAGGCTGAGTACCACGCCCGCAGGCTCGCGGCCCTGGTAGACCACAAGAACTTCAGCAACGAGCCGTACACGATGCGAGAGCGCGCGTACTGCCGGGTCGCCGTGGGCCGGGTATCGCAGCTCTGCCATGAGGCCATCAACATCTACAACATGGCCAGCGGCGCGGGCGGCATCTACAGCTCCATGCCCATCCAGCGGAATCAGCGCGACATCCAGGCCATCAGCCTGCACGCCCTGAACATGCCGATCAAGAACATTGAGCTCTACGGAAGGGTCCTGTGCGGCCTGGAGCCAAACACGTTCTTCATCTAGCCCCAGCTAGCCAGCCCGTCTGGCCTGTCCCTTTCCCGCCCGGTTCGTCGCCGGGCGGGACGGCGTGGTCGCGCAATCTGGGAGTTGCCCGGAGGGCTGTGAGGGGTCGATGCTGGGACGATATACACCCTTTTCCCGTTATGTCAGGAGAGTTCATGCCGCACATCCTCCCTGGACTCCGGCGAACCGGGCATCCGCGGCTGGTTCCGGTTCCGGCCGGAGACTGCCCGCCCGCTGAACGAGCTGGTTGATGTGCTGCTGCGCGGACCGAGCGCGCTGGCCCCGGGCGGCGGATAGCTGCGAAAGGACCACCTGTGCCTGCCGTGGAGGTCCTTGTGATTATGTCTCCTCGCTTTCCGCCGAAGGGTGTTAGTAGACTCGCCGTAGCTGGGGGTTAACAGACTGGATAAAGGATAGTTCAGCGGAGATGATTATTCTTCTCTGAGCGTGCTCTGCCGGTATCTGTACCGGTGACAACGCCTTCCAGCCGGGCCACGCCGACCGCTGGCATGCCTGTCTACCAGCACTTATGTTCGACACGCCAGCTCCGAAATCAGACTCAGGGCGCGCAACTGGGCAACCAGCGATACGTCGGGCTGGGCTCCCCGGTGATTGAATCAGATGTAATTGCGATCATGAAAATGAGGTGTCTGGGCTGCCGACAGATAAAGGGTGGGAAACGTGAGCACCGAATCTGGCGAGATAAGCATCCAACTGCTCGGCCCATTGACCGTACATCTCAACCACGTGCCCATCATGCCGGCCGCCGCCAAGCCTCATCAGGTTCTCGCCCTGCTGGCCCTCAACGCCGGCCGGGTCGTTACCGTGTCCATGCTGGCCGAGGAGCTCTGGGGAGACAGCCCGCCGCCCAGCGCTCCGACCACGTTGCAGACCTACATCCTCGAGCTTCGCAAGCGGATGGCCACCGCCATGGGATCCGGTCAGGACCCCAAACGGGTGCTTGTGACCCGGAATGACGGTTACCTGCTCGTGGCGGACGCTCACCAGATCGACGTGCAGGAGTTCACCCGGCTCTCCAGGGCGGGGCGGGCGGCTGCCGAGGGCAGGGACCATCGCGTGGCGGCCGAGTTGTTCGGCCGCGCCCTCGCGCTGTGGCGCGGGCCGGCTCTTGTGGACGTCCGGATGGGGCGCGTGCTGGAATTAGAAGCGATGGCGCTGGAGGAGGCACGCCTGGCCGTTCTCGGGCGGCGCATTGATTCGGACCTCGTTCTCGGCCGTCACGCCGATCTGATTGGCGAGTTGTCGACCCTAGTGGCGCGGCATCCCATGAACGAGAATTTCTTTGCCCTGCTGATAACGGCTCTCTATCGTGCCGGTCATATAAGCCGGGCACTGCAGGAATTCCAGCGCCTGCGTAATTCGCTCATTGAAGAGCTCGGCGTCGAGCCGTCCGCGACGCTGCAGTGGCTGCATCAGGCGGTGCTGTCACGTGACCCGGCCCTGGACGCCACCGGGCCGCCTGGCAGGCCGGTCCCACCGACGTACCGGCGCGGATGCGGTCGGCCGCATCCGCGCCGTCCGCTCGATAGGCGCTCCTGAGCGCGCCCTGGCCGGCTAGATCCGGGTCGAGTGAGCCGCGAGTGAGGCTCTACCACGGCCCGAGTGAGGCTCTAGCGCGGCCCCAGAGATGTACTAACGGGCTCGGGCACAATGGCAATTGTGAGTCCGCGACGCGCCGATCCCCGGACTCCTGCCGCGCTGGTGGAGGCGGCGGCCTGGATCCTGACGGAAGAAGGGCCGGCGGCATTTTCCGCCCGGCGCCTGGCCGCGGTCGCCGGTACTTCCACAATGGCGGTGTACACGCATTTCGGGAGCATGGATGATCTCGTACGGGCGATGGTCCACGAGGGATTCGCCCGGCTGCACCGCCAGATGATCCGGATCGGTGCCACTGACGACCCTGTCGCGGACGTGGTGACGCTGGGCTGCGCCTACCGTGGCAACGCCGTCGACAACCCGCATCTTTACGCAGTGATGTTCGGCGGCTCGTCGCTGGGCGGCTTCTCGCTGACCGACGCCGATCGCCAGCACGGCCGGTACACGCTGGAGGTGCTGGTCGACGCCGTCGGCAACTGCATGGCGGCCGGCCGGTTTCGCCCGGCCGACGCTCAGCTGCTCGGGCACCAGATGTGGATCGCCCTGCACGGCCTGGTCACCCTGGAGCTGGGCAGCTACCTGATCGACCCCTACGACGCGGACGCCTGCTTCGAGGCTCAGGTCACCGGTCTCATGCTGAGCGCTGGTGACAGCGCCACCGCGACGGCGCGGTCTGTCGGGCGCGCTCACCAACGGTACGCGGGCCTTCGCGCTGAGGAGCTTGCAGGCGCGGCGGTATCTGGCGGCGCGGCGGTGCCGGGCGGCGCGGCGTTATCCAGCGGTGCGGTGCCGGGCGGCGCGGCGGTGCCGGGCGGCGCGGCGGTGCCGGGCGGTGCGGCGGTGCCGGGCGGTGCGGCGGTGCCGGGCGGCGCGGCGTTATCCAGCGGCTCCGGCGGACCGCCCGTGCCTAGCCGCCGACAGCCGCCATGTACCCGTTGGCCACGATCAGGCCGGCGGTCGCCTCGTAGACCTGCGGGTCAGCTGGCGCGGTCGTCGCCAGACCGTCGACGTAGCGGTTGAACATGCAGAACGCGGCGGCGATCAGGACCGTGTCGTGGATCTCCACGTCTGAGGCGCCCGCGGTCCTGGCCGCGGCTACCTGCTGGTCGGTCACGTTCAGGCCGCCTTGCTGGACCGCGGCCGCGATCGCCAGCAGCGCCTTCAGCTTGGCCGGGATCGGCGCGCTGTCGGGGTCCGCCCTGACCTGATCGACGAGCTCCTGGCCGCCCGGCAGCTGCGCCGCGGCGAACGCGCTGTGCGAGGACGCGCAGAACCGGCACTCGTTGCGGCCGGATACGTAGGCAGCGATGAGCTCCCGCTCGCCGCGCGAGAGCGTGCTCGGTCCACGCAGGAGAACTTCGGCCAGCCCGCTGAGGGCACGACCGGTCTCCGGCCGGAATTGCAGGAGTCCCATGATTCCGGGAAGGTCATTGCCCAGGTCGATGTACGGCACCGGTGGCTCCTTGTTTTGCGGCTTTTGTACGGAGTATTATGCAAAACTTCCTAAATGATCTTGCCCTTAGCTCGTGAACTGCGAAGACTCGAGCCGATCTTCGAGTTTTGAATGGCATCCGCGGTTCTTGCCGTTACTGTGACGGCGCTGGGAGTCCCGGTCAAGATCGCAGCGTGCGGTTCCTTGCCAGCGTGCGGTTCCTTGCCAGCGTGCGGTTCCTTACAACGGCACGTTACCGTGCTTGCGCTGGACCGGCGGCTGGCGTTTGTCACGCAGCATGGCCAGTCCGCGGGCGACCGCGGATCGAGTCTGGGCGGGGTCGATCACGTCATCGACCAGTCCCCGCTCGGCCGCGTAGTACGGGTGCAGGAGTTGCCCGGCGTACTGGGATACCAGTTCAGACCGCAGTTGCCCTGGGTCGTCGGCGGCGGCCAGATCCTTGCGGAACAGGACGTTCACCGCGGCCTCGGCGCCCATCACGCCGATCTCGTTGGTCGGCCACGCGAACGACAGGTCGGCACCGACGGAACGCGAGTCCATCACGATGTACGCCCCGCCGTACGCCTTGCGCACAATGACCTGGATGCGCGGCACGGTCGCCTCGCAGTAGGCGTACAGCAGCTTGGCGCCATTCCTGATGACGCCCCCATACTCCTGGTCAGTGCCTGGCAAGAAGCCGGGCACGTCGACCAGGGTGACCAGGGGGATGCTGAACGCGTCACTGAACCGCACAAAGCGCGCCGCCTTCTGCGACGCGGCCGTGTCCAGGACCCCGGCCAGCACATTGGGCTGATTTCCGATGATCGCCACGACCGCGCCGTCGATGCGAGCGAGCACGCAGATCACGTTGCGCGCCCAGTTCTCGTGTACCTCCAGGAATTCCCCGTCGTCGACAAGCTCGGCGACGACCGATCGCATGTCGTACGGTTTGGTCGGCTCCTGCGGGACGATCTGCGCCAGTCGCGGCCTCTCGTCGGTCGCAGCCCCGCGTGGTGGCCCGGCGGGCGGGGCATCGAGGTTATTGCTGGGCAGCATCGACAGCAGGTAGCGCACGTCGTTCAGGCAGCTTTCCTCATCGTCGTGAACGAAAGCGGCCACTCCCGTTCGCTGGCTGTGGATGTCCGCGCCGCCGAGGTCGCTGTGACTGACCCGTTCGCCCGTCACGGCCTCGACGACGTCCGGCCCGGTCAGGTACATGTGCGAGGTGCCGCGGACCATGAAGGTGAAATCGGTCAGCGCCGGGGAATAGGCGGCGCCTCCGGCGCACGGCCCGAGCACCACGCTGATCTGGGGGATGACGCCCGACGCCCGGACGTTACGGCGGAATATGCCGCCGTACGCGTCGAGCGCCATCACCCCCTCCTGGATCCGCGCGCCGCCGCCGTCATTCAACCCGATCAGCGGAGATCCAGTAGCCAGAGCCAGGTCCATCGTCTTATGGATTTTGGCGGCATGCGCCTCCCCGAGCGATCCGCCGAAGATCGTGAAGTCCTGGGCGTATACGAATACCCGTCGGCCGTCGACCGTCCCCGATCCGGCGATCACGCCGTCGGTGTGGGGCCGGTGACCGTTGGCCTTCAGGCCGTGAGCCTGGTGGCGCCGGTACATGTCGATCTCGGTAAACGAGCCCTCGTCCAGCAAGATGTCCAGTCGCTCGCGGGCGGTGTGCTTGCCCAGTTCGTGTTGCCGGTCGATGGCCCCGCTCTGCCCTGCGGAGATCAACTCGCTCAGCCCTGTCCGCTGCTCGCGGAGCTGGCGCATTGAGGGGGGCAGCGGCAGCGCGGCTGGCGGGGTGGGTGCTGACGGGACTAGGACTAGCGGAGCCGGAGCCGGAGCTGGAGCCGGAGCTGGAGCCGGAGCCGGAGCCGGAGCCGGGGCCGTGGCTGCTGGGGCCGGGGCTGGCGAGGCCGGGGCCGGAGACGGCGGGACCGGGGCTAGCGGGGCCAGGGGCGGCGCGGCCGTGCTCAGGTCCGTCAGGTCCGTCAGGTCCGTCACGCGGACCAAGCCCCCGGCTAGGGTCGGCTGGGCGCCGCCTGGCGGCCCTTCGGGCGGCGCGGAGAGGGCCACAGAGAGCGCAGGCCGCGGCGTGCCGTGAGCGGCGCCGTCCCGTCCCGCGCCGTTCAAGCCACCGTGCCTGCTAGACACCGGCGGGCCATGGTGAACGATCCGCATCCCGCTTTCGGCCCGATTCTGGACACCGACTGAAGCGTGAGTACACGAACCCCTCCGCAAATGCCGTCAAAAGGAGCAAAACATTCGCTTAAGCGTGCATCAATAGATGACCCGCCGCCTTCTCCAGATGTGCTTTCCCGGAGATATAAGAAAGCCAATTAGCATAACAATGTAATATAACAATGTAATTTAATTGGCGCCATTCCGGCTGACGGCTCAGCAGGCGGGCGGCACTGGCCGGCCGGGGGTAAGCTGCCGCCGCACGTGATGGTGTATTTCGTGGGCGCGAGGGAGGATCAGCCTCGCGACAGGCTAGAGCCTGCGGCCATGGCTTTACCCGGCGATAAGGAGCCTGCCGCCGATGTCGATCTCGTCCAGGCCGAGCAGGCCCTGGTTGCGCTCGGCCCACCGGCCCGATTCGAGATCGGCGCGCAGGTCGCGTACTACGCGTTCCTCGACCGCCCGGCCGACCATGTGCCACACCGATACGGCGCGCCGGACCCGTTCGTCGAGGTAGGCCTCCGGCCGCCGCCAGTAGGAGGGGAAGTTGCCGTCGCAGCAGTCCCACGGAATGGGTACCGGCTCCAGCCGGGCGCCGATAGCGCTGGCCCGCTCGGTCAGCGTGGGCCGGCCGGCGCTCAGCTGCGCGTGCTCGGGCAGGTAGTCGCGTATCAGCCAGAAGTCACTCTCGAGGCGGCTGATGTCGAAATGGAAGGTCACGACGCGGCGGGCGACGCGCTGCATCTCCCGGTAGCCGGCGATAGGGTCCGGCCAGTGCTGGTCGGTCGAAACGGCCATCGCGGCGTCGAATGACTGGTCAGCGAACGGCAGGCTGCCCGCCACGCCGGGCACGCACGGTGCCGCGCCGGCCGGCCGCTGGGCCCGCATCACCGCCGACGGCTCGACCGCTGTGACCTCACGGTCGGGCGGCTCGTACGATCCTGTCCCCGCCCCCACGTTGACGACCGTGCGCGCGTCGCCGAGCGCGGCCCAGATCCGCGCCGCGATCCGCGGATCGGTCGGTCGCGTCGCCGCATAAGTAGTGCCGATCGTGTCGAACAGCTGGTCGCTGGTCATTGTCCTGACCCTCTCGTCGAGTGCAGCCGATCTTCCGCGCGATGCACGCTGGCCTGGTCAAAGACGGTAATAAGTCCCCCCGCACTGAAGGGCTGACCGGCGGCAGGCCGACCCTCAGCGCGCTGGAACCGCCGGGACCGGCCGGCGACTGGCCGGCCCTCAGCGCGCTGGGGCCGTGCGGGACCGGCTGGCGGCAGGCCGGCCCGGCCCGCCACCGTTAGGAAGCGTGCTCTTTTATTTCACGTCAAGTTATATCTTGTCTGCTTCTGGTAGCGAGACAGGTCCCGGGGAGGTGGTGAATGTGCGCTTTGCTTCCCTTCGGTGGGAAGCAAACCGCACATCGACCACCTTGGTTTGGGGGTGCGCGGGGGGGGGAAGGCAGCGGGCGGGTCTAGGCCGCGGCGCGTACCGTAGGCCTAGGCCGCGGCGCGTACCGTCATCGGCAGGCCGCCGCTTACCCGCAGGGAGAGCATCGGCCGGGGGACCACGCGGTAGCCGGGTACCGTGGCCAGCCGAAGTTCCCGCGTGACGACGGCGATGACGAAGATGGCCTCCATCATGCCGAGGTGGTTCCCGACGCAGAACCGGGGTCCGGCCCCGAACGGGATGTAGGCGTACCGAGGGCGGTTCGCGGCACCGCCCGGGCCGAAGCGCTCCGGGTCGAAGCGCTCCGGCGACGGCCAGAATCCCGGGTGCCGGTGCAGCGTGTAGGGGCAGATCATCACGTCGGAGCCGGCCGGCACGTGCCAGCCGCCGACCTCGTCGTCCTGCTGCGCGACCCGGGTGAGGCCCCAGACCGGCGGGTAGAGCCGCATGCTCTCTTCCACGACCATCGTGGTGAAGGTCAGGCGGGTCAGGTCCGCATAGACGGGCAGCCGGTCGCCGAGGACCTCGACGGCCTCGGCGCGCAGCCGCTCCCACACCTCCGGATGCCGGTCAGCCAGGTAGAAGACCCAGCTCAGCGTGCTAGCCGTCGTCTCATGACCGGCCAGCAGCAGAGTAATGAGCTCGTCCTGCATCCGCTGCCGCCCCACCTGCGCGTCAGCCTCCTGCCCGGTGGAGACGATCAGCCGGGACAGCACGTCGTCGTCCTGGCCTCCGGACTGCCCCCCAGGAGGACCCTCAGAGCGGGCTTGGCGGTTGGCGACTAGCTGACGCACGATGGCCTGCTGCTCCAGGCGAGCGTGCCGGAAGCGCAACTGCTTGCGCAGCGGTATCCAGGCCGGCACCATGCTGAGCGAGACCATCTCGAACATCGCCTGGTCCTGAACCGCCTCGAACGATTCCCCCAGCGAGCCGAACGCGGACAGGTCGCTGTCGAGCAGGGTCCGGCCCAGCACGCCGAGCGTCAGCGCGGTCATTTCCCGCGTCACGTCGACCGGCCCGGCGCCGTCGTGCAAGCGCAGCCGGCTGACCAGGGCCGCGGCTTCCTGCGCGACGGCCCCGGCCTGCCCGGAGATCCGCTTGTGCTGGAACGCGGGCTGGATCACCGAGCGCTGCTTGCGCCAGAGCGCGCCCTCGCTGGTCAGCAACCCGTCGCCGAGGGCGCGCCGCGCCTCGATGAGGCCGATGCCCTTGTGGTAGTTGGCCGGGTTGTCGGCCAGCACGTGCTTGGCGTGGTCGGGATGGTTGAACAGATAGAGCGTCTTGGGCCCGATGCGTATCCTGGCCGCGTCCCCGTAGCGCGCCGCGGCCATCGACATGAGGCCGAGCCGGTCGCTGACCAGCTTCCCGAACAGGCCGATCGTTTCCCGGCGGGACGGCCCCGGGGGAATCCGCCCGCGGCCTGCGCCGCGGCCGCCGCGGCCGCCCCGCCCGTTCCGGCCGCCCCGCCCGTTCCGGCCGCCTCGGCCCGCAGGCCGGGCCGTCCGCACGCCGGTGTCACTCATGCCGTCACCTCGCTCCGGTCCCGGCTGATCTGGCCGAACTGCCCGCGGAAGAACAGCAGCGCGTCGTCGTGCTCGGCGGACCACTCCAGGCTCAGCAGCTTGCCGATGAAGATCGTGTGATCGCCGCCGTCGTAGCTGCGCCACAGCTCGCACTCGAACCTGGCCCTGGCGTCGGTGATCAGCGGCGCGCCGGTGAGCCGGCCAGGATGCCAGTCAACGGCCTCGAACTGGACCGCCCCGAGCGTGCGCCAGCGGTTGGCGAAATGCCGCGCGACATCCTCCTGGTGGGCGGCCAGCACCGAGACGCCGAAGATGCCCTCCGTGCTGAGGCTCTCGTGCATGATCGCGCTGCGCTCGACGCACACCAGCACCAGCGGCGGATCCAGCGAGACCGACGTGAACGAGTTGGCGGTCATGGCGTGCGGCACCTGGCCGCCGACGGTCACCACGGTGACGCCGGTGGGAAAGGCACCGAAGACCCGCCGCAGCAGTTTCGCGTCGGCCGCACCGAGGGTCGGCTCAGCGGCCATCACGTCGGCCGCAGCAAGAGAGGGGGCGGCCGGTTCAGCGGGCATACCGCAGGCCGGCTCGGCGGGCATCATGACGAACTCCACGCCGGAGCCTGCGGGGTATAGCGGGCCAGGGCCTCGACCAGGGAATCGGGGACCCGGGCCGGGATCGTGCGGGTATTGGGCCCGCGCATGCACGCCACCCGCTGCCGGCCGCGGGCGATCAGCTTCTCGGAGCCGCCGTCGAGGCGGATGTAGTCGAAGCTGAACTCGAGCTGCGTCTGGGCGAGGTCGACCAGCCGCATCCTGATGGACAACTCGTCGAAGGCCGTGATCTCGGCGAAGAACTCGCAGTCCACCTTGAGGGTGAACAGCTTCAGGTCGGCCTGCAGCTCGGCCAGGACGGCCGGCGCCCGCTCCTTGAGGAACATCTCCCGGCAGCGTCCCTGCCAGCGCAGGTAGTTGACGTAGTACACGTTGCCGACGATGTTGGTTTCCTCGAAGCCGACCGTGTGCAGGTACTCGAAGTAGTTGTCCATGTCCTACGCCCGCCTTTCGGTTCCCACCGCGAACACGACCTCACCAGGGACATCTCGCAGCGACGTGGCGAGCGTCGCGATCCGCAGCCCGCCCGCGTCGAAGACCGTCCACTCATCCCGCCGGGCCGCTGCCAGCGTGATCGGGCTGGTGGCCGGCAGGCCCGCCTTGACCGAGCACTCGACCGCGGCCCACATCCGCGTGCAGGCGGTGTCCAGGCTCTCGCCCGTTTCGGATGCGACCAGCCGGGCCACCGCCGCGTGCGAGCGGAGCAGCCCGTCCCAGGTCGTCAGCGGACGCGACACCACCGGCTCGACGTCGCAGCCCACGGCGCCATCCGCGGCGGCGAACAGGGTCACCCCCGCTCCGTGTGACGCCGAGATCGTCCGGGGGTCGTCGACCTCGGGGCGGCCGTCCGGCCGGTACCGGACCGCGGCCCGGCGGCCCAGCGCGCGCCAGGCGGCCAGTGCGGTCCCGGCCCGGCGCTCGTCGAGCCCGGGGTCAGCCGACTCGAAGGGCTCCACGCAGACCGCGATGCGGCTGCCGAGCAGCTCTTCCAGCGTGCGCTCCAGGTAGCTGCCCAGCAGCGGAGGCAGCCACGGTCCGCGTCCGTTCTGCTTGCGCACGGCCCGCAGCTGCAGGCCCTCCCACCGCTCGAGCACCTGCCCGGACTGAGTGCGGACCGCGATGTCGTACACGTAGGTGTCGCCGTCCTGCAGCCGCTCGACGGCACTGAACCGCAGCTCACCGGCGGCGGCCAGGCCGGCCCCGCCCGGGTACACCCGGTCGATCCCGATCGGCAGCAGCGTGGCATCCGGCACGCAGACCTGATTGCCGTGCATGAGGGCGTCGCGCATGCCGGGGTCGCCCATCAGCAGTTCGCCCGGCAGGAAGCTGGCGAACCAGTCCGGCGACTCGATGGCCGCCACGTCGGCGTCAACGTGGCGGGCCGCAGCCCGGTGGTAGCCGCGCAGCCGCCAGAACCGCGGGCCCTGGAACAGCAGGCTTCCGTACAGGTCGGTGGCCGGATCCAGCGCGACCAGCGGAATCTCGTCGTCGGCCTGATCCGGCGGGCCGTCCGGCGCAAGCGGCGCAGCGTCCTCAGTGAACCGCAGCCGGGCACGGAAATGCTCCGCTACGAAGCCGGTATCACCGTTGTGGATGACCACCTCGACGGTGTCGTCGTCCGTGACCACGGCGGCGACCCGGATCGTGGAGCTGCCGTCCGGCGGGACGACGATGGGCCGCAGGAACTCCGCCTGCTCGATCACCGGCAGGCCGGCCCGCCCGGTGACCGCCCGGGCCACCTGGGTCATGGCCTCCATCCCGAAGACCGCGGGGAACAGCAGGTTGCCGTCGAGCAGGTGGTCGGCCAGGTAGCGGTCGGTGCCAGCGTTCAGGTCGACCTCGGTGACCAGCTCTACGCCGTCGTAACGGATCAGCGGCCGGTCCACGAAGCGCAGCAGCGGCAGCGCGGGCGCCGGGGCGAAGCGGACGGTGTCCATGCCGCCGGTACGCCCGCTGATCACCATCACCGCCGGTGCGTCGGGATCGGCGACCAGGCGCTGCATCATCGCCACGCCCTGGTCGGGCGTGATCGGCGTGACGCCGCCCTGGGCGAGCGCCTCCACGACCGACAGCCGCTCGCCCATGCCGACACCGGACCAGACCGACCACTCCAGGCAGAGGCTGCGGCACTGCGGCTGCTGCTCGGCCACGTCCCTGGTCAGGTCGGCCAGCCACTCGTTCGCGGTGGCGTAGTGCGCCTCGCCGCGCAGCCCGGCCTGGCCGATGATGCTGCCGAAGGCGACGAGCAGCCGCAGCTGGCCGGGGTCGATCGCGGCCAGGACGTGGCGCAGGCCGTCCACCTTGGGCGCGAAGGTCGACCGGAACGCGGCCATGTCCAGGCTGCCCAGCGCTCCAGGCTCGTTGCGGCCGGCCCCGTGCAGCACGGCGGTCACCGGCCCCAACGCCTCGGTCACCTCGGCGATCGCGTCCCGCACCTGATCGGGACGGGTGACGTCGGCCCTGACATAGCGCACGGTCAGGCCCGCGTCCGCCATCCGCTGCAGGTTCGCGGCCAGCTCGGTGTCCGCGGTCGGCTCGGAGCGCCCGAGCACGGCCAGCCGGGCGCCGCTGGCCGACGCCAGCGCCAGCGCGCATTCCGCGGTGATGCCCTTCCCGCCGCCGGTCACGAGCAGCACGTCGGCATCGGTCAGCGGCTGCTGGGCCCGGGCGGCACTGACCGGCATCGCGCGCAGCACCGGTATCCGGCGCACGCCGTCGGCGTCGTAATGCACCTCGGTGAAACTCTCGGTCGCGGCCACCTCGGCCGCGACCCAGCCGACCGCCTCAGGCACCGGCGGCACCTGCGCGATCGTGACCTGCAGCTGGGGGGCCTCCAGCCGGAGTGTCTTGGCCAGGCCTGCCGCGCCGCGGCCGTGCTGGACCAGGACGAACCGGTCACTCGCGGGACCGGCCAGGGCCGACTGCGCTCCGCGCAGCGCCAGCTCCAGGTCCTGCTCGGTGCACGGGTCGGGCAGGCAGACCAGGACGCCGCCGCCGACCTGCTCGGCGACTAGCGCCTGGCGCAGCTCCTCCGCCAGCGGATGGCTGCCGGGCGCGTGCACCTGCCAGTGGCCGTCGCTGCGGGGTGCCGACCGGTCCGGCCGCGGGGCCTGGTCAAGCTCGACGGCGAACGCCCGCACCCAGGGCGCCGCCCCGGTCACCGCCGCGGCGGGCCGGGCGACGCCGTCGGCCCGGCCGACCTCGGCCATCTCGTCGAGCGCCTCGGCCAGCTCGCGCAGCGAAGCCGTGGCGAAGTTGGTCGGTGTCGCCACGGCGGCCAGGCCCAGTTCCTGCGCGGCCCGGTTCATGATCTGGCCGACCGTGATCGAGCTCAGGTGCAGGTCGTCGAGGAGCCGGCTCTCGTCGCGCACCAGGTCGGCCGGCAGCTCGGCGGTCTGCGCCGCCAGGCGGCGCAGCACATCGACGCTTGCCTCGGCCGCCTGCCCGTCGGCCTGCGCGGCTGGGTCAGCGACCGCCACCGCGGGGCCAGCTACCGCCGGCCCGGCGATCTCGAACGACGGCGCCTGCTCGCACGGGCTGGCCAGGAAGCTGAACTCAGCGCCGATCTCCAGCGGCCGCACGAAGCGCCCGCGGAACAAGGCCGCATGGTCGAGCGGGGCACCGGCCACGAACGCGGCGCCGGCGACCCGCAGCAGGCTGCCGAGCGACTCGTCGTCGGTATTCAGCGCCACCGCGGGCACGCTCGTCACCTCCGTCGCCAGCCCGCTGAGCACCCGGCCGGGACCGACCTCGATGAACAGGTCGATGTCCTTGGCCGCCAGCTCGATCGCCTGGGCGAACAGCACCGGCGCGGTGATCTGCCGTCGCAGCAGCCCGGGAACGTCGGCGTCCGGCGGCAGCGCCTGCCCGGTCACCGTGGAGATGATGCGCCGGTCGACCCGGCCGAACGTCGCCTCGGCCAGCCACGCGCCGAAAACGTCGGCCGCGGGCGCCACGAGCTCGGAGTGGAACGCGTGCGACACCGGCAGCAGGGTCCAGGTCAGGCCCGCCGCGCCGGCCCTGGCCCCGGTGGCGCGGACCGCGTCATCCGGGCCGGCGATAACGGTCTGCTCCGGCGCGTTGTACCCGGCGATCACGACGGGCAGGCCGGCCATCAGCTCCTGCACCCGGTCCGGCGAGGCGCCGACGCTCGCCATGGTGCCCGACGAGCTGTGCTCGGCCATGGTCTGACCGCGCACGCTCGCCACCCGCAGCAGCAGCTCATCGTCTATCGCCCCGGCCCAGCACAGGGCCGAGATCTCGCCGAGGCTGTGCCCGACCGCGACGTTCGCCGCCAGGCCCAGCAGGGTCATCGCGCGAAGACCGGCCATCGAGCCGGTGACGATGCGGGGCTGAGCCACCGCGGTCGCCACGACGTCCCCGCCGGTCGGAAGGGCCGCGGCGAGGTAGGCCGCTTCCACCTCGGCGAACCGCCGCCGCAGCGCGCCGCCGCTGGTCCCGCGGCCGGAGCCCTGGCCGGGGAACAGGTAGCCGATCCTGCCGGTGCCGCGGACATGGCCGAGGAACGCGTGGCCGTCTCCCGCGGCCAGGGCGGTCTCCCCGGCTTCGAGGGCATCGAGCACGCGCTGCAGCCGCTGCTGCGCGTCCTGCGGCGAGCCGGCCACCACGGCCGCCCGGTACGGCCGGCCGCCCAGCTCGCGCTGCGCGGTCGCGGCCAGATCCCCGAGCTGGGCGTAGGACAGGGCCGGCACGAAGGCGATCAGCCGCTCCAGCCGCTCCCGCAGTTGCTGCGCCGAGTCGGCGTCGATCAGCAGCAGCTCCACATCCTGGACCGATGCGGCCAGCGACCTGGTCGAGCCGTCGAACGGGGCGCGCGGGCGCGGCTCGGCCTCGTCGAGCACGATATGAGTGTTGATGCCGCCGAAGCCCATCGAGCTGACCCCGGCCCGCACCGGCGCGCCGTCCGGCCACGGCTCGGCCTTGCGCAGCACCCGGAGCGAAACCGGCTCTTCGGATAGCACCTCGTGCGGGTTGACGCAGCCCGCGGTCGGCGGCAGCACCTGCCGGTGTACCGCCATGGCCGCCTTGATCAGCCCGGCGATTCCCGCCGCGGCCTTGGTGTGCCCGATGATCCCCTTGACCGTGCTGATCGCGGCCGGCGCGGCGGCCGGATCGGCTGCGGCCCTGGCCGACGACAGCGCCTTGAGCTCGGTCGCGTCACCGACCGGCGTGCCCGTCCCGTGGCCTTCGAACATCGGCACCGTATCGATGCCGAAGCCGGCCCGTTCGTACGCGCGGCTCAGCGCGAGCTGGTACCCGGCGACCTCGGGACGGGTGATGCCCCCCGAGCCGTCCGAGGAGATGCCCCAGCCGGCCACGGTGGCGTAGATCCGGTGCTGCGCCGCCCTGGCGTCGGGCTCGCGCATCAGCACGACCATGCCGCAGCCCTCGCCCGGCCAGAAGCCGTTGGAGCCGCGGTCGTAGACCCGCATCTCTTTCCTGGCCAGGGCGCCGGTCTTGGCGAAGCCCACGATCTCGAACGGATCGATGGACAGGTCGACGCCGCCCGCGATCGCGACGTCGATGTCTTTGTCCAGCAGCGTCCGGCAGGCGGTCGCGACCGAGAGCAGCGACGAGGAGCAGGCGCCGTCCACGGTGTAGCCGCCGCCGCCCAGGTCGAAGTAGTTGCAGACCCGCCCGGCGATCGTGTTGGCGAGGCCGCCGGCCAGGGTGTCCTCGGTGATGGGCGGGAACGAGGCCTTGTAGCGGGTCTCGAAGTCGGCCAGGAACGTCGCCAGCCGGTCGGCGTCCCAGCCCTGTTCGTCGAGGGCCGCGCTGAGCGTGCGCGCGACGTACGGCCAGCGCAGCCGCATCAGGCTGGCCCGGGAGAACTCGCCGGTCAGCGTGTTGCCCACGATCACGCTGGTGCGCTGGCGCGGCAGCCCCTCGCCCATCGGGAAGCCCGCGTCCGCCAGCGCGCCGGCCGCCACCTCCAGGGCGAGCCAGTGCGTCAGGTCGGTAGACCTGTACGTACGGCCGGCGATCCGGAAGCCCACCCGGTCGAACTCGTAGCCCTCCAGTACGGCGGCCGTGCGGCTGTAGAAGCGGTCGGGCGCCGCGGGATCGGCATCCCAGTAGTCGGCCAGCCGCATCCGCACGTCCGGCAGCCGCCGGAACGCCCGGCGCCCGGCCAGGGCGTTCTCCCACAGCTCGGCCGGCGAGCCGGCATCCGGGTACCGGCACGCCATGCCGACGATCGCGATCCGCGCCGCCGGCTCGTGGCCGACGGGTTCGCGGCTGTCGGTCTGCATCACGCCCCCGCGCCTCTCAGCGACATGACCTCGGCCGCGATGCGCTGCCGCCACGCCTCGTAGGCGGGCAGCTCGCCGGGCTCCGGCGGCGCGGCCGAAACCTGCTCGGGCAGGGCGTTCTCGCAGACCTTGGTCGCCTGCTCGGCGGACATACCGCACAGGACCTGCGTGGCGAGCTGGGTATGGTCAACGACCAGGCCGGCGTGCACGCGGGCGGTGGCCGCGAACGCGCACCCCTGGGCGAGATCGGGACGGTAGTCCCCGGCCTGCCGCCAGAACTCCTGCAGCTCCGTCTCGTTCACGCCGCCGGCGTAGCAGGCGGCCAGGCCGGCCCCGCTGTACAGGTCAGCCCGCCTGGCCTCAGGGAACTTGGCGAACATGGAGCTGACCCGCGCCGGGTCGGTGCCGCCGACGAACCACATGGCCCGGCCGATGCCCTGGTCTATGACCCGGCTGGCGTACCAGCGCGGCCCCTCCGCCGGCCAGCCGAAGGCGGGGTCGGTGAACTGGCCGTGCACGTACCGGTCGGTGTGAAAGTACGCCTGGTGGAAGCCGTAGCCGTCGAGCACGAGCCAGCGCAGCAGCGGGTCGGGCGCCGCAATCCGCGACCACCTGAACTTCGGCAGCCTGGCCATCGCCCAGCCGGCCCCGACGTACGCCATGTAGACGTGCGCGGCGCCGCGGCCGGCCAGCAGCCCGGTGAACCGGCCGCTGCCGATGCCCGGCATGACGTCGAGCATGGTGGCGCCCATCGCGGCGCCCTCGTACGCGAACCCGCGGAACTTCACGGGGATTTCTTCCAGGCGCTCTTCGGCGTCAGCCGGCGAGCGCGCCTCCATGATGTAGCCGTAACCGGTCAGGAAGGTCTTTCCGACCGTTTCCAGCAGCTCCTTGGATGCCGCGTTCTTCACGTAGAAGCCGCGGGTCTCCATTTTGGTTGCGGAAACATTCGGGGTCAAAATGCGGCGCCTCAGCGCCCGCAAGCCGCTGGCCAACGTTTTCTCCCGGCTTAGTCTGTCTAATTCTTCCTAGCCCGCCTGGGCCATTGTGCAGACCGTAACCCGCACATTAGTTTCCGGCCACTTCCAGCTTGCTCGCCAGCCGCCAGGGAATCGGAATTCATGAAAATATCGCAAGAATTATTCCGAACGGTTCCAGGCCGGGCCACCCGCGGCAGGTCACCCTGCCTCGGGTGGCGGCCCGCACGGCGCGCTATGCCGCGGCCGCCTCCATCTGGGGCGGGATTTCAGGGACGACCGACCGCTCCAGCCTCCGCTTGCGCAGGTAGGCGACCCACCAGCCGATCCCGCGGAACGCGCACACAATGGATGTCGCGAAGAACAGGGTGTAGACGATGTTGAATTCCATCAGGAAGGCGTAGACGATCGCGACCGAGCTGCCGAACATGAACTGGGCGCGCGGCGAGGACGGTGACGTTCCCGGGTCGGTGATCATGTAGTTCGTGAACAGCACGAAGGCGACGCCGGTCATGGCACTGAGCGCCGTATTGAGCTGGACTCCCCACAGCAAGTGCCGGAGGAAGGCCTGGATCATGAACGCGCCCATCCAGCCGACGATCAGCGGGATCTTCCTGGTCAGCATGGCGTTGAGCACCGTGCCGGAGGTCAGGATGATCAGCGGGATCATGATCCTCCAGTAGGAGTTCGCCCACTCGGTGAACTGGTAAGGCGGTGCGATGCTGACCCACGAGCCGAACAGCAGCAGCGAGACGCTGATGCCGAAGTTGGACGGGTTCATGAAGTGCCGGAACCGGCCCTTGATGGGTGCCCGCAGGAAGTGCTTCTGGCTGACCGAGATGATCACGGCGAACATCACCGGCCAGAACTGGTTGTTGGCGTAGAGCAGCATGTTGCAGGCCAGGGCGGTGATGTGGGCGGGCAGCAGGAACTCCATCAGCCCGCGCGGGCCGCGGCCGCGGAACCCCGGCTGGCGGCGCTCGGCCCACGCGCTGATTATCTCGAACACGATGTCGGTCGTGTATCCGGCGGCGATGGCCAGGAACGGCCAGAGCCACGGCTGCTCGAAGCCGAGCATGGTGTAGCCGAAGATGTTGAAGGCGCTGATCGAGATCGCGAAGTTTCGCAGCGCGAGGTAGCGCGGATCGGCCGGGGCTTTGGTCTTCGCCGGCCGAGCGGGCGGCGGGGCCGCCGCGGTGGCGTCGGCCGGCGTAGTGATCGCGGTCATCGGCTCGGTACCTCCTTGACGGTACTGGTGAGGAACAGGTCATGGGTGCCCGGCATGAGCTGCAGCGTCTGCTGGTGCAGCCCGCTGGGGGTTGACCACCGCAGATGGACGGTCACCGGTCCGTGGTAGGAGCCCAGGCCGAAGTAAATCTCCATGCTCGACTTGCCGCTGTGCCCGCTGCCGCCGTCGAGCTGGGCGATCTGGGTGTGCCCGTCCGGCAGGTCGATCTGGGCGGTGGCTCCGTAGGCCGGACTGCCGATGTTCTGCAGGCCCTGCCCTCCGCTGCCGCCGGCCACCGGCCGGAACAGCTGCAGACCCAGGTAGGCGCCGCGATGCCGTGCCTGGTTCGCGTAGAAGGCGGGCGGTCCCCACTGCCTGGCCACCGCGAAGTCCAGCCGGCCATCGGCGCGGGTGTCGGCGGTGGCGATCCCCCGGGTCGGGGTCGGGGCGCACAGCCCGAGCCGCTTGCTGATGTTCACGTAGCCGCCGGCCGGCGCCTTAGCGTAAAAGGCGATGCATTGATGACCCGCAATGTCGTCACCGGGCTCCACGAGCGGCCACGACGCGGGGTTGGTATAGACCTGATCGTTGGTCATGGCCATCTCCTGCAGCCAGGGCCACCGGTCGAGCTTTCCCTTGATGAACCCGTCGGCCTGGACCACGGCCATGTTGCCGCTATTGGTGAAGTCGCCCATCTTCAGGTCCCAGCCCCAGCCGGTCCAGGCCATTCCCTCCTGATCCGCCTTCTGGGCGAATGGCGCCAGGCCTGACGCGAGGTCCTTCTTCGCCGCCGCGTCGTTAGCCGCGGTGTTCATCCAGACGAAATTGCTTTCCTCGAGTCCCCACGCGGTGGTGATATTGCTGACCATCATGTCGAACCTGCCGTTGTCGGCCAGGTCGCCGAAGGTGACGCCCATGCCCTTGAACGAGTCCTTGCCGAGCTGGAAGGACTTCGGGGTCATCGGCGTGCGTTCTCCGATCGCATTGCTGAACTTGATGTAGCCGGGCGTCGAGACGTTGTAGAGCAGGTGATCGGGGCCGAAGTCGTTGGCGATGTAGAGGTCGGGCAGCCCGTTGCCGGTCAGGTCGGCGCTCGCCGCGGCCAGCGTCCAGCCGGTGGAATATTGGTAGGGAACCGCTTCCTGCTCCAGCTTGTACCTGACGGTCGGATGCGGGCCCGACGTCCCGCCCATCCAGCGGAAGACGTAGTCGCCGCCCCCGTTCTTGGCGTCAGACATCGAAGAGTTCATCTGGACGTTGTCCACGCCGCGCGGGTTCAGCACGTCCGAGATCGGGAAGTAGTTGCCGACGAAGATGTCGGGGTGCCCGGTGCCCGCGAAGCTGGCGATGCTCACCGCGTTGGTGTTCCACTGCGGTCCGGCGTACTGCCCGAACTGCGCCAGTTCCGGGACCAACTCGGCCGGCTGATAGGCGCTCGGGGACGGGCTGGTGGCGGTGGAGCGGGCCAGGAACACGATCGGCGTGCGGCCCCAGTAGTAGACCAGGAAGTCAGTGCGGCCGTCCTGGTTGAAGTCGCCGGGAGCGCAGCCCATCGGCGCCATCGTCGAGTTCATCGGCAGCGGCGCCGCGTTCAGCGCGAACGGCGTGAACCGGTCCGCGGCCGGCGCGGTCGGCGCGTAGGTCACGACCACTTCGTCGGTTCGTGGGTCCACGATGCACATGCCGTCGTCGCGGCCGTGTCCGGTGACGTCGGTCAGGGCGATGCCCGCCCCAACCGAGGAGATCCATGACCGTATGTGCTGGTAGGCCGGGTTCACCGGGCGAATATTCTGCGTGGGGTGATAACCGGGCGGCACGGCGATCGGCAGTTGCTTGAACTTGTACTGCGCCGCCACTTGAGCCGCCCCCGAGGGGCCGGCCTTCGCGAAATTAACGCCGAAGAACATCGCAATGACCACGATAATGGCGCTCAAGCCTGGTACAAATACGCGCATCCGGGTACGCGAGACCATCATTTCCTCACAGGAAGTCGTTGGAATACGCCGATTCAGGGACTGCACCGGGATAATTCAGGGGTGCGTATTAAATTGAGGTCATCCTGCGGCGCGCCCCGCCTGGCGGGCGAGGCTGCCTGGTCCGCCGCCCGCGCGAGGTAGTCAGACATACCCCCATGCTTGAGCCCGAGCCATTTGCGAACAACCTCCGTATTGCTATGCCGGAGGCCAGACCTGAGTCGGCCCGCGCGGCGACGGAGCCCGGCGGTAAAAGCGGCATACAGGGAGGGCAAGGCCCGATAAGCCGGCCAGGTCTGGCCCGCTCATAATTAGCCCCACGACATTGCCGTGATGTGTCCGGCATGATGTCGCACCCGGGGAACTCGGTCCGAGACAGGAGGGCAAACACGTGACTGATATTCAGGACGTGCTCACAGACCTGAACACCGATTGCGACGAGATAGACCGGCTTGTAGTCGGCCTGAAGGAATCCCAGTGGCAATTGCCTACCCCGGCTCCGGGGTGGACGATTGCGCACCAGATTGCTCATCTGACGGCGACATTCCAGATGGCCGCGACGGCGGCTGCCGATCCGGGGGCGTTCCGGGCGTTCCTGGCGGGAATCAGTACCGACTTTACGGCCAATGTGGCGGCCGCCATGGCGCCCTATCTGGCCCTGCGGCCCACCGAACTGCTCGGCCGGTGGCAGGCCGAGCGGGCGCACGTGACTAACGCGCTGGCCGCCGTCCCGCCCGGTGAGGTGGTGCCCTGGCTCGTGCGTCCCCTGCCGCCCGTGATCCTGGCCTGCGCCGGGATCATGGAGGCGTTCGCCCACGGTCAGGACATCGCCGACGCCCTGGGGGAACAGCGCGAGCAGACCGACCGCCTCAAGCACCTGGTCATATTCGCGGCGCTGGTCTGGGACTTCGGGTACCAGGCGCGGGGGATGACCCCGCCGGACGTGCAGTTCCGCTACGTCATCACCGCTCCGTCCGGGGAGGTGTGGACGTTCGGCCCGCCGGACGCCACCCAGGTGATCGAGGGCCCGGCCGCCGACTTCTGCCTGCTGGTGACCCGGCGCCGGCACCGTGACGATCTCTCGATCACCGCCAGCGGCGCCGACGCCGAGCAATGGCTTGACATCGCCCAGGCCTATCGCGGGCCGGCCGGGGAAGGCCGCACTCCCGGCCAGTTCGCCGCCGCCCGCCGCTAGCTCCCCGCCCGGGCGGGCCGCGGTGCTGACCGCGGCCCGCCCGGCCGTCATGCTCGCCTTCTGTCGTTCCAGGCCACGGGCGTCGGCCCGCGCCGGGGCGGCCTGCGCGCGGCAGCGGGGTCCGGAACCGGCTGCGCCGGATCCAGCCTCTGCTCGCACTCGGCACCGACCGGCTCAAGGTCGGGAACCGCGAAAAGAATCGGCAGGTCGGTCAGGCGCCTAGGGCGCAGCGCCACGACCGAGGGGCTGACCGCTCCTGGCGTCACGGTCACGCTGCCGTGCCCTCCGACGAGCAGCGACCTGTGGGTCCACGGCTCGGGCTCCGAGCTGTCGGCCACCGCCACCGCCCGGATGTACCACTCGCCGGCCGGGATCCCGGCTAGCCGGTAGGAGGTAGGCCGCCCCGGACAGGCCTGCAGGATGACCGACGCCGCCGGGCGTCCCTGGACGATCGGCGTCGTAAATGCGCCCAGGTACACCCAGGCCGCCGAGTAGCGGGACGGCAACTCGACCCGGCCTGCCACGCACCCCTGCGGCTGCGGCGCAGGCTGGGCCAGCGCAGCCCGGCGCGACGGCGACGGCTCAGGCGCGCTGCGCACGGGGCTGTGCCACAGCCGCCGGAAGCGGCTCGGCGAGAGCCCGACGCTTTCGGTGAACCGGTTGGTGAATGAGCCCAGGCTGTTGTAGCCGACCGCCAGCGAGATGTCGGTGACGCTGAGCGAGGTGGACGCCAGCATCCGCTTTGCTTCATAAATGCGGACCGCCGAGAGGAACCGGCCCGGCGACACGCCCGTCGCTTCCCTGAAAACACGGGAGAAATGGAAGCGGCTGAGCATGGCGCTTCTTGCTATATCCGCGAGTGACAGCGGCTCGCTGTAGCTCTCGCGCATGTGCACGATAGCTAATTCGATCGGACTTTTCACGCGATTACCTCCGATAGCTGCACCATTACCTACAAACGGTGCGCTTCGGAACTCGGCTCTCGCCACGGGCGTGGTGCAGCCCCAGTACGCCGTCGCTTGAGCGGCGCTACTGGCAGTACAGCCCCGGTACATCCTCACTCGAGCCGCGCTCGCGGCCGGCCACAGGATGCCTACAACACGGCGACTGTACGAGGGATCTAGCTGGACTACCTGAAGCAGACGCAGCTAAACCTTGCGCTAACCGTAGCGCTGACTGACCGGCTCGCACGGCAGAAACGCCGAGACCGGCAGAAGAATCTACGCGGATGCGAGATAGCCGCAGGCTACGGACGGTAACCAGGACTACGTGTGTTCGAAGGGCCGTCCGGGCGAGCCGGCGTGACGGGCTCGCCCAGCCACGCTCCTGCCCGGCGCGCCGCGGCCATGCTGGCCCAGGAGGTGAACGCGATCAGTTCCTCGTCGCGGGGCTGGCCACCGCGGAACGCCTCGATGTCCGCCCGGATGACCTGGTAGGGGGCGAAGGCCGTGAGCAACGCCAGGCGGCCGGCCGGGCGGGCCGCGGCCGGCAGCCCGGCGACGATGTCGTCGGCCCAGGCACGGCTCGGCCCTGGGGCCTGGCCGTCCCACCCGGCCAGCTCGCCGCGGATCAGCTCGCGCACCGGCTCCGGCACCGCGGGCGCTCCGGCGGCCTCGATGGCCGCGATCGCCCGCGCGAACGCATCGGCGATGACCGGGTTGCCCGCGGCCCAGCGCAGATCGTCAGGCTGTGCCGCCGCGGGCAGCAGGGCCAGCGAGGCGCCGGGCTCAGGGCGGCCGGCCGATGCCGACCGCAGCATCCGGCCCAGCACGCGCATCATGCCGCCGGCCACCGGGCCGGGCACGGCCGCCGGGAGCGGGCTCTCGGCGAGGAACAGGGTGACCATCCGGTTCAGGTACTGGAAGGTCACCGCCACCCCGGCCAGCTCGGCGAGCTGGCCGGCCGGGAACGGCGGGATGCCGCCGCGCGCGGTATCCCGCCGCCCGCTCGAGCGGGCCCAGCGGGCGATTCCGGCGAGCGCGGGGTCGGCCATCGACTCGATACGGTCGCCGGCCAGGGCGGCGGCGTCGCGCCCGTGGTCCAGGCCGCCCAGGGCGGCGTTGTGCACTGAGACGCAGTACGGGCAGGCGTTCTCGACCGACACCGCGGCCGCCACCATCTCCTTCGCCGCCCGCTCGGCCTGGCCCTGGGCTACCAGCGTCTCCCGCAGCATGACCCACGAGGCCGCGAGCGGGCCGGGCGCGGGCGAATGCAGGGCGACCGGCGGTGCGAGCATGCCGAAGTCGCGCTCGACCTGCGCGTAGACCGCGGCGACCAGGCCCGCCGCGGCGGCGGGCCGGACCGGTGAGACATACCGGATCTGGTCCAGCGCCCGGCGCAGCGCCCGCTGGGCGACGGTCGCGCTCATCCGCGCCCGCTCACTGCGCCTGGCCCTTCCATCAGCCGACCGTCCTGCCTGGCCGCATTCAACTGGCCGTACTGGCGGTGGCGCGGCGGGCGCCGGTGACGTTCACCGGCACCGGCGCTCCGTACGTGACCCGCACGCCTCGCTCTTGCGCGGCACGCACGATGCCGGGCATGGCGCGCTCGGCCAGCGCGGAGATCGTCAGGGCCGGGTTGACCGTGAGCGCGCCGGGCACCGCCGAGCCGTCCGTCACGAAGATGCCCGGATGATCGCGCAGCTCGTGCCCGTCATCCAGCGCGGAGGTCGCCGGGTCGTCTCCGATCCGGCAGGAGGCTAGCGGGTGGACGGTGTAGGCGCCGACCACATGGCGCGTCCACGGCAGCACCGTGGCCAGGCCGTCTCGCTCCAGGATGTCCCGCACGGCCGCGTCCGATTCGGCCCAGCCGCGCAGCGTGTTCTCCGACGGGGTGTACGCAAGCGTGCTCTGTCCGAGCATCTGCTGTGAGATGCGGACGGCGTTGCCGGTCGGCGGCGGCGGCCCGAACACGCCCTCGTTGTCGTCCTCGGACATCGTGAAGATGGTCAGCCACGAAGTCCAGCGCCGCAGCATCTCTTTCTTCTCCATGCCGAACCAGGACGGCCCCGACGGAGTCGGCGCCTGGGCCAGGATCGTGCCCAGGCCGGGCGGGAAGTAGAGCTGCTCGAGGGAGTACCGCGAGAACTCGGGCAGCTCCCCGTTGAGCCAGTCCCAGCACGCCACGCTCGGCCCACGGCCGATCTGGTTGCCCTCGTAGGCCTGTCCGCCGGGACGGGACAGGCTCAGCAGGTCGCGCACCTTGTCCTCGTTCAGCACGGCGGTATTGAGTCGCTCTCCGTTGCCGGAAAAGTAGCGGCCGACGGCATGCGGCATCGTGCCGAGCTCCGCCTCGGAACGCTGCAGGATCACCGGCGTGGCCCCCGCGCCGGCCGCCAGCACGATGATCTTGGCGTCGATCGTCCCGGATCCCGCCTGCACCCGGTAGTCCTCGTCGTCGATGACGTTAAAGTGCACCCGGTAGCCGCCGTCCTCCGTTCGCGACAGCCGCTGCACCTCGTGCATGGGCCGGATCTGCGCGCCGTGCGACAGGGCCGCGGGCAGGTAGTTCTGCAGCAGGGACCGCTTCGCGTCGAACCGGCACCCGGCCATCATCCAGTTGCAGTTCGTGCACATCGCGGTGTCGATGCCCACCGGCACCGGGTTCGCCGTGTGCCCCGCGCGGTGACACGCGGCGGCCCAGAGCCCGCCAGGATAGGTGACCTCGCTCCAGTCCTGCCGGCTGACCGGCAGCGCCTCGACGACCCGGTCGTACCACGGCTCCAGGGTGTCGCGGTTCACGGCGGCCGGCCACATCGGCTTGCCGAGACTGCCACGCCGGCTGAAGATAAACCGCGGCGCGCGCGGCATCGTGGCAAAGAACACCACGCTGCCGCCGCCGACGCAGTTCCCGCCCAGCACGCTCATGCCCTGGCCGGCCACGAAGTCGAAGATCCGCGTGGAGGACGAGCCCAGGATGAAATCCTGATCGAACTCCTCGCTCGACAGCCACGGCCCGCGCTCGAGTATCACGACCCTGGCGCCCCCGGCCGCCAGGTGATAGGCCGCGATCGCGCCGCCGAAGCCGCTGCCGATCACCACGATGTCGGTGCTCTCGGTGGTCGTCATCCTGGGTCTCCTGCCGGGGTGGTGTCGGGGTGGACGCTGGCGAGCTGACGGCCATAGGAGAAGTCAGCGAACCGCCACAGGCCATCGGCGTTAGGAGGGGCGAACCCCATCGTCGTCAGCCCGGGATGCCCGGCTGCGAGCGCGTCGGCGGTGTGCATGTGAGCCGCGGTATCGAAGGCCATGAAGCAGAACAGCGCGACCAGGATCCAGATATCCCGCTCCGGGTGCTCGGGCGCGATCAGCGACTGCACGAGGGCGCTCCGGTCCGCGAACGGCAGCGCGACGAAGGACGGGATGGACGTGTCCAAGGCCAGTCCGCGCTCGGCCGCGTACGCCTGCGCGTGCCCGTTCAGGGCGACGGCGAGGTCACCGAGGCCATCCGCCACGCCCGTCGCGGACATCTGGAGCAGTTCGAGGGCGCCCGCCGCCACAGCGCCGGGCCCCGACGCGGCGCCTGCCACGGCGCGGTCGTCCGGCCCGCGCTTCTCGCCGGGCACGAAGGTGTCCGCGTAGGCCTCGAGCGTCAGCGTCCGGGACTGATCTTCATCCGGGTTATCCGACACGGGTTCCTCCTGTCGCAGTCCGCCTCGACTCATCGTCTGCCCGGCCGCCGCACCCCGCTTCTCCCCGACTGCTCTCCACCCGTGCGCCCTCTGTGCGCTGCGGACCGCGGACGGTAGGTTCGCGCTGGCGGTGACCGACCTGCGCGAGCAGAGGCTGTTGCTAGCCCGCGAACCGTTCGGAATAAATTCGATCTTCTCTGCCATGCGCGGCGGCCGGCCTCAGTGAGCGCTGGATCCGCGCGGGCTGGGCCTTTCAGAGGCGGCGCGGTCGCGTCATCGCGCGGTGTCGAGCACGACGTGCGCAGGTCCCGCGTGGCGTCCCACCCGCACTCGCGCGGCGGTGAAATAGCGCTCGTACCTGGCTTCCAGGCTGGCGTGCACCACGACGAGCAGCCTGCCGTGCCTGGCCCGGGACAGCAGCCCCGCCATCAGCTCCCGGGTGCGCTCGACGTCGATGTGGGTGGGTACGTTGCACACGGTCAGCGGCGTGTTCTGCAGGACGGTGGGCTCGGGTGAGCACTCCACTCGCAGCGGCGTGCCGTTGGCCTGCGCGTTCCGCTCGGCGAGCCACAGCGCGACGCAGTCGACGTCGGTAGCTACCGCGCGCCCGGCCACCCCGCCGGCCACCAGGCCTATCGCCAGCGGTCCATAGCCGGTTCCGATATCGGCGACGGCATCGACCGCCTCCGATTGCCGCGCTATGTCGAGCAGCAGCGCGGTCCCGTCGTCCACGGCACCAGGCGAGAACACGCCGTAGTCGGCCGCCAGCGACAGCTGCGTGTCGTTGATCTTGAGGACAAGTGCCCGGGCGGCCGGCGGCTCTACCGGGTGCGGAGCCCGGCCGCCGAGCACGACGGCGCCACGGGCGCGTTCTGGGCCGAGGTCCCAGCCGAGCGAGGCGAGCTGCCTGGCCACGGCGGCCGGTCCCTTGCGCTTATCGAGATGCCACTCCACCGTCGCGTCGCTGGCGACGAGGTACTTCGTGACCAGCCAGGAAAGCACGGGCAGGAATGTCTTTCCCCGGTACCCGGGGACGACGACCTTTGCTTGCGAGGCCCGGGCGGGCGCTCCCTTCGCGGCCACCTCGTGAAAGCCGAGCACGACCGCGGCCCGGCCGTGAGCGGCCGCTGCTTCCTGCGCCGTGAACGCGACCACGCCGTCTTCGGCGGTGGCGGCGGCAGCGGCGCCGAGAACCCAGCGCCGTAGTTCCCCTGCCACGCAGCCGAGCGTACCTGGCCTGATGGCGGCGGGGTCAGTCCATGCGTCGCCTGCCTCGGCATCCGGCGGGAGGGTCGCTAGCCGGAGGCGAGGGGGAGCTCGTAGGCATGCAGGGTGAGGCCGGGCACGGGCTCGAAGTCGAGGTCCGGGGTCCTGGTGAACCCCGCCGCCGCGTAGAGGTGCTGCGCGGCCTGCATGGCCGGCCGGGTGCACAGCCGGAGCCGGAGCAGCCCGCGCTGGGTGGCGTGCTCGATGGCGGCGAGCAGCAGCCTGCGACCCGCGCCTTGCCCCTGCGCCCGCGCGGCTACCGCGAACGCCCGGACGTCCGCTTCGGTCTCGTCGCGCGCCAGCTCACTGTCCGGGCCGAACGGCTCAACCGTGATCGTCCCGACGACGCGGTCCGCCTCATCGGCCGCGACGAGCACCGCGCAGTCGCGGTCGCCGTCGAACCCGAAACCGCGCAGCGTCTCGGCGTACCTGCTGCCCGCCGGCAGCAGCCCGAGGTCCCGGTACGCCGTCACGCGCAACTCGCCGATCAGCGCCTGCTCATCCGCCCGCGCCTGCCGAATCATCACGTTCGGCACGCTACCAGCGACCAGATTTCCGTCCGCAGGCTGCACTTCGGTCAGGGCAGTCGGCCCGTCCGGTGCATGCTGGACGTGAGCATGCCACTACAAGTCCGCCGAAGGCAGCCGAACGCGCCGAGAGGTGATGAGCGAGATGCACCGGGCCGGGACCGTCTGTTCTCCGCCTGTTACCGGGCAGCGGCCGGTCGAGATTCTTCGCCTGCTGGCAACGGCCGCGCGGGAACTCGACCGGCATGTCCGCGACGGCGACAAGCGGTGCCGCGCCTGCCGCGCGCCCTGGCCGTGCCCGCGGGCCTGCCTGGCCGCCTGCGCGCTGGAAGCGGTGTAGCGCCGTGGCGCGGGCCGCAAGACGCAGGACCGGTGCCGTCTCGGCCATGGTGTTCGCCCCCGGGCACCTGGCCATAGAGCCCGGCTCCGGTGCCGGTCCTGCCACCAGCTTATCGGGCATGACCACGGCGGCCTGGCCGCTGCAGAGCTACCTGGAACTCGGAGCCCAGGTCGGCGCGGTGCCGTGCGCCCGCCTCCGCACGAAACAGGTGCTGTGGGAGTGGCGGCTTGAGGAGCTAGCCGCTACGGCGGAGCTTGTGGTGAGCGAGTTGGTCACCAATGGGGTGCGGGCGGCGCAGGGACTGACCCAGAGCCGGTGGGACGGGAAGTGCGTGCCCGGCATGCCGCCGATCCGGTTGTGGCTGTGCTCTGACCGGCGGCACGTGGTCATCCAGGTCTGGGACGGCGATCACCGGATGCCCATCCGGGGACCGGCTGACGACCTGGAAGCCGAAGGTGGCCGAGGGCTGCTCCTGGTCGAGACCCTCTGCCAGGACAAGGGGACCTATGTGCCCGAGGGAGCATCCGGCAAGATTGTCTGGGCATCCCTGACCGCGGAATCGCAGTTGTAACGGGTGCGGTGACAGTGTTCCTCAAATCAGCCAGCTCCCTCGCAGCCGAACCAGGCGCGCTAATCCCTGGTCGACGAGCCCGGTGATTACTGCCGGTGCCACGGCCACCAGACCGGCGTCACCGTCCACCGCGCAAGTTCCGGCATCTCGGCCATGACACCACCGATCTGCCGCGCGGATTTGATGCCGATCTCGCATGTCCGCGCCCAGTCGCCCCGGTGACCGCGGCTGAAGAAGAACTCTTCGAGCAGCCAGGGAAGCCGCCACAGCAGCTCATGCAGCCGGTACCCGGCGGCCAGCTCGGTGATCGCAACCATGTTCGGCCGCTCGCCCTCGAGCCACGCGGACGCGGACGCGACGTCGTGGAACCCGGGCGCCGAGTCCGGCTTGGCAGGCATCTGTGCCGCGGGGAGCCGGCGGTGATGACGCTCGGCCGATTCATTGGCTGCGTCGACGCCGTAGAGGTACCACAGCAGCAGCCGCTGTATCGCCTCGGCGCGCATCTTCTGCGGCAATTGCCCGGCCGCCTTCTCCGCCGCGTATTCATGGACAAGATCGTGCAGCCGGTACCGGCCCGCCCTTCGCGATTCCACCAGGCTGAGGTTGACCAGCGCCGCCTCCAGTGTTCGCTCCGTCGCCGGCTCCGGCGCGGCCAGCATCGCGGCCATCGCGGCCGCGCCCAGGTCGGCGCCGTTCCACAGTCCCAGCATCTGGAGGGTGGTAGTCAGCGGCGGGCCGTCGGGCACCCGCTGCCCGGCCAGCGCCGCATAACTGAGGTCGATAGTCGCGCCCACCGCGAGGTCGCCCGAGGATAGTTCGCTGAGCCTGCTGCGGTTAGTACGAAACCGTTCGGCCAGATCCTTGATCTGCCACTGCGGCCGGGAGTTGAGGCGGGCACCCGCGGTAACCACGGCCAGCGGCAACCCGGCACAGCAGGCCACCAGGTCCGACATTGCCCGCAGGTCGGTGCGGGCCCGGCCGGTGCCGATGATGTGCGACAGCATGGCGAGGGCGTCGCCGTGGCCAAGCGCTTCCAGGTGCACGAGCCTGCTGCCGGGCAGCTCAGCCAGGCGGATACGGCTGGTGACCAGGGTCGCGCAGCCCGGTGATCCGGACAGCAGCGGCCGCACCTGCGCGGCGTCCTTCGCGTCGTCCAGGATGAATCGTCCAGGATGACCAGCATTCGGCGGCCGGACAGCGCGCCGCGGAAGGCCGCCTCATACTCGTCGGTGTTCGGCTCGGCGGGCCCGGGGTCGAAACCCAGCACGCCGAGGACCGTGCGCAGCACATCAGCCGGAGATCGCGCGGCGCTCGTGCCGCGCAGGTTGGCGTAGCCGGGGTACTGCTGCTCCTGCGGAGGCGTGGCTGGCCAATCTTCAGCGTCGTACAGGACCGCCCCTGCGTCGGAGTAAACGGTGCCGCCGGAGAGCGCCGTTTGCAGGGTGGCCGCGCTCTCGTAGCCGGATGACGGCGCGGCGGCACAGTTGGGGAATGCCATGGTCGGCCGGATGGCCGCCGTGGCTCCGGTCAGCCCGGTGGCGCTAGACATCGCGCATGCGGACAGCGCGGCGATCAAGCCGCGCCTGCTGACACTTACACGCTTCGGCAAAGCATCTCCTCTTCAGGGGATGTGGCACACGGCACCGGGCCGGATGAGCCTGGCCCCGTGCGCCGAGGCGCAGCCGAGCTTGTCAGCGGCGCCTGTCTTCCGGCTGTCTTCCTGGTGGAGCCCCGCTGCTCGGGGCGG
>DASXZD010000069.1:0-1772 GCA_036502085.1 Streptosporangiaceae bacterium
CCATGAGCGGGGGCACCGAGCTGATCAGCACCGCCCGCGCCACCCGGCTCTCGCCGTGCCTGGCGATGTAGCGGACGACCTCGCCACCGCCGGTGGAGTGGCCGACATGGATCGCGTCGTGGAGGTCGAGGTGCTCGACCACAGCCGCCAAGTCGTCGGCGTAGTGATCCATGTCGTGACCGTCGGACACCTGGGACGAGCGGCCGTGCCCACGGCGGTCACTGGCGACGACGCGGTAGCCGTGCTGCAGGAAGAACAGCATCTGCGTATCCCAGTCATCGGCCGACAGCGGCCAGCCGTGACTGAACACGATCGGCTGCCCCGAGCCCCAGTCCTTGTAGTAGATCTCCGTGCCGTCCGCGGTCGTGATCGTAGGCATGCTGGGCCTCCCGTTGGATCGCTTTGTGCGTCGTGTCCGAACTGCCTTGGCTTGACATGCCCGGCCGCACGCCGGGCTATGTTTAGCCAGCGACCCTGTCGCGTTCACCCCAGGCCGGATCACTGCATGCTGGTGCGGCTTCGCCTTGGCGCATGACCGTCAGTTTGCCAGTGCGGCATGCATCCCGCAAAGACATATATGGCATGACAGTGATATCGATTAGGCATGGACCTACGGCAGCTCGAGTACGTCACCGCGATCGCCGACACCTGCAGCTTCACGCGCGGGGCCGAGCGCTGCCGGGTTGCTCAGTCGGCGCTTAGCAGGCAGGTCGCCCAGCTGGAATCCGAGCTGGGGGCAAGGCTCTTCCACCGGAACAACCGTGAGGTCCGGCTGACCGTGGCCGGCAGCGTCTTCGTACCGGCGGCCCGCCGAGTCCTGGCGGAGGCGGCCCGGGCACGCGCGGAGGTGGATGACATTACTGGTGTCCGCCGCGGCCACATCCGGATCGGGACCACCCAGACCGCCAGCCGGCGTCTGGGCCTGGCGGCACTGCTCGGCAGCTTCCGCCGCCAGTTCCCTGAGGTGACGATTGCCATGCGCACGGGGCCGCGCCAGGAGCTACTCAGTGCCCTGGCCGCCGCTGAGCTTGACCTTGTCCTGGCCTCGGACGGTGAGCCGACCGGGGACGAAGTTGACGTCAGGGAACTGCCGCCCGCGGAACCGCTGGTCGCCGTCGTCAGCCGCGACCACCTGGCCACCTGGCGCGAGCAGGTCAGCCTGGCCGAACTAGCCCGCGCCGCGCCGTTCGTGGAATTCCGCGGCGGCACCGAACTGCGGCGGCGGCTGGACATCGCGTTCGATTCCGCCGGACTCACCCGCGCCGTCGCGTTCGAACTGGGACAGCTCACCGAGATGGTCAACTTTGCCGCGGCCGGCCTCGGCACCGCGATCGTGCCAGAGTCATTCACGACCGAGCTGGGTGCTTCCGTGCGCGCCTCGGTGCACGTCCTTCGCCTTGCCGATCCTGGCCTGACCCTGACCGTCTGCGCCTACACCTGCCCCGCGTCCTGCCCGCCCGCGGCCCGTGCCCTGGCTGACCTGATCGTCGCAGCCCGGGAGGGCGACCCGGTCGCCCGCTCATGAGAACAGAGCGCTGTACGCGTTGATCGCGGGCTGGCCGCCGAGGTGCGCGTAGAGCACGGTGGCGTCGGAAGGTATCTCCCGGCGGCTGACCAGGTCGATGAGGGCTGCCATGGACTTGCCCTCGTAGACCGGGTCGGTGACCATGCCCTCGGTCCGCGCGGCGAGCCGCATCGCGTCGAGGGTGGCGGCGTCAGGGATGCCGTAGACGCCGGCGTGGTAGCGCTCGTCGAGTTGGACGTCGTCGTCC
>DASXZD010000070.1:0-76156 GCA_036502085.1 Streptosporangiaceae bacterium
ATGAGTGGATAGAGAGGGCGACCACGGCGGCCTGCCGTCGCGGGTGTCAGGCCTACGTTCGTCGCATTAGCACTCTACACGAGTGAGTGCCAGTTCCGAACAGTATCCATCCGACGCAGACTCGTCAACACGGCCCGGGCACCACCTCTACCCGCAGGGGTATGCGCAAGGCCGCGGAGGGCTCGTACTCGACCTCCTGCGGATCTTGGAAAACACATGATTCCCTTACGGCGCTCACGACTCCCGTGGCGAGCGCCAGCGCCTGCGGTGCTCCCGGGCACGGGCGGATCCCGTACCCGAACGTCAGGCTGGGCAGCACGTAACCGTCGGCGGTGGGATGACCGGGCTGCTGGTACGCGGCCGGATCGAGGTTCGCCGCCTCGAAGCGGCACACCACCGTGGCTCCGGCCGGCACCAGGCAGCCGTTCACCTCGGCTGCCTCGCACGCGACCCGCCGGCTGGCGCGCACCGGCGGCACGTGCCGCAGCACCTCATCCAGCAGCGCCCGGGTCGGCCGGCCCGTCACCCCCTCCGCCGGGATGCTGCGCAGCAGCACGAGCGTCGACCCGATCAGCCCGGCGGTGGCATCGCAGCCCTGGACCATCAGCGCGATCCTGGCCACGGTCGCCTCCATCGGGGCAGGGCTCAGCAGGCCGACGAGCCGCGCGGTGGCCGCGTCGGCCCGGCGCTGCGCCTGGTCGTCCGCGCCGGGGAAGTAGGCGGCCGCGATTTCGATCACGGCGGCCGCGGCATCCTGCGGGCGGCCGATCCCCATGCTCTCGGCCATGGCCGCCATCGGAATCCGCCGCGCCAGCCGGCTCATCACCTCGATGCTGGCACCGTTGCCGCCCTCGGCGGCCAGCGTCTCGCGGGTCCGTTCGTACGCCAGGCGACCGAGTTCATCGGGGCTGAGCCGGTGCAACTCGGCGACCGCATGCGCGCGGCGGCGCCGGTGCTCCGGGCCGTTGGCAAAGCGCGAGACCGAGGCGCGCAGCCAGGTAAGCGTGCCCACCTCGCCGCCGGCCTCGGCCTGCGCCACCATGAAGCGCTCGTCGGCCAGGATGGCCTGCACATCGGCGTAGCGGGAGGCGATCCATTCGCCGTCCGGTCCCGTCTGGGCGAAGGGAGGTGGCACCGCCGCCTGGTCGCTGATCATGCCGCGACCTTAAGCCCGGATAGCTTCGATCCCCGGCGAAGTGTCAAGGCCGTCCGGCTGGACAGCGTCGGCCGGATGAACCGGTGCGGCTACGGCCGGATCAGCGGGCCGGCTACTCGGCCGGTGAAGCCGGCGGAGTAGCCGGGTCTTCCAGCTCCACCAGGGCGCCGTCCTCGTCCAGGTCGAACTCGCCATCCCGCACGCCAGCCACGAACGCGTCCCATTCGGCGGGGGTGAAGACCAGTACGGGGCCGTCCGGGTGCTTCGAATCGCGAAGCGTGATTACGTGCTCGCTGCCCTCTTTGGAGCCCTCTGTGATGGCGACCTCGACGCAGGCGCTGGCACCGCTCCGCGTGGACTTGCGCCATCTGGCGGCTGTCACATTCATGTCCGCTGAGCCTACCCGACCACGACCCTTGGTGACCGTCAGCGAGGAGCCGCCGGAAGGTCCGGCGGGACGGCGGCACGCCTCGATGCCCGGCGCCTGCGGGCCGGTCATGGCCGGCGCTCCGATGCGGCCGGCCGTTCGGCCGGGTCCGGCTGGACCGGCGGACCCGGCGGCTCGGGCGACCGGGCCGGCCGCCGCATCACGATCGCGTCGGTACCGCTCGGCTGGTAGTACCCGCGGCGCAGGCCCACATCGGTGAAGCCGTGCCTGCGGTACAGCTGCTGGGCTCGCGGGTTGTCGGCACGAACCTCGAGGAACACCTCTGAGCACCCCCTGCGGCCGGCCTCGGCCAGCAGCGCCTGCAGCAGCATCGACCCGATGCCCTGCCCCCAGTGCCCGGCGGCCACGGCCATCGTCAGCACGTCGCCCTGGCCGCCGCGCGGGTCGGAGGTCGGCACGGCCAGCAGTCCCGCGTACCCTACGAGCTGGTCGCCATCGGCGGCGACCAGGTAGTAGCGGCCGACCGTCCGGCTGCTCAGCTCGGTGCCGAACAGCTCCTCCGACCAGGGGTCCTCGGGGAAGAGCGCCCGCTCCAGCGCGACCACGGCGGGCAGGTCGGCCGCCGTCATGCGGCGCAGCCCCACAGCCGGGCTCTTCATGACGCTCGCGGGCTCAGCCGACCTTGCCGAGCATGTCCCCGGCGGCCGCGACGGCGCCGGCCATCATCTGGCTGGCCGTGACGGGTCCGTATCCGCCCTGGCGGGCATGCGCGAGGCCGCTGAACACGACGGTGATCATCACGTTGCGGAGCCTGATCACGACCGTGTCCCTGTCGGTGGTGTCCCCGCCGACCGAGATGACCTGGAACGCGTTGAACGCCACGGTGCCGAGGTGACCGATGGGGGTGATGCTCGCCTTGGGCTGGTGCGTCGCCTTCGGCGGGTGCGCCAGGGCCAGCATGGCCTGGCCATAGGCATCCTTGGCGGCGGAGGTGGCGCTGCCGTTGCCAGTGGCCAGGCCGTTCGGGGCGTAGGCCTGAGCGGCGACGGCGAGCAGCCGGTACACCGGCTTGCGGTCCAGCGTCCAGTCGCACTGGCTCTGCGCGTTCCCCGACAGCGACGGCGGCACGACCCGGACGCGCGGGCCGGGCAGGTACTGCGTCAGCGTGCTGTTCGACACCGAGCTGCAGGCGCCGGGCACGGACCGGAACTCGCCGGGCTGGAAGGTGCTGACGAAGCCGTCGCCGGTGTGGGTCTGGCCGGAGCTGCCAGGCAGCAGGACGACAACGAGGGCAGCGATGATCGCCGCCGCGGCCGCGAGGCCGCCCCACAGGTAGACCCGCCGCTTGGCCCGCCGGGCGCGGTTGGCGCGCGCTCGAGGCCGGAGCGGGCCGGCCCGATTGGGCCGCCGCCCGTCGTGGCCGTGCTCGCTGCCGCCGCCTTGCCGCAGCGACGACCGGGACGGCCGCCGCAGCGGGGGCGGACTCGGATCGATCCAGGCCGGGAGCTCGTCCTCGTCGACGGCGAACGGATCGGGCAGGCTTTCGCTTCCGTTGTCCGGCCCGATTGGCATCCTGGGATACCGAGGGGGGCCAGAGCCCTGCTGAGCCACGGCGCGCCTCCGGTGTGAGGGGATCCGCACCGTATGTAGCGGCGCGGGGAAAGACTGCTCGGCAGCCTAGCGGCCTGGGGAGGAGGATCTATCAGGGAACAGCCGGAACTATAGAGCCTCCGGACCGCCCGGTAGGTCCGGACAGATGGATTTTACGCGGTCCTGACGCGGTGCGTCCCCGCATGCTGACACTGGCCGCGGCGCGGGTGCCTGAGCCCGGATCTGGACCTGGGCCACCATGCTGCTGATCGTCTCATTGACCACGTCGGGGCGCTCCAGGATGACCGCGTGGCCCGCACCCTCCACGATGACGAGCCTGGACCCGTCGATCGACTCGGCGAGATCGATGCCGAGCTGCGGCGGGATCAGCCGGTCCCTGTCGCCCACCACGACCGTCACCGGCACCCGGCTCAGCACACCGGGAACGTCGTGCGCGTCGTGCTTGAGCAGCGCACTGTAGAACTCGGCGATGACGCCGACCGGCGCCTGCCGGATTATCTGCCCGAGGAAGTCTGTCACGGTGACGCTCATCCACGGATCGCCGAACGCCAGGAACCTGGTGGCCAGGAACTCGATCTCGCTCGATGCCTTGCGGCCGTGCTCGACCAGGACGGCCCGCCTGCCCCTGGCGGCCGTGCGCAGCACGGTGGGAACAGCGCGCTGCAGCATGATCCGCAGCGGCGAGGGCATCCAGGGAACCAGCCCGTCCGGGCTGCTCAGCCCGCCGGCCGCCGTCCCGATCAGCACGAGGCCGACGATCTTGGCGCCGAACAGCTCGGGATACCTGGCGGCCAGCGCCATGATCGTCATGCCGCCCATCGAGTGCCCGACGAGGACGACGCGGCGGTCGGTACCGGTGACCGCCCCGATTACCGCGTGCAGGTCGGCGCCGGTCCGGTCGATAGAAACCGGCGGCCCGGCCAGCGGCCCGGAACGCCCGTGGCCGCGCTGGTCCCAGAACACCAGCCTGGCGCAGGCGGCGAGGTCGCGGCGCTGGTAATGCCAGCTGTCCTGGTTCAGCGCGTACCCGTGGCTGAAGATGACCGTGATCGGAGCATCGTCGGGCCCGTTGATCTCGACGTGCAGCGGCATGCCGTCGTCACTCGGCACGATAAGCTCGCGGCCGCGCAGCTCGCCGAGCGGCTCGGCCGCCTCCGAGTCCGGCTCCGGCCGGAGCCGCGCCGCGAACCGTTCGGCCGCCATCACCGCGCCGAAGCCTGCCGCGGCCGTACCAGCTACGACGCCCGCGGTCTTGGTGACGCGCCCCCACCTCGACATGCATCCCTCCCTGCCTGTTCCTGCCCGTGGCCCGTGGCCCGTGGCCCGTGGCCCGTCAGGATGTTACTGGAAGGTAAGTACGTGCGGCCCGGCCGCCGAACCCGATGGCGATGTCGTAGGAGAGCGTGCCCAGCCGGTCGGCCCACTCCTGCGCGGTCGGCTCGCCGTCATCGCCGGGACCGAAGAGCACGACGGCGTCGCCCACGGCGACCGGGTCGTCGCCGAGATCGACCACGAACTGATCCATGCAGACGGTTCCGGCGATGGTCCGCCGCCGACCCCTGACCTGAACCTGGACCTCGTTGGATGCGTTCCTCGGCACCCCTTCCGCATAACCCTGCGGAACCAGGCCCAGCGTGGTCTCGGCCGCGGTGATGTAACGGTGGCCATACGACACCCCCGAGCCGGCCGGGACCCGCTTGACCAGCACGAGGCGAGTCCTGGCGGTCATCGCCGGGCGCAGCCAGCGGGGCGCGCCGCCCGGCTGCGTGCTGAGGCCGTAGATTCCGCCGCCGGGCCGGACGAGGTCGAGCCAGCTCTGCGGGAGGGTCAGCGTGGCCGCGGTGTTGGCGATGTGCCGCAGCTGCGGCCGCGCGCCCGCCTTCTCGGCGAGTTCCAGCGCGTCATCGAACGCAGTGAGCTGCGCCGGGACCGACGAATGGCCGGGCATGTCAGCGCAGGCCAGATGCGACCAGATGCCGGTGACCTGGATATACCCCGCCGCCTGGGCGGCGAGCGCGACGTCCACCAGCTCGGGCCAGCTGGTCGCGGGCGCGCCGCCTCGTGACATGCCGGTGTCTACCTTGAGGTGCAGGCTGGCCGGCTTGCCCGCTTGCCGGGCCGCGGCCGACAGCAGGTCCAGCTGGCCGACCGAGCTGACGGACAAGTCGATGTCCCGGCTGATGGCTTCGGCGTGCGCGGCGTCCGGGTCGTCCATCAGGCACAGCACGCGCGCCGTCAGGCCGGCCGCGCGCAGCGCCAGCCCCTCCTGGACCCCCACCACGCCGAGCCAGGAGGCACCGCCAGCCACCGCGGCGGTGGCCGTGGGGATCATGCCGTGCCCATAGCCGTCCGCCTTGACCACGGCCATCACGCCGGCGCTCCCGACCTGGTCGGCCAGCGCGGCGACATTCGCCCTGATCGCGCCGAGGTCCACCACGGCTTCCGCTAGACCATTCACGGTGTCCAAGTGTGCCAGCCCAGAGTCGGTGCCCTTACCCGTTGGTATCCGAGGCGGCGCCGTCAGCGGCGGTGGCACCGTGTGCGGCGGCACCATCTGCGGCAGCAGCGCCGTCGGCGGCGGCGGCACCGTCGGCGGCGGCGGCACCGTCAGCGGCGGCGGCACCGCCTGTGGCGGTGCCGTCTGCTCCGGTGCCGCCGGCTACGGCACGGAAGGCCGCGGGCAGGGCGCGCACTACATCCGAGGCGCCGATGGGCGCGGATGCCGCGGCGAGCCGGGCGGCCAGCCCGTGCAGGTACGCCGCGGCCGCGGCGGCATCGGCGGCGGTCAGCCCCTGCGCGAGCAGCGCTCCCGCCAGGCCGGAGAGCACGTCGCCGGTGCCCGCGGTGGCCAGCCACGGCGTTCCCGTCGGGTTCACCAGCACTGGCGAGCCGGGCTCCGGACCGGCGATCACGGTGGTGGAGCCCTTGAGCAGCACGGTGGCACCGAAGCGCGCCGCCGCCTCGCGCACATACTCCAGCCGCCGCGCCTCCACCTCAGCCCGGTCCACGTCGGCCTGGTCCACGTCGGCCTGGTCCACGTCGGCCTGGTCCGCGCCAGCTCTGTCGGCACGGAGCAGCCGGGCGAGCTCGCCCGCGTGCGGGGTCAGCAGCGTGGGCGCCGCGCGGGGCAGCAGGCCGGGCGCGGCCGCGAGCAGGGTCAGGCCGTCGGCGTCCACCAGCACCGGCAGGTCGGTGGCGAGCACTTCGGCGAGCAGCCGGGCCGCGTCGTCGCCGGTGCCCATCCCCGGGCCCGCGGCCCAGGCCTGCACCCGGCCCGCCGCGCGCAACACCGCAGCCGCGTCCTGGCCGCCCTCGGTGGTCGTGATCACCGCCTCCGGCCATTGCTGCCGGACGATGCCGGCCGCGGCCGGCGCCGACACCAGCCTGACCATCCCGGCGCCGGCGTGCACCGCCCCGCCGACGGCCAGCCAGGCCGCGCCGGTGAAGCGGTCGCTGCCGGCCACGATGCCGACCACGCCCCGGCGGTACTTGTCCGATTCGGCCGACGGGCGCGGCAGCAGCGCGGCCAGGTCGGCGTCCTGCAGCGCGATCACATCGGGAGGGTCGAGGAACGGGCCCACGCCGATGTCGATGAGCTCGGTCACGCCCGCCTTCGATGCCCCCGGATCCACGAGCAGGCCGGGCTTCCAGGTGCCGAACGTCACGGTGACGTCCGCCTGCACGGCCGCGCCGTCCAGCGCACCGGAATCGGCGTCGACGCCACTCGGCAGATCGACGGCAACGACCGTCGCCGCTGAGCTGGCCGCCTGGGCGGCCAGGCCGGCGTACGGCTCGCGCAGGCCGCCGCGGCCGCCGATGCCGAGCATGCCGTCCACGATCAGGTCCGCGCCGTGCATGAGCCCGGGCACGGCCGGGTCGGCCGGGACGAACAGCCGCCCGCCGGCCGCGCGCAGCGCCCCGGCCCCGCCGCGATGGGTCTTGGACCCGGCGGTGACAGCGCGGACGGCAACACCTCGGCGGGCGAGCCAGGCACCGGCGTACAGCGCGTCGCCGCCGTTGTCACCGCTGCCCGCGAGGATCATGACCCGGGCTCCGTAGCAGCTGCCGAGCAGCCGGGCGCAGACGGTGGCCAGGCCGAACGCGGCCCGCTGCATCGGTACGCCGTCGGCCACCGTAGCCATCAGGGCGCCTTCGGCCGCGCGGACCTTGGCCACGCTGTGCGCCTGCCTCATTCCCGACTCACCAGTCCCATCATCGGTCAGCTCGCCCGTCGGCCCTCCGCCGCTCGGCCGTCCGCCAGTCAGCCTTCTGCAACCTTCGCTGCGAAGCGGGCCGCGAGCGATGCCGCCGACCGTCCGAGTTCACTCTCAGCGAACAACCGCCGGGCCAAGCCGCGGGGTGCGCCGATCACGCCCAAGCCTGCCACGGCTCACAGTCCCGGGCCCGCTGCGGCCCGGCGCTGGCGGGAGGCGGGCCATTCCGGTTGCGGACGGCCGGTCAGCGCGCCTAGCGTCAGGCCATGCCGGCCTACATCAAGTCCGTCACTTTCGACTGCTCGGATGCTCTCGTGGCCGCCCGGTTCTGGGCCGCGGTGCTCGGTTCGGACGTGGATGAGGACTCTACCTCGGAGAAGGCCTTCGTCGAGGCGGCCGGATGGGGCGGCCCGAACATCTGGTTCATCGGTGTCCCTGAGCCGAAGACAGCCAAGAACCGGCAGCACTTCGACCTTCGGGCGCCAGGCCCCGTCGAGACCGAAGTCAGCAGGCTGGAGGCTCTCGGCGCAGTCGTCCACAGCCGCGTGGGTGCGCACGTCGTGATGCTGGATCCCGAGGGAAACGAGCTCTGCGTCGAGCCGGGGCCTGAGCCCGCCAGTCAGGCGGCGAGGTGAGCGCCGGCGGCGGGGTGAGTCCCGGCGCGGATCGGATCCGCGTCCGGCGGGTCTACGACGAGCCGTCGCCGGCCGACGGGGCCCGGGTGCTGGTGGACAGGATCTGGCCGCGAGGGATCAGCAAGGAGGCGGCCCGGCTGCAGGAGTGGGCGAAGGACATCGCGCCCTCCAGCGAGTTGCGCCGCTGGTACGCCCATGACCCAGCCAAGTTCGCCGAATTCCGCCGCCGCTACCTGGACGAGCTCAGCCAGCCGGAGGCCCTCGCCGCGCTCGCCCGGCTGCGTGAGCTGGGCGCAAGCAGCCCCGTCACCCTGCTGACCGCCACCCGAGACATCGAGCTAAGCCAGGCCGCGGTCCTCGCCGAGCAACTCCGCCACCCCCGGGCATGATCCCGAAGCACTAGTAGCGCTGTGACACTACTAACTCTTCGCCATCATGGAGGCGCGGAGGGTGGCAGGAGAAGGGCCGGGCGCGGCTAGCTGAGGGCTGAGCGGACCGACTCGGCTAGCTGGCCGGCTACTCGTTCGGCCTCGCCTGCGTCCGCCGCCTCCACCATGACCCGGACCGTGGGCTCGGTGCCGCTCGGCCTGACCAGCACCCGGCCGAGCTGGCCCAGCTCCGTCTCGGCCGCGGCCACTGCGGCGGCAAGCTCGGGCGCGGAGCCCATCCGCGATTTGTCCACGCCCCGCACGTTGATGAGCACCTGCGGGTACCTGGTCATGACCTTGGCCAGCTCGCTCAGCGGCTGGCCGCGGCGGGCGACCGTGCCGAGCAACTGCAGCCCGGTCAGGATCCCGTCCCCGGTGGTGGCGTGGTCGAGCAGGATGATGTGCCCGGACTGCTCGCCGCCGAGCACGTACTGCCCGGCCCGCATCGCCTCGAGGACGTACCGGTCCCCAACGGCCGTCTCGACGACGCGGATCCCGGCGTCGCGCATTGCCAGCCGGAAGCCGAGATTCGACATGACCGTGCTGACGACGGTGTCGCCCGCCAGGCGGCCCTCCTCGCGAAAGCCGAGCGCGAGCACGGCGAGGATCTGGTCTCCGTCTACCGGCTCGCCGCTCGCGTCAACGGCCAGGCAGCGGTCGGCGTCGCCGTCGTGCGCGATGCCGGCGTCGGCATGCTCGGCGACGACGGCGGCGCGGAGCGCGTCGAGGCAGGTCGATCCGCAGCCTTGGTTGATGTTGAGCCCGTCGGGCGCGACACCGATCGTGATGACTTCGGCCCCCGCCCGCCGCAGCGCCTCGGGCGCCATCTCGTACGCCGCCCCGTGCGCGCAGTCGACCACGACGCGCAGGCCGGCCAGCGGAAGCCGGCCGCGAGCACCGCCCCCCAGCCCCGCCGGACCATGCCCAGCCGGATCATGCCCAGCCGGATCATGCCCAGCCGGACCCAGCCCAGCCGAGCCATCCCCAGCAGGGCCTGACCGAGGCGCAGGAACATCGGCTTCCGGGCCCGCCAGTGTGGACACCAGGTGCCGCAGGTAGCGCTCCCGTTCGGCCGGGCCGTCGGTGACCCGGCCGAAGCCGCCGGGCGGAACCCGGTCCGCCGCCGAACGCTGCCCGATCCGGTCCTCGATCTGGTCCTCGACATCGTCGGGGAGCTTCAGCCCGCCCTCGCCGAAGAACTTGATGCCGTTGTCCGGGGCTGGGTTATGGCTGGCCGAGAGCATCACGCCGAACTCGGCGCCGAGCGCGCCGATCAGGTACGCGACCGCCGGGGTCGGGATCACGCTAAGCCGGAGCACATCGACCCCGGATCCAGCCAGGCCCGCGACCACCGCGGCCTCGAGAAACTCGCCAGACGCCCGCGGATCACGCCCGACCAGAGCAAGCGGACGCCGCTGCGCCGCGTGCGCAGCGGCGAATGCCCCGCTCTCGTCCAGGACATCCGCCGCGGCCGCGACGACATCCATAGCCAGCTGCGCGGTCAGATCGCGGCCGGCGACACCCCGAACTCCGTCAGTGCCGAAGAGCCGGCCCATGCGCGGTCCCCTCCGCTGGTTGGTCTTCCGATCAGGCCACCACGCGGAGTGTCAGCGCTTGGAGTACTGAGGCGCCTTGCGGGCCTTCTTCAGCCCGTACTTCTTCCGCTCCTTGACCCGGGGGTCGCGGGTCAGGAAGCCGGCCTTCTTCAGGGTCGGGCGGCTCTCCGGGTCGACGAACACCAGAGCGCGAGTGATCCCGAGCCGCAGCGCGCCGGCCTGGCCGGACACGCCGCCGCCGGTGATGCGGGCGACCACGTCGAAGCGGTCCTCGGCACCGAGGGTGACGAAGGGCTCGTTGACCAGCTGCTGGTGCACCTTGTTGGGGAAGTACCCGTCAAGGGTCCGGCCGTTGATCTGCCACTTGCCGGTGCCCGCCATGATGCGGACCCGGGCGATGGCCTCCTTGCGGCGGCCTAGCCCGGCCGCCCGGCCGGTGACCACCTGCCTGCGGCCGGTGTGGCGCGCTGCGCCCTCCGGAGCGGACTCTGTCGTGTACTCAGAGGCGTGCTCCTCGGCCCCTTCCGCGGTGCTCTCGTCGGGTGCCAGCGCTGTTGTGGGCTCGGCCACGATTCGTTCCCTCATGCTTCCTATGTCGGCGCTACTGCGCGATCTGCGTGATCTCGAAGGGAGCGGGCTGCTGTGCCTGATGCGGATGCTCAGGCCCCGCGTACACCTTCAGCTTGCGCAGCATCTGCCTGCCCAGGGTGGTCTTCGGCAGCATCCCCTTCACTGCCTTCTCTACGGCCCGCTCCGGGTGCTTGGCGAGCAGATCCGCGTATGCGACCGCACGGAGCCCGCCCGGGTACCCGGAGTGCCGGTAGGCGAACTTCTGCGCCAGCTTGTTCCCGGTAAGCGCCACCTTCTCGGCGTTGACGATGATGACGAAGTCACCGGTGTCAACGTGCGGCGCGAACACGGGCTTGTGCTTCCCGCGCAGGAGCACCGCTGCCTGGCTGGCCAGTCGTCCCAGCACAACGTCGGATGCGTCGATGACATGCCACTGACGCTGGATGTCGTCGGCCTTAGGACTAAAAGTGCGCACAGTCATGAGCCTTCACGTATATGCAGCTGATCAAGGGAGTCGACCCGCTCCCCCAACGAGGAAGCGCGACGGTCTCAGTCCGCCACCGCTCCGTGGCACGCTCCGCTGCAGGAGCCCATGGGTATGCGGATACGGACAGACGTCTACGGAGGATACCGGCCGTGTATCGCCGTGGCAAAGTGAACGCCGGCATCAGGCGCCAGCCCGGTGCCGGCCGACAGGACCAGCCAGGCAGGCGACCCAGCGCCCTTCCTGGCCGCGGCCGCCGCAGCGTGACGCCCCGCCGCCGGTTGCGTCCGGATTTGATGGGGTTACGGCGCCCCCTCCAGCGCCCGCTCAAGGCGCCTGACGATCGCTCGTCAGGCCCGATAATCACCGCGCTGAACAGGGAAAACTCCGGACAGCGCAACCTGGGAGGCTGAGGACGATACGCTCGCCGCATGAGTTATCCGGGCGACCAGATGACTGCCCCCGCCAGTGAGGGGCGGCGATACCCACCCGGACAGCACGCATTCGTCCCGTCCCAGGGCCCGTTCGGCGACGAGCGGGCGGCTGGAATTCCGCCCGCCGAATACGCCGGCCCGAGCTACCCGGCGCAAGATACGGACCGGCGCGCGGGATCAGGCAGCGGGCCGGGGTCAGGGAACAGGCACGGCAGGCACGCCCGGCACGCGAGCAGCGAACGCGCGAGGCCCGCAGAGCCGGCCGCGACCCAGCGCAGCAGCGACGCCGGTCCCAATGCCCCGGGCCGCGACGGCCCGGGCAGGCGTAGCCGGGGCGCACGCGGACCCGCGCACGGCTACCCCCCCAAGCCCGGCGAGCCCGACCCCTGGTACCCGCAGCAAGAGTTCTCTGCGTGGAACGAGGCCGAGCCGCCGACTCCGGCTGATCCCGGCCTGATGATGGCGTCGGCACCGACCTGGTCCGACGTCGGCCCCGGCAACATGGACTCATGGTCGGCCGGCGGCGTCGCGCTCGCCGAGCGCCCGGCCGATGAGGCCGAGCCGCTCGATGATGATCTTGTTGCCTGGCACGCTGTCATCTCCGGCCAGTCGCTCGCGCGGTCCGGCGACCGGCAGCGTGCCCTTGCCGAGCGCCCCGCCCCGGGCCCCGTCGGCCTCACGAGCAGCAGGGATCTCCAGGACGCGGCGCCGGCCAGCGACATCCAGCCCCGGCGAACCCGCTCCGCACCGCGGACCGACAGCCCGCCAGCGCTGGCCGGCGGCGCGCCCGCGCTGGACAGCGGCATCCAGGCCGCGCCCGTCCGCCGCAGCCGCGCCGCCGCGGCGCGAGCGCGCAAGACCGCCCGCCAGCGGGGCCAGCTGCGCCGCAGGGTCCTGGCCGGCACCGGCGGCGTGCTCGTGCTGGCGCTCGGCGTGGCCGGATACCTCTTCGTGTCTAGCAGTCCATCGAAAAGCGCAGCCGCATCACGCGAAACTTCAACCACATTGTCGATGAGTAATCCGGCGCCTTCGCTGGGTCCCTGGCAGCACATTGCCACCCGGGCCGGCGACTCCGCACCGCTTACGCTCAGCCAGCTTTTCCCGGCGCAATTTACCGTCGGCAGCGCGAGCTACGTCAGGACCGTGCAGCTCGGCGAAACCAACTGTGCGCACGCCGTGTTCGGCTCGAAGCTGCAGGCGGCGGTGCACAAGTACGGGTGCAGTCAGGTCATGCGGGCCAGCTATCTTTCGGCCGGCCAGCGGCTGATGGGGACCATCGGTGTGCTGAATCTCACCAGTTCCGCCGGAGCCGGCCTGGTCGGCAAGGCGGCCGGGTCGAGCCAGTTCATCGCTCAGCTGACCGCCGCTACCGGGCCCACGCACAACCTGACAAAGGGCACCGGCCTGGAGGAAGCCGAAGTAAAAGGCCACTATCTGATCTTGATATGGGCCGAATTCACTACACTCCGTGCACCAAAAACCGCCGCCCAAAAGACCCAACTCAAATCATTCTCGGCAAACCTGATCAGCCGTACGGCTAACATAAGCCTGACGAGCCGCATGGTCACGGGGAAGCCCCAGACGCCTTAGCCGCAGGCCCGCCTATAAGGCAACTCCGTGTCGCCGGCGGTGACAACCGCAAGAACCGGGAACGGAGCAATCGTGGGATCGAGTTCCTACCGAGGCGGCGGCCGCCCAGGAGAGCGGCAGAGTCCGCCCGCCCCGGTCCGGCCCGGCGACGGCGAGACCGCGTCGCCGTCCTGGCTCGATGCCCCGCCCCCCTGGCCATCCGCCGAGCAGGTACCGCCCGGCGAGTCCGAGTGGGGCAGCGGCTCGCCCTGGGTCATCGAGGAAGCTCCCCGTCCGCCCGATCGCGCCCCCGCAGGCCCATCGCCCCGGCCAAAAAGAATTTCTCAGCCGAACGGTTCCACCCGACTCCCGTCCGCACCCCCGACCGACGCTGCGGGCAGCCCGCACGGCCACCCCCCGCCGCTACCGCCCGGCGACCGCTGGCAAGCCGACGCACCGCAGCCCTCGCGAGACGCCCAATGGCCGCAGCCACCGCATGGCGACCAGTGGGCGGGAGGGGTGCGAGACGGGCAGCGGCAGGACGCGCCGCAGGTGCCGCTCGACAGTTCCTGGCGTGGAGCTCCGCAGGGCGGACAATCGCCGTACGCACCGCAGAGCCCGTGGCGGAACGCTCCGCAGCAATCGCCCGACGGACCCCAGCCAGACGAGTCCTGGATGCCGGACGGCTCTCGGCCAGCCGCTCCCCAAGCGTCGCAGGGCGGACAAGGCGCTGCGCAAGCAGCACCGGAGGGACGGTGGCAGCCGGACGAGCAGTGGCATAGCGGGCAGTGGCAGGACGCACCCTGGATGCCCCAGGGTGGCGCCTGGACGGGCGGCCCGCAGGGACCGCCAGGCGGTCAGTGGCCGGGGACACCCGAGGACGCGCAGTGGCCGGGAGCGCCGCAACCGCCCCGCGGCGCCGCTAACTGGGACGCGGCCCAAGCCGAGCCCTGGCCGGATACGTCGCAGATTCCGCGTGACGTCGGGGAGGAGTTCCGGCACACCGGGCCGCTGCAGGTACTGCGGTCGAGCGCGCCCGGCTGGGTGCCGCCCGCATCGCCGGGATCGTCCGCACCGCCTGCCGCGCCTGGCGGGCTGAGCAGCCTCGACGCTGATGTCCTCGGCACGGCAGGGACGGCCCTGCCGGGGCCGATGGAGGCCTACCACCCCGAAGGCCGGCGGCGCAGGACCAGGCGGATCGTCATCCTCTGCGTGGTGGCCGTGCTGCTGCTCGCGGCGATAGCGATCTACGTGACCCGGAATCAGGCCAGCACGCCCGGCCGCTCAGCGGGCTCTGGGCCGGCCGCAAGCAATAGCGGCACCAGCAGCGCGGTCGGCACCGCCCCCGGCGGCCAGGCCAGCCCGAGCAAGATCACCGTCGCCGGGCTCTTCCCTGACACCCGGCTGGTAGCCGACGGCATAGCGTTCACCCGGATTGCCTCCCAAGTCGACGCCAGGTGCTCGCTGGCCGCCAACGGCGCCTTCGCCGTGGCGCTGACCTCGGCCGGCTGCGAGCAGGTGGTACGGGTCACGTTCGTCAACTCCACCCGGCAGTACGCGGTGACCGCCGGGGTGGCGGTGCTGCCTAGCCTGGCCGCGGCGCAGCGGGCCAACGACAGCAAGAGGTTCGGTCCCGACATCTGGTTTACCGGGCTCAACGGGCCGCCCGGCAGCAGCACCGCGCTGATCACCAAGAGCGGCGGTTACGGCTACGACGTGGTAGACGGCCGGTACATTCTGTTCGCGTTCACGGCCAACAGCAACGGGCGCAGTCCCACCGGGCGTGGCTCCGACCTCCCGCTGCTCACGTCGCTGAGCAGCTCGTTCACCCAGCTCGAGCAGCAGGCGATCGACACTCACGCCAAGCCCTAGGCGGACCTGACGGACCTGGCGGACCTGACGGCTACCGGCGGCGGCGGGTGGCCAGGGCGCGCTCGGCCAGCCCGGCGGCGTCCGGGTAGCGGACTTCCTCCAGGCACAGGGCGTGCGGCGGCACGACGTGCACGGCCGGATCCCGAACGGCGATGGCCAGCACGGCGGCCGGCCAGTCCACTTCCTTGCGGCCATCGCCGACCGCGAGGAAGGCGCCGACCAGGGCGCGGACCATGTTGTGGCAGAACGCGTCGGCCACGACCTCGGCGACCGCCTCGCCGGTAGCCAGCCGCTCCCAGTGCAGCCGGATCAGGCTGCGGACCGTGGACGCGTCCTCCCGGCGGCGGCAGAAGGCGGCGAAGTCGTGCTCACCGACCAGGCCCGCGGCAGCGGCGTTCATCCGGCCGAGGTCCAGGCCGCGGCGATACCAGAGGGTGTCGTTTCTGCGCAGCGGATCCGCGACCGCTGGGTCGTCGCACACCCGGTAGGAATAGCGCCGCCATAGCGCGGAGAACCTGGCGTCGAAGCCATCCGGTGCCACGGTGATCGACCGGACCCTGACGTCGGCGGCGAGCAGCCCGGCCAGGCCGCGGGCCGCCACCGTGGCGACCCGCTGCCAACTGGCGTCGGGCACGTCAGTATGCGCTACCTGACCGCGGGCGTGCACGCCCGCATCGGTCCGGCCGGCCACGGTGAGGGCCGGGGCGGCTGGCAGGTGAAGCACGCGGCCCAGCGCGACCTCGACGGCCTCCTGGACCGTCCTGCGGCCGGGCTGGCGTGCCCAGCCGGAGAACTCCGACCCGTCGTAGGACAGGTCCAGGCGGAGCCGGACGAGCTGGTCAGGACTCGTCGTCGCTGGTCTCCGCGTCGGCGGAGTCTGTGGTCCCCGCGTCGGCATCGTCGGCAGACTCGGTGTCGTCGTCAGCGGTGTCGTCGTCAGCGGCAGAGTCGGTCAGGTCGGCCGCAGTCTCGCTGTCCGTGTCGGCCACTGCCGCGGCGGACGCGTCCGCCGCGGGGTCGGTGGCTTCCTCTGCCTGCGTGGTGGCCGTAGCCGTGGCCTGCGGCCGCGCGCTGGGCCTGCGGACCCGGCGGCGCTGCTTTGGCTCTTCGTCCTCGCGGACCAGCTCGATCACGGCCATCGGCGCGTTGTCGCCCTTGCGCGGACCGATCTTGGTGATCCGGGTGTAGCCGCCCGGCCGGGTGGCGAAGCTGGGCCCGATCTCGGTGAAGAGCGTGTGCACGACTCCCTTGTCGGGCACCACGGTGAGCACCTGACGCCGAGCGTGCAGATCACCGCGCTTCGCGAAGGTGATCAGCCGCTCGGCTACCGGGCGGAGCCGACGTGCCCGCGGGAGCGTGGTCGTGATCCGGCCGTGCTCGAACAGAGCGGTGGCCAGGTTCGACAGGATGTGCCGCTGGTGTGCAGGGCTGCCACCCATCCGGGCACCCTTGGTGGGCGTGGGCATCGGAGACTCCTCGGTTGCTGCGGTGACAGGTGGCCGTAAGGGGCGTAGGGGGCGTCAGTACTGCTCGGTCTCGACGTAGCTGTCGTCGTCGTCCGCGCCGTAGCTGTCCGCCGCGCTGCCCGGGTCGAATCCGGGCGGAGAGTCCTTGAGGGCGAGCCCCATGTCGATCAGCTTCTGCTTGACCTCTTCGATCGACTTCGCGCCGAAGTTGCGGATGTCGAGCAGGTCCTGCTCGCTACGGGCGACAAGCTCGCCTACCGAGTGGATGCCCTCGCGCTTGAGGCAGTTATAGGAGCGGACCGTGAGGTTGAGCTCCTCGATCGGCAGCGCCAGGTCGGCGGCCAGTGCCGCGTCGGTCGGCGACGGGCCCATGTCGATGCCCTCGGCCTCGACGTTGAGCTCCCTGGCCAGGCCGAACAGCTCGACAAGCGTCTTGCCGGCGCTGGCCACCGCGTCGCGGGGACGCAGGCACGGCTTGGTCTCGACGTCCAGGATCAGCCGGTCGAAGTCGGTCCGCTGCTCGACACGAGTCGCCTCGACCTTGTAGGTGACCCGCAGCACCGGCGAGTAGATCGAGTCGATCGGGATCCGGCCGATCTCCTGGCCCGGCTGCTTGTTCTGCGCGGCGGAGACGTAGCCGCGGCCGCGCTCGACCGTGAGCTCCATCTCCAGCTTGCCCTTGCCGTTCAGGGTGGCGATGCGGGTCTCGGGGTTATGCACTTCCACGCCGGCCGGCGGCGCGATGTCGGCCGCGGTGACCTCACCCGGGCCCTGCTTGCGCAGGTACATCACCACGGGCTCGTCCTGCTCCGAGGAGACGACGAGCTCCTTGAGGTTGAGGATGATGTCGGTGACGTCTTCCTTGACACCAGGCACGGTCGAGAACTCGTGCAGCACGCCCTCGATCCTGATGCTGGTGACCGCGGCACCGGGGATGGACGACAGCAGGGTACGGCGGAGCGAGTTACCGATGGTGTAGCCGAAGCCAGGCTCCAGCGGCTCGATGACGAACCGGGACCTGAACTCTCCGGCCTGCTCTTCGGTGAGAGTTGGACGCTGAGCGATAAGCATTGCTGTTCCCTTCCGCGACGCCCGCTATTTGACAGTCGCGATCTGCCTGGACGACGGTGCGCCGTCCACGCCCCGCACGTGTTACTGAACACTTTTTCATCCGGCCCCTCAAGGTCCTGGTACGCAGACGATCGGGGTGTGGATGAAAAAGTATTCACTTGGAGTAGTACTCGACGATGAGCTGCTCCTGGACCTGGGTGTCGATCTGGGCCCTGACCGGAAGCGCGTGCACGAGAATGCGCATCTTGTCGGGGATGACCTCCATCCAGGCCGGCGACGGGCGCTCGCCCGCCTCGGCGCGTGCGACGACAAACGGCGTGAGCTCGAGCGACTTGGCCCGCACGTCGATGATGTCGTTCTCGCTCACCCGGTACGACGGGATGTCGACCTTCTTGCCGTTGACGATGATGTGGCCGTGCCTGACGACCTGGCGCGCCATGTCCCTGCTCTTGGCGAACCCGGCCCGGTAGACCACGTTGTCCAGGCGGCTCTCCAGGATCTGGAGCAGGTTCTCGCCGGTCTTGCCGCGCTGCCGGGTGGCCTCTTCGTAGTAGTTGTGGAACTGGTGCTCCAGCACGCCGTAGACGCGCTTGGCGCGCTGCTTCTCCCGGATCTGGAGCAGGTACTCGCTCTCCCGGGGCCGGTTGCGGCCATGCTCGCCCGGCGGGTAGGGCCGGATCTCAATCGCGCACTTCGGCGAGTCGCACTTGGCGCCCTTGAGGAAGAGCTTCATCTTCTCGCGCCGGCACAGCTTGCAGTCCGGACCTGTGTATCGAGCCATCTGCTGCCTTCTCCTCAGACCCTGCGCCGCTTCGGCGGACGACAGCCGTTATGCGGAACGGGGGTGACGTCCTGAATCGTGCCGACCTCCAGGCCCGTCGCCTGCAGCGAGCGGATGGCGGTCTCGCGGCCCGAGCCAGGGCCCTTCACGAAGACATCGACCTTGCGCATGCCATGCTCCATTGCCCGGCGCGCCGCGGCCTCGGCGGCCATCTGCGCGGCGAACGGCGTCGACTTGCGGGAGCCCTTGAACCCGACCTGACCGGAGGACGCCCACGAGATGACGTTGCCACCGGGATCGGTGATGGAGACGATCGTGTTGTTGAACGTGCTCCTGATGTGCGCGTGGCCGTGAGCGATATTCTTCCGCTCTTTGCGGCGCACCTTCTTGGTGCCGGTCTGGCGACTCTTCGGAGGCATCTGCTCCCTGCAGTTCCTGTGAGGTGGTCGTCCCGCATCCGGCTGTCGCCGGACCGGACAGCTTGCCTACTACTTACTTCTTGCCGACCTTCTTCTTGCCGGCGACCGTGCGCTTCTTGCCCTTGCGGCTGCGCGCGTTGGTCTGGGTGCGCTGGCCGTGCACGGGGAGTCCGCGACGGTGCCTGATGCCCTGGTAGCAGCCGATCTCGATCTTGCGGCGGATGTCCGCCTGCACCTCGCGGCGCAGGTCGCCCTCTACCTTGTAGGTGGCTTCGATCCAGTCGCGGAGCCGGACCAGGTCGTCCTCGTTCAGTTCGTGCACCCGGCGGTCACCGCTGACACCAGTGGCGCTCAGCGTCTCCAGCGCGCGGGTGTGGCCGATGCCATAGATGTAGGTGAGCGCGACCTCCAGCCGCTTGTCGCGGGGGAGGTCAACGCCGACAAGGCGAGCCATCTGTTGCCACGTTCTCCTTTACTTGCTATCGCGGAAACACACCCTACGCGGGCTTACTAGCGCGGAAAGACACCCTACGCGCGGCGCGGCTCCGCCGCGTGAGGGGCCTTGGCCCTGACCCGCCGTGCGAGGGCCTTGGGCTTGATCCACCGCGCAAAGGCTTGGTCCTGATCCGCTGCGCAGAGACCCTCGGCCCGCTCAGCCCTGGCGCTGCTTGTGCCGAGGGTCGTCGCAGATGACCATGACCCTGCCATGCCTGCGAATGACCCGGCACTTGTTGCAGATCTTCTTGACGCTTGGCTTGACCTTCATGGCTGTCTCTCTTGTATCAGGCGGTGCTGGCTTGCATCAGGCGGTGCTGGTTACTTGTATCGGTAGACGATGCGGCCGCGGCTCAGATCGTACGGACTCAGCTCCACGACGACCCGGTCATCGGGAAGGATCCGGATGTAGTGCATCCGCATCTTCCCGCTGATGTGGGCCAGGACCTTGTGCCCGTTGTCCAGCTCCACACGGAAAAAGGCGTTCGGCAGCGACTCCACTACCGTGCCCTCAATCTCTATGGCGCCGTCTTTCTTGGGCATATCCTCCGGCTTTGCTATCGGCCTGGCCGCACGGGCTGGTGGCCCGGACGGTCAGGTAGTGCGGTTCCTGGCTGGCGTGCTCGGTGCTGGCTTACCTGGGCTGGCTTACCTTGGGGCTGGCTTACCTGGGCTGACCCGCTTGGGCCGGCCTGCTTCGCTAGTGATCACTGGCTTCGCAGGACCGCGTCCCTGTCCCCGCCCGCGCTCAGCGGCCGCTAGTGCTCCGCGTCTCCTGCTCTGCGTCCGTGCAACCGGAAGGCAGCGCAAAGACGACAGCACACGGCCGAATGGCAAGTGTACGCTACGCACACCGATAGTGCGAACCAACGTCACCGCTCAGGAATTCCCCGGCCCGCCGCCGTCGCGGTGCTGCCGGTGCTGGTCGTGCCGCTCGGAATGACGCTGCTCATGGCGGTCCCTGCGGCTGGCTTCCCGGTCCGCCCTGAGCTCGGCTGGCCCGCCGGCCACCGGGCCTGGCACCTGGCGGTGCGGTCCGGACGGTGAGCTGCCGAACAGCCACCGGCCGAGCAGCAGCGCGCCCCAGGGGCCGCTTATCCACAGGAACCACAGGCTGTGCAGGTTGCCGCCGCCGCCGATCGCGGTGATCAGCCAGATGACGAACAGGAGCAGGCTGACCGAGGCCCAAGACCCCCAGGCCGCCCGCCAGTGCGGCGACAGCCTGCCGTGCTGCGGTGCGGCCGGGGCCACGGGGCGATCGAACCTAGCACGGCGCATAGACGCCTCGGGCAGCTGGTAAAGGTCGATTCCCGGCAGGTCGGCCAGCAGCCGGTCGAGGTCACCGAGCGTCTTGGCCTCGAAGGTCGCGTCCAGCCGCTCCTGGAATTCCTCGGCGGTCAGACGGCCGGCGGCATGGTGCTCACGCAGCAGCGACGCCGCACGGTCCCGGTCGGCGTCGGAGGCGCGCATCTGCGGGTCGTCGGGCATCAGCCATCACCTCCGGTTGTCCGGGCTGCCGCGCCGCCCGCCGGTTCCCCCGGCCGCCGCTGAGCCGTCTACGACGGCCCTGGAGCCGTTCGAGGGTGCCCTAGCCCCGGCCGGCTCGGCGAGCGCGGCAAAGCCGGCCTCGCCACCGTCCTCGGCGGTCAGCACCCAGGGGCCGTCCGTGGTGATCGCCACGGTGTGCTCGAAGTGCGCGGCAGGCGTCCCGTCGGCGCTGACCACTGTCCACCCGTCGTCGAGCAGCCTGGTGTGCCGCGCGCCGAGCGCCAGCATTGGCTCGATGGCCAGCGCCATCCCGCTGGCGAGCAGCGGCCCGCGGCCTGGGCGGCCGTAGTTTGGCACCGGCGGATCCATGTGCATCTCGCTGCCGATCCCGTGCCCGACGTACTCCTCGATGATGCCGTAGCTCCCGGCGGCGCGCGCGCTCTGCTCGACGGCGTGCGAGATGTCGGTGAGCCTGCGGCCGGCCCGGGCCTGGGCCAGGCCGTGCCAGAGCGCCTGCTCGCAGGCACCGAGCAGGCGGCTCAGCTCGTCGCTGATCTGGCCGACGCCGACGGTGAGCGCGGCGTCGGCGTGCCAGCCGCGGACTATCGCCCCGCAGTCGATGGAGATGATGTCACCCGGTTCGAGCCGCCGCGCCTCGCTCGGGATGCCGTGCACGATCTCCTCGTTCACCGACGTGCAGATCGTAGCCGGGTAGCCGTGATAGCCCTTGAACGAGGCGGTGGCGCCCGCCGCGGTGATCCGCTGCTCGGCGATCGCGTCGAGATCCGCGGTGCTCACCCCGGGGTTCGCGGCCGCGGCAAGCGCGGCCAGGGTGCGCCCGACGATCAGGCCGGCCTCCCGCATGGCGTCGAGCTGCGCCCTCGTCTTCACCTGGACCGCAGGCTCTCGCCTTATCCGCATCTGCCTCTCCGGCTCATCCACGTCGGCTCAACTACACAGTAGCCTGCTACCGCGGAGAGACACCCTACGCGCGGGCGCGGCTCCGCCGCGCAGGAGCCTGCTGGCGCGGAGAGATACCCTACGCGTAGCCTGCTAGCGCGGAAAGACGCCCTACGCGCGGCGCGGCTCCGCCGCGCGAGGGCCCTGGCCCTCTGGCGCGAAGAGACATCCTACGCGCGTGCGCAAGACCTTAGTTAATAAAACCTGCGCAGGGTGCTCAGCGCGCGGTCGGTGATCTCTTCGACCGGGCCGGTGGCGTCGAGGCCGAGCAGGATGCCCTGGTCGGCGTAGTAGGAGACCAGCGGGGCGGTCTGGTCCTGGTACACCTCGAGCCGGTTCCTGATCGTCTCCTCGCGGTCGTCGTCCCGCTGGAAGAGCTCGCCGCCGCAGTCGTCGCAGACGCCCTTGCGGGCCGGCGGGTCGAACAGCACGTGCCAGACATGACCGCACTTGTGGCAGGTACGCCGCCCGGACAGCCGCCGCACCACCTCGTCGTCGTCCACCACGAGCTCGAGGATGACATCCAGCTTGGTCTCCCACTCGGACAGCATCTTCTCGAGCGTCTCGGCCTGCGGCGTGTTGCGCGGGAAGCCGTCGAGCAGGAAGCCCGCCTGCGCGTCGTCCTCGCACAGGCGGTCCCTGACCATCGCGATCGTGACCTCGTCCGGCACGAGGTCACCGCGTTCCATGAAGGCCCTCGCGGTGCGGCCGAGCGTCGTCCCGCGCGTCACGTTGAAGCGGAAGATGTCACCTGTGGATATCTTCGGGATCGCCAGGTGCGACGCTATGAACTGGGCCTGCGTCCCCTTGCCCGCACCGGGAGGCCCGACGAGGACGATGCGCACTATCGCAGGAAGCCCTCGTAGTTACGCTGCTGCAGCTGGCTCTCGATCTGCTTCACCGTGTCCAGACCGACTCCCACGGCGATGAGGATCGGCGTACCGCCGAACGGGATCGTGTTGCCCACACCCACGAAGGTGAAGGCGACCAGCGGGACGAGGGCCACCAGGCCTAGGTACAGCGAGCCGGGGGCCGTGATCCTGGACAGCACGTACTCGAGGTACTCGGCGGTGGGACGGCCGGGTCTGATGCCGGGGATGAACCCGCCGTACTTCTTCATGTTGTCCGCGACCTTGACCGGGTTGAACGTGATCGCCACGTAGAAGTAGGTGAAGAACACGATCAGCACGAAGAAGGCAAGGATGTAGTAGGTCGCCTGCTGCGAGGAGGTCTGCGGCGCGGTCAGGTACTTCTGGACCCAGGTGACCCAGGCTTGCGGGTGGTTGGTGTTGCCGAACAGCGACGAGGCGAGTTGCGGGATGTACAGCAGCGACGACGCGAAGATGACCGGGATGACGCCGGCCTGGTTCACCTTCATCGGGATGTAGGTGGACGTGCCGCCGTACATGCGCCGGCCCACCATTCGTTTGGCGTACTGCACCGGGATTCTTCGCTGCGCCTGTTCCATGAACACGATGAAGCCGATGATGGTGACTCCGACCGCGATCACCACGCCGAGCGCGAATCCGCCCTTGGCCTGGTAGATGCTGCTCAGCTCGGTCGGGAAAACGGCGATCACCTGAGTGAAGATCATCAGGGACATTCCGTTGCCGACGCCACGGTCGGTGATCAGCTCGCCCAGCCACATGATCACCGCGGTGCCGGCCGTCATGATGATGACCATCGTCACGACGGTGAACACCGACGAGCTGCGGAGCAGGTCCTTGTTGCAGCTCGGGAACAGCCGGCCGGACCTGGCCAGCGCGACGATGCCGGTGGACTGCAGGATGGCCAGCCCGACCGTCAGGTACCTGGTGTACTGCGTGATCTTCGCGGTGCCGGCCTGGCCCTCGTCCTGCAGCGTCTCAAGCCGCGGGATGACCACGGCGAGCAGCTGCATGATGATGCTCGCCGTGATGTACGGCATGATGCCGAGCGCAAACACGGTCAGCTTCAGCAGCGCGCCGCCGCTGAACAGATTGACGAGCTGGTAGACGTTGGCGCCGGTTTGGCCGGACGTCGTGGCCGCGTTTACGCAGGAGTTGACGGCCTTTACCGAAATACCGGGCGTGGGCAACGTAGAGCCGAGCCGGAAGACGGCGATGATGAAGATCGTGAAAAGCAGTTTCCTCCGCAGGTCGGGCGTCCGGAACGCCCGGAGGAACCCGGTCAGCATGCGCAGTCCTCGGTTCGAAGGGTCTCGGTGTGTCGGCGGCCAGCCCGCCAGCTACGGGTCCGCCGCAGTCTAACCCGCTCGGCGCACTCTAACAGCCGCCGGTAAACCATCGGTAGCCCCCATGGCCCCCTCACGCTCATAGCTGCGTGGCGGAGCCCCCGGCGGCCTCAATCTTCTGCCTGGCCGCGGCGGAGAACGCGTGAGCGCTCACCCGCAGCGAGCCGGTTACCTCGCCGTTGCCGAGTACCTTCACCAGCTGACCGGAGCGCACGGCGCCCTTGGCCACGAGATCCTCGGGGGTCACGTCGCCGCCGTCGGGGTACAGCTCGCCCAGCCTGCCGGTGTTGACCACCTGGTAGGTGGTCTTGAACAGCGCGTTGGAAAAGCCCCTCAGCTGCGGGATCCGGCGGTGCAGAGGCATCTGGCCGCCCTCGAACCTGGCCGGGACCTGACCGCGGGCTTTGGTGCCCTTGGTGCCGCGGCCGGCCGTCTTGCCCTTCGAGGCCTCGCCGCGGCCCACCCGCGTCTTGCTGGTGCGCGCTCCGGGGGCCGGCCTGAGGTGGTGCAGCTTCAGCCCGGCCCTGGACGGCCCGGCTGAGCGCTCGGCGCCAGCCGTGCCAGTACCAGCCGTACCAGTACCGGCCGGGCCAGTACCGGCCGGGCCAGTACCGGCCGGGCTAGCGCCAGCCTTGTCGGTGTCTGCCATGTCAGGCAACCTCCTCGACGGTGACCAGGTGGTGCACCGTTTTGATCATCCCGCGGAATTCGGGCTTGTCCGCCTTGACGACCACGTCGCCGATCCGCTTCAACCCGAGCGAGCGCAGCGAGGCCCGCTGCGCATGGGTGCCGCCGATCTTCGACCGCGTCTGCGTGATTTTCAACTGGGCCATCAGGCCGCTCCTGACTAGTTGGCGCTCGCCGCGGCTGCCCGCGCGCGCAGCATGGCCGCAGGGGCGACGTCTTCGATCGGCAGGCCTCGCTTGGCCGCGATCTCCTCCGGGCGGTTCAGGCTCTTCAGCGCGGTCACGGTGGCATGCACCACGTTGATCGCGTTGGAGGAACCAAGCGAGCGCGACAGCACGTCGCGGATGCCCGCGCACTCAAGTACCGCGCGGACCGGGCCGCCGGCGATGACACCGGTACCGGGGCTGGCCGGCTTGAGCAGCACCACCCCGGCCGCATCCTCGCCCTGGACCATATGCGGGATCGTGCCGCCGATGCGGGGCACCTTGAAGAAGCTCTTCTTGGCCTCCTCGACGCCCTTGGCGATTGCCGCGGGCACCTCCTTGGCCTTGCCGTACCCCACGCCGACCATGCCGTTGCCGTCACCGACCACGACGAGCGCGGTGAAGCTGAAGCGCCGGCCGCCCTTGACCACCTTGGCCACCCGGTTGATGGTGACCACGCGCTCAAGGTACTGGGCCGACTTGTCGGCCGCACCGCCACGACGGTCGTCGCGGCGTTCCCGCCGCTCGCCGCCACCGCCGGAGCCGCGCCGCGGTGCTCCTGCCATCAGCTGATCCTCTTCTCGTTTTCGTCAGTCAGTGTCATCAGAGCGGTCATCAGAGCGCCAGTCCGGCGGACCGGGCGCCTTCGGCCAGCGCCGCAACGCGGCCGTGGTACCGGTGGCCGGCCCGGTCGAAGACGGCCGCGCTGATGCCCGCCTCGGCCGCGCGCCGGGCCAGCAGCTCGCCCACCTGGCGCGCCTTGGCCTTCTTGTCGCCCTCGCTCGCCCTGATGTCGGCGTCGAGGCTGGACGCGGACGCCAGCGTGTGGCCGGCTACGTCGTCGATGAGCTGGGCGAAGGTGTGCCGGGACGAACGCGTCACGACCAGCCGGGGGCGGGCCGGCGCGCCGGCTACCTTCTTGCGCACCCGCATGTGCCGTCGCGACCGCGCGACGCCGCGGCTGCCCCGGCCGTCCGCACGGGCGCCGGCCCTGGATCCGCCTGCGGTCACGCGACGGCCTGACGTGCCAGCCTGTGTGCCACTCATCTCTTACTTCCCAGCCTTTCCGACCTTGCGCCGGACTTGCTCGCCCTGATAGCGCACGCCCTTGCCCTTATACGGGTCGGGCTTGCGCAGCTTGCGAATTCTGGCGGCGATCTCGCCAACCTGCTGCTTGTCGATGCCCTCGACGACGAACCTGGTGGGCGCCTCGACCCGGAAGGAGATTCCGTCCGGCGGAACCACCATCACCGGGTGGCTGTAGCCGAGGGAGAACTCCAGGTCGCTGCCGCGTGCCTGCACCCGGTAGCCGACGCCGACGATCTCCAGGGTCTTGCGGTAGCCGTCGGTGACACCGGTGATCATGTTCGCGATCAGGGTGCGGGACAGGCCGTGCAGGGCGCGTACGTTGCCCTCGTCGTTGGGCCTGGTCACGTTGATGACCCCGTCGGCCCTGCTGACCTCGATCGGCTCCGCGACCAGGTGCCGCAGCGTGCCCTTGGGGCCCTTGACCGTGATCTCCTGGCCGTCAATCGTGACATCGACGCCACCGGGCACGGTGACGGGCATCCGTCCGATTCTCGACATCGCGCGCTCCCTACCAGACGTAGGCGAGGACTTCCCCGCCTACGCCCTTCTTGCCCGCCTGCCTGTCGGTCATCAGGCCGGATGAGGTGGAGATGATCGCGATGCCCAGGCCGCCGAGCACGCGGGGCAGGCTGTCCTTCTTGGCGTACACCCGCAGCCCGGGCTTGGAGACCCGCTTGATGCCCGCGAGCGAGCGCTCCCTGGTGGGGCCGAACTTGAGCGAGACCACGAGATTCTTGCCGACCTCAGCGTCTTCCACGCGCCAGCCCGCGATGTAACCCTCCTGCTTGAGGATTTCCGCGATGTGCGCCTTGATCTTCGAGTACGGCATGCCGGTCGTTTCGTGGTACGCCGCATTTGCATTGCGCAGACGAGTGAGCATGTCTGCGATCGGGTCGGTCATCGTCATGGCCTGGTGGCCCTCCTCGCCACGGTTTCCCCTCGGCCTGGCGGCCGCCGGGGACCTCCGGCGTGGTCGGTGGGCGCCGTGCGCCCATATCGGTTTGAGGTAATTACCAGCTGGACTTGGTGATGCCGGGCAGTTCGCCGCGGTGCGCCATGCTGCGGAAGCAGATACGGCACAGGCCGAACCTGCGGTAGACGGCACGCTGCCGTCCGCACCGCGTGCACCGGGTGTAGGCACGCACCTTGAACTTGGGCGTCCGCTTGGCCTTGGCGACCAGTGCCTTCTTCGCCAACTTCTCTTCAGCCTTCCTTGAAGGGGAACCCGAGCCGCCGGAGCAGCGACCGGCCCTCATCGTCGGTACTCGCGGTCGTGACGATGGTCACGTCCATGCCCCGCTGCCGGTCCACGTGGTCGGGGTCGACCTCATGGAACATGAGCTGCTCGGTCAGGCCGAACGTGTAGTTGCCCCGGCCGTCGAACTGACGGTCGCTGAGCCCGCGGAAGTCACGGATCCGAGGCAGGGCGATGGAGAGCAGCCGGTCGCAGAATTCCCACATCCGGTCGCCGCGCAGCGTGACGTGCGCGCCGATCGGCATCCCCTCGCGCAGCTTGAACTGGGCGACCGACTTCTTCGCCCGGGCGACAGCGGGCTTCTGCCCGGTGATCAGGGAGAGATCCTTGACCGCGCCCTCGATCAGCTTGGCGTCCCTGGCCGCCTCGCCGACACCCATGTTGACTGCGATCTTGGACAGTCCGGGTATCTGCATGACGTTGCTGTAGCCGAACTCCTCGTGCAGCGCCGGAGCGATCTCCGACCGGTAGCGCTCCTTCAGCCGCGGCCGCGGCCCGGCCACATTCGCCGAAGCCGCCGCCTTCGCCGGAGCGGCCGCCTTCTTCGCCGGAGCTGCCTGCTTGGTACTGGCTGCCATCAGATGTCCTTGCCACCCGGACCGGCGGTCCGGATCTTGTTGCCGTCATCGTCGAACCGGTAGGCGGCCCGTACGGGCTTGCCGGTCGCGGAGTCGATCAGCTGCACGTTGCTCACGTGCACCGGTGCCTCCTGGTGGACGATCCCGCCCTCCTTGGCACCCCTGATCCCCTGGTGGGTGACCTTGGTGTTCTTCTTGATCATGTTCACGCCCTGGACCAGGACCTTGCTGCGGTCCGGATAAGCCACGATGACCGTGCCCTCAAGACCGCGGTCCGCGCCCGCGACGACGACCACATGATCGCCCTTCTTGATCTTCATGGCGGGGGCAGCCTTGCGGCGCGGTCCCGTCTTCTTCGCCATCACAGCACCTCCGGCGCAAGCGAGATGATCCGCATGAAGCGCTTCTCCCTGAGCTCCCGGCCCACCGGGCCGAAGATCCGGGTACCGCGAGGGTCGCCGCCGTCCCTGATCAGCACGGCGGCGTTCTCGTCGAAGCGGATGTAGGAGCCGTCGACGCGGCGGCGCTCCTTCGTGGTGCGGACCACGACCGCCTTGACCACGTCGCCGCGCTTGACGCCCGCGCCGGGCAGCGCGTCCTTCACGGTGGCCACGATGACGTCACCGATGCCCGCGTACCGCCGGCCCGAACCGCCGAGCACGCGGATGCACAAGATCTCCTTGGCTCCGGTGTTGTCGGCGACCTTGAGCCGCGATTCCTGCTGGATCACTTGGCCTTCTCCAGGATCTCCGCCACCCGCCACCGCTTGGTCGCGGACAGCGGCCGGGTTTCCATCAGCAGCACTCGGTCGCCGACACCGCAGGCGTTCGCCTCGTCGTGCGCCGTGTACTTCCTCGTCCGCCGGATGACCTTGCCGTACTTCGGGTGCTTGACCCGGTCCTCGATGAGGACCACGACGGTCTTGTTCATCTTGTCGCTGACGACCAGCCCCTCACGGGTCTTGCGGTGCGGCCGCGACTGTGCTCTCAGTGGGGACTGTGCTCCCAGTTGGGACTGCGCGCCCAGTTGACCAGCCTGCTGGCCGTCTGGCTGCGGTTCACTCACTGTCTTCCGCCTCCTCGGCCACGGTCACGATGCCGAGCTCGCGCTCGCGCTTGACCGTATAGATGCGGGCGATCTCCTTGCGCACGGCGCGCAGCCGCCCATGGCTCTCCAACTGCCCGGTCGCCGCCTGGAAGCGCAGGTTGAACAGCTCTGCCTTCGCCTCAGCCAGCTTGGTGTTGAGTTCTTCCTCGGTCTGGGTCCGCAGGTCAACCGCGGTAAGGCCAGCCATTACGACTCACCAGCCTCTCGCTTCACGAACCTGCACTTGATCGGCAACTTGTGCGCGGCCAGCCGGAGCGCCTCCCTGGCGACCGGCTCGGCCACGCCGGACAGCTCGAACATGACCCGGCCCGGCTTGACGTTGGCGATCCACCACTCGGGTGATCCCTTGCCCGACCCCATCCGCGTCTCGGCCGGCTTCTTGGTCAGCGGCCGGTCCGGGTAGATGTTGATCCACACCTTCCCGCCTCGCTTGATGTGGCGCGTCATGGCGATACGTGCGGCCTCGATCTGCCGGTTGGTCACGTACGCGTGTTCAAGCGCCTGCACGCCGTACTCGCCGAAGGTCACCCTGGTGCCGCCGGTGGCGACGCCAGACCGGGTCGGCCGGTGCTGCTTGCGGTGCCTGACCCTGCGCGGGATGAGCATGCGTCAGCCCTCCTCGCCCGTCGCAGCGGGCGCGGCCGTCGCCCCGCCGGCGGCGGCCGGAGCCGACTCGCCGCGGGCCGCGCCGCCGGCACCCGTCGCGCCGCCGGCACCCGTCGCGCCGCCCGGCCGGCTCGTGCCGCCCGGACCCGCCGTGCCTGGCCGCCTGGTGGCACCGCCACCGCGACGCGGCGGCGGCCTGTCCTTGCGCTGCTCGGCCCGCATCGCGGCCTGCTTCTGCTCGCGCTCGGCCCTGGTGGCCGGGGCCTCGCCGCGGTAGATCCAGACCTTCACGCCGATCCGGCCGAAGGTGGTGCGCGCCTCGTAGAACCCGTAGTCGATGTCGGCGCGCAGCGTGTGCAGCGGCACCCGGCCCTCGCGGTAGAACTCCGACCGCGACATCTCAGCCCCGCCGAGGCGGCCCGAGCACTGCACCCGGATCCCCTTGGCGCCGCCCTTCATCGCGCTCTGCATCGCCTTGCGCATCGCGCGGCGGAAGGATACCCGGCTGGACAGCTGCTCGGCCACGCCCTGCGCGACGAGCTGCGCGTCCGTCTCGGGGTTCTTGACCTCAAGGATGTTGAGCTGGATCTGCTTGCCGGTCAGCTTCTCCAGGTCACCGCGGATGCGGTCGGCCTCGGCGCCGCGACGGCCGATGACGATGCCCGGCCTGGCGGTGTGGATGTCCACCCGCACCCGGTCCCTGGTCCGCTCGATCTCGACCTTGGAGATGCCGGCCCGCTCCATGCCGCGCTGCAGCATCCGGCGGATGGCCACGTCTTCCGCCACGTAGTCCTTGTACAGCTTGTCGGCATACCACCGGCTCTTGAAGTCCGTGGTGATGCCAAGCCTGAACCCGTGCGGGTTCACCTTCTGCCCCACTAGCGGGTCCTCTCCTTGGTCCCTGCCTGATTCTCGTCAGAGACGATCACGGTGATGTGGCTGGTCCGCTTGTTGATCCGGTAGCCCCTACCCTGCGCCCTGGGCCGGAAGCGCTTGAGCGTCGGCCCCTCGTCCACCCAGGCCCTGGTCACCCGGAGCGCCGAGGTGTCCGCGCGCTCCATCTGCTGGGCGTTGGCGATCGCGCTCGCGAGCACCTTGCCCACCGAGTCGCTGGCCGACTGGGGCGCGAAGGCGAGCACTGCCTGCGCCTCCTCGGCGGGCATCCCGCGGATAAGGTCCACCACGCGGCGCGCCTTCCTGGGCGTGACGCGGATGTACCTGGCCTTAGCCGTCGCTTGCATCGGTGTCCTCTCGGCTGCGGCTACCGGCGGCTACGCCGGTCATCCTTGACGTGGCTGCGGAAGGTCCGGGTGGGGGCGAACTCGCCCAGCTTGTGACCGACCATCGACTCAGTGATGAACACCGGGATGTGCTTACGCCCATCGTGGACGGCGATCGTGTGCCCGAGCATCGCCGGAACGATCATGGAACGCCGCGACCATGTCTTGATCACGTTCTTGGTGCCCTTGTCGTTCTGCACGTCCACCTTCTTCATCAGGTGGTCGTCGACGAAGGGCCCCTTCTTCAGGCTACGAGGCATCGCGAGCTGCTCCTACCGCTTCTTCCTACCGCGCCGGCGCGTGATCAGCCGGTCGCTCGGCTTGTGGGCTCTCCTGGTGCGTCCCTCGGGCTTGCCCCAGGGGCTCACCGGGTGGCGGCCGCCAGAGCTCTTGCCCTCGCCGCCGCCGAGGGGGTGATCGACGGGGTTCATGGCGACACCGCGGACGGTCGGGCGCTTGCCCTTCCACCGGTTGCGACCGGCCTTGCCGATCTTGATGTTGCCCTGCTCGGAGTTGCCGACCTCGCCGATCGTGGCGCGGCAGCCGATCTCGACGCGCCTGATTTCGCCCGAGGGCATGCGCAGCTGCGCGTAGCCGCCCTCCTTGGCGAGAAGCTGAACCCCGGATCCTGCCGAACGCGCGATCTTGGCTCCGCCGCCCGGCCGCAGTTCGATCGCGTGGAGCACCGTGCCGGTGGGGATGTTGCGCAGCGGCAGGCAGTTGCCCGGCCTGATGTCGGCGCCCGGGCCGTTCTCCACCTGATCGCCCTGGGACAGCCCCTGCGGGCAGACGATGTAGCGCTTCTCCCCGTCGGCGTAGTGCAGCAGGGCAATCCTGGCGGTGCGGTTGGGGTCGTACTCGATGTGCGCGACCTTGGCCGGTATGCCGTCCTTGTCCGCCCGGCGGAAATCGATCAGGCGGTAGGCACGCTTGTGACCGCCACCCTGGTGCCTGGTGGTGACCCGGCCGTGCACGTTCCGGCCGCCCCGCGAGTGCAGCGGGCGGACCAGCGACTTCTCCGGCTCGCCGCGCGTGATCTCGGCGAAGTCGGAGCCGCTCGCACCCCGCCTGCCCGGGGTCGTCGGCTTGTACTTGCGGATTGCCATGACTGCTGCGTTCTCCTCGGATATCTGTCCGGCGGCCTAGCTGACCGGCCCGAACAGGTCGATCCTGTCTCCCTCGGCGAGGCTGACGATGGCGCGCTTGGTGTCGGGACGCTTGCCCCAGCCGTACCGCGTCCTGCGCCGCTTGCCCGGCCGGTTGACCGTGTTCACGCCGGTGACGCGGACCGTGAAGACGGTTTCCACGGCCTGCCTGATCTGGGTCTTGTTCGCGCCCTGGGCGACGATGAAGGTGTACTTGCCGTCGTCGGCCAGCCGGTAGCTCTTCTCCGAGATGACCGGCTTGAGCAGGACATCCCGCGGGTTGACGATCCGGCCCGCGCTCATTCGGCCGCCTCCTTCGCTGCCTGGCCCTGCTCTGCCTGGCCCTGCTCTGGCTTGCTCTGCTCTGGCTGGCCGCTGCGGGCCAGCAAGGCCGACAGCGCCTCCTCGGTGAACACGACGTGATCGCTGGCCAGCACGTCGTAGGTGTTCAGCTGATCGACGGCCAGCAGGTGCACGCCGGGGGCGTTGCGCAGGCACTTCCAGGTCAGCTCGTCGTCGCGGTGGGCGACGACGAGCGCTCCCGCGCCGCGCCGGGTGCCGGTGATCGCGCTGAGCACGCTGACCGCGTCCTTGGTCTTGGGCTGGTCTGGGTTCACGAAACCGCTCACCACATGCACGCGGTCGTTGCGGGCCCGCTCGGACAGCGCGCCCCGCAGCGCGGCCGCCTTCATCTTCTTGGGCGTCCGCTGGGCGTAGGACCGGGGCACCGGGCCGTGCACGGTGCCGCCGCCGACGTAGTGCGGCGCGCGGATCGAGCCCTGCCGGGCGCGGCCGGTGCCCTTCTGCCGGTAGGGCTTCTTGCCGCCGCCGCGGACCAGGCCGCGGGTCTTGGTGGCGTGCGTGCCCTGCCGCGCCGCCGCCTGCTGGGCCACCACGACCTGGTGGATCAGCGGCACGTTCGCCTGCACGTCGAAGATCTCACCGGGCAGCTCGACAGTGCCGCCCGCCTCCCCGCTCGCGGAGAAGATGCTGACCGTTTTCATCAGGCGCCGCCCTTCGCATTCGCCGCGACCGGGGCCTTGACCGCGTTGCGGACCAGGACGAGGCTGCCGCGCGATCCGGGCACCGCGCCCTTGATCAGCAACAGCCCGCGGTCGGCGTCCACTGCGTGCACGGTCAGGCTCTGCACCGTGACGCGCTCGCCGCCCATCCGGCCTGCCATCCGCAGCCCCTTGAACACGCGTCCCGGCGTGGCGCAGCCGCCGATGGAGCCAGGCGACCTGTGCTTGCGCTGGGTGCCGTGCGATGAGCTGAGGCCCTTGAACCCGTGCCGCTTCATCACGCCGGCGAAGCCCTTGCCCTTGCTCTTGCCGGTCACGTCCACCAGCTGGCCGGCCGCGAAGATCCCGGCGGTGACCTCCTGGCCCAGCGTGTACTCGGACGCATCCGAGGTACGCAGCTCGGCGAGGTACCTGCGCGGCGTCACGCCGGCCGCGGCGAAGTGGCCGGCCACCGGCTTGGTCACCTTCCTCGGGTCGATCTCGCCGTACCCGAGCTGCACGCCCGCGTAGCCATCCCGCTCGGCCGTCCGGACGGCGGTGACGACGCAAGGCCCAGCCTTGACCACGGTCACCGGCACCATCCGGCCGTCATCATCGAAGACCTGGCTCATGCCGAGCTTGGTGCCCAGGACTCCCTTGGTCTGCTTCGTCATGTCGGTTGCGTACCTCAGAGCTTGATCTCGATGTCGACGCCGGCCGGCAGGTCAAGCCGCATCAGCGAGTCCACCGTCTTGGGCGTCGGGTCGATGATGTCGATCAGCCGCTTGTGCGTGCGCATCTCGAAATGCTCACGCGAGTCCTTGTACTTGTGCGGAGACCTGATGACGCAGTACACGTTCTTTTCCGTGGGCAGCGGCACTGGTCCGGCCACGCGCGCGCCGGTCCGCGTCACCGTGTCGACGATCTTGCGCGCCGAGCTGTCGATGACCTCGTGGTCGTATGCCTTGAGCCGGATGCGGATCTTCTGTCCCGCCATGTGGCCTCGGTGTCCTTCGCTCTGTCTTGATGCCGCTGTCTTCTTGGCCCCGGTAGTGCTGTGCTGCTAAGCACTGTGGTGCTGGGTGCTGTGCTGCTGTCCCGCCTCCGGACGGGTCCCGGCCGGGCGCTGGCCCGGCCGGGGCACCGTTCGGAAAAATTACTTAATGATCTTTATGACTCGACCGGAGCCGACCGTGTGGCCGCCCTCCCTGATCGCGAACAGGAGGCCTTCCTCCATCGCGATGGGCTGGATCAGCTCGACCCGCATCTCGGTGTTGTCTCCCGGCATCACCATCTCGGTGCCTTCGGGCAGGTACACCACGCCGGTCACGTCCGTGGTGCGGAAGTAGAACTGCGGACGGTAGTTGTTGAAGAAGGGAGTGTGCCGGCCGCCCTCGTCCTTGGACAGGATGTAGACCTGAGCCTCGAACTCGGTGTGCGGGGTGTTGGTGCCCGGCTTGATGACGACCTGGCCGCGCTCCACGTCCTCGCGCTTGATGCCGCGCAGCAGCAGGCCGACGTTGTCCCCGGCCTGGCCGTCGTCGAGGATCTTGCGGAACATCTCGACGCCGGTGACCGTGGTCGTCTGCGCCTTCTCCTTGATCCCGATGATGTCGACCGTCTCGCCGGTCTTGATCTTGCCGCGCTCGACCCGGCCGGTGACCACGGTGCCGCGGCCGGTGATCGAGAACACGTCCTCGACCGGCATCAGGAACGGCTTCTCGGTGTCGCGGACCGGCTGGGGGATGCTGTCGTCGCAGGCCTGCAGGAGCTCGGCGACCTTCGCGCTCCACTCCGCGTCGCCCTCGAGCGCCTTGAGCGCCGACACGCGCACCACCGGGACGTCGTCGCCGGGGAACTCGTACTCCGACAGCAGGTCGCGGACCTCAAGCTCGACGAGCTCGAGGATCTCCTCGTCGTCGACCATGTCCGCCTTGTTCAGCGCGACCACGATGTAGGGCACGCCGACCTGGCGGGCGAGCAGCACGTGCTCGCGGGTCTGCGGCATCGGGCCGTCGGTCGCCGCCACCACGAGGATGGCGCCGTCCATCTGCGCCGCACCGGTGATCATGTTCTTGATGTAGTCGGCGTGACCCGGGCAGTCCACGTGCGCGTAGTGACGGTTCTCGGTCTGGTACTCGACGTGCGAGATCGAGATCGTGATGCCGCGCTCGCGCTCTTCCTTCGCGTTGTCGATCTGGTCGAACGCGTAGAAGGGGTTGAGGTCCGGGTACTTCTCGTGCAGCACCCTGGTGATCGCCGCGGTCAGCGTCGTCTTGCCGTGGTCAATATGCCCGATGGTGCCGATGTTCACGTGCGGCTTGGTCCGCTCGAACTTGGCCTTCGCCACTGGTGTCTCCTCGTTGCGATCTTCCCCGCCGCGGTATCCACCCCGGCGGCCCGGCGCTCCCCGCGGGGCGCCGATGCTTGCGACGTAATTTCCTGCTGCCCTCGGCTACTCGCCTCGCGCCTTTGCGATGATCTCCTTCGCGATGCCGGGTGGTACCTCGGCATACGAGTCGAACTGCATGCTGTAATCCGCGCGGCCCTGGGTGCGGCTGCGCAGGTCTCCGACATAGCCGAACATCTCGGACAGCGGAACGATGGCCGTGACCACCTTGGCACCCGATCGGTCTTCCATGGCCTGAACCTGGCCACGGCGGCTGTTCAGGTCGCCGATGACGTCACCCATGAACGCATCGGGCGTCCTGACCTCGACCGCCATGACGGGCTCGAGCAGCACCGGGTCGGCGTGCGCCGCGGCCTTCTTGAAGGCCATCGAGCCCGCGATCTTGAAGGCGAGCTCGGACGAGTCCACCTCGTGGTAGGCACCGTCGGTGAGCGTCACCTTGACGTCCACCATCGGGTAGCCGGCCAGAACGCCGAACTCGGCGGCCTCCTGGCAGCCGGCGTCCACCGACGGGATGAACTCCCGCGGGATGCGGCCGCCGGTGATCTTGTTCTCGAACTCGTAGCCGCCACCGTCGCCGCCGGTCGGCTCCAGGTTGATGAACACCCTGGCGTACTGGCCGGAGCCGCCGGTCTGCTTCTTGTGCGTGTACTCGACCTTCTCGGCCTTGCGCCTGATGGTCTCCCGGTAGGCCACCTGCGGCCTGCCGATGTTGGCTTCGACCCGGAACTCCCGCTTCATCCGGTCGACCAGCACCTCAAGGTGCAGCTCGCCCATCCCCGCGATGATGGTCTGCCCGGTTTCCTCGTCGGTCCGGACCTGGAAGGTGGGGTCTTCCTCGGCCAGCCGCTGGATCGCGGTGCCGAGCCGCTCCTGGTCGCTCTTGGTCCTCGGCTCGATCGCGACGTTGATGACCGGCGCGGGGAACGTCATCGACTCCAGGATCACCGGGTGCTGCTGGTCGCACAGCGTGTCGCCGGTGGTGGTGTCCTTGAGGCCCATCACGGCGACGATCTGGCCGGCCACCGCGGTCGGGCGTTCCTCGCGCTTGTTCGCGTGCATCTGGTAGATCTTGCCGATCCGCTCGCGGCGGCCCTTGATCGAGTTGAGCACGGAGGAGCCGGCGTTAAGCGTGCCGGAGTAGATCCGGATGTAGGTGAGCTTGCCCAGGTGCTGGTCGGACATGATCTTGAAGGCCAGCGCAGCGAACGGGTCGGCCGGGTCGGGCCGCCGGTCGATGACTTCCTTGTCCGAGCCGAGCCCGTGCCCCTGCACCGCCGGAATGTCCACCGGGCTGGGCAGGAAGTTCACGATCGCGTCGAGCATCGGCTGGACGCCCTTGTTCTTGAAGGCGCTGCCGCACAGCACCGGGGTCAGGCTGCTGGCGATCGTCGCCCGCCTGATCGCGGCGATGAGCTGCTCCTCGTCGGGCTCGGTGCCCTCGAGGTAGAGCTCCATCATCTGCTCGTCGTTCTCCGAGATCGTCTCGACCAGCTTGTCCCGCCAGTCCCTGGCCGCCTCGAGGTGGTCATCCGGGATCGCCACGACGTCGTACTTGTCGCCCTTGCCCTCGGTCTGCCAGAGCATGGCGCGCATCCCGATGAGGTCGATGACGCCACGGAAGTCCGACTCCACGCCCCACGGCAGCTGGATCACCAGCGGGGTCGCGGCGAGCCGGTCAGTGATCATGTCCACGCAGCGGTGGAACTCCGCGCCGACCCGGTCCATCTTGTTCACGAAGCAAATGCGCGGCACGCCGTACCTGTCCGCCTGGCGCCAGACCGTCTCCGACTGAGGCTCGACCCCCGCCACGCCGTCAAAGACCGCTACCGCGCCGTCCAGGACGCGCAGCGAGCGTTCCACCTCGACGGTGAAGTCGACATGACCGGGCGTGTCGATGATGTTGATCGTGTGATCGCGCCACTCGGTGGTGGTGGCCGCCGACGTGATCGTGATGCCGCGCTCCTGCTCCTGCTCCATCCAGTCCATGGTGGCGGCGCCCTCATGGACCTCACCGATCTTGTAGTTGATGCCGGTGTAGAACAGGATTCGCTCGGTGGTGGTGGTCTTGCCCGCGTCGATGTGCGCCATGATCCCGATGTTGCGGACCATGCCGAGCTCTACGGCGGTCTGGGTGGCCACTGCTTCCTCGCTGTCTCGTGGTTAGCTTCGTCGTTCTGTGTTGCGGCTTGTTACCAGCGGTAGTGCGCGAAGGCCTTGTTCGACTCGGCCATCTTGTGCGTGTCCTCGCGGCGCTTGACGCTCGCCCCGAGGCCGTTGCTGGCGTCGAGCAGCTCGTTCATCAGCCGCTCGGTCATGGTCTTCTCGCGGCGCTGGCGGGAGTACGTCACGATCCAGCGCAGCGCCAGGGTGGTGCTCCGCGAGGCCCTGACCTCAATCGGCACCTGGTAGGTGGCGCCACCGACCCGGCGGCTCTTCACCTCGAGGGTGGGCTTGACGTTGTCCAGGGCACGCTTGAGCGTGACCACCGGGTCGTTGCCCGACTTGTCCCTGGCGCCTTCGAGCGCACCGTAGACGATCCGCTCCGCGAGGGAGCGCTTGCCGTCCAGGAGAACCTTGTTAACCAGCGCGGTGACGAGCGGCGAGCCGTAGACCGGATCGGTCACCAGCCGCCGAGCGGTCGCTGGGCCCTTGCGCGGCATGTCAGCTCTTCTCCTTCTTTGCGCCGTACCGGCTTCTGGCCTGCTTCCGGTTGCGGACTCCCTGGGTGTCCAGGGAACCCCGGATGATCTTGTAGCGGACGCCGGGAAGGTCGCGCACCCGGCCGCCCCTGACCAGCACGATGGAGTGCTCCTGCAGGTTGTGGCCGACGCCGGGAATATAGGCCGTGACCTCGATGTGGCTGGTCAGCCTGACCCTGGCGACCTTGCGAAGCGCGGAGTTCGGCTTCCTGGGCGTGGTGGTATAGACGCGCGTGCATACCCCACGGCGCTGCGGGCTTGCCTTGAGCGCCGGCGTCTTGCTCTTGCTGGTCTTGTCCTGCCGACCCTTGCGGACCAGTTGCTGGATCGTGGGCACCGCGTCTCCGTCTTCGTTGTGCGCCTGGGCGCGACATCTTCTGTTCGGTTTAACTGCCTTTTCGGCCGATCTGCATCAGCCTGACCTGCGGGTTTCCCCGACCCGCCGACCCCCGGGGTCGGGCGTGTCGGCACCACCACGACGTTCCGGCCTTCCAGCATGGAGGCCGGACATCGCAAGGGAGGAATCCCACATGCCTGGCTGCTACGACCCGGCGCCAGAGGGCTCCGAACCGCGCAGACCGGCGACGACGCGGCCCGAAGACCCCGTGCGCCATTCGGGCACGCGCGCGTGCTCGCGTTCACACGGGCACGATCGCCAAGAGTACCCAAGGTTTCGCACACTGGCAAAGCGAATGAGGAACTCTGACCAGCTGGCTCTAGGTTACCCGCCGCAGCGGGGTGATCGGGGCGCCGCGGGAGCGCAGCAGGACGGGCCGCCGGGCGGTTTGCCCGGCGGCCCGTCCTGCGGTGCCACTTCGCCGCTACCTGTTGTAGGAGCCGAAGTCGTATTCCTCCAGCGGGATCGCCTCACCCGAGCCCTGGCCGAAGGAGTAGCCGTCCGTCTCGTCGTAGGTCGTGGCCGGATACACCGATGACCTCGCGTCCTCTGTCGGCTCCACCCGGACCCCGCGGTACCGGGGCATGCCCGTTCCCGCCGGGATGAGCTTGCCGATGATGACGTTCTCCTTCAGGCCCAGAAGCGGGTCGGACCTCGCGTGGATGGCCGCATCGGTGAGCACCCTGGTCGTCTCCTGGAAGGAGGCGGCGGACAGCCACGACTCGGTGGCCAGCGAGGCCTTGGTGATCCCCATGAGCACCGGACGGCCGGAGGCCGGGGTGCCGCTGTCGTCCACCACGGCGCGGTTCAGGTTCTCGAACTTCGGCCGTTCGACCAGCTCGCCGGGGAGCAGATCGGTGTCGCCGGACTCGAGAACGTTCACCCGCTTGAGCATCTGCCGGATGATGATCTCGATGTGCTTGTCGTGAATCGACACGCCCTGCGACCGGTAGACCTCCTGCACCTCATGCACGAGATGCAGCTGGACCTGACGGGAGCCCAGGATCCTGAGCACCTCATGCGGGTTGACCGCACCCTGGATCAGCTGCTGGCCGACCCCGACGTGCTGGCCGTCGGCGACGAGCAGGCGGGACCGCATCGACACCTGATAGGCGATCTCTTCGGAACCGTCATCGGGCACCACGACAATCTTGCGGGTCTTGTCCGTCTCCTCGATCTTGACCCGACCGTCCACCTCGCTGATCGGGGCCATCCCCTTGGGGATGCGGGCCTCGAACAGCTCCTGGATTCGCGGCAGGCCGTGGGTGATGTCCTGGCCCGCCACACCACCGGTGTGGAACGTACGCATGGTCAGCTGGGTGCCGGGCTCGCCGATCGACTGGGCGGCGACGATGCCGACCGCCTCGCCCACGTCCACCACCTTGCCGGTGGCCAGCGAGCGGCCGTAGCACTTCGCGCAGACACCGATCTTGGCCTCGCAGACCAGCACGCTGAACGTCCTGATCGAGTCGATGCCCGCCGCGATCGTCGCGTCGATGATGCCCTCGGTCGTGTCGGTGCCGACCGCAGCGATCACGGTGCCGTCGGCGGCCTCCACGTCCTCGGCCACGGTGCGCCCGGTGCCGGTGTTCTCGATGTTGGCCAGCCGGTGCAGCTGCCCGTTGGCATCCTTGTCGGCGATCTTCATCATCAGCGAGCGGTCGGTGCCGCAGTCCTCTTCGCGCACGATGACGTCCTGCGCGACGTCGACCAGACGCCGGGTGAGGTACCCAGAGTCTGCCGTACGCAGCGCGGTGTCTGCGAGGCCCTTACGTGCACCGTGCGTGGAGATGAAGTACTCGACCACGGACAGACCCTCGCGGAAGCTGGCCTTGATCGGCCTCGGGATAGTCTCGCCCTTGGGGTTGGAGACCAGCCCTCGCATGCCGGCGATCTGCCTGACCTGCATCTGGTTACCGCGAGCGCCCGAGTTGACCATCATCCAGACGGAGTTGGTCTCCGGGAAGGCCGCCTCCATGTCCAGGGCCACGTCGGTGGTCGCGTGCGTCCAGATCTCGATCAGTTCCTGACGGCGCTCGTCGTCGGTGATGAGGCCCCGGTCGTACTCCCGCTGCACCTTGTCGGCGCGCTTCTCGTAGGCCTCGAGAATTTCCTTCTTGTTCGGCGGGGCGATCACGTCTTCGATGGCGATCGTCACGCCGGCCCGGGTGGCCCAGTGGAAGCCGGCGTCCTTGAGCGCGTCGAGCGCCGCCGCGACCTGGACCTTCGGGTAGGTCTCGGCGAGCTCGTTGACGATCACGGTGAGCTGCTTCCTGCCCACCTCATGGTTGATGAAGGGGTAGTCGTCCGGCAGCGTCTCGTTGAAGTAGCAGCGGCCGAGCGTCGTTTCGAGCCGGAACGGCTCGCCGGGAACCCAGCCCTCCGGCGGGGTGAACCCGCGCGGCGGGGTGACGCCGGTCAGCCGCACCCGGCAGGGGGCCTGCAGGTCCAGGTCGCCGCGGTCGTACGCCATGATCGCTTCCGACGGCGTGGAGAACGCCCGGCCGGAACCGGGGGCGTCCTTCTTCTCCCTGGTCAGGGCGTACAGCCCGATCACCATGTCCTGGGTGGGCATGGTGACCGGCTTGCCGTCGGCCGGCTTGAGGATGTTGTTGGTGGACAGCATCAGGATCCGCGCCTCGGCCTGCGCCTCCGCGGACAGCGGCAGGTGAACCGCCATCTGGTCGCCGTCGAAGTCGGCGTTAAGGCGGTGCAGACCAGCGGGTGAATCTGGATGGCCTTGCCCTCGACCAGCTGCGGCTCGAACGCCTGGATGCCGAGCCTGTGCAGCGTCGGGGCACGGTTGAGCAGCACCGGATGCTCGGTGATGACCTCTTCCAGCACGTCCCACACCACCGGGCGGGCGCGCTCCACCATCCGCTTGGCGGACTTGATGTTCTGCGCGTGGTTCAGGTCGACCAGGCGCTTCATCACGAACGGCTTGAACAGCTCGACCGCCATCTCCTTGGGCAGGCCGCACTGGTGCAGCTTGAGCTGCGGGCCGACCACGATGACGCTGCGGCCTGAGTAGTCCACCCGCTTGCCGAGCAGGTTCTGCCGGAAGCGGCCCTGCTTGCCCTTGAGCATGTCGGACAGCGACTTGAGCGGGCGGTTGCCCGGCCCGGTGACCGGGCGGCCGCGGCGGCCGTTGTCGAACAGCGAGTCCACGGCCTCCTGCAGCATCCGCTTCTCGTTGTTGACGATGATCTCGGGCGCGCCGAGGTCGAGCAGCCGCTTGAGCCGGTTGTTCCTGTTGATCACCCGGCGGTACAGATCGTTCAGGTCCGAGGTGGCGAACCGTCCGCCGTCCAGCTGAACCATCGGCCGCAGGTCCGGCGGGATCACCGGGATGCAGTCGAGCACCATGCCCATCGGGCTGTTCCTGGTGTTCAGGAAGGCGGAGACGACCTTGAGCCGCTTCAGCGCGCGCGCCTTGCGCTGGCCCTTGCCGCTGCGGATGGTCTCCCTGAGCGACAGCGCCTCGGCCTCGAGGTCGAAGCTGGCCAGCCGCTCCTGGATGGCCTGGGCGCCCATGCCACCGCGGAAGTACCGGCCGAACCGGTCGCGCATCTCGCGGTAGAGCAGCTCGTCACCCTCGAGGTCCTGGACCTTCAGGCTCTTGAAGCTGCTCCACACCTCTTCGATCCGGTCGATCTCGCGGCCGGCCCGGTCGCGGATCTGCCGGCACTCGCGCTCGGCGCTTTCGCGCACCTTGCGGCGCGCGTCGCCCTTGGCCCCGGCCGCCTCGAGCTCGGCGAGGTCCGCCTCCAGCTTGGACTGCCTGGCCTCGACGTCGCTGTCGCGCCGCTGCTCCAGCTGCTGGCGCTCCACCGAGATCCTCGCCTCAAGGGAGGGGAGATCGCGGCCGCGGGCCTCGTCGTCCACGTACGTGATCATGTATGCGGCGAAGTAGATGACCTTCTCCAGGTCCTTCGGCGCGAGGTCGAGCAGATAACCCAGCCTGCTCGGCACGCCCTTGAAGTACCAGATGTGCGTCACCGGCGCGGCCAGCTCGATGTGCCCCATCCGCTCGCGCCGCACCTTGGCGCGGGTAACCTCCACGCCGCAGCGCTCGCAGATGATGCCCTTGAACCTGACCCGCTTGTACTTGCCGCAGTAGCACTCCCAGTCCCGGGTCGGACCGAAGATCTTCTCGCAGAAGAGCCCGTCCTTTTCCGGCTTGAGCGTGCGGTAGTTGATGGTCTCCGGCTTCTTCACCTCTCCGTGCGACCACTGCCTGATGTCATCCGCGGTCGCGAGGCCTATACGCAGATCGTCAAAGAAGTTGACGTCGAGCACTTTGTTTATCCTCTGGGGTTGGAGCGAATGAGGTCAGACTTCCTCGACGCTGCTCGGCTCGCGGCGCGACAGGTCAATGCCCAGTTCCTCCGCGGCACGGAATACGTCCTCGTCGGTATCGCGCATCTCGATCGCGGCGCCGTCGCTGGACAGCACCTCGACGTTGAGGCAGAGCGACTGCATCTCCTTGATCAGCACCTTGAATGACTCAGGGATGCCCGGCTCGGGGATGTTCTCGCCCTTGACGATGGCCTCGTAGACCTTGACCCGGCCGAGAACGTCGTCGGACTTGATCGTGAGGAGCTCCTGCAGCGCGTAGGCGGCGCCGTAGGCCTCGAGGGCCCACACCTCCATCTCACCGAAGCGCTGGCCGCCGAACTGTGCCTTACCGCCCAGCGGCTGCTGGGTGATCATGGAGTACGGACCGGTCGAGCGAGCGTGGATCTTGTCGTCGACCAGGTGCAGCAGCTTGAGGATGTAGACGTAGCCGACCGAGACCGGATCCTTGAACGGCTCACCGGAGCGGCCGTCGAAGAGCTTGGCCTTGCCGCCCTGGTTGACCAGCTGCTGACCATCGGCGGTCGGCAGCACGCTGCCGAGCAGGCCGGTGATCTCCTCCTCGCGGGCCCCGTCGAAGACGGGAGTAGCCACCGCGGTGGAGGGCGGCGCCGCACCGGCGCCGATCTTGCGCAGCCGGTCCTGCCATTCACCCTCGCCGCTGACCTGCCAGCCGGTCTTGGCGACCCAGCCGAGGTGCGTCTCGAGCACCTGGCCGACGTTCATCCGGCTGGGCACGCCGAGCGGGTTGAGCACGATGTCCACCGGCGTGCCGTCCTCAAGGAACGGCATGTCCTCGACCGGAAGGATCTTGGAGATGACGCCCTTGTTCCCGTGCCGGCCGGCCAGCTTGTCGCCGTCGGTGATCTTCCGCTTGGCGGCCACGTAGACCCGGACGAGCTCGTTCACGCCGGGCGGCAGCTCGTCGCCGTCCTCGCGGGTGAACACCCGGACGCCGATGACCTTGCCTTCCTCGCCGTGCGGCACCTTCAGCGAGGTGTCGCGCACCTCTCGCGCCTTCTCGCCGAAGATCGCGCGCAGCAGCCGCTCCTCCGGGGTGAGCTCGGTCTCGCCCTTGGGCGTGACCTTGCCGACCAGGATGTCGCCGGTGACGACCTCGGCCCCGATCCGGATGATGCCCCGCTCGTCGAGGTCGGCGAGCACCTCCTCGGAGACGTTCGGGATGTCCCTGGTGATTTCCTCGGGGCCCAGCTTGGTGTCCCTGGCGTCGACCTCGTGCTCCTCGATGTGGATCGAGGACAGGACGTCGCCCTGGACGAGCCGCTGGGACAGGATGATCGCGTCCTCGTAGTTGTGCCCCTCCCAGGACATGAAGGCGACCAGCAGGTTCTTGCCCAGCGCCATCTCACCGTTGTCGGTGCACGGGCCGTCCGCGATGACCTGGCCGGCCTCGACCCGCTCGCCCTCGTTCACGATCGGCTTCTGGTTGAAGCAGGTGCCCTGGTTGGACCGGCGGAACTTGGCGATCTGGGACGTGGTCCTGGTGCCGTCGTCGTGCATCAGCGTGATGAAGTCGGCGCAGGCCTCCTCCACCACTCCGGCCTGCTCGGCCACGATCACGTCGCCGGCGTCGGTGGCGGCGCGGTACTCCATGCCGGTGCCGACCAGCGGGGCCTCGCTGCGCAGCAGCGGGACCGACTGGCGCTGCATGTTGGAGCCCATCAGCGCGCGGTTGGCGTCGTCGTGCTCGAGGAACGGGATCATGGCCGTCGCGACCGACACCATCTGCCGCGGCGAGACGTCCATGTAGTCGACCTCGTCCGGCCTGATGTAGTCGATCTCGCCGCCCTTGCGGCGGACCAGCACGCGGTCCTCGGCGAACGCGCCGTCGGCACCGATCGGCGTGTTGGCCTGGGCGATGACGTGCCTGTCCTCCTCGTCGGCGGTCAGGTAGTCGATCTGCGCGGTGACCTTGCCGGACCGCACCTTGCGGTACGGCGTCTCGACGAAGCCGAACGCGTTCACCCGGCCGTAGGAGGACAGCGAGCCGATCAGGCCGATGTTGGGGCCTTCAGGCGTCTCGATCGGGCACATCCGGCCGTAGTGCGAGGGGTGCACGTCGCGCACCTCGAACCCGGCCCGCTCACGGGACAGGCCGCCTGGACCCAGCGCCGACAGCCGGCGCTTGTGGGTGAGCCCGGCCAGCGGGTTGGTCTGGTCCATGAACTGGGAGAGCTGGCTGGTGCCGAAGAACTCCTTGATGGACGCGACTACCGGCCGGATGTTGATCAGCGTCTGCGGCGTGATCGCCTCGACGTCCTGGGTGGTCATCCGCTCCCTGACCACCCGCTCCATCCGGGCCAGGCCCAGCCTGACCTGGTTTTGGATCAGCTCGCCCACGGTGCGCAGCCGCCGGTTGCCGAAGTGATCGATGTCGTCGGTCTCGACCGGGATAACCGTGTCGCTGCCCGACTTCATCTCTTCCTCGCCCGCGTGCAGCCTGACCAGGTAGTCGATCGTGGCGACGATGTCGTCCTCGGTCAGCGTTCCCTGGCGGACCGGCAGGCCGAGGCCCAGCTTCTTGTTGATCTTGTACCGGCCCACCTTGGCCAGGTCGTACCGCTTCGGGTTGAAGTACAGGTTCTCCAGAAGCGCTTGCGCGGACTCCCTGGTCGGCGGCTCGCCCGGCCGGAGCTTGCGGTAGATGTCGAGCAGCGCGTCGTCCTGCCCGGTGGTGTGGTCCTTCTCCAGGGTGGCCCGCATCGACTCGTAGGCGCCGAAACGATCCAGGATCCTGGCCTCGTCCCAGCCCAGCGCCTTGAGCAGAACGGTGACGCTCTGCTTGCGCTTGCGGTCGATGCGCACGCCCACGCTGTCCCGCTTGTCGATCTCGAACTCCAGCCAGGCCCCGCGGGACGGGATGACCTTGCAGCTGTAGATGTCCTTATCCGAGGTCTTGTCGACCTGCCGGTCGAAGTACACGCCCGGCGACCGCACCAGTTGCGAGACCACGACGCGCTCGGTGCCGTTGATGATGAAGGTGCCCTTGGCGGACATGAGCGGGAAGTCGCCCATGAAGACCGTCTGGCTCTTGATCTCGCCGGTGCTGTTGTTGATGAACTCTGCCGTGACGAACATCGGGGCCGAGTACGTCATGTCCTTGTCCTTGCACTCCTCAACGGAGTACTTGGGCGGCTCGAACCGATGATCTCGGAACGAGAGGGACATCGTGCCCGTGAAGTCCTCGATCGGGCTGATCTCCTCGAAGATTTCCTCGAGGCCGGACTGTTCGGGTACGTCCTCGCGCCCAGCCGTCCTGGCGGCGTCCACTCGTTCCTTCCAGCGCCCGTTACCGAGCAGCCAGTCGAACGACTCGGTCTGCAATGCCAGCAGATCCGGTACTTCGAGCGGTTCGCTAATGCGTGCGAAGGAGACGCGACGCGGGCCAAGAGCGTTAGTTGAGGCGCTGCGCGATGCTGCCAACAGGGGTCCTTCCGAGCTTGTGGCGGACTTTCACCGCACGCACGTCAAACGCCCTGCGGGCACACCGCGGGATGATCGAGGTTGCCGAGGGCGTAAGAGTGCAGCGCAAATTAGCAGTGTAGCCGAACGATACACTGCTGGTCAACTGTACGCTTTTATGAGATTCACGTTGACCGCAGCATCGCCCCTGAGCGGCGATACGTCAAGTCTGACCCGCCTGGTCCGGCTGGTCAGGAGGCGTGAGAGATGCCACATGGTGCCGGGTGTGTGAAGTCGCAGCAACGGGGTATACCTGCCTGTTTGCCTGCGCGGGCGGTGCCGGGAGCCTGGTATCGATGACGTATCAATGCAGCGGCGGCGGGCGCCCCCGTATTCCGGGACCGCCCGCCGCCGACGCTGGTGGCTGAGCTTACTTCTGGCCTTACTTGACGGTGACGGTCGCGCCGACGCCCTCGAGCGCGGTCTTGGCCTTCTCCGCGGCTTCCTTGTTGACCTTCTCAAGCAGCGCCTTGGGTGCGCCGTCGACCAGGTCCTTGGCCTCCTTGAGCCCGAGGCTCGTGAGGGTGCGGACCTCCTTGATGACCTGGATCTTCTTGTCGCCGGCTGCCTCAAGGATGACGTCGAACTCGTCCTGCTCCTCGACAGCGGCCTCGCCGCCTGCCGCCCCGCCCGCAGGCGCGGCCGCGACCGCCATCGGAGCGGCGGCCTTTACGTCGAACGTCTCCTCGAACTGCTTCACGAACTCAGAGAGCTCGAGCAGAGTCATCTCCTTGAATGCGCCGAGCAGATCGTCGGTGCTGAGCTTCGCCATGGTGGTGAAATCCTCCGTGTGTCTTAACGTCTGGTCGGTCAGTCGTGGTCCGGCCCGCTGGCCGCGTCCTCTGCTGGTGCGTCGCCTGCTGGTGCTGCCTCCGCAGGCGCTGCGTCCGCTGGTGCGGCGTCCGCCGGTGCGGCGTCTGCCGGTGCTGTCTCCGCAGGCGCTGCGTCCGCTGGTGCTGCGTCCGCTGGTGCTGCGTCCGCTGGTGCGGCGTCTGCCGGTGCCTCGTCTGCGGGGGCCGCGGCGGCTGGCGCCTCGGCCTCCTGGGCGGCCTCAGCCGGGATTGTCTCCCCGGCGGCCTCGCGCTTGACCCGCAGAGCCTCGGCGAGCTGCGCCATCTGGACCGGCAGCGCCGCGAACGTGCCCGCCGCCTTGGCCTGCGTTGCCTTCATCGCGCCGGCCAGCTTGGCCAGCAGCACCTCGCGCGGCTCAAGATCGGCCAGCTGGGCGATCTCCTGGGGAGTCAGGGCCTTGCCGTCGAGGACGCCGCCCTTGATCACCAGAAGCGGGTTCGCCTTAGCGAAGTCGCGCAGGCCCTTCGCCGTCTCGACCACGTCGCCGGTCACGAATGCGACCGCCGACGGGCCGGTAAGCAGCGAGGAAAGCTCGTTCGTGAGCCCTGCCTGATCAACTGCGATCTTGGTCAGCGTGTTCTTCACCACGGCAAACGTGGCTGCCTCACCGAGCGACCCGCGCAGATCGCGCAGCTGGGCCACGGTGAGTCCGCGATACTCGGTCAGCACGGCACCGGCCGAATTCTGGAATCGCTCGGTGAGCTCGGCTACTGCGGCCACCTTGTCCGCCTTCGCCATGGGCCTCCTCTCTCACAAATCAGGAAGGCCCGGAGAAACACAAACGCCCCGGCGCGGACGCTCCGGGGCGTACCCGCCGGACCCGGAGGGGGCCACGGCAGATCTGCTCGGTTCGCCTACGCGGGCCGCCCGCTCTGCGGGGCCTTCGGTCACCCGGCACTGCTGCCCGGTGACGACCGACGGTCTTTGGCAGCTCCAAGAGTACCAAGGGATTCCGGCAACCCATGCCACGGCACCGTCAGCTCAGCGCATGCTCGCGAAGTCTTTGACGTACCCCCACACGCAAAAGCCTTCATGATCATGGGAAGGGGGCGGACAGCGAAGCCCGGTCCCGCCACTGTGGCGGGACCGGGCTCGGGGTGCGCTTGCGGCTTGGTGCTGGCTAGCTGGCGGCGGCTTCGGCCTCTTCGAACTCTTCCACGATGCCGTGGGTCTTGTTCGGGTCGACGGGGATGCCGGGGGCCATGGTCGTGGTCATCGTGACTCGCTTGACGTAGCGGCCCTTGGCCGCGGCGGGCTTGAGCCTGATCACCTCGTCCAGCGCGGCCGCGTAGTTCTCGGCCAGCGCCCGGTCGGTGAAGGACGCCTTGCCGATGATGAAGTGCAGGTTGCCGTTCCTGTCCACCCGGAACTCGATCTTGCCGCCCTTGATGTCGGTGACGGCCTTGCCCACGTCGGGGGTGACCGTGCCAGTCTTGGGGTTAGGCATCAGGCCGCGGGGGCCGAGCACCCGGCCGAGCCTGCCCACCTTGCCCATCAGGTCGGGGGTGGCCACCACCGCGTCAAAGTCGAGGAAGCCGCCCTGGATCCGCTCGATCAGGTCGTCCGAGCCGACGAAGTCCGCGCCGGCCGCCTCCGCCTCCGCGGCCTTGTCGCCGGTGGCGAAGACGAGGACGCGGGCGGTCTTGCCGGTGCCGTTCGGCAGGTTGACGGTGCCGCGGACCATCTGGTCCGCCTTGCGCGGGTCAACCCCGAGCCGCAGGGCCACCTCGACGGTGGGGTCGAACTTGGTGACGATGGTCTTCTTGCTCAGCGCGACGGCCTCGGCCGGCGTGTAGAGCTTGCTCCTGTCGATCTGCTCGGCTGCCTTGCGGTAGCCCTTGCTGCGCTGCATTGCGTTCTCCTTCGTGGCGGAGGCTGTGGTCATCGGGCCGCGCGCGGCCCTGCCACTGCGTCTAGAAAGCCAGGTCTAGAAACTTAGCCCTGGACGGTGATTCCCATCGAGCGTGCCGTGCCTGCGATGATCAGCTCGGCCGCCTCGATCGTGGTCGCGTTCAGGTCGGTCATCTTGGTCTGCGCGATGTCGCGCACCTGGGCCTTGGTGACCGAGCCGACCTTGGTCTTGTGCGGCTCGGCGCTGCCCTTCTCCACGCCGGCCGCCTTCTTGATCAGTTCCGCGGCGGGCGGCGTCTTGGTGATGAACGTGAAGCTGCGGTCTTCGTAGATTGTGATCTCCGCGGGCACGATGTTCCCGCGCTGGGACTCCGTAGCTGCGTTGTACATCTTGCAGAAGTCCATGATGTTGACGCCGTGCGGCCCGAGCGCGGTGCCGACGGGCGGGGCCGGAGTGGCCGCGCCCGCCTGCAGCTGCACCTTCACAACCGCGGCGACCTTCTTCTTCCTCGGCGGCATGTCTTGCGATCCTTATCTCGGTGTTTCGTTGGGGTCGGGCGGCTCGTCAGATCTTCGTGACCTGATCGAAGGAGAGCTCGACCGGTGTCTCCCGGCCGAAGATCGATACGAGCACCTTGAGCTTCTGGGTGTCGGGGTTGATCTCGTTCACGGTGGCCGGGAGGGTGGCGAACGGGCCGTCCATTACGGTCACCGACTCGCCGGTCTCGAACTCGACGACGGTGCGCTTGGCCTCCGCCTCCCTGACCTGCTCCTCCGGCTCGGGGGCGAGCAGCTTGGCGACCTCTTCCAGGCTGAGCGGCGACGGCCTGCTGGACAGCCCGACGAAGCCGGTTACCCCCGGCGTGTTGCGCACCGCGGCCCAGGACTGGTCGGTGAGGTCCATCCGGACCAGGATGTAGCCGGGCAGCACCTTCTCCGACACCTGCTGGCGCTTGCCGCCCTTGATCTCGGTGACCTGATGGACCGGCACCTCGATCTGGAAGATGTAGTCCTCCATGTTGAGCGACTGGGTCCGGCTCTCCAGGTTGGCCTTGACCCGGTTCTCGTACCCGGCGTAAGAGTGCACCACGTACCAGTCGCCGGGCATCATCCGCAGCTGGCGGCCGAACTCGGCGGCCGGATCGACAGCCTGAGCCGCCTCGCCCTCGGCGTCCCCCGCCTCCCCCTCGGCATCACCGGCCGCGTCCGCGGGCTCGGCCTCATCCGAATCCGACTCAGCCTCAGTCTCAGCCGCCGGGTCAGCCGACTCGGCCGGCTCGGTCTCTTCTGTCTGGGCCTCTTCTGTCTGGGCCTCTTCTGTCTGGGCGTGCTCGGACGCGACGGCATCGCCCGCGGCCGCATCGTCGGCATCCCCCGCCGAGTCCGCCTCGCCGGCGGCCAGGCCGTCCTCCGCCAGGCCGTCCTCAGGAAGAGCCTCCTCGGCTGGGCTGGCAGCAGGCAGGCTGCCCTCAGCCGGGTCGGCCTCGTCGGCCTGCGCCTCGATGGCGTCGCTTTGTTCGGACACGGTAGCTCTTTCTCTTCGCTCTCTTTCCCGGCCACCGCGAGCCGCGGCCGCCAGGCGCCTCCCCGTCACGCTGCTGCGATCATGCTGCCACGATGGGCCGACGGAATTCCCCGGCTGCGCCGCAAGCAGGTATCGCGAACAGGCTGAGCCGGAAGCAATCTCAGCCGAAAATCGCCAGCACTAGCTTGCCCAGCAGGGTGTCGAGGCCGGTCACGAAGGCCACCATGACCACTATGAACACGAGCGCGACCGTGGTGTAGGTGGTCATTTCATGACGGGTGGGCCAGATCACCTTGCGCAATTCGGCGGCGACCTGCCGGACGAACACCGCAGGGGTCGTCCTACCACCCCTGGCCGGACGACCAGGCTTGGCCGGTTTCTCTGCGGCCTGGCCGCGGGTCTGTGTCGCCATTACCTCACCTGAGCTGCGCTGAAGGATTCACTGGGTGATCCCGCGGTGGGCACGGGAGCCGCGAACGGCCCACGAACCGCACTCGCAGGGCAGGAGGGACTCGAACCCCCAACCGCCGGTTTTGGAGACCGGAACTCTAGCCAATTGAGCTACTGCCCTCTGCTTGTCCACAACACTTGCTTCACAAACACGTCACCGTGCTAGTTCAACATGACTGCTTCACATCACAACCGCTTCACCATGCTGGCACCTGCCCTAGGGGCATGCGCCGACAATGCGGCATACACCGCCAGCCCAGAAGTCTACGTCGCCAGCCCCCTTCCGTCGAACCGTGGGCGCCTCACCACTCGGGGGATGCCACCATAGACAGCATGCCCATGTCACATCCTCGCATCTCGGCGCGTGTCTCAGCGATCACCGAGTCGGCCACACTGGCCGTAGACGCCAAAGCCAAGGCGCTCAGGGCCGAAGGCAAGCCGATCATCGGATACGGCGCAGGCCAGCCCGACTTCCCGACGCCTGACTACATCGTCGAGGCCGCCGCCCAGGCCTGCCGCGACCCGAAGAACCATAAGTACACGCCCACCGGCGGGCTGCCCGAGTTGCGCGAGGCGATCGCGGTCAAGACCGCGCGTGACTCCGGCTACCAGGTGCAGGCCGGCCAGGTGCTAGTCACCAACGGCGGCAAGCACGCCGTCTACGAGGCGTTCGCCACCCTGATCGATCCCGGCGACGAGGTGCTCGTGCCCACGCCGTACTGGACGACCTACCCCGAGTCGATCGCGCTGGCCGGCGGCGTTCCCGTTCCCGTCCTCACCGACGAGCGATCCGGCTACCTGGTGTCGGTGGCCGACCTGCAGGCCGCCCGCACCGAGCGCACGAAGGTGTTGCTGTTCGTGTCGCCGTCCAACCCGACGGGGGCGGTGTACCCGCCCGGCCAGGTCGCGGAGATCGGCCGCTGGGCCGCGAGCAACGGCCTGTGGGTGATCACCGACGAGATCTACGAGCACCTGGTGTACGGCGACGCGCGGTTCGTCTCCATGCCGGTGGCGGCGCCCGAGATCACGGATCGCTGCGTGGTGCTGAACGGCGTGGCCAAGACGTACGCGATGACCGGCTGGCGGGTGGGCTGGATGATCGGCCCGGCCGACGTAATCAAGGCGGCGGCGAACCTGCAGTCGCACGTGACGTCGAACGTCTGCAACGTGGCCCAGCAGGCGGCGCTGACCGCGGTGAGCGGCGACCTGTCCGCGGTGGCGGCGATGCGCGAGGCGTTCGGCCGGCGCAAGGCCACGATGACCAAGATGCTGAACGAGATTCCCGGCGTGTTCTGCCCCGAGCCCGAGGGTGCCTTCTACTGCTACCCGTCGGTGAAGGGCCTGCTCGGCGTCGAGATCGCCGGGCGGGTGGCGAACACCTCCGCCGAGCTGGCCGGCCTGCTCCTCGATGAGGCGGAGGTAGCGGTGGTGCCGGGCGAGGCGTTCGGCACGCAAGGCTACTTCCGGCTCTCCTGCGCGCTCGGCGACGCCGACCTGGAGGAAGGGCTCACCCGGGTGGCCAGCCTGGTCGGCCAGGCCGGCCGCTAGGCACCGGCCGGATCAACGGCTAAGCACGCGGCGGAGCGGCCGGCACGGCACACTGGGCCGGTGGCCCGGCCGCTCCGCTTGCTCCCCAAGGCGCACCTGCACCTGCACCTGACCGGCGCGATGCGGCACGCCACGCTGATGGAGCTGGCCGCCGCGCATCGCGTCCACCTGCCCGCCGGTCTGGCCGGCGACTGGCCGCTGCGGCTAACCGAGGCCAGCGACGCACGAGGCTGGTTCCGGTTCCAGCGGCTGTACGACATCGCCCGGTCGGTGCTGCGCGGCGAGGACGACGTCCGCAGGCTGCTGCGCGAGACCGCGGAGGACGAGGCGGCCGACGGCTCGGGCTGGCTGGAGATCCAGGTGGACCCATCGGGTTACGCCGGCCGGTTCGGCGGCCTTACGCCCGCCGTGGAGCTGGTGCTTGACGCGGCGGCCCAGGCTACCGTCGCGACCGGGGTCGGCATCGGCGTGATCATCGCGGCCAACCGGACCAAGCACCCGCTGGAGGCCCGCACGCTCGCTCGGCTGGCCGCGCAGTACGCCGGGCGCGGGGTGATCGGGTTCGGGCTGAGCAACGACGAACGGCGCGGCGAGGCGGCCGGGTTCGGGCCGGCCTTCCGCATAGCGGCCAGGGCCGGCCTGCTGTCCGTCCCGCACGGCGGCGAGCTGCTCGGCCCGGCCAGCGTCCGGGCCTGCCTGGACGAGCTGCACGCGGACCGGATCGGGCACGGCATCGCCGCGGCCGACGATCCCGCGCTGGAGCGGCGGCTCGCGGCCGGCTCGGTCACGCTCGAGGTCTGTCCCTCGTCCAACGTGGCGCTCGGCGTCTTCGCCAAGCCCGCCGACGTCCCGCTGCTGCGGCTGCTCGAGGCGGGCGTGCCGGTCGCGCTGGGCGCCGATGACCCGCTGCTGTTCGGGTCCAGGCTCACCGCGCAGTACGACCTGGCCAGGAACGCGCTCGGCCTCGGCGATGGCCAGCTGGCCGAGCTGGCCCGGATGTCGGTACGCGGCTCGGTGGCGCCCGACGCGGTCCGCGCCCGGCTGCTGGCCGGGATAGACGCCTGGCTGGCCGGCTAGCGGTCAGAGCGAGGCGCCGACGAGCACGGGCTCAGGAATTAGCTTTATTCCGAACGATGCGCGGACACCGTCCTGGATTTCCGAGGCGAGCGCGAGCAGGTCTTTCGTGCTGCCGCCACCCGGATTGACCAGCGCCAGCGTGTGCTTGGCCGATATCCGGGCACCGGCGCCGCCGTAGCCCTTGGCGAATCCGGCCCGCTCGATGAGCCAGGCCGCGGGCACCTTGACCCGCCCGTCGCCGGCCGGGAAGCGGGGCACCACGGCATCCGGGCCGAACCTGGCCCGCGCCGCCTCTTCGATCGCGGCGAGCCGGGCCGGGCCGATGACCGGGTTGGTGAAGAACGAGCCCGCGCTCTGAGTGTCCGGATCGGCCGGGTCGAGCACCATCCCCTTGCCGCGGCGCAGGTCGAGCACGGCGGCGCGGGCGTCGGCCAGCGGCACCCGCTCCCCCGGGGCGACGCCGAGGTGGCGGGCCAGCTCGGCGTACCTGATCGGCCCCGACATCCGGTCGCGGGCCAGCCGGAAGATGACGCTCAGCACGACGTACCTGCCGGTGGGCGCGGCCGGGCCCGGCTGCTCCTGGTGGCCGGCCCGCCAGCCGGTGCTGCGCTTGAACATGCTCGTCCGGTAGCCGAACCCGCAGTCCGCCCCGCTGAGCTCGGCGATCTCGCGGCTGGCCCGGTCGTACGCACGGACCGCGGTGATCGTCTCGGCGACCTCCTGCCCGTAGGCGCCGACGTTCTGGATCGGCGTGGCGCCCACCAGGCCGGGGATGCCGGCCAGGCATTCCACCCCGGCCAGTCCCTCGGCCGCGCACCGCCGCGCCAGCGCGTCCCAGTCCTCGCCGGCCGCGGCGGTCACGGTCACGGCCCCGCCGGCCCCGTCGGCCTGGCTGGCCCGGTCGGCGGCGGCCAGCCGGACGCCGGCCGTGACCACCCGCACCACCGTCCCGGGAAAGCCGTCGTCGCCGATCACCACGTTGCTGCCGCCGCCGAGCACGAGCAACGGGTCGCCGCGCCGGTCAGCGGCCTGCACCTCCGCGACGAGGTCCCGCTCGGTACCGGCCGCCGCGAACCTGCCCGCCGGGCCGCCGAGGCCGAGCGTGGTGTACGAGGCCAGCGCAGCCTGGCCGCCGTCGGCTGTCATCTCGCCCGCGGGCTCCTCAGCCTGCCGACGGACGGCGGATCCGGGCGCCGAACAGATCCCGCAGGCTCACCACGCCGAGCACCCTGCGGCCCTCGACCACAGGAAGGTGCCGGAAGCCGTGCAGCAGCATCAGCTGCGCGGCGTCCTCGGCGGCGGTGTCCGGGCCGGCCGACTGCGGATCGGAGGTCATCCAGGCCGACACCGGGGATCGCAGCAGATCCTCGGCGGAGGCGGCGGCGCGCAGCACGTCCCGCTCGGTCAGGATGCCGGCCAGGAACGACCCCTGCATGACGACGGCGGACCCGACCCTGGCCCGCACCATGCCGGCCGCGGCCTCGGTCACCGAGGTCTCCGGCGTGGTGCTGAACACGGTCGCGTTCATCAGATCCCGCAGCACGGCGGCCGGCCCCGGCCCGCCAGGCGCCCGCCCGTGCCGTGCTGGCTCGCGGTGAACCACGCCGTCAGCCACTCTCGCCGACCTCGTCAAGCTCATGGTCACGATGCGGCTGTGCGGGCACCGAAAGCTCCTCGGACAGCATCCGCCACAGCGAGCCGGCCCACGCGGAGACGTGCGGCCACCTCTTCCAGAACACCTGCAGCGTGATCTCGTCGAACTGTGCGTGCGCTTGGTCGGCGGTCATGGCGTTCGCGATTTCCTCGAGCTGGTGGATTGCTTCGAGGAACTGTTCAGCGGAGTCGTCCATGCAATCACCTCCGGGCGAGTCTAAGCCAGCTCAGCGGGCCGGCGCGAGCATCGGCAGTTGCCGCCGGTTAGCAGTCTGGCCTCCGCGGCGGCCGGCATACGGTACAACAGTTACTCATGGAGAGCTTTCTCGTCCACGCAGGCTACGGCGCGCTCATTCTGTTCGCCTTCATCGAGGCCGCCTGCATCCCGATCCCGTCGGAGATCACCTTCGGCTTCGCCGGCGTACTCGCCTACCAGGGACATCTCAACCTGGCCCTGGTCATCATCCTGGGCACGCTCGCCGAGCTGGCCGGGTCCTACGTCTCCTACGCCGTAGGGCGGATGGGCGGACGGCCGCTGGTCGAGAAGCTCGGGCGCTACCTCCTGATCACCCGCGCCGACCTGGACCGGGCCGAGCGGTTCGCCACCGGCAAGGGCTCCTGGGCGGTCCCGGTCGGCCGGGCGCTGCCGTTCGTGCGCACGTTCATGTCGCTGGTGGCCGGCTTCATCGACTTCCCCGCCGTGCGGTTCGGGCTGCTGAGCCTGCTCGGCACGGCCGTCTACTCCACCGCGATCGCCAGCATCGGCTACGGCGTGGGCAGCACCTGGAACAGCATCGAGCACAAGATCGCCGACGCCAGCTACGTGATCGCGATCGTGGTCGTACTGGCCATCGTGGCCTTCTTCGTGCACCGGCTGCGCGAGGTGCGCCGGGAGGCCAGGGAAGGCGAGCAGGGCGGGCCGGCGCACCGGCGGCGGTCTGGGACCCCGCTGGTCTGAATGCCGCGGCGCCGCGCCGTCAGTCCCCGGCCGGCTCATCGGGCTGCCCCCCGGTCGGAACGGCTGCCTTAGGCGGCGTTCCGACCGGCGCGCGGGCCCGACGGCGGTTCGCCTGCCGCCACGCCACCGTCTGCACCAGGGCGGCGCCGCGCGCGGCGGGCCGCGGCTGCGCGCCGTCCGCCAGCCCGTTCCAGTACAGCGACCAGGTCCCGGCCGCGAGCCCGCGCAGCGGCGGGCTGGTCAGCAGGCGCATACCTGCCGACGCCAGCCGGGGCCGCGCGAGCATCGCCTCCTGCAGCGCCGCCGCGCCCGTCATGTACCGGCCGAACAGCTCCTCGATCGCCTCGGTATACACCCGGCTCGCGTCCGCCGGGCCGTCGATCACGGCCTGGGCCGCCGCTCGCGCGCTGACCATGGCGGGCGCGATCCCCTCGCCCTGCAGCGGGTTGATCAGGCCGGCCGCGTCCCCGGCGAGCAGCACGTTGCGCGCCGCGGGGGGGCTTCCGCTTCCTCCCATCCGGAGCCAGCCTCCCACGATGGGTCCGGGTCGTGCGTTCGGACTAATATCGCCTTTCCTCCGAAGAATGCCGCAAAGCCGGTCAAGATCGGAACCGAGCGGGGCCGGTGTCCGCTGCCGGCCCATGCCGATACCGATGCCGACGTTGGCCTGCCCGTCCGCGCCGGGGAAGAGCCAGCCGTAGCCGGGGTAGATGTGCCACGGCCGCTCGTCGAGCAGCACCAGCAGCGGGAGCGGCACGTGCGCCGGGAGGTAGCCGCGGATCGCGAAGCCCCACAGCGCGGCGGCTGGGTCGAGCATCCCGGCCAGCGACGCGATCTTGCTCAGCGCGCCGTCCGCGCCGATCACAATGTCGGCGGCGAGCCGGCTGCCGTCGCTGCTGATCAGCGCCGCTATGGACCCGTCCGCGGCCAGATCCGCGCCGCTGATCCTGGCCCGGACCGGGGTCGCGCCGGCGGTGACCGCCGCGGTCCGCAGCCAGTCGTCCAGTACCCGCCGTGGCACCACCATTCCGTGGTCGGCATAGGTTTTTCCGCCGAACGCGGGCAACCGGGCGCGCCGCTTTGAGGGTCCGGCCACCAGCAGGTCGGCCCCGGTCCCTGCGTCGGGCACCCGCAGGCCGAGATCCTCCAGCAGCCGTACTCCGCGGGGGCCGATCAGGTCGCCGCAGGCCTTGTCGCGCGGGAAGGCGGCCTTGTCGACCAGCGCGACGCGCACGCCCGATCGCGCCAGCACCAGGGCGGCGATGCTGCCGGCCGGGCCTGCCCCGGCGACCACGACGTCCCAGCGGGATTCGGTCTTCGGGCCGATCATCGGGCCGCTCATCGGGCGCTCATCGGGCCAGCACGAGCGCGACGGCCAGGGCGCCGACCGCCCAGGCGAAGGCGCGCAGCGCCTGCTCCAGCGGGGCCAGCAGGTCCGCGCGGCCGAATTCGCGCTGGCTGCCGTCCCGCCAGGTGATCCGGACCGACGCCAGTGCCACCCGCCGCCGCAGCATACGGGCGGGAGTGCTCAGCGCCCGCTGGCCCAGCGACAGCAGCAGCGCGGCGAGCGCGGCCACCCACGCGGCGGGCGGCAGCGTCCAGTGCTGGGCGTACGCGCCGACCATCACGGGAAAGGCTCCCCAGGTGGTGGCAAAGCCGGCGTCGGTGTGGAACACGCCGCCGAACAGCTCGAGGTTGTACCCGATGACGAAGATGCCGCCGGACAGGATGAACGGCAGCAGCCGCAGCCCGCCGTAGGCCAGGCCGGCCGCCATCGCGGCCCCGATGCTGACCACGGCCGCGATGATCAGCATCCGGCGGCTGATGCCGGTGCCGAGCGGCCGGCCGTGCAGTTCGTCGAGCGCATGCGCGCCGATGCCGACCGCCAGGAAGAAGGCGAGCAGCGTGCCGCCCAGCCGCCAGAGCACCAGGTGCGGCACGACCGCCGCCCCGATCACCACGTAGGACAGGTGCCACATGGTGTACGGCGGGTGCAGCAGCGTTATCCAGTCCCGCGGGCCGCCCGTGCCGCCGCCCTGGTCGTAGAAGGCCGCGGGGCGGCGGGGCGGCGGCGTCACCGCGCTGTCCCCGCGTCCGCCTGGCGCTCGCGCCCGGGCACCTGGCGCTTGCGCCCAGACATCACGAGCCCGCCGCCGACGCTCATCAGCCTGATGTCGACATCCTCCAGCCCCGCGTCGCGCCAGGCGGCTAGATGAGCTTCCAGCGGATGCTGCCGGTAGTGCTCGGAGATGCTCGGGCCGAGGAACTGGCCGACCTTACGCCACGCCGGCCCTCCGGCGAGGCCGCCGAGCACGGGCAGCACGGCGCGGGTGTACAGGGTCCAGGAGGCTCGCCACGCGGGGTTCGGCGGCACGCAGAAGTCCAGGCTGGCCAGGACGCCCCCCGGCCGCAGGCAGCGGGCCAGTTCCGCGACGGTCGCCGCGGGGTCGTCCACGTAGCGCAGCAGGTACGAGAAGCTCACCGCGTCGAAGCTGTCGTCGGCGAACGGGAGCCGGTCCGCCTGGGACATCGCCAGCCCGATCTGCCGGCCGCGGCCGGCCCGCCGGACATTCGCCGCGCCAGCTCGCAGCATGGGTTCGCTGAGGTCGACGCCGGCCACCTGGGCTCCGGTGCGCGCGGCTATCGCCAGGGCGACGCCGGCCGGCCCGGTGGCGACGTCGAGCACCCGCTGCGGGCTGGCCGCCGCGACCCGGTCCACCACCGCCTGCCGCCAGCGCCTGTCCTGCCCGAACGACAGCAGGTAAGCCAGCCGGTCATACCGGGCGGGCAGGTCAGCGAACACCGTGCGTACCACGTCGTCGCCGCGCAGTTGACTGGTGTGGCCCAGTGAGGTCGACATACCTCTCTTATACACATTCGCCTATGCACATTCACTGCCGGTCACCACTGCGCACGCGCTACCGGTCCCGCCGGGGCATAAACCATCGGCCCTGCCGCAACCACCGATCCCACCGCGCATGCGCGACTGGTCCCCGCCGCACGTGCTTCCGCGACATCCGCGTGGCGAGCGCGACATCGCCGCTGCGCATGCTTTCGGCGGGCATCCGCGCGAAAGGCGCGGCGAGCAGCGTCCAGGTGGCCAGGCGCTTCCTAGCTCTGACTCTGTCGGAGGCTGGGCGCGCTCCAGCGGGCAACGCCCCGGTGGCCGGGGCGCAGCCTGTCACCGCTAGGCACGCCTCGGCGGGCACCCGCGCGGCAAGCGCAGCCCGTCACCGCTAGGCACGCCTCGGCGGGCACCCGCGCGGCAAGCGCAACCTGTCACTGGCCAGGTCGGTTCCTAGCTATGGCCTCTGTCGGGACCGGCCGCGCCCAGCGGATAGCGTCCCCACGACCTGACCGCTTCCTGGCAGCGTCTTCCCGCCAGCTTCCTGGCAGCGTCTTCCCGCCAGCTTCCTGGCAGCGTCTTCCTGCCGCCTTCCTGGCAGCGTCTTCCTGCCACCTTCCTGCCACCTTCCTGGCAGCGTCTTCCCGCCAGCTTCCTGCCAGCTTCCTGGCAGTGTCTTCCCGCCAGCTTCCTGCCAGCTTCCTGGCAGTGTCTTCCTGCCGGCGTCTTCCTGTCACTGCCGGACTTTGGATCGAACTCTAGATTTCTTGCTAGACCTGGACTCTGGCAACTTTCCCTCTGATCTTGAAATTAAATCGAATATGAGTTGCATGTTATCTTCTTCGTTGATAGTGTTCCAATACCAGTTCGAACACTGTCCCACGAGGGGCCGACAGCGAGGGGAGGGCCGCCGTGGCCGCAGCGCAGGATTACGACCCGGGCTGGGCGACCCATCCGCCGCCGGCGGACTTGGGGATACTGCTGACCGCGGCGGGTGCAGCCGTCGGCCAGCTGACTGACGACGCAGACCTGGCCACGATGGCCGATGCCGACGCGGCGGCGGTGATGGACACGCTGACGACGATGACCGCCCGGCTGGACGGGCTGCGGGTGGCCGTGGCCCGGGAGGTACGCGCCCGGGGGCTCTACGGCCTGCGCGGGACGCGGAACCTGACCAGCTGGCTGCGAGCCGACGCGCGCGTGGCCGACGACGCCTGGAGGATCTCCCGGCTGGCCACGATGGCGCCGGGCCTCCCCAAGATCAGCAACCTGCTCGCCGACGGAGTGGTAAGCCTGGCGCAGGCCGACGCCGCCTGCTGGCAGATTTCCCGGTTGCCGGACCTGCCGCGTAAGCCCGACAGCGCCGATGCCGCCGACGAGTCTGTCGGCCCTGACCTCAGCGCCGACCCGGAGGACGCTGGGCAGGATCAGCCCGAGGACCAGGATCAGCCTGAGGACCAGGATCAGCCTGAGGACGACGCCTGGGCCGGCCTGTGGCGTGCCGGCGACGTGCACGCCGCCGCCGACGAGCTGTTCTCCAGGTTCATGCCCGGGATGGACGGCGCCCAGCTCCGCCACATGGGCGCGCACCTGCGGGAGGCCGCCGACACGCAGGAGCGGGCCGGGCAGGATTACGACGACTTCGCCCAGCGCGGACTGCGCATCTCCCGCTCGCTAGGCGGCACCGGGCAGATCACCGGCAGGCTGCACCCCGAGGCAGCCGAGCAGGTGATCGCGGCGTTCGAGGAGCTCGGCGCCAAGACCGGACCGGACGACAAGCGCACCAAGGCCCAGCGCTGGGCCGACGTCCTAGCGCGCCTGACCGCAACGGCCCTGACCGCAACGGCCCCGCCCGCGCCGCCCGGCGGTCCAGCCGAGGCACGCCCGGCGGCCGAGCTGACGCCCGATGCCCCCGACCCCGATGACGACCAGCCCTGCTTCGCAGACACCCACACAGGACACGACCACAGCGCGAACGGCCACGGATCGAAGGGACGCAGCGCAGACGGACACGAACCACCGCAGGACGACGCAGACCGGCCCAGCGACATCCATCCAGCCGCAGGACACCACCCGGGCGACGACCGCTCGAACGCGGCACAGCAACCTAGCGATGATCACCGGAACGCGGGGCAGGACAGCAGCGGCAATCGACCCGGCGCGGAACGCGGCTCTGGCAACGACCGACCCGAAGCAGGGCAGTGCCCCGTTCCGGAACATCACCCCCCTGACGGTCAGCTCGGCGCTGGGCGCTGTCCCGGTGATGATCTGCCTGCCTCTGGGCATAGTTCGGACGGCCGTGCTGACGGCGGGGGTTCCGGGGGACGGGTGCCTGCCGGGTATCGGCGGCCTCGGCTGGTCGTTACCGTGCCGCTTTCGGGGTTGCTCGGGCGGCCGCTGGCGGCCGGCGGCGTCCTAGGCTCAGGCATGCCGTTGTCCGGCGAGGCCGCACGGCGGCTGGCTTGCGACGCGGAAGTCGTCCGGATGATTACCGGCCCTGAGTGGACGGCGGACGGCGGCCACGGCGGAGATGCTGGGGATGCAACCGCCCGGCTCACCGGGCTGATGGCCGCGGCCATCGCCCAGCTGCCTCCGCCGCTCGGCGGCCCGTCGGCGGTGCTCGACATCGGCCGCAAGAGTCCCGGCTGGACTCCCCGGCAGCGCGACGCGCTGCACGCTCAATACGGCGGGCATTGCAGCTTCGGCCGCTGCGCCGACCCCATCGATGTCATCCACCACGTGATCCACTGGCTCTACGGCGGCAAGACCCGGGTGACCAACGGCGCCCCGCTCTGCTCGTACCACCACTGGCTCGTGCACGAAGGCGGCTGGCGGGTGAAGAAGCATCGCAACGGGCGCATCTCGGTCTTCCCGCCGCCACCCGGCTGGCGGCCCGGCACCATCTACCGGTGCGGCAAGCCCGTCAGGGAAGGCGCCACCCCGGATACGTCCTAGCCCAGATCCCGCCCGCTAGCCGGGCTGCGGCAGCGCCCTCAGGATGGCTCCCTGCGGTTAGCCTGGGTCAGGGTTTGCCGGAGATGGCGTCGGCGGCGCGGGCTAGCAGGGAGGTTTTCGGCGAGCCGGCCGATTCGATGCGGTCGGCGAGCCGGTAGGAGGCGTACAGGCCGCGGACGCCGAGCCAGCGGGCGGGCTCCGGCTCCCAGCGGCGGGTCCGGTGGTTGACCCAGGGCAGCGCCGTCCTGGGGGTGTCGCGGCCCAGGACCAGATCGGCAAGCGTGCGGCCGGCCAGGTTGGCCGCCGCGACGCCGTGACCGGTGTAGCCGCCCGCCCAGCCGAGGCCGGTCGCCTCGTCGAGCGAGACGGTGGCGCACCAGTCCCGCGGCACGCCGAGCACACCGCACCAGGCGTGCGCGATCGGGGTCTGGCGGAGTTGCGGGAGCAGGGTACGCAGGGTCCGGCCGAGGGACTCGACCGTCACCTCCTGGGTTGTTCCGCGGTGATCGATCCCGGAGCCGAACCGGTACGGCACGCCGCGGCCGCCGAGCGCGACGCGGCCGTCGGCGGTGCGCTGCGCGTATACGTAGACGTGCGCTTCATCGCCCAGCGTCTCGCAGCCGTCCCAGCCAATCTCCCGCCAGACGCCGTCGCTGACCGGTTCGGTCACAATCATCGAGCTGTTCATCGGGAGCAGGTCCCGGCGCTGGCCCGCCATGCGGGCGGTGAAGCCTTCGGTGGCGCGCAGCACATACCGGGCGGTGACGTCGCCGAAGACGGTACGGGCCCGGTGCGGCTCGATCCGGGACACCGGCGTGGCCTCGTAGATTTCCGCGCCGCGGCGGTCGGCCGCCTGGGCCAGGCCAGTCACCAGGTCGGCCGGCTGGATGCGGGCACAGTGCGGCGTGTACAGGGCGCCGAGCGCATGCGGTATGCGGATCCGGCCGGCGAGATCGCGGCGGTCGAGATACCGGACGTCATCCTCGCCCAGCTCCCAGGAACGCTCGGCCGCGAGCAGGTCGCGGAGCCGCTCATGCTGGGCGGCGGTGACCGCCACGCTAAGGTTGCCGCCCTTGACCAGCGATGCGTCGATGCCTTCGGCGGTACACATGGAGGCGACCTCGTCCACCGTCTGCTGAAGCTGGCGCTGCATGTCGAGGACGCCCGCGCGGCCGCTGGGCCCGCTCGCGTAGCGCTCGCGGGACCCGGGGAACGCCGCGGTGAGCCAGCCTCCGTTGCGGCCCGACGCGCCGAAGCCGGCGAACGCCGCATCGAGCACCAGCACCCGCAGCGCGGGGTCGGCCTGCTTCAGGTACCAGGCCGTCCACAGCCCGGTGAAACCGGCGCCGACGATGCAGACGTCCGCCTCGGCCGGCCCGGGCAGCGAAGGCCTGCGCGGCGCGAATCCGCCCCGCGCGTGCCACCAGAAGGACACATCGCCATTACGCATGCTGCCGCCTTGGGCTCGGCTGCCACGCTGCGCGCAACATACGACCCGAGGCTACCGGGCACCGTGAACGGGAAGGATTTTGGTCGCCCCAGCGACCAAAATCCTTCCCGCTGATGCCTGCGATCGGGGCGGGCGGGCGAGGGGGCGGCATCGGGTCAGGTGTCGCAGAGGGCGAGCAGCCTGGTCAGCGTGGCCCAGTTGCGGGCGGTGCCGGCCTGCCTGGCCGCCATCGGGCCGCGGGCCTTGCCGAGCTGCACCGCGAGCTCGCTGCGGCCGAGGCCGTCCGGGGTGTGCAGGTACAGGACCCGGCCGGTCAGGCGGGCGGTGTCCCGGCTGCCTTTCTGCGCCGCCGCCTGCTGAGCGGCCGCCACGAAGTCCGCCATCTCCGCGGCCGGCTCGCGCGGCAGGAACACGGCGTGCACGAACTTGGGGTTCGGCTCGTCGGGGTAGGGATTGGCGTCCACCGCCGCGGCCAGCTCGGCACGGCTGAGCACGACGACGGCGGCCGGCACGCCCAGCTCGGCGGCAATCGCCTTCTCCAGCGCCGCCGCCAGCGCGGCCGTGTCGGTCTCCCCGGTGCTGAACACCACGTTGCCGCTCTGGATGTACGTCGTGACATCGGCGTGGCCGAGCGACGTGACGACCTCGCGCAGCGCAGGCATCGCGACCCGGTTCTTGCCGCCGACGTTGATGCCGCGCAGCAGTGCGATGTGGGTGGCCATGCCAGCATCCTGCCGCAGAGCCTCGCGGCGGCGCAGCCCGCCACCCGGCGGCCTGGCAGCAGCACGGATCCCAAACCAGGAAACCCATTATTCCGAACGGTGACCACGCCGGTGTCCCGCGCGGCGCTGGCCCGGGGCCCGCCGTCTGCGCCGAACGGTGACCATGCCAGCGCCCCGCGCAGCGCTGGCCTGAGGCGCCGTCTGCGCCGAACGGTGGCCATACGGGTGCCTGGCCGAGCGCTGATCGGACGGGACTGCCTGCGCCGAACGTGATCACGGCGGTGGCCGGCGGAGCGCTGACGGACGGGGACTATTGTCTGTTGAAGCTAAGCGCCGCCGGGAGGGCGAGACGTCGCATGACACTGGATCCGACGCAGCTTCCTGCTGACCTGCCGCGGCCCGTGGACGACGGGGCGGCTGATCACCTGCGGGGGGCGGTGATGCCGGCCCTCGCGCTGCCGTCAACCGCGGGCGGGCCGATGCGGGTGGATACCGTGCCGACCGGATTCCGGCGGCTGATCGTCTATGCGTACCCGCTGACCGGGCTGCCCGGGGTCGAGAACCCGGCCGGCTGGGACGGCATCCCCGGCGCCCGCGGCTGTACCCCTGAGACCTGCGGATTCCGGGATCATGCCGCCGAGCTGGCCGGGCTTGGTGCCGCCGTGGCGGGTCTTTCCACCCAGTCTTCCGGTTACCAGCGGGAGGCAGCATCCCGGCTGCGGCTGCCCTTCCCGCTGCTCAGCGACGCCGGCCTCGAGCTCACCCGCGCGCTCAAGCTGCCCGTCTTCACCGTTGACGTGCGGCCGGAACACGACGGCGGCGGACGCCAGACGCTGATCAGGCGGCTCACGCTGGTGATCAGCGACGGGGTGATCGAGAAGGTGTTCTACCCGATCTTCCCGCCCGACCGGCACGCTGACGAGGTGCTGGACTGGCTCCGCGATGCGGGCGGGCGCTGAGATGGGGCGGCGCGGCAGGATGCAGACGGACGCTCAGGCGAGGCGGCGCGGCAGGATGCGCCCTGCGCTGCTGCTGTCACTGGTCCTGGCGCTGGCGGCGGCCGGGTGCAGTAGCGGCGGGTCGCAGGCGGGCGGGGCCGCGCCGCGTCACGGGTTCATGGCCAGCGGTCCGGCGGACGCGCTGGCGGCTAACCCGGTGGTCGACCCGGGTAGCCCGCTGGGCGGCAAGCCGGCCCCCGCGTTCACGCTGCTCGACCAGTTTGGACGGAAGGTCACGCTCGGCCAATTCCGCGGCAAGGCGATCCTGCTCGCCTTCGCCGACTCGCGCTGCTCGACGGTCTGCCCGCTGACCACGACCAGCATGCTCGACGCGGTGCAACTGCTCGGCCCGGCGGGCAAGGACGTGCAGCTGATCGGGATCAACGCCAACCCGGACGCCGTCAAGATCTCCGACGTCCGCGACTACTCCGCGGCGCACGGCATGATGAACAGCTGGCGGTTCCTCACCGCGCCGCTGGCCAGCCTCAAGCAGGTGTGGAAGGACTACGACGTCTACGTCCAGGCGATCAAGGGCAACATCGATCATGAGCCCGCGATCTACCTGATCCGCCCGGACGGCCGGGAACAGTCGATCTTCCTGACCCAGATGGCGTACACGGCGACCGATCAGCAGGCACAGGTACTCGCGAACGCGACCGCCGCCGTACTGCCCGGCCACCCGCATGTCACGCAATCGGTGAGCCTGCGCTATCAGGCCGGGATCACGCCCGCCGACAATGTCACGCTGCCGGCGGCCGGCGGGCGCGGCGCGGGAGGGACCGTGACGTTCGGGCGCGGGCACGCTCACCTCGTCGCGTTCTTCGCCACCTGGGTGGACGAGAACAGCAACCTCGTCCGCCAGATGCAGGCGCTGAACGCCTACCAGCAGGCGGCCGCCTCGCACGGCTGGCCGCCGGCCGTGGCGGTAGACGAGGCAAGCACGGAGACGACGCCGTCGGCGCTGCCGGCGTTCCTGTCCGGGCTGCACGGCAGCCTGGACTACCCGGTGGCCGTGGACCGCTACGGCCGGCTGGCCGACGGCTACGGCGTCCAGGACCAGCCGTGGATCGAGCTGGTCTCCGCCAGCGGGAAGATCCTGTTCCGCAACGACGGCTGGTTCCCCGAGCCCGGCCTGGAGACGGCCGTCCGCAAGGCGCTCGCGGCCAGCAGCAGCTAGCGACCGGCCGCCTGGCAGCGCGGGGGACTCATGGTTAGCGTTAGTTAGCGACCCGGCCGCCTTGACGGCGCTGGGCTCGTGGCTCGCGTGAGGGCGGAGGACTGGCGACTCCCCGTTCGGGATAATCGTCTTTTTCCTTTTCCACCGGGGGCGGCTGTCGAGAACCGCGTCCGGGCTCCGACCAGGTTGGCAACGGGTGCCCGGCCGGGGCGCCGCGACGATACGGAGGCAGGACATGAAGTACATGCTGCTGATCTACAACAACCCGGCGAGCTACGAGGCCTGGGCCGAGGACCAGCGGACGGCGCTGTTCAACGAGGTCGACGCGCTGATGAAGGAGCTGCGCGAGACCGGCGAGCTGGTGGGCGGCGAGGCGCTGGCCGATCCGTCGACGACCAAGACCGTACGGGTGCGCGACGGGATCCCGGCGATCACCGACGGACCGTTCGCCGAGGTGAAGGAGCAGTTCGCCGGCTACATCACGGTCGATTGCGAGAGCGTCGAGCGGGCCGCGGAGATAGCTGCCCGGTGGCCGGACGCCCGCTACTTCGCGATGGAGGTCAGGGCGATCATGCACACCACGTCCGTGGAGCTGTAGGTGCCGCAGGACAGCGTCGAGGATCTGCTGCGCCCGCTGACGCGGCAGGTCCTCGGCACGCTCGTCCGCAGGTACGGCCAGTTCGAGGCGTGCGAGGACGCGGTGCAGGAGGCGCTGCTCGATGCCAGCGTGCAGTGGCCGGAGCGGGGGGTGCCGGCGAACCCGCTGGGCTGGCTGATCACCGTCGCCTCGCGGCGGCTGACCGACCAGTGGCGCAGCGAGTCGGCGCGCCGGCGGCGGGAAGTCACTGTGTTCACGCTCGAGCTGCCGGGAGGGCCGGGGGGCCCGGACGGTGCGGCTTTGGGCGCGGCGGAGCCTGGCGAGGAACGCGCCGCGGACACCGACGACACGCTGACGCTGCTCTTCTTGTGCTGCCATCCGGTGCTGCCGCCCGCCGCCCAGGTCGCGCTCACCCTGCGTGCGGTGGGCGGGCTGACCACCGCGGAGATCGCCCGGGCGTTCCTGGTGCCGGAGGCGACGATGGCGCAGCGAATCAGCCGGGCCAAGCAGCGGATCAAGGCGGACGGCGCCAGGTTCGGCCTGCCGCCGCAGCCGGAACGGCCGGAGCATTCGGAGCGGCTGGCCGCGGTGCTGCACGTGCTCTACCTCATCTTCAACGAGGGGTACACCACGAGTTCCGGTGACGACCTGCACCGCGCCGAGCTGACCGCGGAGGCGATCAGGCTGACCCGCGCCGTGCACCGGCTGCTGCCCGATGACGGCGAGGTCAGCGGGCTGCTGGCGCTCATGCTGCTGACCGACGCCAGGCGGGCCGCGCGCAGCAGGCCGGACGGGACGCTGGTGCCGCTGGCCGACCAGGACCGGGGGCGCTGGGACGCCGCGGCGATCAGCGAGGGTTCCGCGCTGATCAGTGCCGCGCTCGCCCGCGCGCCGATCGGGCCGTATCAGGTCCAGGCGGCCATCGCCGCGGTGCACGACGAGGCGGCGCGGGCGCAGGACACCGACTGGGCGCAGATCCTGGCCCTGTACGAGGTGCTCGAACGCCTCACGCCGGGGCCGGTGGTGACGCTCAACCGGGCCGTCGCGATCGGCATGGTCCGCGGGCCGCGGGCCGGTCTTGAGGTGCTGTCCGGGCTGGACGGCGATCACCGGCTGGCCGGAAACCACCGGGTCGAGGTCGTCCGCGCGCACCTGCTGGAGATGGCCGGCGACCATGCGGCCGCCCGCGACAGCTACCAGCGGGCCGCGCGGCTGACCACCAGCACGCCGGAGCAGCGCTACCTGCAGGCGCGGGCGGCTCGCCTGCCCCGGCTTGCCCGGGAGCCTGGTCAGGCGCCGGCCAGCCCGCCGGCGTAGCACTTGGCCACGGCGCGGAACGCCGCCTTAGGCTCCCACGGCATGTCCGGATATGTCGTCCCGCGGCCGCCTGCGTAGGTCTTCACCAGGCTGAGCGCCGACATGTCGAGGTCGTACCTCGGGTCGTCGCTGTACGGCGAGATCGGGTCGGCGAACGAGGACACGAACGCGCCGTCCACCCCGGCCGCGTCGAGGATGGCGAGCACCTCGGTCAGCTCGCGGGCCTGCAGTTCCTCGTCGCGGACGTAGGCGCCGTTCAGCCGGGCCCGGACGAAGCGCCCGACCAGCGGCAGCGCGCTCAGTCCCCGGCTGCGCTCGTCCACCACGCCGAATCCGAGCGTGCCGGAGTCTTCGGCGCCGCGGTAGGCGCGCATGCCCACCTCGGTGACGACCACCGGCTTGCGCTCGCGCAGCAGCGGCGCCAGCAGCTCGATGTAGCGGTCCTTGATCCGCGCGTCCCGGTAGTGGTCGACGCCGACGAAGTCGAACCGGCCCCAGTCGACCCACTCGCCGATCAGGGACGCGTAGGTCAGCGGGCCGCGGAAGACCGCGCGGACCGCCTCGCTGGCCCGGCCCAGGAACTCGTTGAGCCGTTCGGCGGGCTGGTTGCTTCCGGCTATTGCTTCGCGGCGCAGGTGGGCCAGCCGCTCGACGACGGTCCGGCCGGGGGCGATGCCGCGCATGAACAGGCTCAGCTCGCCGCCCACGCCCAGCACGAGCCGGTCGCCGAACTGCCGCCTAAGCGGCTCGGCGGCCGTGGCCACCGCGACGTAGTAGGTCAGCGTCTCGTCCGGCTCCTTCTCGAACAGCGCCGGCGCCAGCCACACCTCGAGGCCCTGGCGCAGCGCGTCCTGGGCCGCCGTGATCAGCCGGCCGGGGTCGCGGCCGGTGATCCGCACCGCGTTGCAGCCCAGGTCGTTCTTGATGATCTCAAGCTCGCGGTGCACGATCGCGGCGTCGAACCTGGGCCGCGTGCAGATCCGGCAGGGGAACCCGGAGAACACGGTCCCGACGTCGTAGCCGACGCCCCTTCGGTTCATGCCGCCGCTCCGTTCCGCGTTCTGTCCGGGCGAGCACATGATGCCACGGTCAGGATGCACTCAGGGGTCAGGATGCGCCCAAGGGTCAGGATGCGCCCAGGGCGATGAACGACCACGCCGTGGCGGCCTGGACCGGATCGCTGCCGACGCCGGCCCGGGTGTCGCGCAGGGCGGCGGCGAGAGTGGCACCGCCGCGCAGGTTCCGGTGCAGGGCGAGCATCAGGCCGACCGTGGCCTGATCGTTGACCGGTACCACGCTGGCCACGATGCCGGCCGTGCCCAGCGGGACCAGCGTGCTGGCCAGCCCGAGGAACTCATTGGCGCCGGCCGGCGCGACCACACCGGAGTCACAGCTGGACAGCACCAGCCGGTACGGCGCGCGCCGCAGTCCCTCCAGGTCATGCACGGTGAGCGGGCCATCGTCCATGCGCAGCGACGAGAACAGCGGGCTATCGGCGCGGAACGTCCCGTGCGCCGCGATATGCGCCAGCGACGCGCCGTCGAGGGCATCGAGGACCCGGCGCGCGGTGGCCGCGCCTGCGGTCAGCACCGTGGCGTCCGGGTATTCGGCAGCCAGGGCGGGTACCTCGCCGCCGCCCGCGCCCAGGCCGGGGCCGCGGATGAGCACGGGCTCAGCGGACGGCGGCGAGACCGCGGGCGGCGGCTCTGTGGCGCGGGCCCGCAGCCAGGCGCGGGCCGACGGCACGACGCTGAAGGCCCGGCCGCGCAGCGAGGGCAGCAGGCCCCACGGTACGGCGTGCAGCCCGCCGGGCGGGACGATGATCACCGGCCCGTCGTCGGGCTGGCGGCGGCCCGGGCCGAGCAGTGCTGGTCCAGGGAGGGCTGGTCCAGGGAGGGCCGGTCCAGGGAGGGCCGGTCCAAGGAGGGCCGGACCAAGGAGGGCCGCGTCGAGCCGCTCCCCGATCGCGTGCAGCATGGCCAGCGCCCCGGCTTGCCCGGCGCCGCGGCCGTGCGCCAGCCGCCGCAGGCTGAACCGCGCGTACTCGACCTCACGGGCCGCGTCGTCGAACCGGCCGCCGGTCAGGTGCCTGACGCGGCCCGAGCCGCAGACCAGCAGGTGCAGGTCGCCGTCGATGTCGACGATCTGGATCAGCTGCGCGTCGCCGAGCTGGCCGAGGAACTCGGCGACGTCGAACTGGCGCCCGCCCGGCAGGTCATCGCCGCGGGCCCGAAGCACGCGCGTACGGACGGCCGCTTCCAGCCGCAGTTGCTCGCGGTGCAGCAGCACCGTCGGATCCGCGTTCGCCCTGGCCTGATCGAGCCGGCTGGTCGCATCGCGGAGCGCCGTCAGGTCCGCCTGCAGCTCCGCATCGTCGACCGGGCGGGCCGGGGGGACCGCGTGGGCCACCGCGCGCCATCGCTCGCTCCAGGACAGCAGCAGCCGGGCGCGGCCCGAGGCGAGCGCGGCCCGCTGCGCGAGCGCCGCGAGCTCGGCTCCCTGCGCCGTGGCCTGGGCGCGCAGCTCGGAGGCGCCGAGGGTGAGCAGATGCTCGTCGAGGACCGCCAGCCCGCTACGGCAGGCGCCGAGCAGCCGCCGCCGGTGGCCGGCCGCATCGGCGCGCAGCGCTTCGGCCAGCCAGCCCTGCACGCGGGCCAGCGCGGAGACGCGGCGGTGCCGGGCCTGCGCCGCAGCGGCGAAGTGCCGGTCGGCGTCCTGCCGCCTGCCGAGCGCCAGGGCCATCCGGCCGGCCAGCAGCTGGGCCTGCTGCACATCGGTCGCGCCGAGGGCGTCGAGGCTGGCCACGACCTGTTCGGCCTGATCGAGCTGATCGGCGGGGGTGGGCTGGCCGGCGGGGGCGAGCTGGCCGGCCGGGCTGGCGTCGGCCGGCCCCGGGCCGGCCGCGAAGCGTGCCTGCAGCTGCAGCAGCCAGGCGTGCGCCTGCCACCAGGCCCGGTCCTGGGCGCCGAACATCTGCCGCGCGGCTTCGGCCCGCTCCATCGCGACCTGCGGCTGCGCCGCGGCTAGCGCGGCCCGGGCGGCGCTGAGCAGCAGCTCGGCCTTCTTGGTGGCCTGCCCGCCGTTGCCGTCGAAGCTGCCCACCGCGGTGTCGGCCTCGCGGAACGCGTCGTCCGGCAGGCCGGCCGACAGCAGGACGGCGCACCGGTCGATGCTCAGGTCAGGGGTGGAGACGCCGAGCAGCCGGTAGCGCCGGTCCGCCTCGTCGAGACAGGACAGCGCCCGCGGCAGATCCCCTGAGCGGAAGGCGACCAGCGCGCGGTTGTGCCAGTTGAAGGCGACCTCAAGTTCCTGGCTGGTGGTGGCGAACAGGCTCTCGGCCCGGCTCAGGTCGAGGTTGGCCCGGCCGGTGGCGCCGCAGGCCAGGTGGACCAGCGACCGGGCGGTCAGCGCGCGCGCCTCCCATATGGTGTCGTCCGCCGAACGGAGCACCCGGACCGCGCGGCGCAGGTCATCGAGGGCAGGCGGGTGCCGGCCCAGGCGCGACAGGGCAATGCCCCGCCGGAGCAGCACCCGGCCGGCCGCCGACCCGGCCGCCAGTGCGAGCGCGGAGTCCAGCGCGGCCAGGCCACGCTCCGGCTGGCCGTGGTAGGTGAGGGTGACGCCCAGGGTGGCCAGGACGTCGGCCTGCCGGTCGGTGGACCGGGCGGCACGGGCCAGCCGCAGCGCCGTCCGCAGCTCGCGGGTGGCCGCGTCCACGTCGCCGAACTCGCGCAGCACGATGCCGATCGCCTGATGGGCCTGCGATGCCTCGCCGGGCGGCGGATCGCCGGCCAGGATCTCGCGGGCCCTCGCCATGGCCTCGGCCGGCCTGACCCCCACCATCTCCAGCGGGTCGGATACCTGGTCGCGACGGTCGTCACCCTGGTCCAGGACCTGGTCGGATGCCTGGTCGCGACGGTCGTCACCCTGGTCAGTCGCGGCCACCATGGGATGGATGTTAAGCCTGGTCATGCCGATGGTCCACTGACATACTGGGGGCCGCAGTCAGGGCTATCCAGACATACCGACCGGCTGGCGAGCGGGGAACGTCGCCGCCTTGCAGTGAACTTCGAGGCCATCCATGAATTCTTCGGGCTATGACGCCGACCGTCAGCCTTCCCAGCTTGAAGCGCAAATTGAGCTCATCACCGGGGCCTGGGCGCAAGAGGGAACAGACATCGGCATCGCTTACCGGTCCGACGGCGATCTGGATTTCATGTACCAGCAGGGCGTGATCCTGGTCCGGACCAACGACCTGGATGAGGTGCGGCGCGTTCTCGGCCGCGCCTTCGGCGAGCGGCATCCCGACCGGGCGAACAACGCCGGCCAGCAGCAGGACCCGCGCGGCGGCCAAGCCCCAGGCCAGGCACCCGGCCGGGGCCCCGGCCGGGGCGAGGAGGACCATTCGCTGGCCGAGATAACCCTCTACTCGCTGGCGGGCACGGGGTTCAGCACGCTCGAAGCGCTGGAGATTATCGACCGGGATCTGGGCCCGGGAGTGGCCACTCCTAACCACATCCTGTCCATCACCCCGGTGCTGGCGTGCCCCGCGACCGAGCCCGGCGGGGTACCGCTGGGCATGACTCCCGACCCCGGGCCCTGCGACCCCGGGCCTGGCGGCCCGGGCGGTGGCGGGGTGTCCATCTACGTGCCCGACACCGGCCTGCTGAAGGACGCCGCCGACCATCATCCGTGGCTGGCCGGGGTCACCGGGCAGACCGACAAGCTGATGCCCGAGGCCGACGGGCTCGTGATCATCGGTGAGTACACGGGTCACGGGACGTTCGTCGCGGGGGTGGCCCGGTGCATGGCACCGGGCGCGGCCGTTCACGTCACCGACGACTTCACCATGGCGGGCGCGCTTTCCGAGTTCAGGGTCGTCCAGAAGCTCAACCAGGCTCTCGGCCTGGGCGTCGACATCATCAGCCTGTCGGCCGGCTGCACGACCCGGCACAATCTTCCGCTGCTGAGCTTTGAAAGCTTCTGGATCAGGTATCGCGATTGCAAAGGCGTGCAGCTGGTTGCGGCGGCGGGAAACAACTCGACGAACCGGCCATTCTGGCCGGCCGCGTTCCCGCAGGTGGTCGCCGTGGGCGCGCTGGACTCCGCCAGGAACGGCCGGGCGTACTTCAGCGATTTCGGCTCCTGGGTCGACGTGTACGCGCCGGGCGAGAATCTCATCAATGCCTACGCCCGCGGGCTGTACATATATCGCGAGCCGCCGCGCATCGGCGAGGACCACGAATTCCACGGCATGGCGCGCTGGAGCGGCACCTCGTTCGCGACTCCGCTGGTGTCGGGCCTCATCGCCGCCCGCATGACCCGCACCGGCGAAAGCGCCCCGCTGGCCGCGGCGGCGCTGATCGCCGCGGCGCGCACGCAGCGGATTCCCGGCGTCGGGCCGGTGCTGCGGCCCTGCAATACTGGCGATCACGGCGGCCAATCCGCCGGGTGCGGGTGCGGGTGCGGCTGTCAGCCGCGTTGCCGCTAACGGCACTGACGGCTGCTGACAGCTGACGTTGATCACGGGAGCGGCGTGGAGGACGCGGACATCGCGCGGATGGTGAAGGCTGCGGCCGACGGCGACAAGGCCGCCTGGCAGGCGATCGTGGAACGCTTCAGCGGCCTCGTCTGGTCGGTCACCCGTGCCTACCGGCTGGGGAACGCGGACGCGGGCGACGTGTGCCAGACCACGTGGCTGCGCCTGGCCGAGCACATTCACCAGATCAACGATCCGGCCCGGGTGGGTGCGTGGCTGGCCACCGCGACTAGGCGGGAGTGCCTGCGCAACATCCGGGTGAACGCCAGGACGGTTCCGACCGGCGACGTGACCTGGTTCGACGACTCGTCGGCCACCGGCAACCCGACCGAGGACGCGATCTTGGAGTCGGAGGGCGAGCGGGAGGCCGCGCAGCGGGCGATCGCGGTGCGGCGCGCGCTCGGGCGGCTGCCCGACCGCTGCCGGGAACTGCTCAGGGTGCTGATGGCCTCGCCGCCGCCGAGCTATGCCGACGTAGCCGCCGCGCTCGACCTGCCGATCGGCAGCATCGGGCCGACCAGGGCCCGCTGCCTGCGGCGACTCCGCCAGGAGCTGACCGCAGGTATCTAGAATCGTCTTACGCTCTCATGAAGGTAGGCGGCCAGGCAGATGGAGCGGCCAGGGAGATGGACATGAGCGACGAGCCGGGTGACGAAGAGCTGGCGGAGGAACTCCGGCGGCTAGCGGCCCAGGCCGATCCCGTGCCAACCCTGCTCGTGCAGGCCGCCATCGACGCGTTCTCCTGGCGGGACATCGACGCCGAGCTGGCGGAGCTGGTCTTCGACTCGGTGTTCGACACCGACGAGGCCACGCTCGTGCGCAGCAGCCCCGATCGGCGGATGGTCTCGTTCAAGACCCCCGAGCTGACCATCGATGTCGAAGTGAGCGTCGCGGTGGCCGGTACCGCGGCCGGCGTCGAGGTGGCCAGCGCGGCACCGGGCCGCAGCGTGATGGGCCAGATCATCCCGCCGCAGCGGGCCACCGTGGAGATCCGGCACCGCGAGGGCGGGGTCACGATCGAAGCCGACGAGCTGGGCCGCTTCCAGTCCGAGGCGTTGCGGTCCGGCCCGATGAGCCTGCGGCTGCGCCCCGCGGCCAGCGGCGAGCGGCCCGCCGTTGTCACCGACTGGATCTCCATCTAAAGCCAGCCCGCGACAGCCGGCTGCCCAGCCCGCAGCCCGCGGACCGGCCGCAGCTCGCAGACCGGCCCGCCACCCAGCCTGCGGACCGTCCGGCCCGCAGGCCCGGTCAGCAGCTGGGGTTGGCGCGGATGGCCCCCGCGAACGCCCCGATCGTGTGCGGAGTGACCGTGCCGTACTGGGCGTCCCCGCCGAAGGTGTTGCCGTTGCGCATGTTGCCGAACTCCCACACGCACCGGCCGCCGACCTTGGCCTGGGTGAAGTACGGGTAGAAGTGGCCGGGGCCCTTCGGCGGCAGCACGCAGCCGGAGCCGGCCTCGAGGTTGCACCTGGTGTTGAACTCGGTGGCGCTGGCGTCGGTCACGAACTGGATCTGCGGGTATTGCTGCCCGCCCACGGTCGTGGGCTGCAGTTGCTCGAACGGCGTGGGGAACGGCCCGGCGACCGTCGAGTCCGGCCAGTCCGCCCAGTAGGGCGAGCCGTCGTAGTCAAGGTCACCGATGGCACCGGCGAAGACGTCGCACCCGGTGACCAGGTTGGGCTGCGCCGTGCCGCCGTGGGTGTCCCCGAACGGGTAGCAGGGCGCGTCGTTCGGCTCGAACGGGTTCCCCTGGTCCGACCCTTGTTCGTACGGCCCGACGCACTGCTTGAAGAACGGGTCGCCGGAGGTGACCGGCTGGCGCAGGGACGTGCACGCCTCGAAGTGGCCGATCTCGTACTGGTCGTTGATCATGTAGGCCCCGATGCCCCACGGCAGGAGGTTGTGCGGCCCGGCCGAGGAATACTCCGGCTGGAAGTTGAACGGCTTGCCGTCGCAGGTGAACGGGCTGGTGTTCATGAACCCGTTGGCCGCCGACGCGATCATGAAGCCGCTCTGCCCGGTGCTGAAGTCGGTTTCCCTCACCTCCAGCGCCCGGCCCCCCGGGATCTTCGCGTCGAACATATGCACCGAGATCCGGTCCCCCGGGTTCATGAGCAGGGTGTGCGCGTTGGGCGTGAAGGAGGCCCGGTTGCTGAGCTGCGGGCTGGGCGGCCCGGTGGGAACGCCGTTCGTCTGGATGAAGGCCGAGTTGACCGGTTCGACGCAGTGGCCGTTGCAGGCGCCGGTACCCGCGCACTCCAGGCTGTCGATGGTCAGCGCCGAGCACCACTGCGAGTCGTTACAGCGATCAGCCGCACCGACAGCTCGTCATGCCCGATGTAGTGACCGTTCTCGGTGAAGCGGCCGGCATCGGATCCGCGCGGGTCTTCGCACATGATCCCCGCCTTGACCGGCCGCTGGACCGGGCTGAGCCCGTTGCAGTCGATCTCGCCCGTCGCGCGCGGCACGACACCTGCGGCTGGCTTCGCGGCGCCTTGGGCACGGGCGGTCC
>DASXZD010000071.1:0-46672 GCA_036502085.1 Streptosporangiaceae bacterium
ACCGCTGATGCCAGAGCACAAGGTGCGGACCAGGACCTCGCCGGCCGCAGGCCGCGGTGTGGGCAGTTCCCTGATCTCCACACGGCGCGGCCCGGTATGAAAGAGCGCGCGGGCAGGCACGCAGCGCATCTACCCGCCACCTGACCATACAAATCACGCCCAGCGCGAACTGGATCGCGCTGACCGTCTTCGAACCTCGCGGGAGCCTAGGGTCTGAGGTGCTGGCCAAGCCAGCCTCGTTCGACGGCCCGCAGGCCGGCCTGGAAGCGGGTGGCCGTGCCGAGGTCGTCCATCAGCCCGGCGCAACCGGGGCCGACCTGGAGATCAGCGCACCGGGCCCGAACGGGCGGCCGACCCGTCACCCTGCCATTTATCTGTCCACCAGTAGACGGTGCCGGCGGGCGGGAAGTCGGCGGGCAGCGCCCGCCACACCGGCCCGTTATGGGTCAGGTAGCGGATCACGTCCACGATGTCGCGCATGCACCAGGCGGCGGGCCGGCCACCACGCCTGGCCAGCCACGCCGGGGCCGGCAGTAACGGCTCACACACCGCCCATTCCCCAGGCTCATGTCCGAGGGATAACGGCGGGACCGGGTACTGCGGGTGATCCCGCCCGGGCAGCACCGGCACGCCACCTCCCCCGCCGGGACAGAGCCTGGATGGACATCACGATCGGCGGCAGGGTAGAACGGCACGCAGGGCTCCTGGGATCGCGCTGGCTTCGACACCCAAGCGAATTACCAGGAGCCCCCGCCCCGCGCCAGCCCAACGCCACGCCGCACCCCCCGGAAGATCCGCCATCCCGCGAGGGTTGTGCCCGGCATCGTCTTGACGTCCGCTCATCGGCTACTTGAGCGGAAACCTTTGCTGCTCCGACCGCGCCTCCTAGAGAGCCAGATCGGCCCGTTCGCCCCCAGGACGCGTTGTTCGGGTGTAATCCGGGGGCGGGGGTGGGCGTCATATTTGTGAGACCCGCTGGTGGCGGGGGTGCGGACGGGGAGGATGCCTGATGGGTACTATTCGGAGGGCCGGGGCAGGCAGGTTAGGGCGGGGAGTGCTGTCAGGGGCGGCGCTGCTGCTGGCGGCGGCGCTGGCCGGCGGAGGACAGGCAGCCGCGCGGGCAGGCGACCCGGGGCCGCGTCAGGCCGGGCAGGCGGCGGGGATCATCTCGACGGTTGCCGGCGGTGTCGGCGGGCCGGGCCCGGCCATGGACGTGGCGATAGCCTCTCCGGCTGGCGTGATGTTCAGCGGCGGCTACCTGTACGTGGCCGACGGCGGCTCGGTGCGGAAGGTGAGCCCGCAGACGGGGTGGCTGACCACGCCCGCGGGTACCGGCACTCATGGCCTGGGCGGTGACGGGGTCCCGGCGGTGCGGGCTGAACTGGACGACGCGTTCGCGGTCGGGGCCGGCCCGTCCGGCAGTTTGCTGATCACCGGTTACGACCCCGACAACTACCGGATCGAGATGGTAGCGGGCACTACCGGTACCTTCTACGGCCGGCCGATGACCGCCGGGGACATCTACACCGTGGTCTCCCCCGGAGTCTTCTTCGCCAGCGGTGTGACGACAGACAGCGCGGGGAACATGCTGATCGCCGCCGCCGGCGACTCGCAGGTCAAGGTGATGGCGGACAGTACCGGCACCTTCTACGGGCAGCCGATGACCGCCGGGGGAATCTACGCCATCGCGGGGGACGGCACGTGCGGGTTTTCCGGGGACGGTGGCCCAGCCAGCACCGCCCAGTTGTGCGGGCCGGGGAGTGTGGCGGTGGACGGCGCGGGGAACCTGGTGATCGGCGACGCCGGCAACCAGCGGATCCGGGTCGTGGCGGACAGCACCGGCACCTTCTACGGCATCCCCATGACCGCCGGGAACATCTACACGGTCGCCGGGAACGGCACCGGCCAGTACAACAACGACCTGGGCAGCGGCGGCTTCTCCGGCGACGGCGGCCCGGCCGCCAGCGCCGAACTCGCCCAGCCGGGAACGATCGGGCAGCAGGGCCTGGCCGTGGACGGCGCGGGCAACCTGGTGATCGCCGACAGCTCCAACAACCGGATCCGGGTCGCGGCGAAAGCTACCGGAACCTTCTACGGGCAGCCGATGACCGCGGGCGACATTTACACCGTGGCCGGCGACGGCACGGCAGGTTACTCGGGTGACGGCGGCCCGGCCGCCAGCGCCGGACTGAGTTCTCCGGGCTGGGTAGCGGCGGACCGGGCCGGCAACCTGGTGATCGCCGACTCGAGGAGCTTCCGGGTCCGGGTGGTGGCCGGGAGCACGGGGATCTTCTACGGGCAGCCGATGACCGCGGGCGACATTTACACCGTGGCCGGCGACGGCACGGCGGGGTTCTCCGGTGACGGCGGCCCAGCCGCCAGCGCCGAACTCGGCTTCCTCGGCGGGGTGGCAGTCGACCGCGCCGGCGACCTGCTGATCGCCGACGGCAACCGGGTCCGGCTGATCGCCGAGCACACCGGCATCATCTACGGCAAGCACAGGGTGGCCGGGGACATCTACAACGTGGCTGGCACCGGCCATGCGAAATTCTCCGGCGACGGCGGCCCGGCCACCCAGGCCGCAGTCAACGCCCCGTCAGACGTCGTGGTCGACCACGCCGGCAACCTGCTGATCGCCGACACCAGCAACCAGCGGATCCGGATGGTGGCGGCCCGCACCGGCACCGCCTACGGCCAGGCAGTGACCGCCGGGGACATCTACACCGTGGCTGGAAGCAGCAGCTCGGGCGGGTTTTCCGGGGATGGTGGCCCGGCCGCCAGCGCCCAGCTCAACAACCCGTACGGAGTGACGGTAGACGCCGCAGGCAACCTGGTGATCGCCGACACCGAGAACCGCCGGATCCGGGTGGCCGCCGAAAGCACCGGCAGCTTCTACGGCATCCCCATGACCGCCGGGAACATCTACACCATCGCCGGCAGCGCCCTGACCGGATTCACCGGCGACGGTGGCCTGGCCACCAGCGCCGGACTCACCGTCCCGACCGGGATGGCGGTACGCGCGGGGAATCTGCTGTTCGCCGACCTCTTCAGCGAACGGGTCCGGAAAGTGACCGGCTGACGCCGTCGGTGGCCGAGGTTATGGAGTTCCCGGCGCGGACCGGGCAGGCGCTCCGCGCGGTGACACCCCCTTCCGGCGAGTCCGGGACGGGCGCGTGGTCCGGCGCGCTGTGGACCGATCCGTCCGGGCAGCACCTGCTAACCGCCTGCGGCAGCTCCCTTGCGGGACAAGGCAGGATCGACAACGGTCACTTCACCCCGATGAACCTGCACGTGCCGACTCACAATTCCCCACTCCCGCCGGTTGTCCGAAGTCCATCGGGAAAAAGCCCAGGTAGGAGGGCAGTTCTGCGGCGTAGACATGTCGCCGCCCGTGTCGCCCTACGGGGCCAAAAGCAGCAGCGACAAGAGGAAGTGCCTGGCCACGCGGGTGAGTCCGCTTCTGCTGCGGCGTAGACACCGCTTAAGATAACGCGTCCTCGCCGCAGATCAGGACCCGCGGCGGTTACAGCGAAGACACCCAAATTCGAGGTTGAGATAACGGCGGACTGTGTGCGGTCGGTTGCGGTGGCTCGATCACCCTCCGTGGTCAACGCCTGAGGCGTCGCCGTGACGCGACTGGTTCGGAGCCAGGGGACCTACTCCTGGAGGCTCACCGGCCAGGGTGCCCGTCGCAGACGTACCTCATCACGGCGGAACAGTGTGTCTCGCGGGTGGCGCTGCGGGCTAAAGTAGCTACACTTATAGCTATGTCAGTGTCTGAGCAGATGCCCCTGGCCGACGTGAAGAACAGGCTCTCCGAGGTCGTGGACCGCCTGGAGCGAGAGCACGGCCGGGTAGTCATCACCAAGCACGGCCATCCCGCCGCCGTCGTCATCAGTGTCGAAGATCTGGAATCTCTCGAAGAGACGCTCGACATCATGGACAGCGCAGCCCTCCTGGGTGACATCCGCGAGAGCCTCGCCGAACTCAGCACCGGCGAGGCGGCCGTGCTGAGCAAGGAAGACGCCCTGCGCCTGGCTTCTGGCCAGTGACACAAGCCGGTTTTGCCATCGCCTGGGCCGCCGCCTCCCGCCGCGCACTGGCCCGGCTCCCCGAGAAAGTCGCGTCCGCGGTCGTCGAATTCCTCTACGCCTCGCTGACTGAAAGCCCGCACCGGGTGGGCAAGCCGCTGAAACTGGGCCTTGAGGGAATGCACAGCGCCCGAAGGGGCGACTACCGGGTGATCTACCGCATAGATGATGAGCAGCGCCTCGTCACGGTCCTCGCGATCGAGCACCGCTCCGACATCTACGGGCCGCGGCAGTTCTGACCACGCTCCCAGCGGCAGAAGAGGATGACTTTCGAGTCGTCAGTCAGGCCGTACTTGCGGCAGGGGTGATGCGGCATTCTTGGTCGCGTGGACGACGAATCATGTCTGGCCCGAGAGTCCTTCGGCACCCTGCAGCCTGTTGCCCGGCCGCAGCCGGTACCGCCGCCGGATCGGGTATGGACAAGCCAGGAGTGGAGCTTGATCCGGCGCGGTCATAGGTCACGGGACATGGATGACAAGTGGCACGCGTTCGTCGAGGAACGCATGCTGTACCTGCATCGCAGCTGGACCGGCAGGGGCATCTACGAAGCGCAGTTCGCCGGGGGCGCCAGCGGCTGGCGGATCAGTTCCGCGGTGGTGGCTGGTGATCGCGATAGCTACCGGCGGGGGGACGACGAGTACGAAACCGCGCTGCTGGAGGCTGTGATTGAGTCGGTGCTGCTCGGTGTCCACGGCGGCCCGGGCTACACACGCTGGGAGCGAGCACGCCTCGACAGAGGCGGATAGCGCATGAGGGTACGGATGTCTACTGCTGATCGGGGTTCGGCCCGGGGGCTTCCTGTGGCAGGAGTGCGGACAGGGCCTGGATGGCGCGTTCCAGTTCTGGCAGGTCGTCATCGACGGTGGACTGCAAGATCGCGTGAGCGGTGTCGAAGTAGCGGTGGGCCAGGTGATCGCGCATGCGGGCGACCTGGTTCCAGGGGATGGCGGGCTGGGTGGCCAGCAGGCTGGCTGGCAGGGCCTTGACGGCTTCGCCGATCTCCAGCAGCCGGATGCGCACGGCGTCGAACACCAGCCCGTCGGCGAGGGTCCCGCGCTGCAAGTGGGAACGGATCGCATCGATGGCGGCCTGGATATCGTCCAGCCGCTGGCGGTCCCGGTAGCTCACAAGGCCACCAGCTCGCGCCCGGCGCGCAGCCGGACGCCCGGCTTCAGGTCCCGGGCCGGCACCAGGTCGACCCGGGTGCCGAGGATTGCCTCTATATCCGCCTGCACCCGGCCAAGCCCGAGCAGGCCCATGCCGGGCGGCAGGTCAGCGAGCAGATCCACGTCACTGCCGGGGTGATCCTCGCCGCGGGCCACGCTGCCGAACACCCGCAGGCTGGTCACGCCGTGGGCGGCCGCAGCCGCGATCACCTCACGGCGCCGGGCGCGGAGCAGGCGGCCCACCGGCCCGGACAGCCGGCTTAGCCGGCGTGGCTGCCGCCGTATCCCTGCCGTCAGCTCGTAGCCGGCTGCCTCGATGAGAGCGGCCAGGGTCGGCAGGGAGGGCTGGCGGTGCCCGGATTCATACGCGCTGATCACGCTCTGCGTGACACCCGCCCGTGCGGCCAGCTCCGCCTGCGACAGGCTCGCGCCCTGGCGCGCTTCGCGCAGAAAGGCCCCGGCCGCTGTCGTCATCACCGGGGAAGACATGCCTGCAGTATAGCGGATCGTAAATATCTGCCAAGGCTAGTGCGTCATCCGCTCATCGGCATGAGCGCAAGATCTAACGGCGCGGACCAGATCTGGCTGGAGCTCAATCGGCAAGGCACGCGGGCGGCCCGGTGCACCACCGGGCGGCTGATGCGCCAGCTGGGCCTGGCCGGGGTAAGCCGTGGCCGCACAGTCCGCACTACCGCGGCGAGCAGCGGCGGGCACCGGGCCGGTGAGCTGCTGAACCGCGACTTCGCGCCCGGTCAGTATTCCCGGCTCGGCGCGGCGGCGCAGCCGTCCTCCGGCGACCTGCAGGCCCGCGCCAGCATGCGCGTCACCGGCGCCCACGGGGGTTCGCGGCTGGCTCCAGTTGCGCAACCGGCCAGGACCCGGCCCAATCCCCTGGCCCGCGAGAAGAGCGTCCGGTCCCGGACCGGCAGTCACCGCAGGCATCCAGGAAATACTGCCCGCCCCACCAGCGGCCCGATGCCCCCGCTGGAGACTCGTCCCCGCGCTGACCAGGCTAACTACGAGACCGACAGCTCCATCCCCCGCGCACCCGCCCGGCGGCATCACCGGCACGCCGACACCTCACGCGAGATGAACCCGCCCCTGCACCATGATCCCCACAATCCCCCACAACCTGAACGCCGCGGCAGCCCTCGTGAACGCTGCCGCTTCTCCCGGGTTCACGCAGGCCAGCGACCACACCACTAAGCTCCCGCGACTGGACTCGAACCAGTAACCTGCCGGTTAACAGCCGGACGCTCTGCCGAATTGAGCTACGCGGGATCAGCCGACACTGGAGTCGCAGGCGGCGGGTTCCGCCGGGTTCCTGAACTGTGGGCGTCGCGCGAACCAGCGTAGCGCATGCGGGCGGGGTTCCCGTCCCGGGCACGGCGTGATGACCGCCCGCGGCGTGCCGCATGGTCATCAGGAGTACGGCCGGCCATACGGGGAAGTCGACATTGCACGGAAGCACACGGGTGAGAGGGGTGCCGCATGCGGTACCGAGTCACGTTCGCGGCCGGCCTGGCCGCTGGCTTTGTGATCGGCGCACGGGCAGGCAGGGAGCGGTATGAGCAGATGAAGAAGCTGGCCCGCCGGGCGGCGGACAACCCGGCCGTGCAGCAGGCGGCCGGGGCCGCGGCCGCTCAGGCGACCGGTCTGGCCAAGGCGGCGAAGGACCGGGCCGTGGACCAGATCCAGCAGCGGGCTCCGGGGCTCGGCGACGCGGCGAAGCGCACCGGCGAGCGGATCCAGGAGCGCATCCCGCCCCGCTGGCGGGCGTCGGACACCGGCGAAGGGGTTGCGTCCGGCGACGGCGTGCCGTCCGTTCCCGGGTCGGGCGAGGCTTTCGACGGCGGGTAGCGCGCAGCTGAACTGCCGGCGGCAGCATCGCGGAACCGGTGGACGCTGTCCGGGCCTGAGCCTAGGCTGCAACACGGCACCTTGACGGCATGCGTTTACTCTGACGACTCAGGCTCAGGCAGGATAGTGAGATGGCCAAGATAGCCCCCGTGACCATGTACGATTCCGTCACGCCGGAGAACATTCCCACCTCTGCCGAGGTGGTTGCCGGCTATGTCGACGGCGACTTCGCATGGCCCAGGGACGCGTGGAACAGGTGGCCCGAGGCCGAGAAGGTCCTGATCACGGTGACCGGATCCCTGACGGGGAATGTCGCCGATGTCGAGAACGGCGACCTGACGCCTGCCTCGGCCGAGGAATGGATTAAGGCTAAGCAGAACGCGGGCCACCGCGGCTGCACGATCTATTGCAGCCGCTCTAATCTCGGCGCGGTCCGGGCGGCATGCCATGGTCTGGGGTACTACATCTGGGTGGCGGACTGGACCAACAGCCCGCACGCGATCAGCGATACGGTGGCCACCCAGTACAGCAACGTGGGAACGAGCTACGACCTGTCGATGATCTACTCGCAGGAGTGGCTGGACACGCTGGACGCGGTGAACCGGCCCTGGCCGTTCCGGCAGTTATCGGTTTGAGAAGTACGCCGCGGGGGTCAGGCCGGTCTCGTGCCGGAACGCGGCGACGAACGCGCTAGCGCTGTCGTAGCCCACCTGACGTGCGACGTTTCCCACCGGTTGCCCTTCGGCCAGCGCGGGCAGCGCGGCCTGCAGCCGCAGCAGGGTGCGCCAGCGGCCGAACGGGACGCCGGTACCCGCCAGGAAGGCCCGGGCCAGGGTGCGTTCGCTCGCGCCGGCCTGCCGTCCCCATTGGCCGAGGGTGCGCTTGTCGGCCGGGTCGCCCGCTAGCGCCTGGGCCACTTCCCTGGCCCGCTCGTCGGCGGGCATCCGCACCTCGATCGTGGCGCGGGCGACGGGTTCCAGCAGGTCGGTCAGCACTGCCTCGGCCCGGGCCCGCGGGGCGGAGTCGAGGGTTTCGCGGTCGAGATAGCCGATGAGCTCGGCGAGCAGCGGCCGGGCCGCGATCGGGGTCGGATCCGGCCACGTGATCGGGCAGAGATCCGGCCTGATGTAGAGCGTCTGCATGGTGGCGGGACCGGAGGCGCGGGTCTCGTGCTCCAGCCCGGCCGGTATCCACAGCGCCCGGGTGGGAGGGAGCACCCAGGTGGCCGCGTGGGTGACGACGGTGAGCACACCGCGCGGGGCCCAGGCCAGCTGGTGATCGCCGTGCGTGTGCCAGCAGAACGAGGAGCCTGCGGCCATCGCGAACGTAGCGACGACCATGGCCGGGTCGGCCGCGGAACGATGTCCGTCTAGCGCCACAGGACGGCAGGATACGCCCTAGCCGATCGCGGGGCCGCTTTCGTACGTTGGGCTGCGTGAACGAAAATCATGCGAAGCTGTGCCCGAGCCCGGAGTGGGCCGCCTGGCTGCAGGGCGAGATCCTGCCGCCGCTCGCCGCGGGCGTCACGCTGGGCGACGAGATGCTGGAGATCGGGCCGGGGCCAGGGGCGGCGACCGGCTGGCTGCGGCACAAGGTGAAGCGGCTGGTCGCCCTGGAGGCCGACGAGCAGGCGGCGAGCGACCTGGCGGCGAAGCACGCGGGGACCAACGTCGAGGTGCGGACCGGCGATGCCACCGCGATGCCGTTCGCCGACGGCTCTTTCGATTCCGCAGGCTCCTTCACCATGCTGCACCACATCCCGACCGCCGCCCTGCAGGACAGGCTGCTGTCCGAGGTGCTGCGGGTGCTGCGGCCGGGTGGTGTCCTGATCGGCTCGGACAGCCTGGCGGGCAACGACCTGCACCACTTCCACGCCGATGACACCTACAACCCGGTCGAGCCCGCCGCGTTCCTGACCCGGCTGCAGGTCATCGGCTTCAGGAAGATCACCATTAGCGTCGATTACGTGCTGACGTTCACGGCGCACAAGCCGGCCGCCGAAGAGGCCGAAGAGGCCGGGGCGTCATGAGCGACGCGGCAGGTGTGCGCACCGCCGTCATCGGCCTGGTCAGCTTCGCCGCGGCCGAGGAGCAGATGCTGCTGGCCGCCACGGCCGGCCGTGACGAGGCGCCGGGCGGCCCCGGGCGGTGGGCGGCGGCACCGCTGGTGGCGCACAACACGGAGTTCAGGTGCCAGCAGGTTCAGCGGCTCGAGACGATCCGCGACCGCCGCACCCCGCCGGCCTTCGCGGAGATCGATCATGCGTCCGCTGAGGTCTACGCGCGCTACCGCCGCCAGAGCGCCGGCGACGTCGCGGAAGCCAGCCGCCAGAGCGTCCAGGCGCTGATCGCCGACCTGAGCCGCACGCCCGATGAAGACCTGCTCGATCCCGCCCGCAACCCCTGGCTGGCAGGCCGCCTGCTCTGGCTGCAGATCATCGTGCGCGGCTTCTGGCACCCGACCGGGCATCTCGGCGACTATTACGTCGCGCACGGCCAGGCCGACCGCGCCGTCGCCCTGCATGCGCAGGCCGTCGCCTGGGCCGCTTACCTCCGGGCGCCGGACGCGGCCCGCGGGATGGCCAGCTACAACCTGGCGTGCGCGCAGGCCCGCGCCGGGCGCGCCGGCGACGCGTTCGACGCCCTGGCCGAGGCGGTCGCGCGTAACCCGGCTCTGCGGGCCAACGCGGGCCGCGATGCTGACCTAGGCTCGCTTCGTGCGGACGACAGGCTGGATTCACTGCTCGGCAGCCCGTGAACGACGCGACTGACCCGGCCGCGCGGCCGGGGTCGGGGCCGGGTGAGCCTGCCGAGCCCGCGGTGGCCTGGTCCGTCATCGCGCGGGAATGGGGCCGGATCGGCGTGACCGGCTTCGGCGGGCCGCCCGCGCATATCGCCCTGCTGCGCACGCTCTGCGTCGAGAAGCGGGGCTGGCTGCGGGCCGACGAGTTCGAGGACGGCATCGCGGCGACCAGCCTGCTGCCCGGGCCGACGTCGACCCAGCTCGCGATCTTTTGCGCGTGGCGGCTGCGCGGGGCCCGCGGCGCGATCCTGGGCGGGCTCTGCTTCATCGTGCCCGGCCTGGTCATCATCCTCGCGCTGTCCGCCCTGTTCCTGACGCACAACGCGCCGCGCTGGGTGCAGGGGGTCGCCGCCGGGGCGGGGGCCGGGGTGCCGGCGGTCGCGGTCGGTGCCGCGCTTGGCTTCCTGCCGGCCAGCTGGCAGCGGGTCAAGGAGTCGTGGGGGCGCGAGGTGCGCTGGACGGCCTACCTGGCGGCGGGGGTGCTGTCCGCGGCGATCGCCGGGCAGTACCTCGTCTTCGTCCTGCTGGCCTGCGGGCTGGCCGAGTTGGCCGCCCAGCGCCGAACGGCGATAGCGCGAGGGGGCGGCTCGCGGCCGCTGGCCGTCGCAGGGCCGCTGCCTGCGCTGGCGCTGGCCACCGGAGGCGCGGGAGCACTCGGGGCGCTGGCGTGGGTGGCGCTGAAGGTGGGCGCCCTCTCGTTCGGAGGCGGTTTCGTCATTATTCCTTTGATGCAGCACGACGCGGTCAGCACGTACCACTGGATGACGAGCGCGCAGTTTCTCAATGCGGTCGCGCTGGGGCAGGTCACGCCGGGGCCGGTGGTGCTGACGGTCGCGGTCGTGGGCTACGCGGCCTGGGGGGTCAGCGGCGGCCTGCTCGGGGCGGCGGTCGCGTTCGCGCCGTCGTTTGCCTTCGTGATCGCGGGCGCCCCGCATTTCGGCCGGCTGCGCGCCAGCGCCGGTGCCCAGGCGTTTCTCACCGGAGCGGGCGCCTGCGCGATCGGCGGGATCGGCGGCGCGGCGGTCCCGCTGGCCGTCGGCCTGGCGCACTTGTGGCAGTTCGGGATCACCGCCCTCGCGGCCGGCTGGCTGCTGGGCCTGCGCAAGGGGGTGGTCACCGCGCTGCTGGGCTGCGGCGCTCTCGGCGCCATCGCCGCGTTCGCGCACGCGCCGCTGCCCTGACCCGACGCATCGCGCCGTCAGTCTCGGTCGAGGGCGAGCACGAGCTTGCCGGTGTTCTCGCCGGTGAACAGCATCGTCAGCACGTCGGGGAAGTCGCCGATGCTGCCGCGCACGATGTGCTCGCGGGAGATGAGCTCGCCGCTGCGATACCAGCGCGCCAGCTCGGCCATGCCCTCGGCGTAGCGGTCCTGGTAGTCGAACACCACCATGCCGGTCATCGACGCCCGGGCCACCAGCAGCGCCAGGTAGTTCGCCGGGCCCCGCACCTGCTCGGCGTTGTACTGCGAGATCGCGCCGCAGATGATGATCCGGGCACCGCGGGCCAGCCGGGTCAGCGCGGCGTCCAGGACATCGCCGCCGACGTTGTCGAAGTAGACGTCGATCCCGCGCGGCGCGTGCTCGCGCAGCGCCGCCCGCAGGTCCTCGCTCTTGTAGTCGATCGCCGCGTCGAAGCCGAACTCCTCGCGCAGCATGCCGCACTTGTCCGGGCCGCCGGCGATGCCGATGACGCGGCAGCCCTTCAGCTTCGCGATCTGGCCGGCCACGCTGCCGACGGCCCCGGCGGCGCCGGAGACCACCACGGTGTCGCCTTCGCGGATCCGCCCGACGTCGAGCAGGCCGAAGTACGCGGTGAGCCCGGTCATCCCGAGCGCGCCCAGGTAGGTCGCGGGCGCCGCGAGCGAGGTGTCCAGCTTGACGATGCCCCGGCCGTCCGATGCGGCGTACTCCTGCACGCCGAAGGCGCCGTAGACGTGATCTCCGACGGCGAATCCGGGATGCTCGGACGCGGTGACCTGGCCGACCGCGCCGGCCCGCATGACCGCGCCGATCTCCACCGCCGGGATGTAGGACGGGCCCGCGTTCATCCAGCCGCGCATCGCGGGGTCGATGGACAGGTGCGAAGTCGCGACGACGAACTGCCCGGGGTCAGCGGCCGGCACGGGCTCGGTGGTGAATTCCCAGTTCGCTGCCGTCGGCAGCCCGGACGGGCGGGCGGCGAGCCGCACCTGACGGTTCATCGAAGTCATACCGGAGGGTAGCGTCGTCGCGAACGCGGTGGCTAGTCCAGGTACTCGCGCAGCATTTGCGCGCGGCTCGGGTGACGGAGCTTGGCTAGGGTCTTGGACTCGATCTGGCGGATGCGCTCGCGCGTCACGCCGAACTCCCGGCCGACCTCCTCCAGCGTCCGGGGATGACCGTCAGTCAGCCCGAACCTCAGCTGGATGATCGTCTGCTCCCGGCCGCTCAGCGTGTCCAGGATCCCTTCCAGCTGGTCCTGCAGCATGATGAACGCCGCGGCCTCTATCGGCACCACGGCGTCGGCGTCTTCGATGAAGTCGCCGAGGTCGGAGTCCTCCTCGCCGATCGGCGACTGCAGCGACACCGGCTCCTGGGCGACCCGCTGGATCTCGGCCACCCGCTGCACCGGAATCCCCATCTCGGCGGCGATCTCGTCGACGCTGGCCTCGCGGCCGAAGTCCTGATGCAGCTGGCGTTGCACGCGGGCCAGCTTGTTGATCGTCTCGACCATGTGCACGGGAATGCGGATCGTCCGCGCCTGGTCGGCGATGGCCCGGGTAATGGCCTGCCGGATCCACCAGGTGGCGTACGTGGAGAACTTGTAGCCCTTGGTGTAGTCGAACTTCTCCACCGCGCGGATCAGGCCGAGGTTGCCCTCCTGGATCAGGTCGAGGAAGATCAGCCCGCGGCCGATGTAGCGCTTGGCGATCGACACGACCAGCCTGAGGTTCGCCTCGATCAGCCGCTGCTTGGCCTGCACGCCGTCGGCGGCCAGCTGCTCCAGGTCGTCGGTGCGCACCAGCGGATGCGCGCCGTCAAGCACGGATACGCCGCGCAGCTTCTCCTCGGCGAATAGCCCGGCCTCGATCGCCTTGGCCAGCTCCACCTCGTCCTCGGCGGTGAGCAGCGGGACCCGGCCGATCTCGCGCAGGTAGATGCGGACCAGGTCGCCGGGCGACGCCCGCCGCCCCGATTCGCCCTCGTCGGCCCGGCGCAGTTCCTCGACGTCCTCGGCGGATGTGTCGACAACCTCCACGCCCTCGTCGGCCAGCAGCCGCACGACGCTTTCCACGGCGTCCGGCGGAAGATCAGGACGGTCGAAGGCGGCGGCGACGTCGGCCATGGACACGCCGCCGCGCTCCCGTCCCAAAGTGACGAGGTCGGCCATCTGTTCAGCCGGGAGCGGTCCGCTGGGCAGCACCGTTAGGCTCACGCAGACCAGTCTGCACCGTAACGCTGCGGTTACGGGGGACCCAATTTTGTCACCTTGGCGAAAGTAACGCCTGGGCACCCCAGCCAGATATACAAGCTCACGCACGGACGTTACCGGCGAGTCAGGCCCCGTTTGCCCGGTCGACGAGCAGCTTGCGCTGCTGTTCGAGCCCGATCAGATCCCCGAACAGCCGGTTGTAGTCGCCCTGCGCCGCGACCGGATCCATCCGCTGCAGCCGGGACTTGACCCGGTCGATCTGCCGGCTGACCGCGTTCGCGCCGACCGTGGCCATGATCACGGTCACGTACCGCGCGTCCGGCTCCCCGTCGGCGCCGGGCGTGCGCAGCGACTCCACGGCCAGCTGCGTCACCAGCGACTCGGCCTGCTCGTCGTGCGCGGCCTCCCGCAGGCTCCTGGCCCACTCGCTGCCGGACGGCGCCGGGCCGGCCCCCGGCGCGTCGAGGGTCCACCCGGCGCACGCGCAGATCAGCCGGAACACCTCCGCGTGCGCGGGCAGCGTGAACGCCTCCTCGCCGAGCGCGGCGAAGGCGGGCCCGCACAGCCCGGGCCGCTGTACGGCCAGCTTGAGCGCCTCGCGCTCGGTCTGGACGGCAGGATCGCCGGCGTCACCGCGGCCGTTGCCGTTTCTGGCCGCGCCAGGGGCCGCCGCGGTGCCTGCCGGCATCGCCCCGTCTGGCCACGGCCCGTCCTGCCGCGGAGGACCGGGCCGGGTCCCGCCGGGCCGCGGCCCGCGACCCTGCTGCGCCGGCACCGGGCCGGACGGGCGGACGGAACGCCCGGCGTGCTCGCGGATCCGGGCGAGCACGAAGCTCTCGTCCATCATGCCGAGCCAGCGGTCCACGCTGATCGCGTACCGCTTCCTGAGCCCCTCGTCCTTGATCCGCGCCACGATCGGCGCGGCCGCGTCCAGCGCGGCCATCCGCCCCTCGATCGTGTCCAGGTCGTACTGGGTCACCGCGCTGCGGATGGCGAACTCGAACAGCGGCACTCGCCGCGCCACCAGGTCGCGCACGGCCGTGTCGCCACGGGCCAGCCGAAGGTCACAGGGGTCCAGGCCGTCGGGCTGAACGGCGACAAACGTCTGGGTTACAAACTTTTCTTCCATTCCGAACGCACGAAGCGCAGCCTTCTGCCCGGCGGTGTCTCCATCGAAGGTGAAGATGACCTCGCCGCGGAACTCGCTCGCGTCCATCAGCAGCCGCCGCAGGATCTTGACGTGCCCCTCGCCGAACGAGGTCCCGCTGGTCGCGATCGCGGTCGGCACCCCCGCCAGGTGGCAGGCCATCACGTCGGTGTAGCCCTCCACGATGACCGCCTGGCGGCGCTGCGCGATCTCCCGCTTGGCCAGATCGGCGCCGTACAGCACCGAGCTCTTCTTGAACAGCGGGGTTTCGGGGGTGTTGAGGTACTTGGGGCCGTCGTCGCCTTCGGCGAGCTTGCGTGCGCCGAAGGCGATCACGTCGCCGGACAAGTCCCTGATCGGCCAGATCAGCCGCCCGCGGAAGCTGTCCACCGGACCGCGCCTCCCCTGACGGGCCAGGCCGCCGACCAGCAACTCGGCGTCGGTGAAGCCGCGCCCGCGCAGGTGCCCGGTGAGTGCCTCCCACGCCGCGGGCGCATAGCCGACGCCGAACTGATCCGCCTGCGCCAGGTCGAAGCCGCGTGAGGTGAGAAACTCCCGCGCGTGAGCAGCGTCGTCAGAGCGGAGCCGTTCGGAATAAAATTCGGCCGCGGCCTTATGCGCGGTGATCAGCCGCCGCCGCTGGCTCTGCTCCTGCCCCGGCACATGGCCGCCCTGCTCGTACCGCAGGTCGATGCTGGCCCTGGCGGCCAGCCGCTCGACCGCCTCGGTGAAGGTCAGGCTGTCGACCTTCTGCACGAAGGAGATGACGTCGCCGCCTTCGGTGCAGGAGAAGCAGTAGTAGAGCCCGCGGGCCGGCGTGACGTTGAACGAGGGCGTCTTCTCGTCGTGGAACGGGCACAGGCCCTTGAGTGAGCCGCCGCCGGCGCTGCGCAGCTGCAGGTACTCCCCCACCACCTCGTCGATGGGCGAGCGCTCGCGAACCGTGGCGATGTCTTCGTCGCGGATCCGGCCAGCCACGTCCGCCTCCGCCCTTCCCGCTTTCGGCCCCGTTTACCGGGCCGAGTCTAGTCCTGCTGGTACCGTCGCCGGGTGCGCAGGCATCTCGTGCTGTGGGACATCGACTACACGCTGATCGACGCGGGCGGGCTCAGCAGGAACCTGTACGGGACCGTGTTCGCCGAGATGTTTGGCCGCGAACTGCTCACCGTCGCCCCGATGGCCGGGCGCACCGATCGCGCCATCATCCTGGAGACGCTGACCGGGATGGGCGTCGATGACCCCGGCCGCCACGTCGCCGCGTTCATGCTCGGCCTGACCGCGGCGGCGCCCGCATTCGGCGAGCGGGTCAGGGCCCGCGGCTGCGCGCTGCCCGGCGCCACCGCGGCACTGGCCGCAATGTCCGCCCTGGCTAGCGCCGACGGCGGCCCGGCTCGGCGCCTCATCGTTCAGTCGGTGCTCACCGGCAACATCAGGCCGCTCGCCGAGGCCAAGCTCGGCGCGCTGGACCTGACCCGGTACCTCGACCTGGACGCCGGGGCGTACGGTGACGCGCACGAGAACCGGCCCGAGCTCGTGCACCTGGCGCGGCGAGCGGCGAGCGAGGCGTACGGCGCGGACTTCGGCGGCGAGGCGACCGTGCTCATCGGCGACACCCCGCTCGACGTGGCCGCCGCCCTGGCCACCGGCGCCCGCGCCGTAGCCGTGGCCACCGGCGGCTTCACCGCCGCCGAGCTAGCGGCGGCCGGCCCGCATGTCATGCTGCCCGACCTAACCGACACCCCCCAGGTAATCACAGCCATCCTGGGTCATACCGAGTAGCGCCCGCACTCGCCCCACCATGCCCGGCCATCCCACGGCTCGCCGTCTCCTACGCCCTGGCCTCTCCTACGCCCCGGCCCCCACTTCGCACAGGCCCGGGGATTACAGCGCGGCGTAGAGAGCGCGCTCGAAGTCGTTGTAGAGGGTCATGGCTTCGGGGGGCGCGAACGGGAGGAAGTTGCTGTAGATGGAGGCGCAGATGCCGGCGGCCGGGTCCACCCAGAAATGCGTGTTGCACAGTCCGGCCCACGAACCGGACCAGGCCCGCCGCATGCCGGGCGCGTCGGCGGTGTTGAGCAGCAGGCCGTAGCCCCACTTGAAGCCGGGTCCGATCCGGAAGTCATGGCTGGAGCCGGGGTCGGCGGTGTCGATCTCGGCCGGGAAGTCCAGCTCGCCGATCTGGTTGCGGAACGCCGCGTCGACCGTGGACTGCTTGAGGATCCGGGTGCCGTCCAGTTCGCCGCCGCGCAGCAGCGCCCGCTCGAACTTGATGTAGTCGCTCGGCGGCCCGTACAGCCCGTGGCCGCCGGCCCAGTAGTCCGGCGTCTGGCTGAGCACCTCGCCGATCGATATCCAGGTGCCGTCCTCGCCCTTGATGTGCACGGGCGTCGAGTTCGGCCGCTGCTCGTCGTTCATCAGGAAGGTCGTCTGGTCCATCCCGAGCGGGCCGGTGACGCCTTCCTTGACGGCGACGTCGAGGCCGGTGCCGGTGACGGCCTCGATGACCTGGCCGAGCCAGTCGATGTTGATGCCGTAGATGAACTGCGTGCCGGGGTCGGCGAGCATCGGCGCGGTGAACGACGCGACAGAGCCGGCCACTACGTTGGGCGTGCCCGTGATGCTCTCCCAGCGCACCAGCCGGTCACTCCAGAACCAGTAGCCCAGCCCGGTGGTGTGCGTGATCAGCTGCCTGACCGTGGCCTGGCTGGCCGGCGGCCGCAGCACCGGGGTGTCCCCCTCGATGCCGGTCATCACCGGCACGTCGGCGAACTGCGGGCAGTATTCGGCGACCGGGGCGTCCAGGTCGAGGGTGCCCCGCTCGGCCTGCTGGAGCGCGACCACCGTGCACGGCATCTTGGTCATCGACATGATCCGGAAGATCGTGTCGACGGTGACCGGATCGCTCTCGCCGACGGCCCGCGGCCCGGCCGCGCCCTGGTAGATGACGCCGTCGCGGTCGGCGGCGATGGCGGCGACGTGCGGCACCGCGCCGGACGCGACCGCGTCCCGCAGCACCGTGTCGATGGCCGTGGGATCGATAACGGTAGTCATGGTCTCATTCTGCAATGTGTGACCGCTGATCACCACGATCGCGTCGTAGCCATCGGTTAGCCACGCACCGTAAGGGAGAATGCTGTTTATCGAGGCTGGCCGCGAACGCGGCGAGGCGCTTACCTCAGCGATCAGCGCAGGTCGGCGAGCGGGACGTCGGAGTCGGTAAGCCGGGCCGGGTCGGGGTGCAGGCCGGCCGCCCCGGCCCGGATGAGCGCCTGGATGTCGTCGGTCACGTCCCAGACGTTCACGTTCATCCCGGCCACGACCGCGCCGCCGGATAGCCAGAACGCGATGTACTCCCCGCTGTCGGGGTCGCCGCGGTAGAGGATCTGGTCGTAGCCGCCGGGCTCGGGGACGCCGGCCGTCTCCATGCCGAGGTCGTACTGGTCGCTGTAGAAGTACGGGATCGGGTCGTGGCTAACGTCCTGGCCGAGCATGGCGCGCGCGGCGGCCGGGCCGCCGGCCAGCGCGTTGCCCCAGTGCTCGACCCTGATGCGCCGGCCGAGCAGCGGGTTGAAGGCGTTCGCGACGTCCCCGGCGGCGTAGATGTCGGCATCGGAGGTACGCAGCGCGGCATCGGTCAGGATGCCGTTGTCGATGTCCAGGCCGGCGGCCTGGGCCAGGGCGGCATTCGGCACGGCACCGATGCCGACCACCACGATGTCGGCGGGCAGCTCGGTCCCGCCCGACGTGATCACGGCGGTCGCGCGGCCCGCGTCGCCGCGGAACTCGCTGACGCCCTCGCCGAACAGGAACCGCACCCCGTGGCTGCGGTGCAGATCCGCGAACCTGCCGCCGAGCTCGGGACCGACCGCCTGGTGCAGCGCGCCGGGCGCGGGCTCCACGATGGTCACCTCGCAGCCGAGCTCGCGCGCGGCCGCGGCCGTCTCCAGGCCGATCCACCCCGCGCCGGCGATCACCACGGTGCCGCCGCCGGTGAACGCCGCGTTCAGCGCCTCGGAGTCTTGCACCGACCGCAGGTAGAACACGCCGTCCAGATCGCCGCCCGGCACGGCGAGGCGACGCGGCGAGGCACCCGTGGTGATCAGCAGCTTGTCGTAGCCGACCGCACCGCCGCCGGCCAGCTCCACCCGACGGCCGGGCCGGTCGATGGCGGTGACCTTCACGCCGAGGCGCAGGTCCACGTCGTGCTCGGCGTACCAGCCTTCGTCGTGCACGTAGATCGACGTCTTCTCGTCCCGGCCGAGCAGGTAGCCCTTGGACAGCGGCGGGCGCTCGTAGGGACGTTCCGGCTCGTCGCCGATCAGCACGACCGGCCCGGCGAATCCTTCGTCGCGCAGCGTCTCCGCCGCCTTCGCCCCGGCCAGGCTCGCGCCGATGATCACGTATGCAGGCTCAGCGGCCATAGTGGTTTCTCCTTCGTTGGTTAACGGCACAGACGACGGTGCCAGGCGATGGCGGACGTATCGGTCAGCGAGGCAATCTGGTCTATCACGACGCGCCGCCGGTCCTGGCCGGAAGCCGCCAGCTGCCAGGCAGGCCGCAGCACCGGGTCCAGCGTGCCGGGCGTGCCCAGCTCGATCGCGGCGGCGAGGTCGGCGACCAGCTCGCGCTCCGCGGCCTGCGCCGCCGCGGCGCCGGCCCGGCTCATCACGTAGAACGCGGTCACCCCCTTGAGCAGGGCGCACTCCAGCCGCTGGGTGCGGGGGACGATCAGATCCGCGCCGTAACGGGTGAGCTGGCCAGGCCCGGGGCCGTTCGCGCCCGCCGCCGCGGCGGCCGGGGTCACCGCCTGCGCCGCCAGGGTGGCCGCCTGCGCGGCCTGGCAGAACCGGCCGATCAGCTCGCTGGTCAGGTTCTTCAGCGCGGCTAGCGATCGGGGTCCGCCGTCGAACTCCGGTGGCCAGCAGCCCAGCTCAAGCAGCGCCTCAAAAATGTCGCCTAGCTCGCCTGCGGTGACCGAGCCCGGCTCGCAGTAGTCGGTCGCGGTGAGCTCGGCCACCGCCTCGCGCTGCGGACCGTCGCGCAGCCCGGCCAGCGTGATCAGGCCCGCCTGCAACCCGTCCTCCAGGTCGTGCACGGAGTAGGCCACGTCGTCGGCCCAGTCCATCACCTGGGCTTCCAGGCAGCGCCGGCCGGCCGGGGCGCCGCGCCGAATCCAGCTAAACGCCTCGCGGTCCTCGTCGTACGCGCCGAACTTGCCGTTCGCCGCCGGGCCGGCGGCGGCTGTCGCCGGCCCGGCCGGGCCGGCTGCAGCGGCCTCGGCGGGCCCGGCGGCCTCGGCGGGCCCGGCGGGCCCGGCCGCCGGCCAGGGATACTTGAGCGTCGCGTCGAGGGTCGCGCGGGTCAGGTTCAGCCCCGCGCCGGGCACCTTGGTCTCCAGCCTGGTCAGCAGCCGCAGGCTCTGCGCGTTGCCCTCGAACCCGCCGCAGTCCGCAGCCAGCACGGCCAGCGCGGACTCCCCGTTGTGGCCGAACGGCGGATGGCCGAGGTCGTGCGCCAGGCAGGCGGCATCCACCAGGTCGGGATCGCAGCCCAGCGCGGCGCCGAGCTCCCGCCCGATCTGGGCGCACTCCAGCGAGTGGGTCAGCCTGGTCCGCGGGAAGTCGCCCTCGCCGACCGCCACGACCTGGGTCTTGGCGGCCAGCCTGCGCAGCGCGGAGCTGTGCAGCACCCGGGCACGGTCCCGCTCGAAGGCGCCGCGGCCGCTGCGCTTGGGCGGTTCTTCCACCCAGCGCTCGGCTGCGTCCGCCTCGTAGCCAGGGCCCGCGACCTCAGTCAGCTGCCGCGGTTCAGCCGCCATGGCTCACCGGCTGTCGCTGCCGCCCTCCGCCTGAACGGCAAGCGCGGCGGCGCGGCCGGCCTCCAGCCGGGCGACCGGGACGCGGAACGGCGAGCAGGACACGTAGTCCAGCCCAGCCTGGTGGAAGAAGTGCACCGAGTCCGGGTCGCCGCCGTGCTCGCCGCAGACGCCGATCTTCAGGCCGGGCTGGGCGGCCCGGCCCTCCTGCACCGCGATGCTCACCAGCCGGCCGACACCGTCGGCATCGATCGTCTCGAACGGGGACACGCCGAAGATGCCCAGCTCGATGTAGCGGCTGAAGAACGCCCCCTCCACGTCGTCGCGGGAGAACCCCCAGCCCATCTGGGTAAGATCATTTGTCCCGAACGAGAAGAAGTCGGCCGACTGCGCGATCTGGCCGGCCGTAAGCGCGGCTCGCGGCACCTCGATCATCGTGCCGATCAGCGTGTGCACCTGCGTGCCGGTCTCCGCCGCCACCTCGGCGAGCACCTTCTCGGTCTCCTCGCGGGCGATCTCGAGCTCCTGCACGGCGCCGACCAGCGGGATCATGATCTCCGGCCGGGGGTCGCCGCCGGCCTTCTTGCGGTCCGCGGCGGCGTGCGCGATCGCGCGGACCTGCATGGCGAACAGCCCGGGGATGACCAGGCCGAGCCTGACCCCGCGCAGGCCGAGCATCGGGTTCTGCTCGTGCAGCCTGCGCACCGCGTCGAGCAGCTTGCGGTCCTTGTCGGTCACCCCGTCGCCGGCCAGCGCCACCTTGACCGACAGCTCGGTGAGGTCCGGCAGGAACTCGTGCAGCGGCGGGTCGATCAGCCGGATCGTCACCGGCAGCCCGTCCATCGCCTCGAGGATCTCTACGAAGTCGCCGCGCTGCAGCGGCTCGAGCGCGTCGAGCGCGGCCCGCCGCGCCGCGCCGTCGTCGGCCAGGATCAGCCGCTCGATCAGCTGGCGGCGCTCGCCGAGGAACATGTGCTCGGTCCGGGTCAGCCCGACCCCGGCGGCGCCGAACCGCCTGGCCCTGGCGCAGTCCTCGCCGGTGTCGGCGTTCGCGCGCACGCCGAGCCGGCGCCGCGCGTCGGCATGGCCCATGATCTGGTGCACGGCCCTGACCAGCTCGTCTGCCTCATCGGACGATGGGCTGAGCTCACCTTCGAAGTAGCGGACGACCGGCGAGGACGACACCGGCACCTCGCCGAGGTAGACCGCGCCGCTGGACCCGTCGATGGAGATCACGTCGCCCTCGCTGACCGTGACCCCGCCGGGCGCGGTGAACCGGCCGGCCTTGGTGTCCACGCCGAGCTCGTCGGCGCCGCAGACGCAGGTCTTGCCCATCCCGCGGGCGACCACCGCGGCGTGGCTGGTCTTGCCGCCCCGGCTGGTCAGGATGCCCTGCGCGGCGATCATGCCGTGCAGATCATCCGGGTTGGTCTCCCGGCGGACCAGGATGACCTTCTCGCCCCGGCTGGCCAGCTCGACCGCGCGGGCGGAGTCGAACACGACCTTGCCGACCGCGGCGCCGGGCGAGGCGCTGATCCCGGTGGCGATCTGGTTCACTCCCCCGCCGGTGTCGAACCGCGGGAACATCAGGTGAGCGAGCTGCGCGCCGGTCACCCGGGTGAGCGCCTCGTCGTCGTCGATCAGCCCCTGCGCCACCAGCTGGGTCGCGATCCGGAACGCCGCGGCGGCGGTCCGCTTGCCCACCCGGGTCTGCAGCATCCAGAGCTTGCCGCGCTCGATCGTGAACTCGATGTCGCACAGGTCGCGGTAGTGGTTCTCCAGCGTGGACATGATGCCCATCAGCTCGTCGTAGGACGCCTTGTCGATCTGCTCCAGGTCCTGCAGCGGGACCGTGTTGCGGATGCCGGCCACCACGTCCTCGCCCTGCGCGTTCTGCAGGTAGTCGCCGTACACGCCCTGCTGGCCGGTGCCGGGGTCACGGGTGAAGGCGACGCCGGTGCCCGAGTCCATGCCCAGGTTGCCGAAGACCATCGCCACGATGTTGACCGCGGTGCCGAGGTCGGCCGGGATGCGCTCCTGCCGCCGGTAGAGAATCGCGCGGTCGGCGTTCCAGGACTGGAACACGGCCCGGACGGCCAGGTCCATCTGCTCCCTGGGCTGCTGCGGGAACTCGCGCCCGGCGTGCTCGCGCACGATGCCCTTGAACGTCTCGACGATCTCGCTCAGGTCGGCGGCGTCGAGGTCGAGGTCGTTCTTCGTGCCCTTGGCCTGCTTGGCCGCGTCGATGGCGTGCTCGAAGGCCTCGCCGTCGATGCCGAGCACGGTCTTGCCGAACATCTGGATCAGGCGCCGGTAGGAGTCCCAGGCGAACCGGTCGTTGCCCGCCTGCTTGGCCAGGCCGAGCACGGACTCGTCCGACAGCCCGATGTTGAGGACGGTCTCCATCATCCCCGGCATCGAGAATTTCGCCCCGGACCGCACGCTGACCAGCAGCGGGTCCGCCGGGTCGCCCAGCTTGCGGCCCATCGCCCCTTCCAGCCTGGCCAGGTGCGCGGTCACCTCGTCGTCCAGGCCCGCGGGCACGTCGCCATGGTCCAGGTAGTGACGGCAGGCGTCGGTGGTGATCACGAACCCGGGCGGCACCGGCAGGCCCAGGTTGGTCATCTCGGCCAGGTTGGCACCCTTGCCGCCGAGCAGATCCCGCAGATCCCTGTTGCCCTCGGTGAAGTCATAGACGAGCTTGGCCACGGCACGTTCTCCTCGCGACGCCGCCCACTCGCGATGATCGTGGCGCTGGGCGGCTGATGACGGACGACTGACTGACTACCCCTTCGATTGGACTCTATCGAGAGTGCCGGACGCCGTGGACCATGACGGCCGGCCCGCACCCGCTGCCGCACCGCCGGCGACCCCGATCCAGTGGGCGTACCTGCGCGGCGGCCGCCTTCGGCGTGACCGCCGCCGGCTCGGTAGGGTCCGGCTTGGAGGCGGCGAGCGAGGGAGACGCGCGTGGGCGACATCGTTATCGGGCTGCTGCACCCGGGGGAGATGGGCGCCGCCGTGGGCGCCTGCCTGACCCGGCGCGGTCACACCGTGCTGTGGGCGGCCGAAGGCCGCGGCGCCGACACCGCCGCACGGGCCAGGGCGGCCGGCCTGACCGACGCCGGCACCGTGGCCGGGGTGGCCGGCCGCGCGGACGTGATCTTGTCTATCTGCCCGCCGCACGCGGCCCTGGACGTCGCGTGGACCGTACGCGGCTTTGGCGGCCTGTACGTGGACGCCAACGCGATCTCGCCTGGCACCGCTCGTGAGGTGGCAGGAATGATTTCCGAACGGGGAGGTGCCTACGTCGATGGTGGCATCGTCGGCCTGCCGCCTGCTGACGATAACCGCACCCGGCTGTACCTGTCCGGCCCGCGGGCCGGACAGGTACAGGATCTGTTCGCCGGTACCCAGATGGACGCCAGGATCACCGGCGGCGGGGACTACGGCGCGTCGGCGGTCAAGATGGCCTACGCCGCCTGGACCAAGGGCTCGGCCGCCTTGCTGATCACCGTGCGCGCGCTGGCCCGCGCCGAAGCCGTGGAGGAGACCCTGCTGGCCGAGTGGGCGCTCTCCCAGCCCGCCCTGCCGGACCGGACCGCGGGTGTGGCGCGTTCCGCGGCGACGAAGGGCTGGCGGTGGGTCGCCGAGATGGAGGAGATCGCCGCGACGATGGCGGCGGCCGGGCTGCCCGACGGCTTCCACCAGGCTGCGGCGGAGATCTACCGCCGGTCTCCGCACGACAAGGCCGCCTCGCCGGACCAGGTGCTGGACGCACTGCTGCCCGACCCGGGCCCCGGCCCGCAGTAGCCGGGCCGCTGTAACCGGTCGGCCCGCGGTGGCCGGCCGGCGGCGTCATGGGGCGGCCCGTGACAGATGTCATGGCGGGTCATGGAGGTACGGCACTGCCGGCCGACCCTGCGCTTCTGGTGATATTCATACACGGCCCGCCAGGGCCTGATGTCTCGGCCCGCCAGGGCCTGATGCAGATGCGAAGGGAAATCGTGATGACTCAACGGGGAACCGGGCACTCGGGGGCACCGGTGGTGTCCTTCGAGGGGGTCAGCAAGGTCTACGGGCAGGTCAGAGCCGTTGATGGCCTGAGCCTTGAACTGCGCCCGAGCGAGACCGTGGCTTTCCTCGGCCCGAACGGCGCCGGCAAGTCGACCTCGCTCGACATGCTGCTCGCGCTGCGCAAGCCGACGTCCGGCCGGATCCGCGTGTTCGGCGAGGAGCCGTACGCCAGCGTCAAGTCCGGCCGGATCGGCGCGATGCTGCAGTCCGGCGGCCTGATGCCGGAGGTGACCGTGCGCGAGATGGTGGACCTGGTGGCGAGGATCCACCCGCGACCGCTGCCGGTCGAACAGACGCTCAGGCGGGCCGGCATCGCCGACCTCGCCGACCGCCGCGTGGACCGGCTGTCCGGCGGCCAGACGCAGCGCGCCAGGTTCGCCCTCGCGATCGCAGGCGAGTGCGACCTGATCGTGCTGGACGAGCCGACCACGGCGATGGACGTGGAGAGCCGGCAGGGGTTCTGGGCCAACATGCACGCCGAGGTGGCGCAGGGACGCACGCTGCTGTTCGCCACGCACTACCTGGAAGAGGCCGACCAGGCCGCCGACCGGATCCTGGTCATCAACAAGGGCCGGCTGCTCGCCGACGGCACCCCGGCCGAGATCAAGCAGCGGGCCGGCGCCAAGCGCATTTCGTTCCGGCTGGCGACCGTGGACGAACCGTTCCTGCTCGGCCTGCCCGCCTTGGTGAACCTCGAGGTCAGGAACGACCTGGTGAACCTGCAGTCGTCCGACTCCGACCGCACGCTGTACGCCCTGCTCGACGCCGGCTACCGGCCGCGCGAGATCGAGATATCGGGCCTGGGCCTGGAGCAGGCGTTCCTGGCGATCACCGCCGAGGACGACAAGAACATCATCGCGGACGAGCACGAGAAGGAGACGGTCCGATGACCGGGACACTGAAGCTGGCCCGCCTGGAGATGACGCGGGTGCTGCGCAACCGGCGCTACATGATGTTCACGGTCGCCCTGCCGGTCGTGCTGTACCTCGTGATCGGGAAGACCAAGGCCGTGGCCTACGGCGTGAACTTCAGCGCTTTCTACATGATCGCTATGGCGTCGATCGGTGCGTTCAGCGGGGCGCTCACCGGTAACGCGCAGCGGATTTCACAGGAGCGCAAGGACGGCTGGATCCGGCAACTGCGGATCACGGCCCTGCCCGCCAGTGGCTACGTGACCGCCAAGATCATCGCGTCCATGGTCACCTCGGTGCCGTCGATCGCCATCGTGCTCCTGCTCGGCCGGTTCTACGGCGGCGTGCACCTGGCGGGCTGGAAGTGGTTCGCCATCGGCGGCGCGATCTGGCTGGGCTCGATGACGTTCGCCTCGCTCGCGGTCGCCATCGGGTACCGCTTCGCGCCGGACACGGTGCAGCCGATCACCATGTTCGTCTACCTCGGGATGTCACTGCTGGGCGGCCTGTGGTTCCCGGTGACCGGCACGCTGGGAAAGTTCGCCCAGGCGCTGCCCACCTATCAGATCACCAGGATCGGCACCGACGTCATCGGCCAGGGCTCCTTTCCGCTGAGCAAGGTGGCGATCATCCTGGCCTGGCTGGCGGGGTTCATCGTGCTGGCCGCGGTGTCGGTGCGCAGTACCGTGGAGAAGATCTGACCCGCGTGCCGTGACACCGTGCGGGCAGTATGAGGTGCGGCGATGACGAAATCTGACGGGAAGGCTGCGGGCGCCGGGCCGCTCCGGCGCCCCAGCCTCCTGGCCAGCGGGCTGGCCGGCGAGTATCTGGGAACGCCGGGCACCGGCAACCGGATGCGATGGTTCTTCATCGGGGTCTGGCTGCTCTATCTCATCGCGCCGGTCAGCCACCTGTTCCCGCCGGAGCATCATTACACTGCGGTGCGGATCGCCTTCGGCGTGGTGATCGCGGTCGCGTTCTGCGTCATCTACGTCACGATCATCGCGATGCGGGACAGCATCCCCTGGCTTGTTGTCCCGTCGCTCGCCACCCTGACCGCTCTGTCCGTGCTGGCCTGCGTCATCTACGGCCGGGACTGGCTGAGCGTCTGGATCTACACCTCGGCCGCGGCAGGCTTCACCGCCGCGCCGAGACGGCCGGCGCTGCTAGCGGTGGCCGGCGCTGTCGGCGGCTACATGCTGACGTCCTGGATCTCCCACTCATCTGTGGGCAACTTCGTGGGTAACCTGCTCCCGGTCGCGCTGGTCGGCGTGGCCATGATCGGGTTCCGGATGCAGTTCAAGCTAATGCAGGAACTCGGCCAGGCCAGGGAGACGGTGGCGAAGCTGGCGGCCAGCGAGGAGCGGCTGCGGGTCACCAGGGACATGCACGACCTGACCGGCCAGTCCCTCTCGATGATCACGCTGAAGTCCGACCTGGCCCGCAAGCTCCTGAGCCGCCTGCCGGAGTCGGAGCCGCGCAGCGCGGCAATGAGCGAGATGGAGGACATCGGCCGGGTCAGCCGGCAGACCCTGCACGACATCAGAGAGGCACTCAGCGGATACCGGCGCCCCACGCTGGCCATCGAGATCATCACCGCGCGCACCGCATTCGAGGCCGCGGGGATTGCCCTGGACGACGGCCCCGAGCTGACCCTGCGCTCCGGCTCGTTCGACCCGGAGGCCGAGGCCGTTCTCGCCTGGTGCCTGCGCGAGTCCGTCACGAACGTCATCCGGCACTCCGGCGCGAACGGCTGCCGGGTCAGGCTGCGCGAGCAGGCCGGCGAGCTGTCACTGGAAGTAACCGACGACGGCCGCGGGCTGCCCGGCCAGCAGACCCCCGCAGCGGGTGGCGGGACCGGCCTGCACGGCATGTCCGAGCGGCTGTCCGCCGTCGGCGGCAGGCTATCGCTGGGCGGCGGGCGGCCAGGCCGCGGCCTGCGGCTCGTCGCCACCGTGCCGGCCCGGCCGCAGGAGCCCGGCCCCCCGCGCAAGACCAGCGCCAGCGCGCGCCGCGCTGATTAGCCCTTCCCGCTGTATGTAGCGCTGGCCAGCCGGACTCTTGCGACGTATCGTGTGCTCTTGAACATGCCGGCGCGCAGGGGATCCGGCACCGGGAGGCCATGATGGGGGGCTTCGGAGGGGCAGACCCTGCCTGGCTCGGGAACGAGTACCAGGCTTTACATCCGGAGACTACGTACCGGAACTTCGGAAAATCCGACGGACCTCAGCCGCCGAAGCGGAAGCCAATCCGCAACCTGATAAGGCGCATCCTGGGCCGGGACGAGAAGCAGGACCAGTAAGGTCACGCGCAAGTTGATCGTGACTCCGGGGGGAACGATCTCGTCGATACAGCAGCTGTACTACGAGGACTCCGGCCACGGCGACGCCGTCGTGCTCCTGCCCGGATGGGGCGGCAGCATCATCGAGCTTGACCGCCTGCGGCACAAACTGGAATACGGGTTCCGCGTCATCGCCGTCGACCTGCCCGGATCAGGCCGCTCACAGCCCCAGCCCCGGCGCTACGGCGCGAGCTACTACCTGGACGACGCCCGGGACCTGCTCGGCCTGCTCGATGCCCTCCGGATTGACGTCGCGCACATCGCCGGCTTCAGCGACGGCGGCGAGGAAGCCCTCCTGATGGCGGCACTCGAGCCGCACCGGGCCCTGTCGGTCATCACCTGGGGAGCAGCGGGGAAGGTCGAGGCATCCGAGGACCGGCTGGCCGCGGTGGCGCGAGTCGTGGACGACCCGACCGAGGAGCTGCGGCCGCTGGCTGCGTACCTGGCCGAGGCGTACGGACCGGCCCAAGCCAGGGTCATGACGGCAACCTGGGCGGATGCGATGCGCACGATCATCGGGGACGGCGGTGACATAAGCCGGTCCCTGGCCCACCGGATCACCTGCCCGGCGCTGCTGATAAGCGGCACCTATGATCCGTACTGCCCCCCGGACCTAGTCCGTGAGATGGCCGAGGCCATCCCGCGGGGCGAGTTCCGCGAGGCCCCGCAGGCAGGGCATGACGTCCATCTGTCCCATCATCAATGGCTGGCGTCGGCCGCGGCGGACTGGCTAGGCGGCCACTGACTGAAACCGGGCACGGGCGGGCCTGTTCAGGCAGCGTCCGGCCGATGCAGGGGATTGTCAGCGCGTGACACTAAGGTCGTCGCATGGCTGACTTCATCCGGGCCGACCTGCGTGGCTCCCGGTTCGAGGAAACCGACCTCAGCGGTGCCCAGCTGAACGCGGTCGACCTGATCGGTGCCCAGCTGAACGCGGTCGACTTGAGTGGCGCCCAGTTCCGCGGTACCGACCTCAGCCGGGTCGTGATGCGCGGCGTCGAACTGGTCGACGTCGACATCCACGGCGAGATCGAAAACCTGACGATCAACGGCGTCAGCGTCGGCCCGCTGATCGATGCCGAGCTGAACGGGCGGTATCCGCTCCGGGCCAAGATGCGCCCGGCGGACCTGGCCGGCTTCCGCGAGGCGTGGGACATCCTCGAACGGCTCTGGGCCGAGACCGTCGACCGGGCCCGCCGCCTGCCGCCTGAGCTGCTGCACGAGTCGGTCGACGGTGAGTGGTCTTTCATCGAGACGCTGCGGCACCTGGTGTTCGCCACCGACTCCTGGATCCGGCGGGCGATACTCGGCGTTCCGTCGCCGTGGGACCCGCTGGGCCTGCCGTGGGACGAGATGCCGGACACGCTGGGCGTGCCCCGCGACCGCGAGGCACGCCCCTCGCTCAGCACAGTGCTCGAACTGCGAGCGGACCGCGCGGCCACCGTGCGCCAGGTCATCGAGGCACTGACCGATGCGGCGCTGGACGGTCATACCGAGCCGGTCGAGGGATCCGGCTGGCCGCCCCCGCGCAGCTATCCCGTGCGCGAGTGCCTGCTCTGCATACTCAACGAAGAATGGGAGCACCGGCTGTACGCCGAGCGAGACCTCGATGCCTTGGCGGCCCGCAGCGCGTAGCGTGTCTGATCGTGGATCCAGATGAGGCGGATATGAACGAATCGACGGCCGGCGACCCCGCCTCCGGGGCAGCCGAGGCGATCACCGGGCCGAACGCGGTGATCCCGCCCCCCGGCGCGGCACCCGCGCGAGCCGAGCCAACGTCCGCTGAGCCCGCGCCCGCCGCGGCCGGGCCGATAGCTACCGGAGGCGATCCGGCGCATGCGGGGCCGGGCATGGTGCCTCCGGCACCAGGGCTGGCACCGCCGGGACCCGGCATGGCACCGCCGGGAGCCTGGCCTGCGGCAGCCGGGGCCGAGCCGGCGATGGGCTACCCGCCGCCCGGCGGGGTGATGCTGCCCGGTTACCCGCCGCCTCCTCCCCCTCCGCCGCGCAGGCGCCGCAATATCGGGGCGATGGTCTGGGGGGCGACGTCGATCGCGATCGTGGTCGGCGTGCTGGTGTTCGCTCTGGTCAGCTATCTGAACTCCACCAGCGGCGTCCGCGTCATCGTCCCCGCTCCGGCCACGGCGGGCGGTCTGCACCAGGATTACACCGACGAGCAGAGCGACCAGTTCCAGTCGGCCGTCTCGGCCCTGCGCGAGCATTTCGCGACCGCGCTCAAGGGCGGTACCTTCGCCGCGGCGATCTATACGAACGCCCCGGCGGGCGAGTCGGCGCAGAACGCGACCCTCGTCCTGGTCTACCTCGGCTTCAACGCGCCGACCTCAGACAGTCCAGCGGACGCGGTCAAGGCAATTCTGGCGGGCCTGGGCGCCCGGTTGAAGCATGTCACCACCGTGCCGGAGGGCGGCGGGGCGGGTGACACCCGCTTCGGATGCGAAACCGGCACCTACGTGAACCCGGTGGTCGTGTGCGGCTGGGGGACGGACCGTACGGCTGGCCTGATCGTCCCGCAGACGCCCGGCACCGGCCCGGCGCAGCTGGCCGCGCTGATGAAGAAGATGGAGCCGACCCTTGTCCACGGCTGACACCCAGCCGAATCCAGCGCCACCGCCCGCACGTGACGCCTGGCCGAGTCCCGATTCACCGTCCCCGCGTGACGCCCGGCCCAGTCCAGGACCCGGCCCGCTCGCCGCGGAAGACGCCCGACCGGGTCCGGCGCCGCCGACCGATGCTACCGCCCGGCCCAGTCCGGGTCCGCCGACCCCGCGTGGCGCCCGGCCCAGTCCAGGACCCGGCCCGCTCGCCGCGGAAGACACCCGGACGGGTCCGGCGCCGCCGGGCGGGCTGGCCAGCGCTAACCTTCCGGCGTGACGGATCCAGCCGAGCCGGGCCGCCCTATCCGTGTGCTGCTGGCCGAGGACCAGCACATGATCCGCGAGGCACTGGCCGCCCTGCTGTCCTTCGAGGACGACATCCAGGTCGTCGCGCAGACCGGCAGGGGCGACGAGGTGGTCGCGGCCGCGACCGAGCACGAGGTCGATGCCGCCCTGCTCGACATCGAGATGCCCGGCATGGACGGCCTGACTGCCGCCGCTGAGCTGCACCGCGCCAGGCCGGCCGTGAAGATCGTGATCTTGACCACCTTTGGCCGGCCGGGGTTCATGCGCCGCGCGATGGAGTCGGGTGTATCGGCGTTCCTGGTCAAGGACTCACCGCCGGACAAGCTGGCCGAGACGCTGCGGCGGGTGCTGGCCGGCGAGCGGGTCATCGATCCGGACCTGGCCGCAGTCGCGCTGGCCCAGGGCGTGAACCCGCTGACTCCGCGCGAGCGCGACGTGCTGACGGCCTCGGCCGACGGATCGCTGATCTCCGAGCTCGCGACCAGGCTCTTCCTGTCCGAAGGAACGGTGCGGAACTACCTGTCTGCCTGCATCCAGAAGACCGGCGCGCGCAACCGCGCCGACGCACTGCGCATCGCCGAAGAACGCGGCTGGCTCTAACCCGGCCCTAACCGCCGCGATACCACCGCCCCGCATCCGCGCTGCGTCAGGCCGCGACAGCGATCACCGCCGGATCACTGCCGTCTCGCATAGTGAGACGCGGCGGGCACTTTGCATGCGCTGTGACCACGGAATCAGGACAAACCACCCCCGATTTTGGTCACAGCGCATGCAAAGGAGGCGCCGACCAATAACCCGCAGGTTGATCTTGCTCAGTGCGGCCGGCCCGCGCAGCTCACAGCCGCGCCGGTGCACCAGGAACCAACGGGTTATTCCACGGCGAACCCAAAGTCGCGATGATCATGGCTTGGACGACGGATGATCATGGCTGGGTGACGCGATGATCATGAATTGGCCCTGGGCGGAGAGCGGCGATCATGAATTCGCGAAGGTCGCACACGGCCTCAACCCCCGCAGCCGGGCCGGCCCGGCCGGCGGGGGGCGCCCGGCTGGCTCGCTGGCGGGGTCGGTACGGACGTCGCCGGGCAGTTCACGCCGCTCGCCAACAGCGCGCGCATCCCGTTCGGCACGCTGAGCCCTGGGGGATCTGTCGCCTGGTAGGGCCTAGCGCGCGAAAAGGGCCGGCGGTCCGCGGACCCGCCGGCCCTTTTCGCGCGCTCAGCAGCCGGTCAGCCGCTCGGTCAGGTAGGACTCCAGGCTGGTGATGCTGATCCGCTCCTGGCGCATGGAGTCGCGCTCCCTGACCGTCACGGCCTGATCGTTCAGCGTGTCGAAGTCGATGGTGACGCAGTACGGCGTGCCGATCTCGTCTTGACGGCGGTACCGGCGGCCGATCGCGCTCGCGTCATCGAAGTCGGTGTTCCAGCGCTTGCGCAGCGCCGCCGCGAGGTCGCGGGCCTTGGGCGACAGATCCGCGTTGCGGGACAGCGGCAGCACCGCCACCTTGACCGGCGCGATCCGGTGGTCGAGCCGCATCACGGTGCGCTTCTCCATGGTGCCCTTGGCGTCGGGCGCCTCGTCTTCGGTGTAGGCGTCGAGCAGCAGCACCAGCATGGTCCGGTCCACGCCGAGCGCGGGCTCGATGACGTACGGGACGTACCGCTCGCCCGACTCCGGATCGAGGTACGACATGTCCACGCCGGACGCCTTGCCGTGCGTGCTCAGGTCGAAGTCGGTCCGGTTGGCGATCCCTTCGAGCTCGCCCCACTCGGTGCCGGTGAGCTCGAAGCGGTACTCGATGTCCACCGTGCGCTTGGAGTAGTGCGAGCGCTTCTCCGCCGGGTGCTCGTACAGCCGGAGATTCTCCTTGGACACACCGAGGTCCACGTGCCAGCCGAGCCTGGTGTCGATCCAGCGCTCGTGCCATTCCTCGTCGGTGCCCGGCTTGACGAAGAACTCCATCTCCATCTGCTCGAACTCGCGGGTACGGAAGATGAAGTTGCCCGGCGTGATCTCGTTGCGGAACGACTTGCCGATCTGGCCGATGCCGAACGGGATCTTCTTGCGGGAGGTTTGCAGCACGTTGCGGTAGTTGATGAAGATGCCCTGCGCGGTCTCCGGCCGCAGGTAGGCCAGGCCTGACTCCCCGCCCGCCTCCCCTTCCCTCTCCACAGCGCCCAGGTAGGTGCGCAGCAGGCCGTTGAACATCCGCGGCTCGGTGAACGAGCCCCGGGTGCCGCAGTTCGGGCACGCGATGTCGGCCAGGCCGTTGGCCGGCGGCTTGCCGTGCTTCTCCTGGTAGGCCTCTTCCAGGTGATCCGCGCGGAACCGCTTGTGGCAGGACTGGCACTCGGTCAGCGGGTCCACGAACTCGGTGATGTGCCCGCTCGCTTCCCATACCTCGCGGGCCAGGATGACCGAGGAGTCGAGGCCGACGATGTCATCGCGCTCGGTGACCGTCGAGCGCCACCACTGGCGCTTGATGTTGTTCTTCATCTCGACGCCGAGCGGACCGTAATCCCAGGAGGCGCGGAGCCCGCCGTAGATCTCGCTGGACGGGTAGACGAACCCCCGCCGCTTGCAGAGGCTGACTAGCGTTTCCATACGGTCAGTGCGTCGGACCATGACGGTCTCCATCCGGCTGGCGGTCGGAGGGCTGCGAGCGCGGGCAACCCCGTGCGGCGAACGTTCCCCGGAGATCGGTCCCCGGGCCGTACAGCCTACCGGGGCCAGCGGGCCCCGGTCGCTAGCTTTTGCCGAGGCCAGCGCAACGCCTCAGTACACCGCGCCCTCGACCCAGTCCGAGTCGATGTCCAGCTTGATGCCGCCGACCTTCTGCCAGTGCGACCCTTTGTACTGCTTGATCCGCCGGCCCGGGCTCCATTCGGAGCCCGACACGTAGGGCGTTCCCACCAGGTTGGCCCGGTTGTCCCAGAGGGCGAACCACAGGGAGTCGGGCTTGGCTAGCGGCCGCCCGTACACGGTGGTCGCATCGGCCAGGTCCTCGGCACCCGACGCCGCGCTCGAATACACGCCGGAGACGTAGCCGAGGGCGTGGATCTCCCGGGTCCAGGCGTCCAGGAAGGAGAGCACGCTGTTGCGGCAGGCGGTGTTGCCGTTGTTGTACGCCTCCATGTCGAAGTACAGCGGCGCTCTCTTGCCGATCCCGAACCATCCCGCGTGCAGCACGGCCTGCGCCGCCGCGCCGGTTCCTTCCGCGGACGCATGGGACGGGACGATCTCCTGGCTGAAGCTGTTGCACGGGGCCTGCACGCCGACGTAGATCGGGATCAGCGACCAGCCCATCGCCTTGACCGCGTGTACCCACGACGCCGACAAGTTGCCGTAGCCGCAGCCCATCTCCGTTCCGCCGATATAGATGGCGGCGGTGGAGTACGCCTTCCGCCAGGCCTTCATCGCCTGCAGCGACGGCGCCGTGCAGGTGTCGAAGCCGGGCAGCGGCATGACCTTCCGCACGACCAGCTGGACCGTCGAGGCGGGCTGCGGCGTCTTGCTCGCGCCCGGAGCCGCCGTCGCCGGAGGCTTGGCGGCCGGGGGCTTGGCCGCCGGGGGCTTGGCCGCCGGGGCCGCGGACGGTGCCACAGGGGTCGCCGATGGCGCCGCCGCGAAGGCCGATGCCGCCCCCGCCGGGTGCGCACCGGCCGCGCTGGTCGCGGTGACCGGCTTGGCCGCCGCACCGGACGGCACCGGCGCCGGGGCCGGGGCCGATGCCTTGGCCGACGGCGCGCCGGCCGACTGCGGCACAGCAGACGGCCCGGCTCCCCCATTGGCCGACTGCGGCACAGCAGACGGCCCGGCCGGGCCGGCTGGCTGGACGCTGTCCACGACCTGCTGCACCAGGCCGGGGTCCGGGCCGTAGGTCACGCTCACCGACAGCGCGCTCGCCGCCGCGGCCTGGTGCACCGCGACCGGCTGCCCGCCGCCCCCGCCCCCCGCCGCGTCAGCACCGGCCGCGCCAGCACTCGCCCCGCCAGCGCCCACCACAGAGCCGCCGGCCGTCCGGCCGGTGATGCTCACCGTGTCCGCCTGGCCGACCAGATGAGCCGGGCACTGCTGGTCCTGTCCCGGGGTGCCCAGGTAAACCGCGCTGACGTCGTAACGGACGCACTGCGTCGAATCGCGGCCCAACTGGTACACCGGCCAGTTCGCCGGAACTCTGAACTCATAGCCGTTGTAATCAACGCGCTTGGTCGCGGTGGAAGGCCGCGCGGGAACAGAACGCGTCCCTTCATGACCCGCAGGCGCCGCTGAGGCCACCTGGCTTCCGTTCGCTGCTCCCAGAATCCCAAACGTGGCCGCACCGATGATGCACACCACGGCACCGCGTCCCATCGATCCCCCTGAGAATGGTTAGATCATCCGGTTCTCAGGGGTACCCAGGGCTGCGGAGTATTACGCACCGTTAAGAAAACGATTGTGTTTCAATGGCTGGCGACGGTAAGCCCAAACGGTTACCTGGCCACCCGAAACCCCAGGTCAGAGCCGGGCTCTGCGCCACCGTACCGGCGGTCCCTGGACGCGTAGATCTCGCAGGCCCGCCACAGGTGGCGACGGTCAAAATCGGGGAAGAGCGTGTCAAGAAACACCAACTCGGCATAGGCGGACTGCCAGAGCAGGAAATTGGATATGCGCTGTTCGCCCGACGATCGGACGAACAGGTCGACGTCCGGAATACCCGGCTCGTCAAGGTAGCGCCCGAATATCCGCTCATTGACCTTATCCGGGCTGAGCCGGCCCGCGGCGACATCGGCCGCGATCGCCGCCGCAGCGTCCGCGATCTCCGCCCGGCCGCCGTAATTCACGCAGAACTGCAGCGTGAGCACGGAGTTGTCAGCCGTCAGCCGTTCGGCGTACTCGAGCTCGGCAATGACGCTGCGCCACAGCCGCCGGCGCCGGCCGGCCCACCTGACCCGCACCCCCATCTCGTGGAACTCGTCGCGCCGCCGGTGGATGACGTCGCGGTTGAAGCCCATCAGGAAGCGCACTTCGTCCGGCGAGCGGCGCCAGTTCTCGGTGGAGAAGGCGTAGGCCGACAGGTACGGGATGCCGAGCTCGATCGCGCCCATGATCACGTCGAACAGCGCGGCCTCGCCGCGCTTGTGCCCCTCGGTGCGCGGCAGCCCGCGCGCCTTGGCCCAGCGGCCGTTCCCGTCCATCACCAGCGCCACGTGCCGGGGTACCAGGTCAGGGGGAATGGCCGGCGGACCGACGCCATCCGGATGAGGATCGGGCGGCCGCACCGGCCGGATCGGCCCCACAGGCCTGTTCATACGTGCTCCACGTGCTTCAGCGACCGGATCGAGTGCTCCAGATGCCACTGCAGGTAGGCGGCCACCAGGCCGCTGCACTCTACCCGGTGCCGCTGCTCGCTGCCGTCCGCGGCGGGCCAGTCGCCGCGCAGCAGCTCGCCCATCAGGCCCACCGTGGGACCGGCCGGCGTCGCGCTGCCCGGCGGGCGGCAGGTCCGGCAGACCAGCCCGCCGGCCGCGACCGAGAACGCGCGCGGCCGCCCGTAGCCGGACTCGCCGGGCGCGCCGGTCCCCCCGGCGCCTTCCTGCCGGGCGCCGCACAGCGCGCACTCTTCCAGGGCCGGCGCGTAGCCGGCCACCGAGAGCGAGCGCAGCAGGTAGGCGTCGAGCACCAGCCGGGGGTCGTGCTCTTGCGCGCCGAGCGTCCGCAGCCCGCCGACGAGCAGCAGGAACTGGCGCAGGGCCGGCTCCTTCTCCTCCGGCGTGAACCGCTCGGCCGTCTCCAGCATCGCGACGCCCGCCGTGTACCGCGGGTAGTCGACCGCCAACTGCTCCCCGTACGGCCTGATCGTCTCCGCCTGCGTAATGATGTCGAGCGAGCGCCCGGCGTAGAGCTGCAGATCCACGTGCGTGAACGGCTCCAGCCTGGCGCCGAACCGCGACTTCGTCCGCCGCACTCCCTTGCCCACCGCGCGGATGCGGCCGGTCCTGCGGGCGAGCAGGGTGATGATGCGGTCCGCCTCGCCCAGCTTCTGGGTGCGCAGCACGATGCCCTCGTCGCGGTAGAGACTCACCCGTACATTCTCCCGCCCCGGCGCGCATACCGGCGCGCGCCGGGCCGGCCGGCCGCGCACCAGTCACCAGGGCCGCCAGGCCACACGGGCCATGACGGCCGCATTTCGACACATGGCCAGCTCACGTCAAATCCGTAACATCTAAAGCCCATGACTCACATTACTCCCCCTTATCAGGATGATGCACTCTCGACCGGCGCGCTCCGCGAAGAATGCTCACTTTGCTGACAAAGAAATGGCGGCGATCTCGCGCAATACGACAAATAAAAGTCGATCAAAGAGCAGCCCGCGAAATTCTCATCAAAGGTCTTGTCAAGGATATTACGATCAAGTAACATCCTTTCCGTATCCGGACTAGAACAGCCCATCGCAACAAACAGAATCAGTTGGGAGTTCAGCAGAATGAGACGATTAATGGGCGCGGCCCTCACGATGGCCGCAGCGGCGACGATGATCGGCCTGACCACCACGGCGGCCTTAGCCGCACCGACGAGCTGGACCGGCTCACCTGGCGGTTCTTATACCTCCTCCCTGCACAGCACGAACGCCGTGCTGACCGTCGCGACCGGGCTCGGGAACGTTTCAATCACGTGTACCGCTGAATCGGACAAAGGCAGTATCAACACGACGGCCAGCGGAAGTCCGACTGTGCTTGGCACGATCACGAGCACCTCGTTCACGAGCTGCAGGGACAGCTTCGGTGACTCGGGCTGGACTGCGGCAGGCTCAGGTACCTGGAGCATTAACGGCTACCATTACAATGACGGCCATCAGACCATAACCGGGTGCTCGGGCACGGGCGTGTCTTGCGGGACGATCACCGGCGTCACGGCTACCGCGACGGGGAAAGTCTTCGGGGTCTCGTGCTCCATCAAGGTGACGGGCTCAGTGGGACTTCCGAGCAGCAGCACCTGGGTGACGTACACCAACTCGACCGGCGTGCTGTCCATTCCGAACACCAGCACGCTCACCGTGGCCAGCGTCACTGGCTGCGGCGGCGCGGTCAGCGTGGGTAACACGGGCAAATTCACCGGCAGCTTCAGCGTCAGCCCCACGCAGACGATCACCGGCACACCTGCGGGATAGCGGAACCCTGAGTTCAACCCCGCCTAAGGGCTCGCAGCCTGGCAGGCCCATGTCCTGCCAGGCTGCCCGCCGTTCACGACGCGTCCGCGCGGGCCGCCCGGTTCACCGCGGACAGGACCGCGCGCATCGAGGCGGTCACCGTGTTGCCGTCGATCCCGATCCCCCACAGCGTCTGCCCGGCCCCGAAGCCCCCGGAAGCCCCAGAAGAACCACAAGCCCCGACAAAGCACTCCACGTACGCGGCGGCCTGCGCGTCGCTGCCGGCCGACATCGCGTGCTCGGCGTAGTCCAGCACGCGGACGTCGATGCCGACCGAGCCCAGCGCGTCACAGAATGCCGAGATCGGGCCGTTGCCGATCCCCTCGAGCAGCCGCGCCTCGCCGTCCACCCGCACCTCCACGGTCAGCGCGTCCTTGGACTCCACCGCCGCCGAGGTGTAGTGATCGTGCAGCGCCAGCCGACCGGCCCCGAAGTACTCGGCCCCGAAGATCTCCCACATCTGCGCGGGGGTCACCTCCCCGCCGGCCATGTCAGTCCGGGCCTGGACCAGCCGGGAGAACTCGATCTGCATCCGGCGCGGCAGGTCCAGCTGGTGCTCGGCCTTCATGATGTAGGCCACGCCGCCCTTGCCCGACTGGGAGTTGACCCGGATCACGGCCTCGTAGGTGCGGCCCACGTCCTGCGGGTCGATGGCCAGGTACGGCACCCCCCACGGCATCTCGGCGGGCGGCCGGCCCGCCGCAGCCGCAGCGGCCGAGAACGCCTCGAAGCCCTTCTTGATCGCGTCCTGATGCGACCCGGAAAAAGCGGTGTAGACCAGCTCCCCCGCGTACGGATGCCGGGGGTGTACCGGCAGCTGGTTGCAGTACTCGACGGTCCGCCGGATCTCGTCGATGTCCGAGAAGCTGATCATCGGGTCGATGCCCTGACTGAACAGGTTCATGCCCAGCGTGACCAGGCAGACGTTGCCGGTCCGCTCGCCGTTGCCGAACAGGCAGCCCTCGATCCTGTCCGCGCCGGCCATCACCGCGAGCTCGGCGTCGGCCACCGCGGTGCCCCGGTCGTTGTGCGTGTGCACCGACAGGCAGACGTGCTCGCGGTGCGGCAGCGAGCGGCTCATCCACTCGATCTGGTCGGCGTACACGTTCGGCGTGGAACGCTCGACCGTGCACGGCAGGTTGAGGATGATCTCCCGGTCCGGCCCCGGCTGCCAGACGTCCATCACCGCGGCGCAGACCTCGGCGGCGAAGTCCAGCTCGGTGTCCACGAAGATCTCCGGCGAGTACTCGTAGCCGAACGCGCAGCCCGGCAGGTACGCCTCGGCGTACTTCATCACCGACCTGGTGCCGTCCACCGCGAGCGCCTTGCACTGGTCGCGATCGATGCCGAACACCACCCGCCGGAACAGCGGCGCGGTCGCGTTGTACAGGTGCACGCTGGCCCGCGGCGCGCCGGCCAGCGACTGCACGGTCCGCTCGATCAGCTCGTCGCGCGCCTGGGTGAGCACGGAGATCTGCACGTCATCCGGGATGTGGCCGCCCTCGATGAGGTCCCTGACGAGGTCGAAGTCGGCCTGGCTGGCCGACGGGAAGCCGACCTCGATCTCCTTGTAGCCCATGGATACCAGCAGGTCGAACATCTGCCGCTTGCGCGCCGGGTTCATCGGGTCGATCAGCGCCTGGTTGCCGTCCCGCAGGTCGGTGGACAGCCACCGCGGCGCCGCGGTGATGGCGTTGCCCGGCCAGGTCCTGTCCGGCAGATCGACGGGCTTGAACGGCGCGTAACGGTGGCAGGGCATGCCGCTGGGCTTCTGGGTGATGCGCATTTGGGGTACTGCTCCCTCATCGATGCGAACGCGGCCAGCGAGCACGCCAGGGCTCCGCGGCGAGGGAGCCGGCCGTTATCGGCCCCCGCCGCGGCCGCTAAGGAGGAGCAGCGCGCGCAGCATCGTTCAAAACATTAGCATCCCTAACGGTGGCGCACGCTGACTCTCCGTTATGTCCGACCGCTGCTACCGAGCGGGTAGCTTTCCTCTGGTGGGCATCGAAGGGCATGAGGAGGGCGTGATGACCGGCCGGCCGGCGGTGGTACTGCTCAGCGGAGGGCTGGACTCGGCCACGGTGCTGGCGATCGCCAGGGACGAGGGCTACGTCCCGTACGCGCTCAGCTTCAGCTACGGGCAGCGGCACGACGTCGAGCTGGACGCGGCGCGCCGGGTGGCCGCCGCGCTGGGCGCGGCCCGGCACGTGGTCGCCGAGATCGACCTGCGGGTCTTCGGCGGCTCCGCGCTGACCGACGACATCGCGGTGCCGCACCACGACCGCGCCGAAGATCTGGGCTCGGACATCCCCGTCACCTACGTGCCGGCCCGCAACACGGTGTTCCTGTCCTTTGCGCTGGCCTGGGCCGAGACGCTGGGCTGCGACGACGTGTTCATCGGCGTGAACGCGCTGGACTACAGCGGCTATCCGGACTGCCGGCCCGAGTTCATCCGGGCGTTCGAGCAGATGGCCAACCTCGCGACCAAGGCGGGAGTGGAGGGAATGCAGCGGCTGCGGATCCACACCCCGCTGATCGACCTGACCAAGGCGCAGACGATCGAGCGCGGCCTGGCGCTGGGCGTGGACTACGCGCTGACGCACAGCTGCTACGACCCGGATGAAGCCGGCCGCGCCTGCGGGACGTGCGACTCCTGCCTGCTGCGCGGCCGCGGCTTCGCCGAGCTCGGCCTGGCCGACCCGGCGCTGGCCGACCGCGGCTAACCGGCAGAGACTTATTCAAAACTACAATTGATCATCATCACAACCTGGGTTGGCCTGCGGCCACGCTGACCTGTCGGTCGGGTTTTGAATAAGCCTCTTACTTCCGCACGATGTAGATCAGCTCGCCCGGGATCTCCAGCCGGTCGAACCGCCAGGACCGCTCGCCAGCCTGCGCCTCGAACGCCGCCGAATGGGTCTGGAACATCCCCTTGGCCCGCTGGCCCAGTGACCTGGTCGGGAACGTGACCACGATCACCGGCGAGTCGATCGCGTCGATCAGCTCCCAGCCGGCCCCCGGCCGCTGCCGCTCCAGGCTGGGCACGGTCTTGAGCAGCAGCGTCAGGTCGGCGGGGCCGGCCGGCGGCTGGTCGACCAGGTCGGCCAGCCCGGCTTCGTGCTGCATCCGCAACTCGGTCAGCGCCTGGTCCACGAACTCGACCAGGCGCCCGCCGATGTCCGAGGCCAGGTACACCGTCGACGCGGGCAGCCCCATCCAGGGCACGGCCAGCGGGTTGAGCCCGCAGGCGAGATCCCTGACGGTGGCCGGCGCCGGGACCCGGCTGAAGATCTTCTCGTAGAAGGGGCTGAGGTAGGGCAGCCGCTCCCGGGTGGAGGCGTGCACCGCCATGGCCGAGCTGAGCGCGTCGCGGACCGCATCGGCCTCGCCGCTCGCGGTGGCGGCTCGCAGCTCGCGCAGCAGCGCCGGGTAGTTCGGCTCGCTGCCGGGCAGGTACGCGCCGTAGATCTCGTGCAGGCCGCGCTTGGTCCGCTTGGTCGCCTCGCCGACGTTGCCCCGGGCCGAGACGAGCGCCCGGCGGGCGACCCGGCGCACCGTGCCGGGCGCGAGCGTCGCGTATCGTCGGCTCGTGGCGACGGCCGCCTCGACCTTGCGCAGCTGCTCGTCTGGTTCCTCGGGGCTGCCCATCACGTGCCTTCTCGATGCCGGGACCTCGCCGGGAAGCCGCCGGCGCTGCCACCGACTGTAGCGGCCGGGCGCGCAGCCGAAGTCCGGCCGGCGCCGGGATACAGTGACCTTGCGGCGCCCATGTAACAGAAGTGGAACCGATGACTCCCGTCGATGTAATACCCGAGGGTGACTCCGGAACCGTCGCGGGCACGCTCTATCTCGTGCCGGTACCGATCGGCAACCCGCGGGACATCACGCTGCGGGCGATCGACGTGCTGGGCCAGGTGGGCATCGTCGCCTCCGAGGACACCCGGCACGCGCGGACCCTGCTGGCGCCGCTGGGCATCGAGACCAGGCTGCTCAGCTACCACGACCACAACGAGGAGGCGCGCAGCCCGCAGCTGATCGCGGCGCTGCGCGAGGGCACCGACATCGCCCTGGTGTCCGACGGCGGGACGCCGCTGGTGAACGACCCCGGCTACCGGCTGGTGACGGCGGCGATCGCCGGCGGCATCCGGGTCTGCCCGCTGCCCGGAACGAGCGCGACGATCACCGCGCTGATCGGCTCGGGGCTGCCCATCCACCGCTTCCACTACGTCGGCTTCCTGCCCCGCAAGGCCGCCGCCCGGCGGTCCGCGCTGGGCGAGGTCAGGACCATCGACGCCGCGCTGGTCTTCTTCGAGGCGCCCCACCGGCTGGCCGCGACCGTGCTCGACATGCACGAGGTCCTCGGCGACCGCCCGGCGGCGCTGGCCCGCAACCTGACCAAGGCCGACGAGGCGTTCAGCCGCGGTACGCTGGCCGGCCTCGCGGCCGGGCTGGCCGCCCAGCAGGACATCAGGGGGCAGTACACGATCGTCGTCGGCGGCGCCGGCGAGGAGATCCGCGATGACATGCAGTTGCTCGCCGACCGCCTGGCGGACGCGCTGCTGCGGCACGGGGCCGATTCCCGGCTGGCTCGCGAGGTGGTACGCGAGGTGACTGGGCTGTCCCGCAACTGGGTATACGAGCGCGTTGCGCTCGCCGGGAAGAATGGGCAGCAGCCCGGGATCGGAGGCCTGACGCCATGACCGACGTGGTGGTTTCACCACACTTCGACGACGCCGTGTTCTCCGCTGCTCACGTGCTGGTGGCCAGCGGCTCCGAGGTCACCGTGCTCACCGTCTGCGGCGGCCAGCCGGCCGACGGGCAGGTATCGGAGTGGGACCTCATCTCCGGCTACCAGACCGGGAACGCCGCGGCCGCGGCGCGCCGGGAGGAGGATCTGCGGGCGAACGAGATCGCCGGCGCGCGCAGCGTGCACCTGGGGTTCACCGACGGCCCGTACCGGGAGGAGTTCCCGCACGACCAGGTGGTCGCCGACCTCACCGCGGCGCTGCCGGCCAGCGGTCAGGTCTGGGTCCCGGCCGGATTAGGCAGCCACTCCGATCACACCGGCACCCGCGACGCGGTGCTCGCCGTCGTCCCGGCGTCCAGCGGGCGGATCCGCTTCTACGCGGACTGCCCGTACGCCTTCGCCTTCGGCTGGGACGCCGCCGACGCGGACCGGGATCACGACTACCGGTGGAGCGCGCACGTGGCGCGGATCGAGGGCTATCTCGGCCGCGCGCGGGCGCATGTCGTCCCGCTGGACCAGGCCGCGATGCGGCTGAAGCTGGCCATGGTGTCCTGCCATCAGTCGCAGATGTCCGCGATGCTGCCCGAGTACCCCGGCCTGGACCAGCCGGACGGGCCGCTGCGCCGGGAGATGTACTGGGAGGCTGACCAGGCGTGACCGGGTAGCCTGGAAGGCCTGGCATCCGCGCCAGACAAGGAGCCAGCGCTATATGACATCGGCCGTCCCGTCCGCGCCCCCGGCCACCGCCCTCGCCACTTCGCACGGTGCGCTGCCGCTGCCTGCCTTCCTGCCCGACGGCACGAGGGCATCGGTGCGCGCGGTGGACGCGCTCGACCTGCGGTCGGTGGGCATCAAGGGCATCATGGTCAACGCCATGCACCTGGCCCAGCGGCCCGGGCTGCGCCAGGTCAAGCGGGCCGGCGGGCTGCACCGCTTCATGGGCTGGGACGGCGTGATCGTCTCGGACTCCGGCGGCTTCCAGGTGCTGTCGCTGCTGCGCACCCAGGGCAAGACCGGGTCGATCAGGCCGGGCGGCGTGATCTTCCAGGAGTCCAAGGACAGCCAGAAGATCGAGCTCACCCCGGAGAAGGTCATCGAGTGGCAATTCGGCCTGGGGTCGGACGTGGTCATCGCGCTGGACGACTGCACCGGCCCCGACGATTCACCCGACGAGCAGCTGGCCTCGACCGAGCGGTCCATCCGCTGGTTCGGCCAAGCCAGGGAGGCCTATGACCGGCAGTGCCGGGAGCGCCGGCTCGACCGGCCGCCGCTGCTGGTCGGCGTGGTGCAGGGCGGCAGCGATCCTGAGCTGCGGCGGCGCTGCGCCGCCGCGATGATCGACGCCGGGGCGCAGGGCTTTGGCTTCGGCGGCTGGCCGCTGACCGCCGACGGCGTGCTGGAGCTGGAGATGTTCCGGCTGCTGGCCGAGCTCACCCCGGCCGACGCGCCGCTGTTCGCGCTCGGCGTCGGCAAGCCCGAGCACCTGGTGACGCTGTGCGAGATCGACTGGCGCTGGGTGTTCGACTGCACGATCCCGACCAGGGACGCCCGGCACGGCCGGCTGTACGCGTTCGTTCCCGACATCGCCGAGCGCGGCCTGTCCCCCGACCGCGGCTTCTACCGCAACGTCTACATCCACGACGCGGACAACGCGCGCTGTGACGAGCCGATCTGCCTGACCTGCGACTGCCCGACCTGCAGCCGGTACAGCCGGGCCTACCTGCACCACCTGTTCCGGGTCAAGGACGGCCTGGCCGACCGCCTGGCCACCCTGCACAACCTGCGCTTCTACACCAGGCTGCTCGGCATGCTCGCCGCCTCGCGGGAGAAGGCCGCGCTGGTTCCGTGATGCCGTACAAGATCAAGGAAATCTTCTACACGCTGCAGGGGGAAGGCGCGCAGACCGGCCGGCCCGCGGTGTTCTGCCGGTTCGCGCTGTGCAACCTGTGGACCGGCCGCGAGCGGGACCGGCACCGGGCCGTCTGCCAGTTCTGCGACACCGACTTCCTCGGCACCGACGGCCCGGACGGCGGGGCGTTCGGCACGCCTGAGGAGCTGGCCGCGGCCGTCGCGGCGCGCTGGCCGGACCCGCCGGACGGCGCCGCCCGGCCCTACGTGGTGTGCACCGGCGGGGAGCCGCTGCTGCAGCTCGACGCCGCGGCGGTCGCGGCGCTGCACGATCGGGGGTTCGAGGTCGCGATCGAGACCAACGGCACCCGCGACGCTCCCGCCGGGATCGACTGGATCTGCATGAGCCCGAAGGCGGGCGCGCCGCTGCGGCTGCTCGCCGGGGACGAGCTCAAGCTGGTTTTCCCGCAGCCCGGCGCCGAGCCGGAGCGGTTCGAGTCGCTGTCGTTCCGGCACTTCATGCTGCAGCCGATGGACGGCCCGGAACTGTCGGCCAACATCAAGGCGGCCACCGACTACTGCCTGGCCCACCCCCGCTGGCGGCTGAGCCTGCAGACGCACAAGATTCTGGGGATTCGTTAGTGGAAGTGTTTCGTGAGTTCTCGTTCGAGGCCGCGCACCGGCTGCCGAACGTGCCGGCCGGGCACAAGTGCGCGCGGCTGCACGGGCACTCCTTCCGCGTCGAGGTGCACGTCACCGGCCCCGTCGACGCGAAGGAGGGCTGGGTGCTGGACTTCGCCGACATCAGGGCCGCGTTCGGCCCGCTGCACGACCAGCTCGACCACCGCTACCTCAACGAGGTGCCCGGCCTGGACAACCCGACCAGCGAGAACCTCGCCGTGTGGATCTGGGACCGGCTGGCGGCCAGCCTGCCGCTGTCGGCCGTCGTGATCCGCGAGACGTGCCGGTCCGGCTGCGTCTACCGCGGGCCCGACGGCCCGTGACCGGCCGCCGCCGCGGGCCCGAGCCCGGCCGCGATGCCGCGCTGGCCGCGCTGGCCGTGCAGACCGTGACGGCCCGGCTAGCCGCCGCCGCCAAGTACCGCGACGTCCACCCGGACACGATCGCGGACGTGGTGCGGCGGGCGGGCGAGAGCACCAAGGACGTCGCCGAGCTGGAGCGGCAGGCCCGCGCCCGGCTGCACAAGGTCGCCGCCCTGCACCTGGTCACCGTCCGCCCGGCCGTGCTGCGGCGCGACGCCGCGCCGGGCGACGGCGCGGACGGCGCCGACGCCCGGCGGGCCTGGTGCCGCCGGATGCTCGCCGCGCACGTATCGACTGCGGAGCGGCTGCCCGACCTGGACCAGTTTTATCCAGCGTTGCTGGCGCTGGTGCCGCCGCCGGTCACGGTCACCGACCTGGCCTGCGCGCTGAACGTGTTCACGCTGCCCTGGCTGCGCGACTGCACCGACGCCAGCTACACCGGCTACGACCTGAACGCGACGTTCGTGGCGCTGGGCAACGACTTCTTGTCCCGTGACTATCCCGGCTGCGAGGTGCGGCACGAGGACGTGCTCACGGCGGAACCTCCGGTGACGGCCGATCTCGCGCTGCTGCTGAAGACCTACCACTGCATCGAGGGCCGGCAGCCCGGGGCCGGCCTGCGGCTGGTCGACACGCTGGCGGCCAGCCACGTGGTCGTCTCGTTTCCCACCCGCGCGATGAACGGCCGGGCCGCCACGTTCGCCCGGCGGCACGTCGAGGACCTGACCGCCCTGGCCGAGCGGCGCGGCTGGCGGGTCGCCCAGGCGAGCCTGCCGACCGAGGAATTCGTGGCGATCAGCAAGGCGTGAGAGTCGATTATCGTGGCGGCATGACCATCACGAAGCTCGGCCGGGCGGATGCCGCCGTGGACCGCCAGCTCGAGACGTTCCCGATCGCCGACGCGTCCCAGGAGATCACGCTCGACTGCCAGGAGTTCACCTGCCGCTGCCCGGTGACCGGGCAGCCGGACTGGGCCACGATCAGGATCGACTACCGGCCGGGCGACCGGGCGGTGGAGACCAAGAGCCTCAAGCTCTACCTGGAGACGTTCCGCGAAGAGAAGATCTTCCACGAGCACCTGGCCACGAAGATCCGCGACGACCTGGTCGAGGCCCTGCGGCCGACCTTCGTCAAGGTCACGGTCAACTTCAACGTGCGCGGCGGCATCGCGCTCGCCGCCTCAAGCACCTACACCTCCGGCTAGCCCGGCCCGGTATCCCCGGCGAGCAAGCCCCAGCCGGATGACCCCGCCGACTAGCTAACCGATCCCATCGCCCCGCCGCCCCGTAGTCCCGCCGCCCCC
>DASXZD010000072.1:0-1934 GCA_036502085.1 Streptosporangiaceae bacterium
CGGCGGCCACCTCGGGCTGCCGGCCGCCAGCATCGCCCCGCAGGACGCGGCCGGCCACTTCGGCTTCCTCGGCATGTTCGCCGCCGCGGACAACCCCGCGTCAAGCGCGCTGACCCGCAAGCGGCTTGGCTGGGCCCCGACCGGACCCGGCCTGATCGCCGACCTCGACGAAGGCCACTACTTCGGCTAGCAGGGACAATGACCGGCCCGCGAGCGGGAACCACGCCTCCGTTCGGAAAAATCAAATGCATTACCCCGAACGTAGGCGTGGTTTCAGCCCAGGGGCCAGCAGGACGATGTCTGCGGCTGTCATCACATAGGATCGCGTCATGGGTCGATGGGAGCCGAACGCGCGCGGACGGCTGGCGAAGGCGGCCCTGACGCTGTACGCCGAGCAGGGGTTCGAGCAGACCACGGCGGCGGAGATCGCCAGGTCCGCGGGGCTGACCGAGCGGACGTTCTTCCGGCACTTCGCCGACAAGCGCGAGGTCCTGTTCTACGGCTCCGACTCGGTGCTTGACCTGCTCGTGCAGGCCGTCGCGGGCGCGCCGCCCGCCGCCGGGCCGATCGACGCGGTGAGCGCGGCGCTCCAGGCCGTGGGCGCCGTGATCCAGGAAACCCCAGAGCCCGCCAGGCTGCGTTACGCCGTCGTGTCCGTGAACCAGGAGCTGCGCGAGCGCGAACTAGCCAAGCTCGCCGAGTTCGCCGCGGCGATGGCCGCCGCGCTGCGCGACCGTGGCGTCCCCGAGCTGGCCGCGAGCCTGGCCGCCGAGACGGGGACCGCCGTCTACCGTGTCACTTTCGCGCGCTGGATCGCCGGCCAGGCTCAGCTGGACCTGGGGGACCTGCCGGAGCTCCTGCGGGAGTCCATGGCGGAACTCGGGGACGTGTTCACGGACCGGCTTCTTAGCTTTCCCGCATCGTGACCGCCCGGCCGCTGACGCCTAACGGCCTTGGCCCGGCCGGTCGCGCCGTGAGGGGGGATAGCGCGGAACCGGCCGGGCCCGTCAGGTGGCTTGGTGACCAGCGGCAGGTGCTAGGTTCCCGGGCAGCCGTCGGCAGCCCACGGCGCGCCGCCGTCCTGCTGGTACAGCTCCGCGAAGACCTGCTTCTGGTGAGCCAGCGACGTCCCCGCGACGTTGTACCCGCTGGCAGGAATGATGCCGTAGGCGTTGCCGTTCGCCGCCGGGTTCTGCAGGTCCGTTGATTCCCGGTAGGCCACGCAGGCGGCCAGCGACTGGGGAACGCCAGGGATGTCAGACAGGCTGCTCGACGAGTAGCCAGCAGAGCCGCTGGAGCTGGCCTGGGTAACGGTGCTCGCGGTGCTCGACGCCGAGCCGGCGGGTGACGCGCTCTGGCTGCTGCTGCTCGGCGAGGCGGTGTAGCTGCGCGGGGTGGCCGACGCCTGCGCCGCGGTCGATGCCTGCGCCGCCGACGACGTCTTGGGGATCTCGAGAGTCTGCCCGGCGTAGATCAGGTTGGGGTTGGATAGCTGTGAGTTCGCGGACTCGACGGCCGCGAGGCTGACGCTATGGCTGGCGGCGATTCCTGAAAGTGTGTCGCCCGGCTGAACGAGGTAGGCGGCGAGCGCAAGTGCTGCAAGCAATTCTTTTGGCCTTTCGGCTTCCGGCGGGTCCTGATGACTACCGCCTTGGGTCTGCGGGCTGGGCCTCCCGGCATCACTCCTTTCGGATTTCCGGCAACAGAATGCCCGGCGCGAGTGTCTGCTCTGGGGGATCGGCGCGAGATCGGCGCCTGGCAAAACTCGACGCTACCCGAGAACGCGGAGAGTGACCATCCCGGCCAGGCCATTAGTGCCCGGATCCGAGGGTGAGCAGATTGACGAACCCGCGCTCTCGTAGGGTGATCGGGAGGTCCGGTTTCGGCGACTGTGCGTTACCTCACATTCCCGGAAAAGCCATTCGTGTTTACAT
>DASXZD010000073.1:0-36096 GCA_036502085.1 Streptosporangiaceae bacterium
CCTATGACGGCGAGCAGGACGACAGTGCAGATCGATCCGATGATCTTGCCCCGGGTGGTCCGGAGCCTGGCGGCCGGCCCTGGCCGCCTGAATGAGGACAGCCTGGTCGCCAGGCCAGGGTCCTCCGCGGCAAGTCGCCGCTCTATCTCGGCGAGCATGCGCTGCTCGTCCATTGATAGCGCCATAGGGCCGTACCTCCGCGTTCCACGCGCCAGATGGGAACTCCTCTAACTATCCCCCACGGGGCAAGGTTTATCCAATCGTTCTGACTTTGTGCCTGACTCTTTTTGCAACAGGTAAGAGGCGATTACCGAACGCACTCCCACAGAACTCAAATCGTAATCGCCGCACCATGGGCGGCCAACGAAACCGAACACATGTTTGCCAGGATCGAACGCTGGTTCTATACTGTCGATCATGCGCTGGGATAGCTTGCGACTCGATTCGAACGATGCCCGCGACCCCGCCGGCGGGACGACGCTCCCGCTGATCGAGCGGAACGCGGTCGCCCGGACGTTCGACACGCCCGAGTTCCGCGACATGACCTTCTACGAAGTCCACGCGAAGTCGATCGTGTCCGAGGTACCCAAGTCCTCTCGCATGATGTTCCGCTACACCATCAATCCCTATCGGGGATGTCAGCATTCCTGTAAATATTGTTTCGCCCGTAACACCCACACCTACCTTGACCTGGACGCCGGGCGGGACTTCGACACCAAGGTGGTGGTCAAGGTCAACGCGCCGGAACTCGTGCGGGCGAAGATGGCCTCTCCCCGCTGGGCGGGCGAGCACATCGCGATGGGCACCAACGTCGACCCCTACCAGCGGGCCGAGGGGCGGTACAAGCTCATGCGCGGCATCATCACGGCGCTGCGGGACGCGGCGAACCCGTTCTCCATCCTCACCAAGGGCACGCTCATCCTGCGCGACCTCGAGCTGCTCCTCCAGGCCGCCGAGGTGACCGAGGTCGGGCTGAACGTCTCCGTCGGGTTCGTCGACAAAGAGCTTTGGCGGTCTGTCGAGCCCGGCACCCCGGCGCCGCAGCGGCGGCTGGAAGCCTGCGCCACGCTGAACGGCAGCGGCCTGCGCTGCGGCGTGCTGATGGGACCCGTAGTGCCCTTCCTGTCCGACTCCCCCGCCCAGCTGGCGGCGACCGTGCGGCAGATCGCGGCCGCGGGCGCGACGCACGTCAGCCCGATCGTGCTGCACCTGCGGCCGGGGGCCAGGGAGTGGTTCTACCGCTGGCTCGGCGAGCAGCACCCGGGCCTGGTGGCCCGCTACCGCGCCCTGTACCGGTCCGGAGCCTACGCGCCGCGCGCCTACCAGCAGCGGATCGCGGAGCAGGTGGCCGAGCTGGCCCGCACGCACGGCATGGGCCGGGCGGGCCCCGGCCAGGCGCGAGCGGCAGGACGGGCGCGGGCCGCAGGCGGGGCACGAATGGCAGGCCCGCGCGATCAGGCGGAGCAGCTCACGCTGCTGTAACCGGGGTGCCGGTGACCGGCAGGCCGGCCGCCGCCCAGGCCGCGAATCCGCCGTCCAGGTCGGTGGCGTTGACCAGGCCGAGGTCCTGCAGGGACGCGGCGGCCAGGCTGGAGGTGTAGCCCTCCGAGCACATGATGATCACCCGGAGGTCGTAGCTGCCCGCCTGCGGGAGCCTGCTGGCCGAGGCCGGGTCGAACCGCCACTCCAGCACGTTGCGCTCCACCCGCAGCGCGCCCGGCACCTCGCCCTCGGCGGCCCGCTGCGCGGCCGGCCGGATGTCGACGAGCAGCGCCCCCTGCCGTATCTCCGCCTCGGCCTGGCGCGGGTCCACCCGGCGCAGCCGGCTCCTGGCCTGCGCCAGCATCTCGTCGACGCTGATCCTGGCCGCCGTCACCGGCTTGGCCCGGACGGCTCGGAGCCGATGCGGCGCAGCCCGGCCGTGAAGGCCCCGGCGGACCCGCCATGATCATGGAACCCGGTTCCCTGCCCAGGCTGCCAGCTCAACAGCCACACCTCGTACTCGTTCGTGATCTCCAGGCGGTGATACCAGCGCCGCGCCGGATCATAGCGCACGAGGCCGCGCCAGCTGCCGGGCTGGGCCCCGGCCACGATCTGGGCGTGCCCGCCGCGTGTCGCATGTCACCTCTGGGCCGGCCGAGACCACCGGGGACCCGACCGTAGAGTGGTATGACGTGCCGCCGACCTGGAAGGGTGACGTGAGAGCCGATCTGGACAGCGCCTACCCGGACAGTGCCAATCTGGACAGCGCCGACCTGGATGGGGGCACGCAGACCGACAGGCTCGTGATCCGCAGCGCGGAGATCCCGGATCCCGGGCACCTTATCGCGCAGCTGCCCGGGCCGGCCGCGCTCGCCTGGGTGCGCCGCGGCGAGGGACTGGTCGGCTGGGGCGAGACGGCCAGGATCACGCTGCCGGCCGGCGAGGACCGATTCACGGTCGCCGAGAAGTGGCTGCGCTCCCTGCTGGACACCGCGGACACCGACGATCAGGTGCAGGCGCCAGGGTCGGGCGCCGTGGCGTTCGGCAGCTTCACCTTCGATCCCGCCTCGGACGGATCCGTGCTCGTGCTGCCCCGGGTCGTGCTCGGCCGCCGGCAGGGCCGGGCCTGGCTCACCACGATCGGCGACGGCGACCCGGCCATCCCGGCTGTGCCGGTGTCCGGGCCCGGCAAGGTGCGCTGGCACGACGGCAGCCTGACCGCGCCGCAGTGGGAGCAGGCGGTCGCGTCCGCGGTGGCGAGCATCAGGGCGGGCGGGCTCAGGAAAGTCGTCCTGGCCAGGGATCTGTATGCCACCACCGCGCGGCCGCTCGATGTGCGCGTGCTGCTGCACCGGCTGGCCGCGAGGTACCCGGACTGCTACACGTTCGCCTGCGCGGGGCTGGCCGGCGCCACCCCCGAGCTGCTGATCCGGCGGCAGGACGCGGAGATCAGCGCGCTGGTGCTGGCCGGCACCAGCCCGCGCGGCGCCGACCCGGCGGAGGACCGCGCGCTCGGCGCGGCGCTGCTCACCTCGGCCAAGAACACCGAGGAGCACGCGTACGCGGCGACCGGAGTCCGCGAGGCGCTCGCGCCGCTCTGCGCGGAGCTGACCGCCGACCCGCGCCCGTTCCTGCTGCGGCTCGCGAACGTGCAGCACCTGGCCACGTCGGTCACCGGCAGGCTGGCCGGCCGTCCGGCCTGGAACGGGAATGGGAACGGCGGCGCGCCGAGCGCGCTGGCCATCGCCGCCGCGCTGCATCCCACGGCGGCCGTCTGCGGCACGCCGGCCGAGACCGCGATGGAGCTGATCCGCGAGCTCGAGGGAATGGACCGGGGCCGCTACGCCGGGCCGGTCGGCTGGGTGGACGGCCACGGCAACGGCGAGTGGGGCATCGCGATGCGCTGCGCCGAGCTGGAGGGCAACGGAGAAGCGGGCGGGAGCTCGCGCGCCAGGCTCTTCGCCGGCTGCGGCATCGTCGCGGGATCGGACCCGGCGGCGGAGCTGGCCGAGGCGCAGGCGAAGTTCCGGCCCATGCAAGATGCGCTTGAAGGGCGCGATTTGTAGACCTTTACCCCAATGCGCGGTACGTTTCCCCTGCCCGGGATGGTCACGGCCGGATTGCGGTTGAATAACCGCTTCCGCGCTCGCCCTCCAGGGTCCAGGACTCCATGCTCTGGTGTGATAAGCCACATGGGCCGTAACGGCTGTGCCCGCTCCCCCGAGCCGGGCCCGAAGGAGCAAGTACATGAATCCCGTACCGAAGTGCTTCGCCGCGCTCGCCCTGGCCGCCCTGGCCGCAGGCACCCTGGCGGCCTGCGGCAGCTCCACCAGCGGCGGCGGCAACCCATCGCCGGGCAGCGGCAAGCCCGCCTACGGCGGGACCCTGAACTTGGTGGCCAGCGGTGACGTCGATCACCTCGACCCGCTGTCCTCGTACTACCTGCCCTCCTTCGACCTCGAGCTGGGGTGGACCCGGCAGCTGGTCAGCTACCTGCCGTCGAACAACCCCACCCTGGCCACCACGATCGCCCCCGACATGGCGACCGAGGTGCCGACGCGGACCAACGGCGGGATCTCGGCCAACGGCCTGACCTACACCTTCCGCATCAAGCCCGGCATTGACTGGGACACTCACCCGGCCCGCGCGGTCACCTCGCAGGACTTCCTCCGCGAGTTCAAGGCCATGTGCAACCCGGTGGTCGGCGTGGGCAACCTGCTGTATTACGAGCCGGTCATCGCCGGCATGACCACATACTGCAACGGCTACACCGCCGCGTTCGCCAATAACAAGTCGCCGACGGCCTCGCAGCTGGCCGCGTTCCAGAACAGCCACTCGATCTCCGGCATCGCCACGCCGAGCTCGTCGGAAATCCAGTTCACCCTGACCGAGTCGGCCAACGACTTCCTGAACATCCTGGCCATGCCGTTCGCCTCGGCGCGCCCGGCCGAGTACGACAGCTACATTCCGGACAGCGCCCAGATGAAGCAGCACGTCATCTCCGACGGGCCGTACGCGATCAGCACGTACGTCCCCAACAAGAAGATCGTGATGACCAGGGACCCGGCGTGGAAGCAGTCCACCGACACGCTCCGGCACGACTACCTCAGCTCGATCGTGGTAACCGAGGGCACCAACTCGCCGCAGACCGCCATGTCCGAGATCCAGGCCGGCAGCTCCGACCTGATGTGGGATCTGCCCGTGCCGACCTCGCAGATCCAGCCGCTGGAGGCCGCGCACAGCCCGGGCCTGCACATCTACGCCAACACCGGCAGCGAGGGCCCGTACCTGGTCTTCAACACGCAGAGCCCGGACGACAATCACGCCATGTCCAAGCTGCTGGTCCGCCAGGCCATCGAGTACGCGATCAACAAGGTCGCGATCGCGAAGATCTACGGCGGCACCGGGCTGAACCCGATACTCAACGGGGCCGTCGCGCAGGGCAACGTCGGCTACTCGCAGTACAACTACTACCCGACGATGGACAACGAGGGCAATGCGGCGGAGTGCAAGACGCTGCTCGCCCGGGCCGGGTACCCGCACGGCCTCACGCTCAAGGACGCCTACCGGACGGCCGGCGACCACGGCCTGGTCTTCACCTCGGTGCAGGCCGACCTCAAGGCCTGCGGCATCACCGACCAGGGCGTACCCGAGGAACAGGGGCCTTACTACACCTTCCTGATGAACGGGCCTAACAGCGCCAAGCCCAACCAGTGGGACGTCACCGAGGCGGCTTGGGCGCCGGACTGGCTCGGCAACGACGCCAGGGCGAACATCGTGCCGCTGTTCCAGAAGGACTGCCAGAACCCCACGTCCAACTTCGGCTGCTATGACGACCCCAAGGTCGATAGCCTCATCGGCAAGGCGCTGGTCGCTCCGTACGAGGCGGCCGCCGCCCCGTACTGGATCAAGGCCGGCCAGCAGGTGATGCGGGACGCGGCCATCGTGCCGATGACCACGCAGGACGTGGTGCTGTTCGCGGGCTCCCGGCTGCACAACCTGATCTACAACCCGGTCGCCGAGCAGTATGACATCACCCAGCTGTGGGTTAACTAACCCGGACATTCCCAAGTCCGGGGCACCGCCATCCGGTAGAACGGGGTAGCCGTCCCGTTCTGCCGGATGGCCATGTTTCGTTACCGCTGCCTAGTCCGGCTCCGGCCGTGAGGGAGAGTTGGCGTGAGCCTGCTTGAGGTGCGTGACCTGCGGGTGAGTTTCCCGACGGCGGATGGCGTGGTGCGGGCGGTGCGGGGCGTCTCGTTCAGCGTCGACGCCGGCCAGACGATCGGGATCGTCGGCGAGTCAGGCAGCGGCAAGACGGTCCTGACCCAGACCCTGCTGGGGCTGACCGCGGGCGGGCGGGTATCGGGGCAGGCGATCTTCGACGGGACCGACCTGATCGGCCTGGACGACGAGCAACTGCGGCGGATACGCGGGGCGCAGATCGCGGTGATCTTCCAGGATCCGCTGACCAGCCTGCACCCGCTGTACCGGGTGGGCTGGCAGATCGCGGAGATGATCCGGGCCCACGACAAGTCGGTGTCGAAGGCGCAGGCCGCCGAGCGGGCGGTCGAACTGCTGGCCCGGGTGGGCATCCCGCAGCCGCGCCAGCGGGTGCGGGACTACCCGCACCAGTTTTCCGGCGGTATGCGGCAGCGGGCGATGATCGCGATGGCGCTCTCGCTGTCGCCCAAGCTGATCATCGCGGATGAGCCGACGACGGCGCTGGACGCCACGGTGCAGGCGCAGATCCTGGACCTGCTGCTGCGGCTACAGCAGGACTCGGGCACCGCGCTGATCATGATCACGCATGACCTGGGGGTCGTCGCCGACATCGCCGACGACGTGCTGGTGATGTACGCGGGCCGGGCGGCGGAGGTGGCCGGCAAGCGGGACATCTTCTACCAGCCGCATCATCCGTACACCAAGGGCCTGCTGGAATCGATCCCGAACAGCTCGGCCGGCGCGGGGCGGCTGCGGCCGATCACCGGCCAGCCGCCGAGCCTGATCAACCTGCCGCCCGGCTGCGCGTTCCATCCGCGCTGCGCGTACGTGATGGACAGGTGCCTGACCGACGAGCCCGCGCTGATCCCGGTCGGCGATGACGGGTACCACCGGTCGGCCTGCTGGCTGCCGGTGGCGGCGTCCGGGCTGTCGGCCGAGGCCGAGGAGATGCGCCGCCGCATGGTGAGCGAAGGCCGGCATGCGGCGGCGGCCCGGGTCGCCGAGGCGATCGCCGCGAAGCCGGAAGCGGAAGGAAGCGTGATCGCGTGAGCACCCCCGCGTCGGCCGCAGGCGACGGTGACGTGCTGGTCCGGGTGGACAACCTGGTCAAGTACTTCCCGGTCCGCGGGGCCGGGCTGGTCCCCCGGGCCATCGGCCAGGTGCAGGCCGTGGACGGAGTATCGCTGGAGCTGCGCCGGGGCCAGACTCTCGGCCTGGTCGGCGAGACCGGCTGCGGCAAGTCCACCCTGGCCCGCTGCATCGCCGGGCTGATCCCGGTCACCTCCGGCACGGTCACCTTCGACGGGCATCGGATCAGCGGGCTGTCCCGGCGGGCGATGCAGCCGTTCCGCCGCGAAATCCAGATGATCTTCCAGGATCCGTACGGGTCGCTGAACCCGCGGCGGCGGGTCGGCTCGATCATCGGCGATCCCTACGCGGTGCACAAGATCGCCAGCGGCGCGCAGCGCAAGCGGGCCGTCCAGGAGATGATGGAGCGGGTCGGCCTCAACCCCGAGCATTACAACCGGTTCCCGGCCGAGTTCTCCGGCGGCCAGCGGCAGCGGATCGGGCTGGCCCGCGCGCTGGCGCTGCGGCCCAAGCTGATCATCGCCGACGAGCCGGTATCCGCCCTGGACGTCTCCATCCAGGCCCAGATCCTCAACCTGCTGGCCGACCTGCAGCGCGACTTCGGCCTGACCTACCTGTTCATCGCGCACGACCTGGAAGTGGTCCGGCACGTCAGCAACCAGGTCACGGTCATGTACCTGGGCCGGATCGCCGAGCAGGGACCCGCGCAGCCCGTCTACGCCACGCCCCGGCACCCCTACACCGCCGCCCTGCTATCGGCTGCCCCCGCCGCCGACCCGGACGCCGCGGCCGCCCGCCAGCGGATCATCCTGACCGGGGACGTGCCCTCCCCCATCAGCCCGCCGGACGGCTGCCGCTTCCACCCCCGCTGCCCCAAGGCCCAGCAGGCATGCGGGCGCCTGCAGCCGGCCCTCGAGGCGAAGCCCGGCGACCCGGCTGAGCATCAGACAGCCTGCCACTATCCCCTCCAGCCCGGTGAAACCCTTACGGTTCCGGCCGTCGCGGCCGCCCGTGCCCCGGCGGCCGCCGACGGCACGCTCGACGGAGAAGATGCATCATGAGCCTGACCGAGGTCGGCCTGCAGGCTGACGTCGCATCCGACCTGCCGGCCGGCCCCATCGAGGGCCGCAGCCCCTGGCTGCTGGCCTGGCGGCGGCTGCGTAAGGACAAGGTGGCCGTCGCGTCGCTCATCGTCATCATCGTCCTGGCGGTGCTCGCGCTGATGGCGCCGCTGGTGGCTCACTGGGTGCAGCATCCGGTCGACATGCCGTACACGAACAGCGGCCTGAACAGCTTCGGCGATCCGGTAGCGCCCAGCGGCAAGTTCCTGCTCGGCACCGACGTGCTCGGCCGTGACCTGTTCGTCCGCATCCTCTACGGCGCCCGCGTCTCGCTGCTGGTCGGCCTCGTCACCACGGCGATCGGCACCGCGGCCGGCCTCATCGTCGGGATGGCGGCCGGTTACTTCGGCGGCGTGATCGACACGGTGCTCGCCCGCTTCATCGACTCGGTGCTGGCCTTCCCCTACGTGGTGCTGGCCCTCGCCCTCGCCGTCGTCTTCGGCCCCAGCCTGCCGGTCACGATCGGCGTGATCTCGTTCTTCGCCTGGGCGGCCATCGCGCGGGTGGTGCGGGGACAGACCCTGTCCATCAAGGAGAAGGAGTACATCGAGGCGGCCCGCTCGCTCGGTGCCGGGCCGCTGCGGATCATGTTCGTCGACATCGCGCCCAACCTGGTCGCCCCGCTGCTCGTGCTGGCCACCCTGTTCATCCCCACGGCGATCGTGTTCGAGGCCACGCTGTCCTACCTCGGCGTCGGCATCCAGCCGCCCACCGCAAGCTGGGGCAACCTGCTGTCCGGTGCGCAGACCACGTACAACGTAGCCTGGTGGGACCTGGTGTTCCCGTGCGTCTTCCTGCTGGTCACCACGCTCGCCTTCAACCTGCTCGGCGACGGGGTGCGGGACGCGCTCGACCCGCGGACCGAACGGCTCTTCGCGTCGCGGCGGCGGAGCGCGCGGCGCAGGTCCCGGCACGGCCGTCGCGACGCCGCCGCCCCGGCGGGCGGTGCGTGAGATGACCTTCCTGAGCTTCCTCGTCCGCAGGCTGCTGCTCGGCGTCGTGGTCATCTGGGTGGTCACGGTGAGCACGTTCCTGCTGTTCTTCGTCGCGCCGCAGGACCCGGCGGCCAAGCTCGCCGGGAAGGCCCCGTCCCCCGGGGAGATCGCCGCCATCAACCGCAGGCTCGGCCTGGACCAGCCACTGCTCACCCAGTACTGGCACTACCTGGACCGGCTGCTGCACTTCAACCTGGGCACGTCCTTCCTCACCGGCAGCTCGGTCAACACGATCCTCAAGCAGGACCTGCCGCCCACCCTGTCGCTGATGGTCGGCGGGGCCGTGATCTGGTTCGTCGTCGGAGTCGCGGCCGGCATCCTGTCCGCGACCAGGGCCCGGAGCCTGGTGGACCGGGTATGCACCACCGGCGTGCTGATCGGCATCACCTTCCCCACGTTCGTGGTCGGGCTGCTGCTGATCGCCTTCGTCTACGCCAAGCTCAACGAGGCCGGGCTGCACTGGATCCAGGTCAACTACGAGGGACCCTCGCAGAGCATCGTCGGCTGGGCCGGGCACATGATCCTGCCCTGGATCACGGTCGCGGCCGTCTCGGCCGCCACCTACACCCGCCTCATCCGCGGCTCGCTGCTGGATACCCTGGGCGAGGATTACATCCGCACGGCCAGGGCCAAGGGCCTGTCCGAGCGGCGCATCCTGTACCGGCACGCGATCAGGTCCGCGCTCACGCCGGTGGTCTCCCAGCTGGGCATCGACATCGGCACGCTGGCCGGCGGCGCCGTGGTGGTGGAGAGCGTGTTCGGCCTCGGCGGCATCGGCCAGGCGTCGCTGAACGCGATCCAGAGCGGCGACACCCCGATCGTGCTGGGGGTCGTGCTGTGCGCCTCGCTGTTCATCGTGCTGGCCAACATCATCGTGGACATCCTCTACTCATTGCTGGACCCGCGGGTCAAGCTCAGCTGAGCGCTAGGCGCGGGCGATGCCCTGGTGCGCGGCCGCCTGGAGGCGCCGCCGCAGCGCGGCCTGAGCGGCGCGGCTGGTCTTGACCTCGATGATCCGCAGGCTAGGCGGCGGCGCACAGTCCAGGCCCAGCGCGGACGGCAGCTCCCTAGCCGAGCCGAGCCGGAGGTACGGGGTCCCGGCGGCGCGGGCGTAGTGCTCGATCCCGGCGCCGTGCGGGGTGCCGAATATCCGCTCGAACGGCTCGTCGAACGCCGCCTGCTCCAGCGTCGAGAAGATGCCGCCGCCGTCGTTGTTGACCACGACCAGGCACAGGTCGGGCCGCGGCTCGTCCGGCCCGAGCACCAGGCCCGGCGAGTCGTGCAGGAACGCCAGGTCGCCCAGCAGCGCGACCGCGCGGCCGCCGCCGGCGGCGGCGTGCGCGAGGGCCGCCCCGGCCGCCGAGGAGGTCAGCCCGTCGATGCCGCTCGCGCCCCGGCTGGCCAGCACCCGCAGCCCGTCCCGCGGCGCCATCTGCTGGTCCAGGTCCCTGGCCGGCAGGCTGGACGCGGCCCACAGCAGCGCGCCGTTCGGCAGCGCCGCGGCCAGGTCCCTGGCCAGTCTGGGCTCGCTCGGCTCGGCCAGCCCGTCCAGGATCTCATCGACCGCACGGCCGGCCGCCGCATCGGCCTGCTGCCAGGACGCGAGCCAGCCGCCCGGACCCGGCCCCGGTTCGGCCAGCCTGACCGCGGGCACGACGTCGGTGGCCGTCCGCGCCGGGTCGGCCCAGCGGCCGGGGCCCTGAGCGATCACCACGTGCCGTCGCGGGCCGCCCGTCCCCGCGCCGCGCAGCAGCGCGAGCTGGCCGCGCGTCAGCCCGGGCCGGCCCGCCGACACGATCACGTCGGGCCGGTGCGCGGCCGCGAACTCAGGCGACGTCAGCAGGTACGGGTAGCCGCGCAGCGCGTTCGGGCCGCGCCTGGCCCCGGACGACGGCTCGGCCAGCACCGGCCAGCCGGCCTGCCCGGCCAGCGCCAGCAGTCCCGCCGCGTCGTAGTCCCCGTCCCCGCACACCACAACTCCGCGCTCCTGCCACGGCAACTCCAGCGCACCGTAGAACATCGATGTGCCAGCGCTGTTCATAGATGAACAGCTATGTGACATCGATGTTCCTGCGCCGGGATGCTGAAGTGTGGCGAATGGGGTCAGGGGGGCGAACGTGGTCCATGGGGTGCCGCCGGGGCGGCCTGCCAGGGACTCCAGCTCCGCGCCGACGGCCGACGGGGCGGCGGGGGTGCCGGACGAGACGACCGTCAGCCCGCCGGATGCGGCGTCGTACGCAGCGCCCCCCGCGGCGGGCGGGTCGGGCAGCAGCGGGTCGCGCAGCGGCAGGTTCAGGTGCACCGGGCCGGCGAAGCCGCCGGCTGCCCCGGCGGCGTGCGCCCAGGCGCGGCAGGCCAGCGACCGCCAGTAGCCGGCCTGGCCCTGCCTGTCCTCGGGCACGCCCACGTCGCACGACCAGCGCACCGCGCCGCCGTACAGCTTCAGCTGGTCGATCGCCTGGTTCGCGCCGGTGCCGCGCAGCTCGGGCGGCCGGTCCGCGGTGAGCACGAGCAGCGGCACGCCGGACTCGTCCGCCTCGATCACCGCGGGATGGAAGCTGGCCGCGGCGGTGCCCGAGGTGCACAGCACCGCGACCGGGCGGCGGCTGGCCTTGGCCAGGCCGAGCGCGAGGAACGCGGCGGAGCGCTCGTCGATCCGCACGTGCAGCCGCAGCCGGCCCGGCGCCCCCTGCGCCCCCCGGGCCAGGCCGAAGAACGCCATGGCCAGCGGCGCGCTGCGCGAGCCGGGGGCGAGCACGACCTCGCGCAGGCCGCAGCGCGCCAGCTCGTCGGCGAACACCGTGCCGAACGCGGTGGCCGGATTCACCGCGGCCCGGCGGCCGGCACGCTCCCGGCGGGCAGGTAGCGGGCGGCTGCCGCCGCCCGCACCCGCCAGGGCGCGGGGTCGATCTCCCAGGCCGCGAGCCGCGCGGGATCGACCGGCGGGCGGCTGACCGGCAGCTGGCCGGCCGACTCGGCCAGCGGGTCGGCCGTGACGTCGCCGGCCAGCAGGCTCATCGTGGCCAGCCCGCAGGCGTGCGGCAGCTCGGGCAGCGCGGCGGCGAGCGCCACCCCGGCGGCCAGGCCGACGGAACTCTCGACCGCGCTGGAGACCACCACCGGCAGCCCGCAAGCCGCCGCGACCGCGAGCGCGGCGCGCACCCCGCCCAGCGGCGCGGCCTTGAGCACCACGATGTCGGCCGCGCCGGCCGCCCGCACCCGCAGCGGGTCTTCGGCCCGCCTGATCGACTCGTCGGCGGCGAGCGGGATATTCACCAGGCGGCGGAGCCTGGCCATCTCGTCCAGCGTGGCGCAGGGCTGCTCGGCATATTCGATTCCGAACGGTTCCAGCCGGGTCAGTATCCTCGCAGCCTGATCCACCCCCCAGGCGCCATTGGCGTCCACCCGGATCAGGCCGGCCGGACCGAGCGCATCGCGGACCGCCGCCACCCGGGCGATGTCCTGGCGCTCTCGCTTGGCCTCGTCGCCCGGCTGCCCGCGCTGCGCCACCTTGACCTTGGCCGTCCGGCAGCCGGACGCGCGGACCAGCCGGTGCGCGTCGGCCGGGCCGACGGCGGGCACGGTCACGTTGACCGGGACGCTGTGCCGGACCGGCGCGGGCCAGCCGATGGTCGCGGCCTCGATCGCGCAGCCGAGCCAGCGGGCGGACTCGCGCGGGCCGTACTCGGCGAACGGGGAGAACTCGCCCCAGCCGGCCGGGCCCTCGATCAGCGCGCCCTCGCGCACGGTGATGCCGCGGAACTCGGTGCGCATCGGGATCGCGAACGCGCGCAGGCCGGCCAGCAGCCCGCCGAGGTCAGGGCCGGGGTCAGGCGGGAGGGCCCTGCGCGCGGGGTCGCTCACGGGCGGCGGGGGAACCTGGCGAAGTCGGGGCTGCGCTTCTCCTTGAACGCGTCCCGGCCTTCCTGCGCTTCCTCGCTCATGTAGTACAGCAGCGTCGCGTCCCCGGCGAACTGCTGCATGCCGGCCGCGCCGTCGGTCACCGCGTTCAGCGCGCCCTTGAGCATGCGCAGCGCGAGCGGCGACTTGGCCAGCAGCTCGCGCGCCCAGCTGATCGTCTCGGCTTCCAGCCGGTCCAGCGGCACGACGGTGTTGACCAGGCCCATCGCCAGCGCCTCCTGGGCGTCGTACTGGCGGCACAGGTACCAGATCTCGCGGGCCTTCTTCATCCCGACGGTGGAGGCGAGCAGCCAGGACCCGTAGCCGCCGTCGAACGAGCCGACCTTGGGGCCGCTCTGGCCGAAGATCGCGTTGTCGGCCGCGATCGTGAGGTCGCAGCAGACGTGCAGCACGTGCCCGCCGCCGACCGCGTAGCCGGCCACCATGGCGATCACCGGCTTGGGGGTCCGGCGGATCTGCACCTGGAGGTCGAGCACGTTCAGCCGGCCGACGCCCTGGGCGTCGATGTAGCCGTCGTCGCCGCGGATCTTCTGGTCGCCGCCGGAGCAGAACGCCTGGGTGCCCGCCCCGGTCAGGATGATCACGCCGGTCTCCGGGTCGTCGCGGGCGACGTTGAACGCGTGCGACATCTCGAACAGAGTGGCGGGCCGGAAGGCGTTCCTGACCTCCGGCCGGTTGATCGTGATCTTGGCGATGCCCTCGCCGGCCTCGTAGATGATGTCGGTGTACGCCTGGCCTGGTGCCGGCCCGCGTTCTTCTCGCTGCCAGTCGGTCACGTTCGCCCTCCCTGACCTGCCGTCCTGCCCTTCCGGGCGCGCGCAGCTGGCACGACGGGCGCCCGGTCCGTCGTTAACCTTACGATGATGGCTACTCGTCCCCTGCACGCGGTCCTGCTGCCGCCCGGCGACATGCTCGCCCCGCTGGCGGCGGCGCTCGACGGCAGCGGCCCCGCGATCCTGCCCCTCGACCCGGGGCTGCCGCCGCAGCGCAGGGAGCGGCTGCTGGCCGCGCTCGCGCCCGCCGCGATCCGCACCCCGGACGGCTTGCAGCGCTTTTCCCGCCCCGAACCCGCGGGCAAGGAAGGGAGTCAAACCGCACATCCACCCCCGCAGGTGGGAGGCAAACCGCACATCCACCCCCTCGCGGGCAGAGTGGACGCGAGCACGGCCGTGGTGATTATCACATCGGGCTCGACCGGCGAGCCCAAGGGCGTGGAGCTGAGCGCGGCGGCCCTGCTGGCCTCGGCGCGGGCCAGTCTGGACCGGCTGGGCGCCGCCCCGGGCGATCGGTGGCTGTGCTGCCTGCCGGTCAGCCACGTCGCCGGGATCCAGGTGCTGGTCCGCTCGCTGGTGGCGGGCAGCACGCCGGTGATCCGCGACCGGCCCGATGCCGCCGCGGCCGCCGCGGCCGGCGGCGCGCACGTGTCGATGGTGCCCACCCAGCTGCACCGGCTCGTCGAGGCCGGGGTCGACCTGGAACCGTTCGGGAAAATCCTGCTGGGCGGGGCGGGGGCGCCGCCGCGGCTGCTGGCCGGCGCCCGCGCGGCCGGCGGCCGGGTCGTCACGACGTACGGCATGACCGAGACCTGCGGCGGCTGCGTCTACGACGGCATGCCGCTGGACGGCGTGCGGGCCGAGACGGGGGCCGGGGGGCTGGTGAGGATCGCCGGGCCTGTGCTGTTCACCGGCTACCGGCTGCGGCCGGACCTGACGGCGGCGGTGCTGGCCGGGGGGTGGTTCAGCACGTCCGACATAGGCGCCACGGATGCTGGCGGGCGGCTGGTGATCCGCGGCCGGGCCGACGACGTGATCAACACCGGCGGCGAGAAGGTGCTCGGCAGCGAGGTCGCCGCCGTGCTGGAGACGTGCGCCGCGGTGCGGCAGGCGGTGGTAGTCGGGCGGCCTGACCCCGAGTGGGGCGAGCGGGTCACCGCCGTGGTGGTTCCCGCCGATCCCGCGGACCCGCCTGATCTCGGCGCGCTCCGCTCGCACGTGCGGCAGACGCTCCCGGCCAGTGCCGCTCCGCGCGAACTGGTACTCGTCGACGAGCTTCCCCTGCTACCGTCGGGAAAGCCGGATCTACGCACGCTGCGGCACGCAGGCCGGCCGACGGCAGCCGTGCCGGGAACAATCACGGACGCAATGCGTTACTAGTAAGTGCCTGCATTTGCGCTTGACCGCCGCGGGCCCCCGCTACACAGCAGCGCCGGCCTGGCGCAGGGAAGCAGCGCGTGCCCAGTAAGTCGAGCACGGGGCGCTTCCCCTGGGAGGAGGTGTCACATGTCGCCAACAGCAACGGCCGCGTTGCTCGCGAAGGACGACGAGGCCACGATGACGAGGGTGGACGAGCTAGTCCAGCGCGGACGGGGCCAGGGACATCTGTCGCTGCCCGAGCTCCGCACCGCGTTTGAAGAGGCCGGCATCTCCGCTGCCGAGGGGCGTTCCATCCTGCGCGAGCTTTCCGAGGCCGGCGTGCGGCTCGGCAACGAGGCCGTCGGCAAGCAGGACGCGGACGCCGATTCCGCCGGCTCCGATGCGGCGACCCTCGCCGAGGCCGAGGCGGCCATGACGGCCGGTGCGTCGAGCCCGTCGGAGGCCGACCTCGACGACCACACGCCCGCGATGGGCGACTCGGTGCACACCTACCTCAAGTCGATCGGCCGCACCAGCCTGCTCACCGCCGAGCAGGAGGTGGATCTGGCCAAGCGGATCGAGGCCGGCCTGTTCGCCGAGCACAAGCTGGAGACCGAGACCGACCTGGACGCGGCGTACCGCGGCGACCTCACCGAGGTGGCCGAGGACGGCAGGCGGGCCAAGGCGCACATGCTCGAGGCCAACCTGCGGCTCGTGGTGTCGGTGGCCAAGAAGTACAGCGACCGCGGGCTCACCCTGCTGGACGTGGTGCAGGAGGGCAACCTCGGGCTGATCAGGGCGGTCGAGAAGTTTGACTATACCAAGGGCTACAAGTTCTCCACCTACGCGATGTGGTGGATCCGGCAGGCCATCCAGCGCGGCTTCGCCGACTCGGCCAGGACCATCAGGCTGCCGGTGCACGTGCTCGAGATGCTCAGCAAGCTGAGCCGGGTCGAGCGCGACATGCACCAGAAGCTGGGCCGGGAGCCGACCCCCGAGGAGCTCGCGGTCGAGCTGGACCGCACGCCCGACCAGATCGAGGAGCTGCTGCGCACCAGCAGGCAGCCGATCAGCCTGGACTCCACGATCGGCGAGGACGGCGAGACCAGCATCGGCGACCTGATCGAGGACATCGACGCCCCCGAGGCGTCCGAGCTGGTGGACCGGCAGCTGATGGCCAGCCAGCTCAGGAGCGCGCTGGGCTGCCTCACCCCGCGCGAGGCGACGATCATGTCGATGCGGTTCGGGCTGTATGACGGCAACCCGCACACGCTGGACGAGATCGGCCGGGCCCTCGGCCTGACCCGGGAGCGGATCCGGCAGCTGGAGAAGCAGTCGCTGTCCAAGCTGCGGCACCCCAGCCGGGCCCAGCCCCTGCTCGACTTCGCCAGCTGAACCGGCTGGCTTTCATCATCGGGAAGGATTTTGGTCGCCAGGGCGATCAAAATCCTTCCCTCTGGTTTCGGCGGGGCGCCGCGGGCGCGGTAAGGTGCCCGGCGTGGCAGTCACCGTCGAAGTTCTTGCCGAGGCGACAGACGAGGCCGTCAAGGCCTTCGCCCGGCTGATCCCGCAGCTGTCCAGGTCCGCTCCCGCGCCCGATCGCGCGGCCCTGGGCCGGGTGGTCGGAGCCGGGTCGAACACCGTGCTGATCGCCCGCGCGGAGCCGGCCGCGGGCACCGTACCGGCCGCGGCGCCGGGCGAGATCGTCGGCACGCTGACCCTGGCGGTGTTTCCGATCCCGACCGGCATCCGGGCCTGGATCGAGGACGTGGTGGTGGACGAGGCCGCGCGTGGTCAGGGCGCCGCGACCGCGCTCACGCTCGAGGCCCTCAGGCTGGCGCGCGAGCACGGGGCCCGTACCGTGGACCTGACGTCGCGGCCGTCGCGAGAGGCGGCGGGCCGGCTGTACGAGCGGCTCGGCTTCGAGCGGCGCGATACCCGGCTCTACCGGTACACCACGGGCTAGCGTGCGATGAGCGCCCGGCTCGAGGTGGCCCGAGGTGGCCCGAGGTGGCCCGAGGTGGCCCGGCAGGCCATGGCGCCCGGTGCGGCAGGTAATTCCGGTTTCATGGTCATCGTGGTAAGAATGCAACGTGACCCAGGGGGCCGCAGGTAAACAGGGGGCAGTAGGAAGGAAATGCCTGATGAAGCGCCGAGCCGGAGACCTTGCCGCGCTGACCGCAGCCATCGCGGCGGTCACCGCCCTCGCCGCGTGCAGCACCAAGGCGGCCGGCGGATCTTCGGCAGGCAAGCCCACCGACGGCGGCACGCTGCGGGTCATCTCGAACACCGGGCCCGGCTCGCTCGACCCGGTGCCCACGTACAACTACGCGGGCTATGAGCTGGAGCGGGGCTACGCCCGGCAGCTGCTGACCTACCCGACCACGTCGCCGGCCGGCACGTCCGGGCCCGCCTGGTCCAAGGCCACCGCGCTGGTGCCGGACGCCGCCACCCAGGTGCCGAGCATCGCCAATGGCGGGGTCGCCGACGGCGGGCTGGTGTACACCTACCGGATCCGTCCCGGCGTGGAGTGGAACTCGACCCCGCAGCGCCAGGTGACCGCGGCCGACTTCATCCGCGAGTTCCAGGCGTTCTGCAACCCGGGGCAGTTCCCGGTCGGCAACTCGACGTACCTCACCAGCACGATCGCCGGGTTCAGCAGCTACTGCGCCGCCGAGGCCAGCCACTTCACCGGCAAGGGCGCCGCCGCGGTGACCCCGGCCGCCATCGCGGCCTGGCAGGACAGCCACCAGATCGCCGGGCTGTCGGCTCCCAGCGTGCTGACCCTGCAGGTCAGGCTCACCCAGCCGGCCAGCGACTTCAACGACATCATGGCGCTGCCCTTCGTGTCGGCCCGGCCGAAGGAATACGACGCTTACCTGCCGGGCAGCGCCGCGCTGAACCAGCACATGATGTCGGACGGCCCCTACCAGATCTCGCAGTACGTGCCGAACAAGACGATCATCCTGACCCGCAACCCGGCCTGGCGGCAGTCCGCCGACCCGGTCCGGCACCAGTACGTCAGCAAGGTCGAGGTGACGATGGGCACCAGCTCGGAGCAGACCGTGCTCACCGACCTGCAGGCCGACAGCCAGGACCTGTTCCTCGCCGACCTGGGCATCCCCTCGCAGTCCATCGCCGGGCTTCAGGCCAGCCACGACAGCAGGCTGCGGATCTGGCCGAGCAGCAACCTCAACCCCTACATCATCCTCAACCTGAGGTCGCCCAACTCCGGCGGCGCGATGACCAAGCTCGCCGTCCGGCAGGCCATCGAGTTCGGCGTGAACAAGTCGGCGATCGTCAAGGTGGCCGGCGGCCCGGCGCTCAACAAGATCCTCAGCGGCGCGATCCCGCCGGGCAACACCGGGTACCAGCCCTACACCAGCTACGCGACCCCGGGCAACGAGGGCAACACGGCCAAGTGCAAGTCGCTGCTGGCCAGCGCCGGCTACCCGCACGGGCTGACGCTGAGCTACCTGTACCCGAACGACAGCGGCGACACCACCGTCTTCCAGTCGATCCAGGGCAGCCTGGCCGCCTGCGGCATCACGCTGCGGGGAACGCCGCGGCCGAGCGGCGGCGCCTACTTCACCGACCTGGGCAACACCCCGCAGACCAACAAGCCGGGCACCTGGGACATGGCCACCGGCAGCTGGTTCCCCGACTGGTTCGGCAACAACGGCCGCACGACGATCCAGCCGCTGTTCCAGGCCAACTGCAGCCTCGGCACGGTCAACGCCGGCTGCTACGGGAGCCCCGCGGTGGACCACCTGATTAGCGAGGGCCTCAAGACGTCCTCGCCGGCCGCCGCCGCGCCGCTGTGGCACCAGGCCGACGTGGACGTGATGAACGACGCGGCCATCGTCCCGCTGACCTCGTCCCAGATCGTCGGCTACGCGAGCAGCCGGGTGCACAGCGCGACCGCCGGCACCGCGAACTTCTCTACGCTGATCCAGGGGTGGGACTACACCGGGATCTGGCTCAGCCCCAATACCCCGTGACCCGATGAGCGTCTCTGAGCTCGAGTTCGCGGCCAGGGCGGCCGGGGACGCGCCCGCTCAGGCGATCGAGGGACGCAGCCAGTGGCGGCTTACCTGGCAGCGGCTGCGCAGCGACAAGGCCGCGGTGGCGAGCGCGGCGGTGATCGTGATCATGGCGGGGCTGGCCCTGGCCGCGCCCGCGTTCGCCGTGCTGACCGGGCACGGGCCGGCTCAGCAGTTCCCCAATACCGGCATTTCCGCGACCGGCGCCCCGGTCGGGCCGGGCGCGGCGTTCTGGCTCGGCGGCGACGAGCTCGGCCGCGACCTGCTCGTCCGGATCCTGTACGGCGCGCGCATCTCGCTGTTCGTCGGGATCGTGACCACCGCGATCGGCGTCGTCGCCGGGGTGTCGGTCGGGCTCGTGGCCGGCTACTTCGGCGGCTGGATCGACATGGTCCTGTCCCGGTTCACCGACGCCGTCCTGGCCTTCCCCTACATCGTGCTCGCGCTCGCGCTGGCGGTGGTGCTCGGGCCGAGCCTGCCGGTGGTCGTCGGGGTCATCTCGTTCTTCGCCTGGTCCGGCATCGCGCGGGTGGTGCGCGGCCAGACCATCTCGATCAAGGAGAAGGAGTACATCGAGGCCGCCCGGTCGCTGGGTGCGGGACCTTGGCGGATCATGTTCGTCGACATCGCGCCCAACCTGCTCGGGCCGGTGCTCATCCTGGCCACGCTCTCCATCCCGTCGGCGATCATCTTCGAGGCGACGCTTTCCTTCCTCGGCCTCGGCGTGCAGCCGCCGACGGCGAGCTGGGGCAACCTGCTGGCCGGGGCGCAGATCTACTACAGCGAGGCCTGGTGGTACCTGGTCTTCCCGGCCCTGGCGCTGCTGATCACCACGCTGGCGTTCAACCTGCTCGGCGACGGGATCCGCGATGCGCTCGACCCGCGGACCGAGCGCATCCTCGCGGCCAGGGGGCGGCGCCGCGGGCGGATGCCCGGCACAGACACGGCCGGCACGGACACGGCCAGCACGGAGGGGGCCAGCACGGAGGGGGCCGGGGGTCCGCCGCCTGAGCCCGTCCCGGTGGCGGCCGCGGCGCGGCCGACGAGGGCTCCCCTGGCTGGCGCCGCTGAGCCGGCTGCGCCAGTGCCCTGGGAGCCCGCGGCGGCGGAGCCCGCGGCCGGGCCGGCCGGGCCGGCCCGGGCGGCCAGGCGGGATGCGGCCGGGCTGATCCGGCTGCTCACCTTCCTGGTCAAGCGGGTGGTGGCCGGCCTGGTGGTGCTGCTGGCGGTCAGCCTGGGCACGTTCCTGCTGTTCTTCACCCGGCCGGCCATCTCGGTGGCCCGGCAGATGGCCGGCAAGGAGCCGACCGCCGCCGAGCTGCACCAGATCACCGTGCAGCTCGGGCTGAACCAGCCCATCGCCGTGCAGTACGGGCACTTCCTGGACCGGCTGCTGCACGGCAACCTCGGCTTCTCGTACGCGACCGGCGAGTCGGTCAACGCGATCGTCGCGCAGGACCTGCCCCGGACGGCCTCGGTGGTGGCCGGCGGAATGGTGCTCTGGCTGATCGCCGGGCTCGCCGTCGGCATCCTGTCCGCGACGCGGGCACGCAGCGTGTTCGACCGGGTGGCCACGTTCGGCGTGCTGGTCGGCCTGTCGCTGCCCACGTTCGTGCTCGGCGAGCTGCTGCTGTGGGCGGTGTTCCTGCAGCTGAACAAGCACGGCATCACCTGGGTACAGGACGGCTACGTAGGGCCGGCGCAGAGCCTGACCGGGTGGGCCGGGCACATGATCCTGCCCTGGATCACGCTCGCCACCGGGTCGGCGGCGGTGTACTCCCGGCTGTCCCGCGGCTCGCTGCTGGACACGCTCAGCGAGGACTACATCCGGACCGCCCGGTCGAAGGGGCTGTCCGAGCGGCGGGTGATCTTCCGGCACGCGCTGCGGTCCGCACTGACCCCGGTCGTGTCACAGCTGGGCATCGACGTCGGCACGCTGCTCGGCGGGGTGGTGGTCACCGAGGCGGTGTTCGGCATCGGCGGCATCGGCTCGGACTCGATCGCGGCCATCGACCAGGGCAACCTGCCGGTGATCATCGGCTTCGTGCTGATCGCCGCGGTGTTCGTGGTGGTGGCGAACCTTGTCGTGGATCTCTGCTACCGGCTGCTCGACCCGCGGGTCCGGATCACCTGACCGGCCTCAGCCGAGCTCGGCCACGGCGGCGAGCAGCCGGTCCACGTCCGACCGGTCGTTGTAGTGCACCAGCCCGGCCCGGACGGCGCCGCCGGCGTCGCGGATGCCGAAGGCCCCGGCCAGTTCCCAGGCGTAGTTGTCCCCGTCCCACACGTTGACCCGCCGGGCGGCGAGCCGCCCGGCGACCTGCCGCGGCCGGTAGCCGGCCACGGTGAAGATCAGGGTCGCCGCCCGGCTGGCCGCATCGCCGTAGAGGGTCACGTGCGGCATCGCGGCCAGGCCGTCGAGCATGACCCGCAGCAGCCGCTGCTCGTGCTCGTGCGCGGCCGCCATCGAGGCCAGCAGCCGCTGCCGCCGCGAGCCGGCCGCGGCGTCGTCCAGGGCGGCGAGATGGTCCACGGCCGCGGTCACCCCGGCCAGGTCGGCGAACGGCGGGGTGCCGCGCTCGAACCGGTCCGGCACCGCGTCCGACTGCGGGTTGAGCTTGTCCGGGCGCAGGCCGCGCAGCAGCCGCGGGTCGGCCACGACCGCGCCGACGTGCGGGCCTGACCACTTGTAGGCGCTGGTCGCGTAGAAGTCAGCGCCGAGCGCGGTCACGTCCACCGGGCCGTGCGGCGTCGCGTGCACGCCGTCCACGTAGCTCAGCGCGCCCGCCGCCCGCGCCTTCGCGGTGATCGCGGCCACGTCGGGGCGGGTGCCGATCAGGTTGCTCGCGGCGGTCACCGCGACCAGCCTGGTGCGCGGGCCGATCAGCCCGTCGTACTGGCCGGCCGGCAGCTCCCCGGCGGGCAGCTCGACCTCGGCCCAGCGCACGACCGCGCCGCGGCGCTCCGCCGCCTGGACCCACGGCCGCACGTTCGCGTCGTGGTCGAGCCGGGAGACGACCACCTCGTCGCCCGGCTGCCAGTCCGCGGCCAGCGTGCCGGCCAGCCGGTAGGTCAGCGTGGTCATGTTCGGCCCGAGTATCACCCCGTCCGGCGTGCCGCCGGTCAGATCGGCCACCGCCCGGCGGCACCCGGCTTCCAGCTCGCCGGATCGTTCGCTGGCCGGGAACGCGCCGCCGGTGTTGCCCATGCCGGCCCGGTAGGCGTCGGCGATCGCGTCGATGACGGCGCCGGGGACCTGCGTGCCCGCGGCCCCGTCGAGATAGGCGTACCCGTCGGCCAGCGCCGGGTAGGCGGCCCGCACCCGGGCGACGTCGAAGCCCATCAGGCCCAGGCCCAGTCGGGCGAGCGGCCGGACGCGACCAGCAGGGCGTGCCAGGCGTCCGCGTCTGGCCGCCCGGCGTCAGGCGTCAGGTACGGAACCCCGGCCCGCCAGCCGGCCGCCAGCATCTGCGGGTTGGCCGGGCGGTAGTCCTTGCCCAGCGCGCGGGCCAGATCCCAGGCGTGCAGGTGCCATTCCGCGCAGACCACGCCCATCATGGCGCCGACCGTCACGTCGGTGCCGCCGTAGCTGTGGTGCGGGAGATCCCAGGCCGCCCTGATCCGCATCGCGTACATCCGCGCGGAGTCGGCGAACGCCGCGATGTGCTCAGGGCCGGACGCGTCGGGCAGCACGGCGAGCTCGGCGGCGTTCTGCCTGGCCAGCTTGCGCCCGAGGGTGTCCGGGGGCACGCCGGTCGCCATCAGCCTGGCCAGCCTGCTGGCCGGCGCGTCGTCCAGGTACTCGTGGTAATCATCGACGATGCAGCGCAGGTGGCCGGCCAGGTCGGCGGCGCGCCACTCGGCGCACGGCGTCGGCGACTGCCACGACTCCTGCGTGCACTGGGCCGATAGCTCGCGGATCACGGTCACGCCGTCGTGATAGGCGGCCAGCGCATGATCTGGCGACCAGTCGCTCATGGGCCGCCGCCACCGCGGGTGCGTTCCATGGTCCCTCCCCTGCCCGCAGCCTGCTCCCCAAGCAAACGTCCCGTCAGCGTGCCAGAGTCACCGGCCGGCCGCTACCCCTCGCGGCAGGAATCATGGGCAGATCTGCGCCGTTGTGCAGATTTATGCGTGTCCGCCGCACGAGAAACTCGCGTGACATCGCGCGGCGTCGCGGTTAGCGTCGAGTCAATGCTCCCCCTTCGCGCCTCGCGCGCCGTCAGCGCGCCCGCCCTCGGGAGCTCGTTCGCGGCGCTGTGGCGCACCCGGATCTACCTGCGGCCCTATCTGTGGCCGCTGATCGTGATGCTCGCGGCCGCGCTGGGCGGCGTGGCCGCCCAGCTGGTCATCCCGCTGCTGGTCAAGGCGGTGATCGACGGGGCGATCACGCACGGCAGTCGCGGGCTGCTGATCCCGCTCGGGCTGGCCGCGATCGCACTCGGCGCGGCCGAGGCCGGCTGCAACCTGCTGCGCCGCTGGGTCCAGTCCGGCGCGGTGACCGGCATCGAGCAGTCCATGCGCCGCGACCTGTACGCCCACATGCAGCGGCTGCACCCCGGCTTCCACGACTCGTGGCAGTCCGGCCAGCTGCTGTCCCGGGCCACCACGGACCTATCGGCCATCCGGCGGTTCGCCGGCTTCGGCATCGTGTTCTTCATCACCAGCCTGCTGACGTTCGCGGCCGTCGTGGTGCTGCTCGTCCGGCTGAACTGGTGGCTGGGCCTGATCACCGGCACCGTCTTCCCGCCGGTGGTCGCGGTCTGCGCCCGCTTCGAGCGGCGCTACCGGGTGCTGTCCCGGCGCGCCCAGGATCAGCAGGGCGACCTGGCCACGTTCATCGACGAGGCGGCAGCAGGCATCAGGGTGCTCAAGGCGCTGGGCCGCGGCGGCGAGGCAATCAGGCGGCATGCCGCCGGGTCGGCCGCGGTCTACCAGACCCAGGTGGGCAAGGCCAAGATGCGCGGCAGCTTCTGGGCCCTGCTCGACCTGCTGCCGAACGCGATGATCGGGCTGATCCTGCTGCTCGGGGCGTGGGCCGTCGGCCGGCACCAGATGAGCCTCGGCGGCCTCGTCGCGTTCATCGCGCTCGCCCTGCAGCTGGCCTGGCCGATTGAGGCGATGGGCTACATCCTGGCCTCCGGGCAGGAGGCGGCGACCGCCGCGCAGCGGGTCTTCGAGCTGCTCGACACGATGTCCGAGATCACCGACCAGCCGGCCGCCGGCCGCCCCCGCCGGGCCGTCCGCCCGGCCCGGCCCGCGGCGGGCGGCGTCCGGCTCGCCTTCGACCGGGTCGCGTTCGCCTACCCGGGCGCCGGGCGTCCGGTGCTCAGCGACATCACGCTGGACCTTGAGCCCGGCAAGACGCTGGTGCTGGCCGGGGCCACCGGATCGGGCAAGACCACGCTGCTGCGGCTGGTGCCCAGGCTGGCCGACGTCACGGCCGGCCGCATCCTGCTCGGCGGCACCGACATCAGGGATCTCACGCTGGACGAGTTGCGCGCCCAGGTCGGCTGCGCGTTCGAGGAGCCCACCCTGTTCTCGGCGAGCGTGCGGGAGAACGTCGCGTTCGGCGCGCCGGACGCGACCGAGGACGACATCGCCGCCGCGCTCGCCGCCGCCCAGGCCGGCTTCGCCTTCGACCTGCCGTGGGGGCTCGAGACCAGGATCGGCGAGCAGGGCATGAGCCTGTCCGGCGGGCAGCGCCAGCGGATCGCCCTGGCCCGCGCCATACTGGCCCGGCCGCCGGTGCTGCTGCTCGATGACCCGCTGTCCGCCGTCGACGTGCAGACCGAGGCGCGGGCGACCCGCGCGCTGGCCCGGGTGCTCACCCAGACCACGGCGCTGGTCGTGGCGCACCGGCCGTCCACGGTGCTGCTGGCCGACACCGTGGCGTTGCTGGACGGCGGCCGGATCGCGGCGGTCGGCCGCCACGACGAGCTGATGCGCAGCCAGCCCGTGTACCGGGACCTGATGACGATGTCGCCGGACCGGGAGGCCGCAAGGTGACCAGCCGATGACTTCGGCCCAGGGCAGCACGGCGACGGCCCAGGGCGGCCCGCCCGCCGAAGCCTGGCGCGGGATCGCCGCCGAGCAGGCGGAGCAGATCAGCGCCGGCATCTCAGCGCTGCTGCGCAAGCGCAGCAGGCGGCTGCTCGGCGACCTGCTGTCGCGCAGCCGCCGCCGGGTGGCCGTCATGCTGACGCTCATCGTGATCGCCAGCCTGGCCGCGCTGGCCGGCCCGTGGCTGGTCGGCATCGGCATTGACCGCGGCATCCCGCCGCTGACCCAGTCCGGGAACATCGTGCCGCTGCTGCTCATCGTGGCGGCGTTCGCGCTGGCCGTCGGCGTCCAGGCGGTGGCGACCCGCAGCTACATCACCGCGATGGGCAAGCTCGGCGAGCAGGTCGTGCTCAACCTGCGGATGCGCCTGTTCGGCCACTTCCAGGACCTGTCGCTGTCGTTCCACGAGCATTACACCTCGGGCCGGGTGATCTCCCGGCAGACTTCGGATATTGACGCGATCTCCGCGCTGTTCGAGGACGGCATCGACTCGCTGGTCTCCGCCGTTCTCTCGCTGCTCTTCGTGGGCGCCGGGATGCTGCTGCTGGACTGGCCGCTCGGGCTGGTCGCGGTGGCCGGATTCGGCCCGCTGATCTGGCTGACGCTCTGGTTCAGGCGCGAGTCGGCCATCGCCTACCGGCGCAGCAGGGAATCCATCGCGCGGGTGATCGTCCAGTTCGTCGAGACGATGGGCGGCATCCGCGCGGTCCAGGCCTTCCGGCGGCAGCCGCGCAACGACGAGATCTTCGGCGAGCTGAACGGCGACTACGCCGCGGCCAGCCTGCGCTCCTTCCAGCTCGTCGCGCTGTACGCGCCGGCCATCACGCTGATCGGCAACATCACCATCGGGGTGGTGCTCTGCTACGGCGGCTTCCGGGTGATCGACGGCGACATGAAGGTCGGGGTGCTGGTCACGTTCCTGCTCTACCTCGGCCGCTTCTTCGACCCGCTGCAGGATCTCGCCCAGTTCTACAACTCCTTCCAGTCGGCCGCCGCCGCGCTGGAGAAGATCTCCGGCGTGCTCGAGGAGCCGCCATCGGTGCCGGCCCCCGCTTGCGGCGTTCGGCTGCCCGAATCTAACCGCGGCGGGCGGAGCGTGCGGTTCGCGGAGGTCAGCTTCGGCTACCGGGCCACGCCCGTCATCGCCGGGCTCGACCTGGAGATTCCGGCCGGCCAGACGACCGCGCTGCTCGGCGCGACCGGCGCGGGCAAGACGACCGTCGCCCGGCTGCTGGGCCGGTTCTACGATCCGGACGAGGGCCGGGTGCTGCTGGACGGGGTGGACCTGCGCGACCTGGACGACGCGACGCTGCGCGCCGAGGTCGTCATGATCACCCAGGAGAATTTCCTGTTCAGCGGCACGATCGCGGAGAACATCGCGCTCGGCAAGCCGGCCGCGTCCCGTGCGGAGATCGAGGCTGCCGCCGAGGCCATCGGCGCGGGCGAGTTCATCGCCTCGCTGCCCGGCGGCTACGACGCCGACGTCGGCAAGCGCGGCGGCCGGCTGTCGGCGGGCCAGCGGCAGCTGGTCTCGTTCGCCCGGGCCTTCCTGGCCGCTCCCGCCGTGCTCGTGCTGGACGAGGCGACATCGCTGCTCGACATTCCTTCCGAACGGCTCGTCCAGCGGGCCCTGCGCACGATGCTGGGCGGCCGCACGGCACTGATCATCGCGCACCGGCTCTCCACGGTGGAGATCGCCGACCGGGTGCTGGTGATGGACGGCGGGCAGGTGGTCCAGGACGGGCCGCCGAGCCTGCTGCTGGCCGCCGGGGACGGCCGGTACGCGCGGATGCAGGAGAGCTGGCAGGCGAGCCTGGGCTGACTGTGCTGGCTGGGCTGACTGTGCTGGCTGGGCCTGGGCTGGCCGGACCGGGGTGAAAGGCGCGCCCTCGTGCGCCGGACGCTGTGGCCGGCCTTTATCCTGCTTGATGGCGACGGGCTTGCTCGCGTTACTTTCGCTGGCTAACCTGCCGCCCGACTATTTGTGCCGCTTATTCCGGGCTCACCGGAAATCCGTCATGCCGGAGGATAAACATGGAATTTGGCGATCGCCGCGTCAGCCAGGAAGCGGAAGCAGCGCTTGCCGCGGATGCCGCGCTGGCCCGCCAATTCACCGATCTGCTCCAGCAGGCGAGGCAGGCCGAGGGCGAACTGCGCCGGGCGCAGGCCGACGGGGCGCCGGCCGCCGAGCTGCGCCGGCTGGGCAAGAGGCTGGACGCCGCGCTGACCGAGGTGATGCGGGCGGCGTACGCGGCCGAGCGCGTCGAGATCGGGGCCCGCGGCTACGACGACCGGATCTTCCGGCGCAAGGCGAAGGCCAAGCCTGCGGTGAAGGCCTGGACCGCCGAAGCCGAGGCCCTGCTCACGCTGCGTGAGGCGCACCGGCTCGGCGGCATCGTCCGGGTGCCGCCGGCGCCCGCCGCGTAGCCCGTCCCGCCGCGCCGCGCTCGCGGTTGCCGGTAGCCCGTATGCGCGCGAGCGTGCCTGTCCGGGCCACCCCGGATAGCTATATCGGTGACATGGAGTAGCTATTTAATGTCACTCCGTGCACGCAAGGGAAACTACAAAAGATGAGTAGGGAAACAGTCACAATGTGCCATGCCGTGAGGCCGGCCTATCCGGCACACTAGAATGTGACCAGGACCATACGAGGGAAATGACCAGGAGGCACGTCGATGTGCCCGCACACGCCTACTTGCCCGGACGCGGATGCGGCCGACCGTGAGGCGGCCAGGACGCTTATCAGCCACCCTGAGCAGGGCTGGAGCCTGCTCTGCAACGGCATCGTCATCTTCGATGACACCGGGGAACTGCTCCCCGGCGGGGACTCCATCGGGCCGCACCGGCCGACCGACATGCCGCTGCTGCCGCAGGGAGCCGCCCGGACCGGCGGTCTGGGCACGCACAACTCACCTGCGGCGTTACCGGACGGCGGCTTCGCCGGGCCGCGCTGACGGCCCGTCGGCTTCGGTACCTTGGTCACTTCTTCGTAACGTTTGTCCGTGTTTGGCGCTGCCTTCGGGCGGCGGGGCGGGCGATGCCCAGCACTCCCGGTAGCCAGGCCGTCACCGCGTCGCCGACCGCGGCCGGGCGGCGCGACAGGGCGTGCGTCTCCCCCGGCAGCACCACGACCCGGCGGCCCGCGCCCCGCCCCGGCACGCCGAACGGGTCGCGTTCCCCGTTCACCACCAGCACCCTCCGGCCGGTGATCTTGAGCTCGGCCGCCCGCGAAACCTCAGGGCGGCCCGGCGGACACAGCGGGAACGCCAGCGCGATCACGGCCGCCGCGCCGACCGCCTCGGCCGTGCGGCAGGCCACCCTGGCGCCGTTGCTGCGGCCGCCCTGTACTAGCGGCAGCTCCGCTAGCCCGGCGGCCGGCGCGATTGCCCGGCGGAGCGCGGCGATGATCTCCGCCCAGGCGGCGTCCTGCCGGCCGACGTCACCGGGCGCCCTGGCCCCGCGCGTCCGGTACGGCTGGGTGATCCTGGCCACCACCGCACCGAGCAGCAGCCCGGCGTCACGCACCGCGAGCAGGTCGGGAGCGTCGACACCGCCGCCTGCGCCGTGGGTGAGCGCGAGCAGGAAGGCCGGCCCCGTGCCGGGCCCGGCGGCGCCGTCGATGTCCGCCCGGGCGGGCCCGTAGCTGGTCTCGATCTCCACCCGCTCAGTGAACACCATCGTGCGACGGCGGGTGCTGCCGATGATCTTCCTGGCAGATACGGCAGACACGGGCGGGTACGGCGGCTACCCGGCATCGGGCCGGACGTGCAGGCAGGAGCCGACGTGCGCGCCGCCGGCCACGTTGATCACCTCGACGTTCGACTCGACCGTCGAGGCCCGGGCAAAGACGCCGCCGTAGCCGTTGACCACGGTGAACGCGCCCCAGGCGACGATCCAGGGGACGGGCTCCCCGTCCTCGCCGGGGAACATCTCGGGTACCGGCTGGATCCGGCGCTGCAGGATGTACGGACCGTCCAGCGCCGCGCGGACCTGCTCCTCCCACATCTGGTCGGTGGTGTCCTTGGTCCAGCCGAGCAGGATGCCGTGCCCGCCGTGCAGCGCGGTCGGCTTGAGCGCCAAGTCGCGGCGGTGCGCCAGGGCGTAGTCGAGCAGGTCGACCCGGCGGCCGTCCTCCAGGGTGACCGGGCCGGGCCGGACCATCCGGGTCCAGGGCAGGATCCGGTCCATGCTGGCCAGCTCGCCGGCGGTGAAGCGGCTCCGGTTCTCCTCGTCCGACAGCATGGCCAGCGCGCCCTTGGCGGAGAACAGGCCAGCGTCCATCGGCGTGAAGAACTTGACCCAGCCGCGGTGCGCGGCGTCCAGGATCGGGTCCATCAGGGCCGGGGCATCCGGGTACTCCAGTAGATCCTCGAGCATGAACAGCCGGTTGATGATGTCGACGGGCCGGTCGCCCAGCCAGACCCGCTCGTCGCGTACCTCAAGCTGCCCGATGTGGCAGGCGTCCGCGTCGAATCCGTTTTCGCCAAACCGCCGCACGTAATGGCGCATGTACGGCTCCATGACCTTGAAACTGCTGGGCCAGTCGGTGATCACCATCATCGGCCGCGACCCGGGCCCGAACCCGCTCTCCACCCGGGTGTTGTTCACCTGCTCGCGCAGCGTGTCGGCAAAGGTCAGGCTGTGCGTCTCGGCGAACTCCGCCAGGACCGGGTGCTCCAGCATCGTGCGGGCTATGTCGGAGTTGTCCATGCCGCCGAGCCCGCTGCCCATGTTGAACTCCAGCAGCCGGAAGCGGCCGGTCTCGTCGATGTACAGATCCGCCCGGGACTGCTTGGTCACGGTGATGCCCCGGCTGCGCAGGATGGCCGATATCTGGACGTCGGCCATCCCGACCGCGCGGGAGAACGCGGCCAGATCCCCGCCGTAGAGCCGGTCGGGCAGGCTGACCAGCGCGGCGCGCAGGCACTCAAGATCCGCATACAGCTGCTGGCACTCGTCGGCCCCGAGGAACAGCGGCCGGGACAGGTACTGGCCCTTGTAGAAGGCGTTCTGCATGGCAGACTCCGCCTGCCTGCCGATCAGCTCGCGGGCCGTGGCACCGCTCCGCTTGACCTCATCGAGGTACAGGTCATTGAGCGTGACTCGGTTCATCGGACACTCCCCTTAAGGCCGCCTGCCGCACCGGTGCTACCGATAACACGAGAGGCCGAACCAAGGCGAATTTGATACAACTGCGTGACTGATCCACCACCCTGTGACAATCGTCACGCTGGACCGGGTCAGACGTTGAGCAGCTGCTTGAGGAACTGGCCAGTGTAGCTGTCGCCGGCCGCGGCCAGCTGTTCCGGGGTGCCGGTCGCGACGATGGCGCCGCCTCCCGAGCCGCCCTCGGGGCCCAGGTCAATCACCCAGTCGGCGGTCTTGATCACGTCGAGGTTGTGCTCGATGACGATGACCGAGTTGCCGCCGTCGACCAGCCGTCCGAGCACCCCGAGCAGCTTGCGGATGTCATCGAAGTGCAGCCCGGTGGTGGGCTCGTCCAGCACGTAGATCGTCCGGCCGGTCGAGCGGCGCTGCAGCTCGGAGGCGAGTTTGACCCGCTGTGCCTCGCCGCCGGACAGCGTCGGCGCGGGCTGGCCGAGCCGGACGTAGCCGAGGCCGACGTCGACCAGCGTCTTGAGGTGCCGGTGGATGGCGGGCACCGGCTCGAAGAACTCGGCGCCCTCCTCGATCGGCATGTTCAGCACCTCGGCGATGGTCTTGCCCTTGTAGTGCACCTGCAGCGTGTCGGTGTTGTACCGGTCGCCGTGGCAGATCTCGCACGGCACGTAGACGTCGGGCAGGAACTGCATCTCGATCTTGATGGTGCCATCGCCGGAGCAGGCCTCGCACCGGCCGCCCTTGACGTTGAAGGAGAAGCGGCCCGGCTGGTAGCCGCGGATCTTCGCCTCGGTGGTCTGCGCGAACAGCCGCCTGATGTGATCGAAGACCCCGGTGTAGGTGGCCGGGTTGGACCGCGGTGTGCGGCCGATCGGGCCCTGGTCGACGTGCACCACCTTGTCCAGGTGCTGCATCCCGGTGACCTTGACATGCTTGCCCGGCACCGTACGCGCGCCGTGCAGCTCCTTCGCCAGCGCGTTGTACAGGATCTCGTTGACCAGGGTGGACTTGCCGGAGCCTGACACGCCGGTCACCGCGACCAGCAGGCCGAGCGGGAACGTCACGTCGACGCCGCGCAGGTTGTGCTCGCTGGCCCCCTTGACGACGATCTCGCGGGCCTTGACCCGCTTCCTGCGCGTCGCCGGCAGCGGGATGGTCTCGCGGCCGGACAGGTACGCGCCGGTCACCGACTCCTCGCTGGCGAGCAGGTCGGCGACGCTTCCCGACACCACGATCTTCCCGCCGTGCTCGCCCGCACGGGGGCCGATGTCCACCACCCAGTCGGCGCTGCGGATCGTGTCCTCGTCGTGCTCCACCACGATCAGCGTGTTGCCGAGATCGCGGAGCCTGATCAGCGTCTCGAGCAGCCGGTGGTTGTCCCGCTGGTGCAGCCCGATCGACGGCTCGTCGAGTACGTAGAGGACGCCGACCAGGCCGGACCCGATCTGGGTGGCCAGCCGGATCCGCTGCGCCTCTCCCCCGGCCAGCGTGGCCGAGGCGCGGTCCAGGGTCAGGTAGTCCAGCCCCACGTCGAGCAGGAACCCGAGCCTGGCGTTGACCTCCTTGAGCACCCGGGCGGCGATCTGCATGTCGCGCTGGGACAGCTCGATGCCGAGCAGCAGCTTGGCCAGCTCGCCGATGGGCAGCGCGCAGATCTCCGCGATCGAACTGCCGTTGATCGTCACGGCCAGCGAGACCGGCTTCAGCCGGGCGCCGCCGCAGACCGGGCAGGGAACCTCGCGCATGTAGCCGGCGAACTTCTCGCGGCTGGAGTCGCTCTGCGCCTCGGTGTGCCGCCGCTGGATGTAGGTGATCGCGCCCTCGAACGAGGTGTAGTACGACCGCTGCCTGCCGTACCTGTTCTTGTACCGGACATGCACCTGATCGCCGTAGCCATGCAGCAGCGCATTGCGTGCGGCGGCCGGCAGTCTTGACCAGGGCGTGTCGAGGCGGAAGCCCATGGTGTCGCCGAGCGCCTCGATCAGCCGGTTGAAGTAGTCGCTGATGTGCCCGCCGCTCCACGGTGCGATGGCGCCGTCGGCCAGCGACTTGGACGGGTCGGGAACGACGAGCTCGGGGTCCACTTCCATCCTGGTGCCCAGGCCCGTGCAGTCCGGGCAGGCGCCCCACGGCGAGTTGAACGAGAACGAGCGCGGCTCCAGCTCCTCGAACGACAGGTCGTCGTAGAGGCAGGCCAGGTGCTCGGAGTACATCCGCTCGCGGTGCGGGTCGTCCTCGGGCAGGTCCACGAAGTCGAGCACGACCACCCCGCCGGACAGCGTGAGCGCGGTCTCCACCGAGTCGGTGAGCCTGCGCCGCGCATCGGCCTTGACGGCCAGCCGGTCGATCACGGCCTCGATGTCGTGCTTCTCGTACTTCTTCAGGGCCGGAAGCTGGCCGGCTGCCGCCTCCTCCAGGCGCACCACGACGCCGTCGACCCTGGCCCGGGAGAAGCCCTTGATCTGCAGCTCGCGCATCAGCTCGCCGTACTCGCCCTTGCGCCCCCTGACCACCGGCGCGAGCACCTGGAACCTGGTCCCCTCGGGCAGCTCGAGCAGCCGGTCCACGATCTGCTGCGGGCTCTGCCGGGCTATCGGCCGGCCGCAGACCGGGCAGTGCGGCTTGCCGATCCTGGCGTACAGCAGCCGGAGGTAGTCATAGACCTCGGTGATCGTCCCGACCGTCGAGCGGGGGTTGCGGCTGGCGGCCTTCTGGTCGATGGACACGGCCGGCGAGAGGCCGTCGATGAAGTCGACATCCGGCTTGTCCATCTGGCCGAGGAACTGCCGTGCATAAGCCGACAGTGACTCTACGTAGCGGCGCTGGCCCTCGGCGAAGATGGTGTCGAAGGCCAGGCTGGACTTGCCCGACCCGGACAACCCGGTGAAGACGATCAAGGCGTCCCGCGGCAGATCCAGCGAGACGTCCTTGAGGTTGTGCTCGCGGGCACCGCGAACGACGAGTCGATCAGCCACGGAGCTCTCAGCTTTCGGCGGTTGAGGCGTTCTATCCAGGGGATACGGCACGCGTCGTCATAGTAGACGGGGGGTCCGACAATCTCGGGAGCCTCCCGGGGCGTCCCCTGGGCTAGCACTCCCGGGCCTGCGAACGGCCCCCGCGCCTGGCCGCGTTCCCTACCTCTAATGTATGGCGATCCGAGCCGGCTCGCCCGCAGGTGAGACAAGAGCGGGCCGGGTTCTATTCCGCGTTCTACCCCGCACGCCGCGGGCGGGATCCATCGTCGGCCGTCGCAAACGTGTGCGTATGCCGTATCACGGAGCATCTTCGGGTTCCTCTATTGTCACAAGGAGGACGCGGGGGGACGCCGGGGCCGGAGCGAGACAGCTGGTGATGCCCGTGTGCGACCGCGGTAGGTGCCTGGCCGGGGAGCCCGCAGGTGACGTATCTCTACGGATGGGAGATCCGGATCATGTCAGTTGACTCGCCGCAGGCGATGGAACGTATCCCAGCGAACTTCCTGGCCCACCCCTACGAGCTCTTCGAGAAGCTGCGGGCCGAGGGGGCCGCCTGCCGGGTCGTGATGCCGCACGGTGTCGCCGTCTGGATGGTGACCAGGTACGACGACGTCCGGATGCTGCTGAACGACTCGCGGATCAGCAAGGACGGGCGGCGGATGGACGAGATGTACGTCCGTCACTCCGGCCGGGAGGTCGGCGACGACGAGTCGGTGGAGACCGGCTTCGACGACAACCTGACGATGCACATGCTCAACGCCGATCCGCCGCTGCACACCCGGCTGCGGGCGCAGGTAAGCAAGGCGTTCACCTTGTCGTCGATGAAGCGGCTGCGGCCCCGGATCGAGCAGGTGACTGACCAGCTGCTGGACGCGATGGACGGCCAGGACGTCGTGGACCTGGTCACCGCGTTCGCTGCCCCGCTGCCGCTGATCCTGATCTGCGAGCTGTTCGGCATACCCGCCGAAGACCAGCACGACATCGAGCGGTGGTCGACCCGGCTGATCGGCTCGGGCCACCCCGCGGACGAGGTCGCCGAGGCGGGTCTCAAGTTCAGCGCGTACGCCGAGAAGCTCATCGAGTCCAGGCGCGCTCATCCGGGCGACGACCTGGTCAGCGAGCTGGTGCAGATCACCGACGCCGATGACGGCCGGCTGAGCCAGGACGAGCTGGTGGCCATGATCTTCGTGCTGGTGGCGGCGGGCCTGGATACCCCGATGCGCCAGCTCGGCCTGGCCGTGTACACGCTGCTGACCCACCCCGAAGAGCTGGCCAAGCTGCGGGCCGACCTGTCCATCATGCCCACCGCTGTCGATGAGCTGATGCGCTTCGACGGCACCGTCGCCACGGCGAGCTTCCGGTTCGCCGCGGCCGACATCACGCTGGGCGAGGTGACGATCCCGGCCGGGGAGATGGTGCTGCTGTCGCTCGCCTCGGCCAACCGCGACAGCTCGCACTTCGAGGACCCGGGCCGGCTCGACGTGCACCGCCGCCTGCTGGGCAACCTGTCGCTCGGGCACGGCCCGCACTACTGCATCGGGGCGCACCTGGCCAAGCAGGAAATCGAGGTCGGGCTGTCCCGACTGATCACCCGGTATCCGGATCTCAGGCTCGCCGTCGACCCGAAGGAACTGCGCTGGGAGAATGGCAACCTGCTGCGCTGCCTGATCGAGCTGCCCGTGCGGGTGTCCCCGCTGGACCAGCCCTGACCGTCGCTGAGCAGAAGGTGGATCGCCGATGACAGGTGGGGAGGCCGGCCAGCCGGCGTCCGCCCAGGACGCCGCGCTTGAGAAAGCGGCCGGTGTCTGGGTTACGTTCCGGCAGACACCGCGCGTGACCAAGGCGATCCTGGTCGGCGTATTCGTCAACAGCCTCGCCGGATTCATTCAGATCTTCCTGGTGCTGTTCCTCACCAATCAGGGATTTTCGTCCGGCCAGGCGAGCTTCGCGCTGGGGCTTTACGGCGCCGGCGCCGTGCTGGGCACGTTTGTCGGCGGCGCGCTGGCGGACCGGATGACCGTGCGAATGGTCACCCTGATCAGCACGCTGGGCTCCGCGCTGCTGATGATCGCGATCTTCTACTTCAAGTCCTATCCCCTGGTCCTGCTGTCCGTGCTGCTGGTAAGTGCTGTCCGGCAGCTCTACCGGCCGGCCGCGCAGGCCATGATCGCCGAGCAGACCCCGCCCAGCCAGCTGGTGATGGTGATGGCGATGTACCGGCTGTCGCTGAACCTGGGCACCTCGGCCGCGCCGGTAATCGGCGTCGCCCTGATATCGGTATCCCCCTCCTACAGCCTGCTCTTCTGGGGCCAGGCGGCGGCGGCGGTGATCTACGGCCTGATCGCGCTGCTGGCCTTGCCGGGGAAGGCGACGCTGGCCGACCTGCGGCCGCAGGCGGCGCAGCAAACCCGCTCCGGCTACCGGGTCGTCCTGGCCGACCTGCGGTTCATGGCCTTCGTGGTCGCCATCTTCCTGCGCGGATCGGTGTACGTCCAGTACACGACGGCGCTGCCGCTGGCCATCCACCGGGCCGACGTCAGCCTGTGGTGGTACAGCGCGGTCGTATCGATCAACGCCCTCATGGTGGTGACGTGCGAGGTCTTCCTGACCAAGTTCACGCAGAAGTGGCCGCTGCGAATAACGGCGGTGACCGCCTTCGGCCTGCTGGCCGTCGGGTACGCCGTGTACGCGATCCAGATCGCGCCTGCCTTCCTCGTCATCGGCACGCTGATCTGGACCCTGTCGGAGATCATCGGCGCGCCGACCGCGTTCGCGTACCCGAGCATGGTCGCCCCGCCGGGAATGCAGGGCCGCTATATCGGTGCCATGCAAAGCGCGCTCGGCCTCGGCATGACCATCGGCCCGATCGTCGGGGTCTGGCTGCTCGATAGCCAGGGCCGCTGGGTATGGATCTGGATAGGCGCGGTGGC
>DASXZD010000074.1:0-2026 GCA_036502085.1 Streptosporangiaceae bacterium
GGCTGCCTGCTAGACCGGAGAGGCTGAGCGCTCGGACCACCTCGACCGGAGCAGCCCATGAATCGGAAAGCAGCTAGTCCCGATGGCCGACGACCAGGCGCAGCCACGACCCAGCCCTTCAGGAAGGCTTTTATGAGCGACAGCACCCGCGCCATGCGCCGACCGCGCAAAGCATGGCCGCCGTTAGCGCGAACCGCGGCCGCCATCATCGCCACCGCCGCCCTGGCCCTGCTGGCGGCGGCATGCGCCAGCGGCAGCAGCCCGTCATCCGCCAGCGGCCCATCGAACACTGGAGGGTCAGCGGGCTCCCCGTCAGCGGTCGCCTACTCGGCCTGCATGCGCTCCCACGGCGTGCCGAACTACCCCGACCCTGACAGCAGCGGACAACTCCCCAAGACCGACGCGCAGCTCCTCGGGGTCAGCACCTCCCAGTACCAGGCCGCCCAGCAAGCCTGCCAGCACCTGCTCCCGACAGGCGGGTCGCTCCAGCAGCAAGAACACCAATGCATGCAGAACAGCGACTGCCCGCCGGCCCTGGTGCAGCAGATGATGACCGGCGACATGAAGCTCGCCCGGTGCATGCGCTCCCACGGGGTGCCGAACTTCCCCGACCCCACAAACGGTGGATCCAGTGGCCCCGTTTTCAATATCACTCAAGCCGGTATTTCCGACGCTGCGTCGCATACGAGCCAGTTCGAAACCAAGTTGACCGAATGTGGGCGAATGGCAGGTGCGAACGCCCCGGAGTCGTTCGAGTGACACCGTAGAAGCTGTTGCCGCATCGATCCGCAGACGCGGCCCCGCACGTCCACATTCTGCGCCCGCGCGGATAACACCCGCCTGACAATCACTGTTCGGCTCGCGTCATCGGCTGCCTGCTAATTAGACCGCGGAGGGCCGGGGCACCGCGGACGAGCCCGGACGGAGCAGCCCATGAACGCGAAACCACCTCGTCCCGGTGCGCATCCGCACCCATTGTCATGCGCCGGCCTCGGCGGGCATGGCCGCCGGCCGCGCGAACCGCGGCCGCCATCATCGCCACGGTCGGCCTGGCCGTGCTGGCGACGGCATGCGGCGGCAGCCCGTCATCCACCGGTTCCGGCGGCTCACCGGATGGGGAAGCGTCAGTGAGTTCCCCGTCAGCGGTCGCCTACTCCAGCCGCCTACGCTCGCACGGCGTGCCGAACTGCCCCGACCCTGGCAGCGGCGGAGCGATCCCCAAGGGGTCCCCGCCGCAACTCGGGGTCATCAACTCCCAGTTCCAGACGGCCCAGAGTGCCTGCCACTACCTGCTCCCGAACACCGGCGGGTCGTTCCAGCAGCAAGACCAGCAGTGCGTGTCGGTCGGCGACTGTCCACCGGCCCTGGTGCAGCGGATGCTGCGCACTTCTCAGCTCCGCGCGCCGTGGCCGTGGCAGTTGCAGACACGGGCTACGGCCTGCCGTCTGCTCTCTCGCTTCCGGGACGGCGGCCGCATGCAGCGACTCTGGCCAGCGCCGGCCGCTGAGCCGGGAGAGCCCCGCCAGGCTCGCGAGCCTGGCGCGAGCTGAGGCAGGTCTGAGCCGGGCTCGACCGCGGATCCGGCAGAGGGAGCCAGCCACGTCTCGGCACAGGCCCGGCAACGCTGGGCGCGCCACAGCGACGCACCTCCCGGCCAGGGCTCGCGCCGGGCGACACCGCTCGCGCGCCGACAAGCCGACGCGGGACTCCAGGACTGGCTTAGATGAGATATAGGCGCAGCCGGCGGGCAGCGCCCAAGCTGAGCCTAAGCGCAGAGCTGGCGCGCCAACCTGCGAGCGAGCCTGAGTTCGCGGCCATGACCCTGCGGCGAGGCGTCGCGGCTCAACGCTCTGGTTCCTCCCGCCCAGTCTCCGCTGCGCAGGCGGAACACTCGCGAGCTGCCTGCCGTCCTCCCCCCGGCGGTAGCCCTACTCCCGGTGCGGCCCGCACGCCCGCGGCAATACAGACGCGCAAGAGGTCAGGGGCAAACCCGCGAACCCTCGGAGGCGCATTCGGGCCGGTCAGC
>DASXZD010000075.1:0-42247 GCA_036502085.1 Streptosporangiaceae bacterium
GGGCTCGTACACGATCGCCAGCATCAACAGTACGGCCGACGTCGAGGTGCCCGGCTCCTCCACCACCGCGGGCACCCTGCTCGACCAGTGGGCACCGAACGGCGGCGCCAACCAGGAGTGGACGTTCACGCCCGCGTGACCAGCCTGGCCCGTCACCTGCGCTTCAGGTTCGCCGGGTAGAGAATTAACCTGTGCGAGTACTGGTAGCCGAAGATGACGCCGCGCTGCGTTCGGTGATCGAGCGCGGACTGCAAGAGAGCGGATACGTGGTGGACGCCGTCGCCGACGGCGGCGAGGCGCTCGGCTACCTGCGGATGTACGACTACGAGGTCGCCATCCTCGACTGGCGCATGCCCGTCACCTCCGGCCTTGACGTGGTGCGCGAGCTGCGCCGCCGCCGTTCGCCGCTGCCGATCCTGATGCTCACCGCCAGGGACAGCGCGGGCGACCGGGTGACCGGGCTCGACGAAGGCGCCGATGACTACCTGGTCAAGCCCTTCGACTTCGCCGAGCTGCTGGCCAGGCTCCGGGCTCTGCAGCGCAGGTCTCCGGCGCTGCAGAGTCCGCGGCTGGCCATCGGCAACCTCGAGTTCGACCCGGCCAGCCGGGAGGTGCGGATCGGGCCTGACCGGCCCAGGCTGACCGGCATTGAGCTGTCCATCCTCGAGATCCTGATGCGCCGCTCGCCGGCCGTGGTGCCGCGCCGGGCCATCGCCCTGCACGTGTGGGACGAGGAGGCCGACGCGCTCGGCTCCAACACGATCGACGTGCACATGGCCCGGCTGCGGGCCAAGCTCGCCCTGGCCGTGGTGCAGGTCGAGACGGTCCGCGGCATCGGCTACCGGCTGGTGCCCGGATGAGCCGGGCCAGCCGGCCCGGCCGGACCAGCCAGGCCGGCCGGACTAGACAGGCCAGCCAGCGCAGCCGCTGGAGCCGCCGGGCCGAGCTGGGCCCAGACGATGACCCCGGACCGCGTGCACGCGACCGGCCCGCCGACCCGGCCCGGCCGCCGGAAGGCACCCGGCCGCGGCGCGCGCCCGCGGTGCGGGTGGCCGCTGTGGCCACGCTGATCGTCGCCGTGCTCTACGTGGCCGTGATGGCGATCTTCAACGTGATCGCCGACGGCAGGCTGGTGGCCCAGGTGGACGCCCAGCTGCGCGGCACGCTCCGGGTGATACAGGACGGCGACGGGTTCGCCACCGCCATACTGCCGGACGGCGACGACAAGAACGTCGGCACGCCGCCCGTCCTGCTCTGGGAGATCAGTGAGTCAGGGCGCGCGCTGCGGCACAGCGCGAACGCCCCGCAGTTGCCGCCGACCGCCTGGCTGCGCTCTGGCCAGCCGCACACCGCGCGGCTCGGCGACGCGAGGTTCCGGCTGAAGGCGCGCCAGGTCGGCAACGTCTGGCTGGTGGCCGGCCAGAGCCTGTTCAACACCGAGCACATCGAGGACGTGCTGCTGGCCGCAGAGGCGGTCGCCGGGCCGGTGTTCCTGGCCGTGGTGTTCCTCGGCACGCTGACGGTGGGGCTGAAGGCGTCCGGCCCGGTGGAGCTGGCCCGCCGCCGGCAGCTGGAGTTCACCGCCGACGCCTCGCACGAGCTGCGCACGCCGCTGTCGGTCATCGAGGCGGAGGTCGGCCTCGCGCTCAGCACCCGCCGCGAGGCGGCCCAGTACACCGATGCGCTGCGCCGGGTCGGCCGCGAGGGCCAGCGGCTGCGCGGCATCGTCGATGACCTGCTCTGGCTGGCCCGGTTCGACTCCGAGCCGACCAACCCGGGCAATGAGCCCGTCGACCTGGCCACGATCGCCGGGGTCTGCGCTGACCGGTTCTCCGCCATCGCCCGGTCGCGCGGGATCGACCTGTCGGTGCGCTCCGAGGGCGAGCCGCAGGCCTGGATCACCGCCCCGCCCGAATGGGTCGACCGCCTGACCGGCGTCCTGGTCGACAACGCCTGCCGCTACGCCGCCGCCCCCAGGCCGGCCGGCGACCCGCAGGACAGCCCGGTCCTGGCCGTCCCGGCGGCCGCGCCCGCGGTCAGGATCGTGGTCGCCGCCCAGGGCGGCCGGATCAGCCTGACCGTCGAGGACACCGGGCCGGGCATACCGGAGGATCAGCGCGCCCGGCTGTTCGACCGGTTCTACCGCGTCACCGCCGACCCCGGCGGCTCCGGGCTCGGGCTGGCCATCGCCGACGCCGTGGTTCGCTCGACCGGCGGCAAGTGGCGGGTGGACGACAGCCCGCTGGGCGGCGCGCGGATGCAGGTCACCTGGCATCGTTCGGCCAGCCGGCCGGGATCAGGCCGCCCGTTCCGCCGCAAGGCGGCCGTCCCCGGCTAGCCGCAGCGGACCGCGGAGCAGCGGTGATTGACACGCTTCCGGTGAGCCGCGAGGATGCCCGCGTTCGCGTTCGCCGTAAGGCGGCCGCCCCCTGGCTAGCCGCGGGGGGCCGCGGAGCAGCGGTGATTGACACGCTTCCGGTGAGCCGCGAGGATGCCCGCGTTCGCGTAATTAAATTTTATTTTTCCGAACGCTCGCATACCGCTCCAATTCGTCGGAGGCTGGCGTTGTGACCCGAAGCCCCGCGCGGCGGCCCGCACCGCGTCATGGCGATCACCGGCCGCGGTGGCTGACGCTGCTGCTGTGGCGCCCGCTGGCGATCCTGCTGGCCGGCGGCGCGTGCCTGCTCACCACGTCCGCCTCGCCGGTCCGCCCGGGCTCCGCGGCGAGCTCGGCCGGCAGCCAGTCCGACCTGACCAGGCTGGCGGCCGCCGCGCTGCACGCCCCGGTCGCCCCGCTGCCGCAGATCGTGCCCGCGCCGGTCGCGATGACCGCCGGGCGCGGCTGGTTCATGCTCACCCGGCAGGCCCGCATCGTGGTGCCGCCCGGGTCGTCGGCCGCCGGGCCGGTCGCCCGCGAGCTGGCCGGGTATCTCCGGCCGGCCACCGGCTACCCGCTGCCGGTCGTCACCGGCACCCCGGCCGCCGGCGACATCGCGCTCGTCATCGGTAGCACCGGCATCAAGGCCGGAACGCACGGCGAGGGCTACACGCTGGAGGCCGCTCCCGGTGCGGTCAGGCTGACGGCGCAGACCCCGCACGGCCTGTACGACGCGGTCCAGACGCTGCGCCAGCTGTTCCCGGCCTGGATCGCCAGCCCGCGGCCGCGGCCGGGCCCGTGGCCGGTGCCCGCGGTGCGGATCACCGACTATCCCCGCTACGCCTACCGCGGCGTGATGCTCGACATTGCCCGGCACTACGAGCCGCCGTCGGCGGTCGAGAGCCTGATCAGCCAGGCCGCCGCCTACAAGATCAACGTGCTGCACCTGCACCTGAGCGACGACCAGGGCTTCCGCCTGGTGATCCGCGGCTTCCCCCGGCTCAGCAGGCTCGGCGGCCGCGGCTCGGTCGGCACGGACGGCCGGGTGCGCGACCCCGGCGGCTTCTGGACGCAAGAGCAGTACAAGGCGGTGGTGGCGTACGCCGCCGCGCACTTCGTCACCGTCGTGCCCGAGGTGGACACCCCGGGGCACAACAACGCGATCATCATGTCCGAGTACGCCGACACCAAGAATCCGCTGCTCAACGGGCACCCGCAGGACATCAACTGCGGCAAGCGCAACCCGCCGGGCTGGAACTACACCGAGGACGTCGGCTACAGCGCGCTGTGCCCCGGCAGCCGCAACACCTGGGTCATCATGAGCGCGATCATCGATCAGCTATCGTCGCTGTCGCCCGGCCCGTACTACGACATCGGCGGCGACGAGGTACCCAGCACGCTGCTCAGCCAGCCGGCCTACACCTCGTTCGTCAGCAAGGAAGCGCAGATAGTCGGCGCGCACGGCAAGACGCTGATGGGCTGGGCGGACATCGCTGGCCCGGGCACCAGGGTCAGCCCGGGATCGGTCGCCGAGTACTGGCAGCCCGCCAGCGGCTCGTCCGGCGGCACCGTCACCGCCCGCGAGGCGGTGAAAAAGGGCATGAAGCTCGTGATGGCGCCCGCCGACCACGCCTACCTGGACCAGAAGTACGTCGCCGGCTCGCACGGCGACGTGCCCCCAGGCCTTGGCCAGACCTGGGCCTGCCCGGGCGGCTGCGACCTCGACAAGGCCTACAACTGGAACCCGGGCACGCTCGTCACCGGCGTGACCGACCGCAGCATCATCGGCGTCGAGGGTGCCGTGTGGACCGAGACGCTGGCCAACCTGGGCACCGCCGACTACATGGCGTTCCCCCGGCTGCTCGCGCTGGCCGAGGTGGCCTGGTCACCCAGCGCCAGGCGGTCACTGGGCAGCCCGGCCTACCGCAGCTTCCTGCGCCGGATCGCGGTCCAGGGCAGCCGGCTCATGGCCGCCAGGGTGAACTTCTACCCGTCCGCCGAGGTGCGCTGGCAGGCCGCGGTGACGGGTTCTGCGCTGACGGCCGACAGCCACGGCCGGCTGACCGGCACCGTGGCCACGGTGGCCGCGCCCGGATTCTCGCCCGGCGCGGTGACCGCCACGATCGCCTGGGGCGACGGGACCACCAGCCGCGGCCGGGCGACAGGGCGTCCGCCCGGTACCGCCTCGGTGAACAGCCTGTTCGCGGTGACCGGCCAGCACTCCTTTGCCCACCAGGGTCTCTACCACGGCACCGTGACCGTGCGAGTGCGCGGCCGGGCCCCGGTCACCGTGCGTTTCACCGTCCGATCGCCCTGACCCTCCTGCCTTCGGGCCATACGGCACAATCGGTGACATGGCTGACGGACACAGCGGGCTGGGAGATGCCGGAGTCACCCTGGACGCACCATGGCAGCAATGGCGGGACCGGCGCCCGCCCGCGCAGCGGCTGCATATGGACAGCGCGGCGGCCGGCCGCAGCTCTGACGCCACCCGGCGGGCCGTCGCCGCGCACGCCGAGCGCGAGGCCGAGATCGGCGCCTACGTCGCGGAAGGCGAGGCCGACCCGATCCTGGAGGCGGGCCGGGCCGAGCTCGCTGGGCTGCTGGGCGTCCCGCCGGGCGGCGTGGCGTTCGTGGAGAGCGGCTCCGCGGCGCTCGCGTCCGTGCTGTCGGCCTGGCCCCTGGAGCCCGGCAGTGCGGTGGCCGTCGCTCCCAGTGAATGGGGGCCCAACTTGGCATCGTTCGGACATAATGATCTTAAGGTTGTCGAGCTCGCCGTGCACGGTGACGGAACCGTTGACCTCGAGGCCCTGGAAGGCCTCCTGGCCGGCGCGCCGCCCGCCTTCGTGCATCTGACCCAGGTGGCGTCGCACCGCGGGCTGATCCAGCCGGTCGCCGCGGTCGCGGCGCTGTGCCGCGCGGCCGGCGTCCCGCTGTGGGTCGATGTCGCCCAGGCGCTCGGTCACGTCGACACCGCCACCGGCGCGGACGTCCTGTACGCCACCAGCAGGAAATGGCTGACCGGCCCGCGCGGCGTCGGGCTGCTGGCCATCTCGGACCGCTGGTGGGACACCCTGCAGATCCACGCCTCCCCGCTGGACCTCGGCGAGCTGCCCGAGGGCGCCGCGCGCGTGCAGCTGCTCGAGTCGCGCGAGGCCAACGTGGCGGGCCGGGTCGGCCTGTGCACGGCGGTGCGCGAATACCTCGACGCCGGGCCAGCGCAGGTGCAGCGGCGGCTGGCCGAGGTCGGGGCGCTGGCCCGCGAGGTGCTGGGCGGCCTGCCGGGCTGGGCGGTGCACGACACCGGCGCTCCCGCCGCCGCGATCACGGCTCTGCGGCCCACGGCCGGCCAGGACGTCCGCGAGGTGCGGGCCAGGCTGCTCAGCGATCATCTGATCCTCACGACGGCGGAGGGCCTGGCGCGGGCGCCGCGCGAGATGACCGAGCCGCTGCTGCGGATCAGCCCGCATGTCGACTGCGCTCCCGAGGAGCTGCAGGTTCTCCGCGACGCCCTGGCCGCCCTGAGCTGACCCCGGCGATCCGCTTGGGTGGCCTGCGGCGGTCATCGGCCCAGGTCACCGGCGAGCGGGCCGCCACTGCGGCGCGGGCGCCGCCGGGATGGATCGCCGTACCGCCGATGTTGGGGGAAGATAGGGATAACAGCAATGGGCAGGAGGCCGACGTCGTGGTGCCGGATCCGGGAGATCTCTACGAGGTGGACTCGGCTGCTCCGGAGCTGGACGACGTGGTGCTGCTCTGGCATTTCGACGGTTTCATCGATGCGGGCGCGGCGGGTCGGCTGGTCGCCGAGCACCTGCTGGAGAAGCTCGATCACAAGATCATCGCGACGTTCGACGTAGACCGGCTGATCGACTACCGGTCGCGGCGCCCGGTCATGATGTTCGCGCGGGACCACTGGGAGAGCTGCGAGCAGCTGCAGCTGGCCGTCTACCTGATGCACGACGCGGCAGGCACGCCGTTCCTGCTGCTCACCGGGCCCGAGCCTGACCATGAGTGGGAGCGGTTCACCGCCGCGGTCACCACGCTGGCGCAGCGGCTCGGCGTGCGGCTGGCGGCCGGCTTCCACGGCATACCACTGGGCGTGCCGCATACCAGGCCGCTCGGCGTGACCGCGCACGCCACCCGGCCGGAGATGGTCGAAGGCGACCGGCCGCTGCCCAGCCAGCTGCAGGTGCCCGGCAGCGTGGCCGCGTTGCTGGAGTTCCGGTTCGGTGAGGCCGGCCGGGACGCGGCCGGATTCGCCGTGCACGTGCCGCACTACCTCGCGCAGGCGGCGTACCCGGCCGGCGCGGTGCGGCTGCTTGAGTCGGTCACCGGCCTGACCGGCCTGTCGATACCGGACGAGGCGCTCCGCGAGGCGGCGCGGCGGACCGACGTCGAGATCAACCGGCAGGTAGAGGCGTCCGCCGAGGTCACCGAGGTCGTGCAGGCGCTGGAGCAGCAGTACGACGCGGCCGAGGCCGAGACGCAGCAGGGCGTGCTCATCGTGGACCCGGAGAACATGCCCACGGCCGAGGAGCTCGGCGAGCAGTTCGAGCGCTTCCTCGCCGAGCAGCAGGGCCCGGCTAACCCGCAGGATCTCTGACCGTGGCTGTACTTGGGAGGGCACTGGGATGCTCTACGCGTTTGGCTTCGAGCGTTACGGCGTCGTGGTCGGCGACCTGTACTTCGTCGACCCGAACCCGGGGAAGAACCAGGAGGGCGCCGAGCGCGGCGTCCGGCTTGAGGTCCGGGTACTCGAGCGGGGCGATCTGCGCGGCTCCATCTACTCCGCGCAGCCCATCACGGTCGAGCAGCCGATCTGGCGGGTGGACCTGCTGGAGTCGGTGGCCGGCCCGCACGGCAGCTTCGACCGGACCCATCATCACCCGGCCTTCCGCAGCTGGGAGCCTGGCCGCCGAGTCTTCGTGACCGACCTGTCGACGGATCCGCTCGGCTGGCTCGGCGCCCGGCTGTCCGATCTGGAAGGCGTGCTCGAGCAAGCCGGAGCGCAGCGGCACGAGGCCGACGCCGCGGACGCCGCCAGCCTGCGCGAACGCGTGCCGGAGATACTCGACGCCGTCCGCCGGCTCTTCGACGGCATCGCCGCCGGCCAGCTGGCCGTGCCACCCCCCGGCGCTGAGCCGTCCTTCGCCCGGGCCGGCTGGCTGTAAGTTCACGCCTGGCGGTCGCTGACCCGGGCTGGCCTGGCCGGTGCGGCTGGGGAGGCCAGGTACCGTGTCAGTCGCCGGTCGGCTGGTCAACTCTTCTTAAGGACGGCTTCATGACCCAGCGCTCGTTGCGGGAGATCGTCGACCCAGGCTGGGCGGCCGCGCTCGAGCCGGTCGCCGGGCGGATCAGCCAGATGGGCGACTTCCTCCGCGCCGAGATCGCCGCCGGCCGGCGCTACCTGCCCGCGGGCGACCAGGTGCTGCGCGCGTTCACCCAGCCGTTCGATGACGTGCGGGTGCTGATCGTCGGCCAGGACCCGTACCCGACTCCCGGCCATCCCGTCGGGCTGAGCTTCTCCGTGTCGCCCGACGTCCGGCGGCTGCCGGGCAGCCTGGTGAACATATTCAGCGAGTACACCGCGGATCTCGGCTACCCGGCGCCCGCGAACGGCGACCTGACTCTGTGGACCGAGCGAGGGGTGCTGCTGCTCAACCGGGTGCTCACCGTCGAGCCCCGCAAGCCTGCCTCGCATCGCGGCGCGGGCTGGGAGGAGGTCACCGAGCAGGCGATCAGGGCGCTCGCGGCGAGGGACCGCCCGCTGGTGGCGATCCTGTGGGGCCGCGACGCGCGAAACCTCGTGCCGCTGCTCGGGAAGGTGCCGTGCATCGAATCGGCGCACCCGAGCCCGATGTCGGCCGACCGCGGCTTCTTCGGCTCGCGCCCGTTCAGCCGGGCCAATCACCTTCTAGAGCAGCAATCCGCCCCGCCCGTCAACTGGAAGCTCCCCTAGAGCACCGCCCAGCCAGCCAGTCCGGCCGATAGGCCCGTCTGCCCGCCCAGCCAGCCGGGCGGGCAGACCCGACTGCCCCGCCAGCGCCGCCAAGCCAGCCACTTCTCTATGTCGATCGGTCCTCCCGCCCGGCTGCCTCCGGGGCCGCGACGTCTCACATACCGAGACGCGACCCCACTTAGCACGCGTTCTAGCCATTTCGCGACCTACTTTGTCCGGTTTTGCGGGCACAGAACGAGTGATAAGTCGCGATGATCATGGTGTGCTGGAGCGCATGGGGCGGGAGTGACTCGAAGAGAGGTGGGTCAGGAGTGATTCGAGGGCTGGAGAGACTCAAGTACGGCACGGGGGCGGTCAGTCAGGGGTGGGCGGTCGCGGCGAGGGCGGAGAGCACGACCAGGGCCAGGGTGCAGGCCGCGGCCAGGCCATGCGCCAGCACAAGATGCGCGGGGAAGCCGCCGTGGCCCGCGGTGCTCTCGGCGTCCGCTGCGGCGCGCGGGCTCGCGGTGCTCTCGGGGGGCGCTGGGCTTCCGGAGTGGGGTCGGTCGCGGGTAGCGGTCTTACGCCAGTTGGAGAAGACCCAGGTGAGTCCCGCGAGGATGGCGGCGACTACGATGCCGAACGCGATCCACGCGAACCATCGGCCGTTCGTGACCACGAAGAAGATCCAGAATGTCAGGCCGGTGAGCGCGAGCGCGGGATGGATGAACTCCAGCAGCGCCGATTCCTCGCTGCCGCCCGCGCTGCCCGCCGTCAACCCGCTTGCTGCGGCGCTGCCTGCTGCCGCGCTGGCCGCTGCCGCGCTGGCCGCCGTCACCACGCCGCTGTCCAGCGCCGCGACTCCCACCACCGTGGCACCATCCACCGGCGCCGGGCTCGCTGGTACCGGATCTGCTCGCTCCGGGTCCGCGGACGGTGCCGCGCCGGTTAGCCGTCGCTCGGCGGCGAGGCCGGCGGCGAGCAGGTAGACCCCGATGCCCGCCGTGAGCGCCCAGACGACCATCCCTGCGATCTTCACCCGGCTCCCTCCGTCACCAGCCCAGCCCCGTAGGGGCGTTCCCGCGGAGACGTCCCACGCAATTGCGCGAGGCGCTTCCGCGGAAACGCTCGTCCTGTACACGCTAGGCCCGGTGCCGCCGCGCGGCGGCACGGGCACCCTCACGCGCGGCCGAGGCGCTCGGCTTCGCCCCGGCGCATTCCTGGCGGGACCACGTGGACCAGGCTTAGGGGCGCTGCAGCCGCACGTCCAGCGAGTCGCGGATCGCGTCGCCGATCATGTTGAACGCCACCACGGTGATGATCAGGATGATCGCGGGCGGGTACACCAGCCACCAGTAGCCGTCGTAGAGGTCGTTCAGCCCGTTGGTGAGCATCGTGCCCCAGTCGCTGGCCGGCGGCGGCAGCCCGAGCCCGAGGAAGCTGAGCGCGGACAGCGTCAGGATCGCGTCAGCCACGGTGAAGGTGGCGTTCACGATGATCACGCCGACGGCGTTGGGCACCAGGTGGCGCAGCACGATCCGGCGGCGGGTGCCGCCCATCATCGTCGCCGCCTGCACGAACTCCCTGGTCCGCAGCGTCAGCACCTCGCCGCGCACCAGCCGGGACACGCCGAGCCAGGACGGCAGCGACAGCAGGATGATGATGATGGCCAGGTTGGGCGTGAAGATGTTGACCAGGATGAGCAGCAGCACCAGGCCGGGGATGGCCAGGAACGTGTCGACCAGCCGCATCATCGCGGCGTCGATGAACCCGCCGACCAGGCCGGCGATCGCGCCGTACAGGGTGCCGATGACCGTGCTGGCCACGCTCACGGCCAGGCCCAGTTCCAGCGACGACTGGCCGCCCACCATCAGCCGGCCGAGCACGTCGTAGCCGAGGTCGTCGGTGCCCACCGGGTGAGCGCCGCCCGGCGGCAGGTCCTTGAGGCCTAGCCGGACCGTGACCTGGTTGGTGTGGTAGAACAGCGGCCCGAGGAAGCAGAAGAGCGCGACCAGCACCACGATCCCGACGCCGGTCTTGGCCAGCCTGCTGCGGCCGAACGACGACAGGATGAGCCGCCCGGAACCGCGCCGCGCCGCGATCTCGCCCGCCGCCGGCGGGCGGTCAAGGTGGCCAGGGCGGTCGGGACGGCCAAGGTGGCCAGGCCGGGCGGGCTGGTCCGGCCCGGACGCGGCGACCGTGCCCGCCCCCGGCTCAGGCATACCGAACCCTCGGGTCGAGCACCGCGTAGGCGATGTCCGCGGCCAGGGTACCGACCACCGTGGCCACCCCGACGATCAGCGTGGAGCCGAGCAGGATCGGGAAGTCGTGGCTGGTGGCGGCGCTGTAGAACAGCAGCCCCATGCCCGGGTAGTTGAACACCTCTTCGGCGATCACCGCGCCGGCCACGATGCCGGGGAACGACAGCCCGAGGATCGTGACGATCGGCAAGATCGAGTTGCGCAGCAGGTGCCGGATCAGCACCAGCCGCTCCGGCAGGCCCTTGGCCCTGGCCACCCGGATGTAGTCCTGGGCCAGCACGTCGATCGCCGAGGACCGCATGTACCGGCTGAACCCGGCCACGCTGACCAGGGCCAGCGTGAGCACCGGCAGCACCAGGGCGCGCGGATCAGCCAGGATGCCGGCCACCGAGGTCGCCTGCGGCGCCTCCGGCGGCAGGACGTGCAGTTGCACCGAGAAGACGGCGATCAGCAGCAGCGCGAAGAAGAAGTCGGGCATCGAGTACAGCGTGAACGACACCCCGGTGAGCGTGTTGTCCGAGAGCCCGCCGCGCTGCACGGCCTGGTAGATGCCCAGCGGCAGGGCGATCACCAGAGCCAGCACCGTGGACAGCCCGAGCAGTACGAGGTCGCGGGGCAGCCGCTGCCCGATCAGCGTCGACACCGGCTCCTGCAGCGTGAACGAGACGCCGAAGTTACCGTGCACGGCCTGCCCCGCGTAGGCGAAGAACTGCTCGTACAGCGGCTTGTTCAGCCCGTAGGTCTGGTTGAACAGCGCGATCCTGCTGGGCGAGGCACGCACGCCCAGCGCGGCCCTGGCCGCGCTGCCGGGGACCATGTGGATCATGACGAACGTGAGGATCATCACGCCGATCACGACCACGATCGCCTGGCCGACCCGGCGAGCGAGATAACCGGTCATCAGCGCTGATCAGGAGGTGAAGTACCAGTTTTCCGGGTCGAGCCCGCCGGAGAAGGGGTTGAGCGGGGCGTAACCGTGCAGGTTGCTCTTGTACACGTTGATGAACGCCTGGTCGGGCAGCCACAGCCACGGGAGCTGACGGGCCGCGTAGTCCTCGTAGGTGAAGAACGCCTGGGTGCTCGAGCCGTACTCGGTGGCCTGGATCAACTGGTTCATCACCGGGCTGTTGTAGCCGCCCTGGTTGTTGTAGCCGCCGGTGTCGAAGAACCCGGCGCCCGCCGGGTACAGACCCGAGTAGGGGTCGTAGCCGAAGTCCACGAGCTGCCAGCTGCAGGTGGACGCCGGGTGCGAACTGGCGTTGCACGTGCCCACCGTGGAGACCAGCGTGTTGAACGGCTCGGACTTCAGGTTGATCTTGACGCCGGCCTGCGCCTCCGAGGACTGGATGGCGGCCTCCTGCTGGTCCATGCTGGCCGAGCCGGAGGAGTAGGCGAGCTGGAGGTTCAGCGGCTGGCCGGCCACGATGCCCGCCCCGCAGTCGGACGGGCCGCTGCCCGCGCTCTGGCAGGTGCTCGTGCCGCTCGGCGTTACCTTCCAGCCGTGCGCCTTGAGCAGGGCGATGGCCGCCGTCGGCGAGTACGGGTAGGGACCGCCGGACTTCTCCAGCGGCGAGGCCCAGTTCGGGAACGCGTTGGTCGGAACCGGCCCGGCGCCGTTGTCGGAGAAGCCGGCGTAGACCTGGGACGCGATCTGCGACCGGTTGATCAGGTCTTCCAGGGCCTGGCGGATGTAGAGCTGGCGGAGCACCGGCCCCGCGGCGGCGCTGTAGAAGTTCGGGATGATCTCGGCCACGCCGGGAACCGGCTGGGTAGCCAGCGAGTACCCGTCCGCCTTGAGCTCGGCCTCTTGCTTGATGTCGTTCAGCGGCAGGCTGCCGATGGTGAGGCTGCCGCCCGCGCGCAGCGCATTGAGCTCGGCCGTGTCGGTGGTGAAGTAGTCGTTGATGATCTTGGACAGGTGCGGCTTGTCCGGGCCCGAGTAGTGCTTGTTCGGCACGTAGCTGTAGGCGCCGCCGCTGGTGAACGAGGACAGCACCCACGGTCCGTCGACCACTTTCCACATCGGGTTAGTGGTGAACGTGCTCATCTGGCCGCCCTCCTTCCGCAGGAACGTCAGCACCTGAGTGGCGCCCGAAGGGGTCTGGTCGTAGTTGCCCACGGCGCCAGAGGCGGAGGTCTTGTCCCAGGCGTGCTGCGGCAGCAGCGGGACGGTGCTCAGCACGTCGTCGGTGTAGAAGTTCGGGTTGTAGGAGTGGTTGAGCGTGAGCACCGCGGTGTGCGCGTCCGGCGTGGACACGCTGGTCACGTCGTCTGGGAACAGCCCCTTGACGTACAGGTACCAGTCCGACTTGGCCGCCTTCAGCAGGTTGTACGTGAACAGGAAGTCCCGGCTGGTGACCGGTTGGCCATCCGACCAGTTCCAGGGCTTCAGGTGGATCGTGACGGTCTTGTCGCCGTTGGTGTAATCGATGGAGCTGAACAGGCTCTCGCGGGTGTTCACGATCGACTTGCCACCGTCGCCCTGGTAGACCAGCAGCGGCCACATCGGGTTTTGCAGGTTGGCGTTGTAGCCGTCGGTATTGGTGGCCGGCGGCAGCGGGAAGATGAAGTTGGGTGTCGCCGGCCAGGCGAGCGTCGCCGTCCCGCCCTTTTGCGCGTGTCCCTTGGACGCGCCACTGCTTGAGTTACCGCAGGCCGCGGCGGTCACGACCAGGGCCGTGGCGGCTGCCGTGGCGGCAAACAGACGGGTTATGCGCATGCGGGGCCTCGCCTTCCAGTCCCGGCACGGCGGGGTGCCGGGACGCTATTCCTACTAAACCAACCAGCTAACTAAAATCGTATGTTATGTACAAGATCGGACGTTACACGAAGGCCGCGAGACCGCTCCATCGGCCGCGGGTCACCCTTAAATCACAGTTGAGCACCGAACCGCGGGCCCGTCCAGGGTCATCCGGCCCGGTCCCCGCCAGCCGGGCATCGCTACCCTTAAGGACCTGTGACCTCCGGTGATCCAGGCAAGGCCGACAGAAGATACCGACAGCACCGCTTCGTGCCGCCGCCAGGCGCCACCGAGATCCTGCTGATCAGGCACGGCGAGTCGCAGCCCGCCGATCCGGACCGGCCGTTCGGGCTGACCGACGGCCGCGCGGACCCCGACCTGGCGCCGGAAGGCGCCGAGCAGGCGGAGCGGATCGCCGTCCGGCTGGCCGGCCAGCGGATCGACGCGATCTACGTCAGTTCGCTGCGCCGGACCGCGCAGACGGCCGCGCCGCTGGCCACCCGGCTCGGGCTCGTCCCTGTCGCCGTGCCCGAGCTGTGCGAGGTGGGCCTCGGCATCTGGGAGGGCGGGCTGTACCGCAAGATGGTCGCGGACAACGGCCCGGTGGCGCAGCGGATGTGGGCCGAGGAACGCTGGGACGTCATTCCCGGCGCCGAGCCGGGCGAGGAGTTCGCCGCCCGCGTCCGCGGCGCGATCGGCCGGCTGGCCGCCGCGCATCCGGATCAGCGGCTGGCGGTATTCGTGCACGGCGGTGTGATCGGGCAGGCGCTCGCCCTGGCCAGCGGATCGCGGCTGTTCGCCTTCGCCGGCGCGGACAACGGGTCGATCTCCGGGCTGGTGGTGGCAGGCGACCGCTGGGTCGTCCGCGGCTTTAACGATGTGGCACACCTGGATTAACCGGCAATGCTGGACTGAAATTAAATGTAAAAATTCTGCTTCCTTACGCATCGGCGTCAGGCCAGCGCCCGGAGCCGGGCTGCCGCCAGGTCAGCGGCCCCCGTGAACCGTTGCCAGAGCCGGCCGGCCGGGGCCTGAATGCGCCCGTCGGAATCGCCGCTGCGGCGTGCCTGTCGTGCGCGCCTGGCACCTGCGGAGCCCGAAGATCGCGTCAAGGCCGACCCAAATGTGACATGCCGTAGGGCATCTCTCCGGCCCGAAGGATGCCGTAGGGCATCTCTCCGGCCCGAAGGATATGGTGCTACTTGTAAGTAACGTGGCAGGTATCGCGGGCGACCGACCCGTTCCCGTGTCTCTAATGCTTTAGATGCCTCAGGGGTGAGCTGGGTGCAAGAGCTGACTGAGTCCGCCGAAGCCTGGCCCGCGCTGCCGGCCGAAGTCGCGCTTGTGCTGCGGCCGCAGCTCGACCAGGCGGTGACCGAGATGATCGCCGCGATCCAGCTCGGCATCCCCGAGTACGCCCGGCCGCTCGACGCGACCTACACCGGCGCGGTCAGCCGGGCCGTCCGGCACTCGGTCGAGCACTTCATCGAGCGGGTGGCCCACCCGGACGCGTCGTTCGAGGCCATCGTGGCGGAGTTCCGCGCGATCGGGGCGGTCGAGGCGCGCGAAGGCCGCAGCCTGGAGCCGCTGCAGAACGCGATGCGGCTCGGCGCCAGGGTGGCCTGGCGCTGGCTGTGCGCCGCGGCCGGCGAGCCGGGGCTGGACATGCGCGTGCTGGGCCGGATCGGCGAGGCGCTGTTCGTGTACCTGGACGAGCTGGCGGCCGCGTGCGCGGCCGGCTACCAGGAGGCCAGGGCGCAGGTCGCGGGCGAGCGCGACCGGCGGCGCAAGCGGCTGCTCGACCTGATCATCGTGGATCCGCCGGCGTCGCGGGAGGAGATCGCCGACCTGGCCAAGGCGGTCGGCTGGGCGCTGCCTCGCCGGGTGGCGCTGGCCGCGCTGGAGGCCCGCGACGACGTGGCGACCGGGCGGTCGCTGCCGCCCGAGGTGCTGGTGGACTGGAACAGCCGCGAGCCCTGCCTGCTGGTGCCCGATCCGGATGACCCCGGCCGCGGGGCGCTGATCGACCGGGTGCTGGCCGGCTGGCCCGCCGCGCTCGGCCCGTCCGTTCCGCTGGCGCGGGCGAGCGCGTCACTGCGCTGGGCGCGCGAGGCGCTCGCGCTCGGCGAGCGCGGCGTGATCGGCGGCACCGGCGCGGCCGGGACTCGTGCCGCCGGGACCCGCGCCGGGGGCGGGGCCAACGGGATGGCGGGCGCGCCGGGTGGCGGTCAACAGGTGATCCGCTGCGAGGAGCACATGTCGACGCTGCTGATCTTCTCCGACGAGGAACTGCTGCGCGGGTTGTGCGGGGCCAGGCTGGCGCCGCTGGAGCGGCTGCGGCCGGGCCAGCGAGACCGGCTGGCCGAGACCCTGCTCGCCTGGCTGCAGCACGGCGCGAACGCCAACGAGGTGGCGACGCTCGTGCACGTGCACCCGCAGACCGTGCGGTACCGGCTGCGGCAGATCGACGAGCTGTTCGGCGACGTGCTGCGCGAGCCGGACGGCCGGTTCGAGCTGGAGATCGCGCTGCGCGGCCGCCAGCTGCTGGAAGCGAGCGTCCACGCGGCCGGGCCGGGCAGCGGGCGTTAAGGCGAAGAGTCAGGCGCGTGATAGCGCTACTGACGCTTCGCCATCACGGCGCTAGACGTGCTGCATCCAGAGGTTGGTCTCGGCGTAAATGCCGCGGTCGGCCTCGCGGTTGATGCGGACCAGGTCGAGCGCGTCGGGCACGACGTACTCGCCGGTCTGCGGGAAGGCCATCTTGGTCCAGTCCTCCCACTCGGCCACGCTGCCGGTGATGATCATCGAGCGGAGGGCGGGCGCGAGCACAGTCGCGCCAAGCCGCTGATGAGTGCGCACCCACGGGTCCAGGTGCAGCCCGTCGGGCCTGCTCCATCGGGCGAAGTCCGCCATCGGCGTCAGCGGGTAGCGGCGCTTCAGCGTCGGCCGGACCGGCGCGATCACCCGGGCCAGCCCGTCTTCGACCGCCCGCTCGCGCAGCGCGGTCAGCACCTGCCCGGCCAGCCCCTGGCCCTGCCGCCCGGCCTTGACGGCGGCCGCCATCACCGACAGGGTGTCCGGCGCGGTGCCGTTCTCGTGGCCGGTCACCGCGTCCACCATGGCCCCGTCGTAGCCATCTGGCAGCGTCGCGACCGCGCCGTCCCAGGCGAGCGGCACCCCCCAGCCGCCGGCCACGACCTCGCCGTCGTCGAGCAGCATGACGTCGTAGCGCGGGAAGTACTGTTCGACCCGGGCGATGTGCGCGTTCGAGACCGGATCGTGGAAGATGAACTCCGGCCATTCGCCGCGGAACGCCGCCCTCGCCTCGTCATCGAGGTCATGCCGCTCGCTGCTGGTGACCACGGTTATCTCGCCCATGACGGCCGCCTCTGCGTCGCCCAACGATGGAAGGAACACCCCGTGCGCCCAGTTGTCGTCGCTTACCGGGCCGACTGGCCAGACCGCGCCGCGACGCTGACGGCATCGCTGCGCGACCGCCTCGGCCCGCGGGCCGAGCGAATCGAGCATATCGGCAGCACCTCCATCCCCGGCATGGCCGCCAAGGACATCCTCGACATGCAGGTCAGCGTGGCCGGCCTGGCGGAGGCGGCCAGCGCCTTCGACGAGCCGCTGGCCGGCCTCGGCTTCGAGCGGGTGCCGTACGACGACTACAGCGACATCAAGGATCCCGTGGTCGATGTGGTGATCGCCGCCGAGGAATGGGCGATGGCGACCGGCTGGCGGGCCTGACCCGATGCGACCGGTGCCGGGCTCGATGCGGCTGCTGGCCGTGGAGGCCAGCCAGAACGGCGACTACAACCGCTCCCGGTACCAGCAGGCCGAGCAGCTAGGCGCCGAGCTGTACGTGCTCAACGGCCTGGGCAGCAGCGATTTCTGGCCGGCCGGCCGGTACCGGGTGGCCGGCTCGAAGCACATCGATGACATCGCGGACGCCGCCGGGCGCTGGCACGCGAGCGCCGCGTTCGACGGCGTCCTGACGTTCGCCGAGTCGGCCCTGATCGCCACCGCGGCGGTCGCCGACGCGCTCAGCCTGCCGGGCATCGGCCTGCCGGCCGCCAGAACCAGCCGGAACAAGCTGCTCATGCACACCGCGCATCAGCGGGCCGGCGCTCCGGTGGCCGGCTTCCGGTACGCGCCGAGCCTGGCCGAGGGCCTGGCCGCCGCCGACGAGTTCGGCTACCCGGTGGTGATCAAGCCGGCCTTAGGCGCGTCGAGCAGCTTCGTCTTCCTGGCCGAGGAGCCGGCCGGCTTCCGGCAGCGCTACGCCGAGGCGGCCCGCGGCGCGCCGGCCATGAAGTGGACCCGGCTGGAGGCCGACGGCGTCGACCTCGGGCCGCCGGGGCTGCTGGTGGAGTCGTTCCTCGACGGCTCGGAGCACCTGGTCGAGGCGGTGGCCTGGGACGGCGAGGTGCACCTCGGGTCGATCGCGGACCGAGTCGCCGCGGCGATGACGACCTTCGAGGACAACACGCACCAGGCGCCGACCAGCCTGACCGCCGCTCAAGTGAACCAGGTGCGCGCCGCGATCGCCCCGGCCGCCGCCGGGCACGGCCTGCGCCGAAGCGCGCTGCACGCCGAGGTGCGATTCCACCGCGGCGTGCCGCACGTCCTGGAGGTCACGCCGCGCCCTGGCGGCGGCGGCCTGGAGCACATGGCCAGGGTCAGCGCCGGCTACGACCCGATCCTGGCGCACCTGCAGGTGGCCTGCGGGCAGCGGCCCTCGCTGCGCGGCTACCACCCGACCGGGATCTGCACCGCCACCCGCGCCCTGCTGTGCGAGGCCGGCCGGATTGCGAGCATCACGGTGCCCGCCGAGGTCAGCCAGTCTGCCGACCTGCTGTTCTGCCGGATCATCGCCGCGCCGGGCGACGTGATCAGGCGGCCGCCCGACGGCAACGGCATCCTGGGGTTCATCGGCGCTACCGGGGCCAGCCACGGCGAGGCCATGGCCGCCGCTGCGCGGCTGGCTGGGCAGGTTACCGTAACGCTGGACCGGCAGGGGAGGCACGCGTGGTGACAGAGCCGGAGGCTGGTCAGGCGGCCAGGGCTGGCGGGGCAGCGGAGTCCGCGGGGCCGGCCCTGGCCGGGGGAGCGGCGGGTCATGGCGCGCCCGGCGGCCTGGCCAGCCTGGCCACCCTGGTCAGCTTCGCGGGGCTGGACGGGGCCGGCAAGACCACTCAGGCCCGGCTGCTGGCCGGCTGGCTGGCGGATGCCGGGCAGGACGTCGCGCTGGAGGCGCCGGAGGGCCCGTCGTTCATCCGGTCGGTGCTGACCGAGCTGGCCGGCGAGCAGGGCCTGGCCGATCACCACGACGTGTTCGGCCCCGACGTCACGCACCTGCTCACCGCGTTCATGCGCTACCGGGACTGGGCCGAGCGGGTGCTGCCGGCGATGCGCACCCGGCAGTGGGTGATTACCGACCGCTCGGCCGTCTGCCACTACGCGGCCGCCTACGCGGTCGGTGCGGCCAACCTCGACACGCTGCGCCTGGTCATGGACCGGCTGCCGCGCCCCGGCCTGACGGTGTACCTCGACGTCACCCCCGCCGAAGCGTTCGCCCGGCTCGCCCGCAGACAGGCCGGCCAGGAGGAACTGGCCTTCCTGACGGCCAACGAAGCCGGCTACCGCCGGCTGCCGGAGTTCGCCGGCTTCACGGTCGTGCCCGGCTCCGGCTCCGTCGCCGAGGTGCAGGCCCGCGTCCAGCAGGCCGTGCGCCAGTGCTTCCCGCTCCCGCCCCAGGAGGGTCGATCCGCGGATTGAGTCCCTTCGGTGGGATGCAAACCGCACATCGACCCCCCATGGCCTGGCTGGCCATCACGAGCCCGTGACGGGCTGGCCGGAGACCAGCACCTGACGCAGCGCGCCCGCGGCCTCGTCATCGAGGCCGCGGGCCATGCCGTACTCGTCGATGAGGCGGCAGCCGCGGGACTTCTTGGCGGCCGCGGCCTCGATGGAGTAGGAGACCTGGCGCACGCCGGTCGCCAGCGCGTACTCGACGACGTGATAGAAAATGAGCCCGTAATACAGCGGGAGCTTGCCCTTGAAGTCGTAGTCGAATCCCGCCGAGCGAAGGATGAGCACGTCGTTCCAGCGCATGGTGACGACGTACCCGCGGATCTTCCCGCCCTGCTCGGCGGTAAGGGCCATCGCCCGTTCGCCCAGGATGTCGCTGACGATCCTCAGGCTCCGCTGGAAGGCGGCGACCGTGTCGCCCTCGGCGCCGTAGCGCGACTCCAGCGCCATCCCGAGCGGCGTGATCTCCTCGATGACCTCGCCCAGCGGGCGGTGCTTGAACACGACGCCGGCCTCGGCGAAGGACCGGCGCTCCCGCTTGACCCGCTTGCGGCGGTGCGCGCTCAGACGGCTCAGGTAGCCGTCGAACGTGCCGAACCCGATGTCCATCACGGCCGCCTGGGCGTGCCGGAACGGGAGATAGCCGTGCTCGGTGAGGTCGCCGCGCAGCGGATCCTGCTCGTCAACGAACATGAAGGCCAGGGACCGGGCGCCGACCTCGCGGCCCAGGCTTTCCGCCGCCTGCAGCAAGGCGGCGCGGGCCGCCCGCTGCTCCGCCTCGGTGAGATCCGCGGCCAGCAGCAGGCGGCTGTGCGCGGTGTGCCGTCCGCCCAGCAGCAGGTGCGGCATGACCGTGACCGGCTCGCGGCCCCGCACCCCTACGATGCCGTGCTCGTCGCGGTCGGGCAGCGCCGCCAGCCTGCGCAGCACCCTGTCCAGGCGGTAGAAATCCCAGGCCGGCGCGTCGGTGCCCATCAGGTAGGCGGTGAGGCCGGCCTGCAGCCGGCCGTGACCGTCGTGGGCGATCAGGTAGAACGGGCGTACCGAGCTGACGCCCTCCAGGACCTTGAGCCAGCTTAACGACAGGTAAAAGTCACCCGCGCCGACGAGCCGGCCGTCCCAGTCAAGCGGCTCCAGCTCCGCGGCAGCGCTGAGGATCGTGACCTTCACGATGCTGAGGTTACTGCGAAGGCCGGGACCGTCCATCGAGTCGCGGGGTAAGGCTCAGGCCGCGGTGTACTCGTGCATGGCGAAGAAGTGGCACACGTCGCACAGCGCCTTGGGGTTGAGCGTGCCGGGCTGCGGCAGGTACGCGGCTCCGCAGACGCGGCACCGGTCGTGCTCGGGGAGCGGGCGCCCCTCGGACATGGCCTGGTACGCGGCGAACACGTAGTAGTCGATGCCCGGCCACAGGTCGTAGAGATGATCGGTGATGGCGTAGGCCATCGACCGCTCGCCCGGGCCGGTCGTGAACCGGCCCGGCGTGCCCTGCCGGTTCAGCTCGGGCGCGACCAGCTCAAGGTAGAGCGTGAGCTCCTTCTTCGTGATGCGGAACAGCGGGAACACGTAACGCAGCTCGCCGATCGTCCGGCTCGGGATACCGCCCATGGCGAACCCGGAGGTCAGCCACGTGACAATCGTCGCCATCAGGTCGTCGGCGTTGAGCCCGAGCGCGACCGTGCCCACGCCGCGGCGGGCTCCCTCGATCTCCACCATCCGGCGCATCACATGGTGCGTGATGACCATCACCATCTGCCGGGACTTGCCGCCCACCACGTCCTGCATCACCTCGTGGAAGCTGCGCCGCAGCCGGAACGTCTCGCGGATCGCGCCGGCGTCCACCATCACCTGCTCGACGCCCAGCGCCTCGGCGACAGCGCGGGCGGCGCCGAACGTGGCCGGCTCCTCCCAGTCGGGCAGCCCGGTGACGGTCACGGCGGTCAGCGGGAACCGGCCGATCGTGCCCGCGCAGCGCTGCAGCAGCTTGAGGAACGCCACGCTGTCCCGGCCGCCGGAAAGCCCGACGACCGCGGGCACGTCGGCCGCCAGCAGCCCGTGCTCGGTCACCGAGCTGGCGAAGATCTGCTCGACGTAGTCGACGAACTGCCGCTCGTCCAGCTGCTCGGTCTGGATCTCGAGGCGCCCGGACTCGTCGAACAGCACCGACTTGGCGTACACCGGCGGCCGGGCCGACGGCAGCACCCGCACGGCCGGCTTGCGGGTGACGTCCAGGTCGTAGTGCCGCACCTGGCGGATCTCCACCTGGTCGTCGGGCCCGACCGCCGCCTGCTCCGCGACGACCGTGCCGTTGATCCAGGAGAGCACGGCATTGGCGGGAATGCCGTGCCGGTACAGCAACTCGCGGATCGTGACCCCGGCCGTCGCGGCCAGCGTCTCCGTCTGGCCGCCCGCGCTGTAGAAAACTACCGTCGGCACCGGACCTCCTCGTTGTGGATCAGCAGGCGGGTCAGCAGGCGGGCTGCCAGATGGCCAGCGGCACCAGCATTTCCGCCGCGGTCAGGGAGCCGTGCTCGTACGCCAGGGCGGGCTCCGGGACGGGGAAGTCCGGCCCGCTGGCCAGCAGCACGATCTCGCCGAGCCTGGCCTGGCCGATGCTGCCGTGCTCGACGACCCCGCAGCGGGCCAGCTCGGCCGGCGTGGTGAGCACCGCGTCGGGCAGCAGAGCGCGCAGTCGGCCCGCCAGCTGGGCCTCCTGGCCCGCGTGCGGGTACAGCCAGCGCACCCGTCCCGCGCCGCCGGCCGGAAGGCGGCAGGTCAGCGGGGATGACAGCTCGTCCCAGCCGGCCATCGTGCCCGCGCCGGGCCGGCTGGCCGCGCAGCCGTGGTCGGCGTAGAGCAAGACGGCGGCGCCCGCCTGGCTGAGCCGCCGGGCCAGCGCGTCCACCGCGCGGCAGGCTCGCGCGATGGCGTGGTCCGGGCCGTTGCGGTGCAGGTGATCGTCCAGGTTGAGGTACGCCCAGACCAGGCCGCTCCGATGCCGGGCGAGTGCGGCCTCCAGGTCGCTCGTGACCGCGTCGACGATCGCGTCCACCCCGCTGTCACCGGGCAACGGCCCGGCGTCACCGGTTGAAGGCCGGCCGGCGTCATCGGGCAGCGGCCAGCCGTCGCCATCGGGCACCGGGCCGCCGGCCTCCTGGCCGTCCAGCACGGGCCGGTCGTTCAGCATGCGCGCGCCCTCGAACGCCGCGGCCTGCCAGTCCGGCGACACCTGAGCCAGCTCGCCGGGCAGGCAGAAGGCTGGCACGCCGAGGTCGCCCAGCTCCGTGAACGCGGTCCGCAGGGCCGGACTCGCGGTCGCCCGGACCGGCCCGGCCCCGACCGGGCCGGCACCCACCGGGCCGGCACCCACCGGGCCGGCACCCACCTGGTCAGCCCCGACCTGGTCAGCACCGTCCGGCTCGGTGACGCCGCCAGTAATGCAGTTGTACGCGCGACGGCCATCAGGGTGCAGGTACTGCACCCCGATGACGCCGTGCTGCGACGGCGAGCGGCCGGTCAGCGACGTCAGGAACGCCGTTGTCGTGGTCGACGGGAAAGTCGTCGTCAAAGGGATCAGGACGTCGGGTGCCAGGTCCGCCGCCGCGACGCGGTAACCGAGCCCGTCGACCGCGATAACCGCGAGCGACCGCCGCGATCCCAGCGTGATCTCGCTGTCGCCGCGGAACGCCCCGGCAATGCAGGCCGCAACGGCCGCGATGTTCTGCGATTCGTGGGTACGGTAAAGCCCGGCCCACGGCAATTGACACTCGGCGAGAATTTCCGCCTCGCCGAGGTAACCCGGGGCCACCGGGTGATGAATACCCCCTGGCCGGCCGGTGCTCAGAGGTTGGGCACGCAGTCCGAGCAGTTCGTGCGGAACTTCACGATCTGGAAGATCCGCCTCTCGGCCAGCATCCTGGACACCCGCTCCGGCGTCAGGAACACGGTGGTCTCCAGGGTCTGCACCGCGACCGGCGCGATGCTCTTCTCCGCGGCAAGCGCTGGCATGCTGAACCCCTTCCTGTCGTGCTACATGGGATCCCAGACCGGACCACCACGCGGCTTTTCCTCAAGTTAACGGCGCGGATGCCCGTTGGCAATATGTCCGGGACGCCTATCGCGCCGGGTGCTTCCGGCCCCCGGCGAAGCCGATCATCGACATCAAGATCAATTGGCTCGGCCGGGGGCGCGGAATAGCACTCAAATGGCGTCCGGTGCCCGAAGTTACAATGGTTGACAGCGTGAACCGCCCGGCCTAGCCTGCAATAATATACCGCCGCGGCGCGAGGAGGATTTCATGAAGAGCCTCAAAAGAGTACGGGTGCTGCCCAAGCCGGTGAAGGTAAAGGACACTAAGTAACCGGCGGCTGCGCGCTCGGCCAGGCCGGGAGGCACCGGCGGCGGGGGCCGCCGGCCGTGCGGTCCCCGCTGAACCTGTGGTCACCGTTCCCTCCGGCCCCGGGCGATCCTCCCGCTCCCGCGGCCGCCTCGACGGCGCGCCCGTGACTCGTCACGGCCTGCTCTCGCCCCGGCCGCTGGACGCCCTGCGCCAGCTGATGATCAGCCGGGGCGCGCCCGCCGCCGATGACGAGGCGCTGCTGCGCGCCGCCCGCGACCCGCGGCACAAGCTGGCCGTGACCCTGCTGAGCGGCTGGCAGGCCAGCGGGCGGCTGCTGACCGACGAGCAGCGTGCCGAGTTGGCCGAGCACCGGCACCGGATCGGCCGGTACCTGGAGGTATGGCCGGTCATCGCGGCCGCCGCCCCCGACGCGTACCTGGTCAAGGGCTCGGCCATCGCGGCGCACTACCCGGCCGGCCTGCTGCGGGCCGCCGGCGACCTCGACGTGGTCTGCCCTGCCGCGCAGCTCTGGCCGGCCGCGCGGCGCCTGATCGAGGCCGGCTGGGAGTTCGGCGCGTTCACGATCGTGCCCGGCCGGACCTCGCCGCCCGCGGTCAGCCGGACCCGCCGCGGCGGCACCGGCGACGCGGCGGGCTGGCACATCCTGGTCGAGCTGAGCCAGCCTTCGGACACCAGCATCGACGAGCCGTACGTCATCGAGCTGCGCACCGCCGACGTGGCCACCAGCATCGCGAGGCCGGCCTGGCGGCTCCCGGCCGGCGCGTCGTTTCCGGTGGCCGCCAACATCCTGGCGCTGGCCGCGGAGCGGTGGGAGCGGCCGTTCCGGTCGCGCGACATCTACGATCTCGCCGTGCTGTCCGACCGGCTGGATGCGGCCGAGGCCGCGAGCCTGCGGGACGGCCTGACCGCCACCGGGCTCTGGCCCGAGCTGCGCGAGCTGGCCGGCCTGCTGCGCCGCTCGGGCCTGCGCCCCGCGCCCTCGCTGCCCGACGACCGGGCGGCGGTCAGGCGCGCCCGGGCCGCGCGGGCGCTGCGGTCCGCCGTGCGCTGGTCGCATCCGGTGCGCGCCCTGGGGTACCTGTCGCTGGCCACCGTGGATCGCGACCGCGGCGCGCGGGCCGACCGGCTGGCCTGGCTGGTCGGCGAACGGATCGGCACCCGGCGGCTGCTGCGGCTCGGCCTGCCGTTGTTCGCCGTGCCGCTGCCTGCCGGCCCCGCGCCCGCCGGCTCGCCGCGCGCCGCCCCCGATGAGCTCAGCCTGGTGCAGCGCGGCGGCCACCTGGTCGCGGTCACTCCGGTCGGCCGGTTCCTGATGGTTGCCGGGGCGTGCCAGGAACAATGGCTGGCCCAGGCGTGCGACGGCGGACTCTGACGGGTTGGAACCGTTCGGGATAAAGGGGGTTAAAGCACTTCTCCGCTCCGGCCTGGCGGGGGAGCCGGGCCGCGAAAAGCGCAAAATCCTGCATTTCCGAACGGGGAGGCGCCCGCCTTCAGCGCACCAGCGAGGCACCGGGTCGTGCCCGCCCCGGCGGCCGGCCGGGCGGCGGCAAAATTAGTTCTGGTCCGGTGTCGATCCGCGGTCGCGCCGTTCGACGCATGGGTAAACAGAGCCGGGCCGCCGCCGCTGGCGCCCGGTCAGCTAGCAGAAGGAGACCACCATGCGATACCTCGGTTACACGATGGGCGACCCGACGGCGCCGCTGCCCCAGCCGACTCAGGAAGTCCACGAGGCAATGGGAAAGTTCATCGAGGAGGCGACCAAGGCCGGCGTGTTCCTGACCGGCGGCGGTCTCGCTCCCGTCGAGGACGCGGTCAAGGTGACGCTGGCCGACGGCAAGTTCACCGTGATCGACGGGCCGTTCACCGAGGCCAAGGAACTGGTCGGCGGCTGGGCGCTGATGGAGTGCCGGGACAAGGACGAGGTCATCGAGTGGACCAAGCGGTTCCTCAGCGTGCTCGGCGAAGGCGAAAGCACCGTCCGGCAGGTGTTCTGAGCAGGGCGTTTTCCCCCGGTCCGCGGGCCCGAGTGGCAGGCCCGCGGACCGGGGGTGTTACCTGGTGTCGTGACCGAGCAGACCCACGCCGCGATCGAGTCGGTCGTGCGGATGGAGTCGGCGCGGCTGATCGCCGGGCTGGCCAGGTACACCGGCGACGTCGTCCTGGCCGAGGAACTCGCCCAGGACGCCGTGGTCGCCGCGCTCGAGCAGTGGCCGGAATCGGGAGTCCCGCGCAACTCCGGCGCCTGGCTGATGACCGTGGCCAAGCGCAGGGCCATCGACCTGTTCCGGCGGAACTCCGAGTTGCACCGCAAGTACGCCCAGATCGGCCGGGCGCTCGAGGTCGAGGGGGACAGCGTCACCCCGGACTTCGACCGCGCCTTCACCGACACGATCGACGACGACCTGCTGCGGTTGATCTTCACCGCCTGCCATCCGGTGCTGGCCGTGCAGGCGCGGGTCGCGCTCACCCTGCGGCTGCTCGGCGGCCTGACCACCGCGGAGATCGCGCGCGCCTACCTCGCGACCGACGCGACGATCGCGCAGCGGATCGTCCGGGCGAAGAAGACCCTGGCCAGCGCGCAGGTGCCGTTCGAGGTGCCGGACGCGGCCGAGCGGCCGGCCCGGCTCGCCTCGGTGCTGGAGGTTATCTACCTCATCTTCAACGAGGGCTACTCGGCCACCGCTGGCGAGGACTGGATGCGGCCGGCGCTGTGCGAGGACGCCGTGCGCCTGGGCAGGATGCTGGCCCAGCTCATGCCGGACGAGCCGGAGGTGCACGGGCTGGCGGCGCTGATGGAGATCCAGGCGTCGCGCGTCAGGGCGCGCACCGGACCGTCCGGGCAGCCGGTGCTGCTGCTCGACCAGGACCGGCGGCGCTGGGACCGGCTGCTGATCAGCCGCGGGCTGGCCGCGCTGGACCGGGCCGAGCAGCTCGGCGGCGCGCGCGGCCCGTATGCGCTGCAGGCTGCGATCGCGGCCTGCCACGCCCGCGCCTTCAGGGCGCAGGACACCGACTGGGCGCGGATCACCGGCCTGTACGCCACGCTCGCCGAGGTCATGCCCTCGCCGGTGATCGAGCTGAACCGGGCCGTCGCGGTGTCGATGGCGTACGGGCCGCAGGCCGGCCTGGATCTGCTGGACTCACTGGCCGCCGAGCCGTCGCTGCACGGCTATCACCTGCTTCCGAGCGTGCGCGGGGATCTGCTGATGAAGCTCGGCCGGCCCCGCGAGGCCAGGGCCGAGTTCGAGCGGGCCGCGGCGATGACCGGCAACCGGGCCGAACGCGAGCTGACGCAGGAGCGGGCCCGCGAGGCGGCCAACCTGGCCGCCCTGGCCACCGCGGCCGGAGACGGCTAGCTGACCCCGGCCACGACGATGGCCGCATCGTCCGGGACGGTCGCGGCGTGGATCTTGCGGCTGGCACGCTTGGCGTCATCCCAATTACGTGGTAGCAAGGTCATCAAATGGAACAGATCAGCGAGCGCGTGGTCGAGGCGCACCTGAGCCACTACTGCCCCGGCGGCCTCGGCGTGCCGGTGACCTCTTCGGACCCGGTGGGCATGCGGCCGCGGGACGCTGACGCCGCGGACGACCATGTCGCGCACGCGGCCGGCCAGACCTGCGGGCGCTGCGGCAAGCTGATCGAGCACCACCAGAACGTCCGCAGCCGGGCCGCGGGGGACTGGGTCCACGAGAGCTGCCCGCCGGCTCCCTTGCCGTAAGCTCTCCCGATGGCCCCATTGCCGGTTCGCTATCGCTCCAGTGAGGAGGACAGCGCCCGGTGGACCGGATTCCCGTTCCGCGACGGCGACATCGTGATCAGCACTCGGTCCAAGACCGGCACGACGTGGGTGCAGATGATCTGCGCTCTGCTGATCTTCCAGACCCCGGACCTTCCGGCTCCGCTCGGACAGCTCTCCCCGTGGCTAGACCACCTGACCGCGCCGCGCGACGAGGTGTACGCCCGGCTTGAGGCTCAGCCGCACCGCCGGTTCATCAAGACGCACACGCCGCTGGACGGGATCCCGCTCGACCCGCGCGCCACCTACATCGTGACGGCCAGGCACCCGCTCGACATGGCCGTGTCTCTGTATCACCAGGGCGACAACATCGACCGGGCATGGATGCGGCAGCTGACCGGCCAGCCCGAGCCGGCCGAGCCGGCTGGGCCGCCGCGGCCGCGCCCGCCGCTGCGCGAGTGGCTGCTCGGCTGGATCGGCCGTGACTGCGACCCGCGCGAGCAGATGGACTCGCTGCCCGGCGTTATGTGGCACCTGTCCGATGCCTGGGTCAGGCGCCATGACCCGAACGTGCTGCTCGTGCACTACGACGAGCTGTCCGCCGACCTCGACGGCCAGATGCGCCGGCTGGCCGCGCGGCTGGACGCCGCCGCGCCGGGGCCGTCCTGGCCTGCGCTGGTGCGGGCCGCGACGTTCGAGCAGATGCGGGCCGGCGCGGAACGGAACGTCGCGGCCGGGGGGATACTCAAGAGCAGCGCCGCGTTCTTCCGGCGGGGGACGTCCGGCGCCGGCCGCGAGATTCTCACCGATGACGAGATGGCGCGATACCACGCGCGCGCGGCCGAGCTGGCCCCCGCGGACATGCTCGCCTGGCTGCACTCTGCTGGTTCATAGGGGCTGGTTCATAGGGGCTGGTTCATAGGGCTGGTTCATAGGGGCTGGTTCATAGGGGCTGGTTCATAGGGCTTGGTTTACAGGGGGCTCGCCTATAGCGCGCCGCTGGCTTATGGCTCGTCCCAGTGCGGGGGGCGTTCTCGGCTGAGGCGCTCGTCGTCGTCCGGCTCGGGCCGCTCACCCCAGCCGATATCGGTGTCGTCCAGGCTGCGTCGCGGCATCACAGGCTGGTCGTCTCGATCCGGCCGGCCGGCGGAGGCCGACTGGCTGGCGGCGGTCGGCCGGTCGGCGGAGGGCGGCGGGGCGGCGGAGGCCGACAGGCGCGGTGCTTGGTCTGGTGCCACGGCACCCATTATCCCCGGGCGGTTTATCCCCGGGCGGCGGCCGTCAGTTGATGTCGAACTCGTTGCCCTCGGGGTCCTTCATCCCCATCGCATATGCATCGAGGCTGCCGTCGCCCAGGGCCCCGGTGATCGTGGCCCCGAGATCCGCCAGCCGCCTGGCTTCGGCGTCGACTCGCTGCCTGCGGGTGGCGAGCGGGAACGTCCGGTCCACCACCGAACGGCCGCCGCTGACGTGGATGTCGAGGTGCAGGCGGATCTTGCCCACCTTGGCGTCCGGCTCCACCCGGAACCAGATGCGAGGGCCCTCACCGCGGGGATCGATGATGCTGTCCGCGCCGCCTCCCAGCTCACTGTCGGGAAGCCCGATGTCGCGCCGCCAGTCGTCCCAGGTAGCGAACCCTTCGGGCGGTGGTTCGAGCACGTATCCCAGTGCGGCCGCCCAGAAGCGGGCCAGCAGCTCAGGATCGGTGCAGTCAACGACCATCTGGAACCGGACCACGATCGGTCCTCCCATCGGCTCTTCGGACAGCGCGACCTCGCCGGCCGTCCGGCAAGTATGCCGCAGCACGCCCCCGGGGGAGCGGCCGCTCACGGTCTGGCAGGCTCGGAAGGGAATGATTCCCCCGGACCCGCCCGTCGGCCCGTTCGTTTCTGCCCGCCCGTCGGCCCGTTCGTCGCTGGCTGACAAGAATCTAATGCCAGGTTGTCATGTGCTGATAAAGGTCCAGCTTAGCGTCCGCCCGCAGGTCTGATTGTCGCCATACCGGGCCTGAATGGCTGCTGAAAATCTTGACATTTGCGCATAAAAACGTTCTAATTACCTTGCCAGCAATCCGAGGTGCCTGAGGTCCGCGGATAGGTCGGCTGAAATAAACCTTGGCGTGGACACTCCGCTCTCAGGCCTATTTGACGCGAATCGGTGACGAGAGACATAGGGAGAAGTGTCTGTGAATACGTCAAAATGGCAAGCCCGGCGGGTCCGCCATCCATTCCTGACGGGGAGCGCGACGTCAGCTGCCGCGGTAGCGCTGATCGTTATCGGCCTGCCTGCGGCCGCGCTGGCCACGCGCGCGACCTCGCACGCGAGTCCCGCCCATATCGGGCCGGGTTACCCCCCGCCGGGGGGCATCTACACGCCGTTCACCGACTGCCCGCTGCTCAACCCGATCATGCAGGAGTCCGCGTCCGGCGATGCGACCGGATGCGTGGACGGGGCCGTGGCTAGCGGCTCGATCACGATCGGGAACATCGTGACGCCGGTCGTGCGGCCGGTGGACGTGCAGTTCGGCATATGGGATCCGCCGAACGCAACGTTCGGCGGCGACAACACCGGCGGGACTGACCAGTTTGCCGGCGGGATCTTGCCGCCGCCTGCTGGCGTGCCCGCGATGGTGTCCACCAAGCCGGACTTGATTCCAGAGAGCCTGACCACTGCACTGGGCTGCCCCAGCACCGCCCGCGCCGTCCAGAACATCTGCACGGAGGCCGTGAACTTCGGCGGGAAGTACAACGAGGTTTTCGCGCTGGCCCAGTCCGCGGGTCAGCTCACGAACTTCGGGCTGTTCAACTGGACCCAGCGGCTCATGTTCAAGCTGATCAACCCGCTGCTCAGCAACAACTGCTTCATCGGGTCGGTCAACAACCCGATCGTGGTCAACCCGCAGCTCGCCATTGGCCCCGGCGGGCAGCTGAACGAATTCCCTGACCCGAACCCGACCAAGCACCCGAATACCGATGTTCTGCAGATCACCGATGCCGTGGCCACCGACACCGTCTTCAGCGCGCCGGGCGTCACCGGCTGCGGCCCGGGCGGCGCAGCCAACATCGCGATCGACAGCGCGCTTGACGCCGGCACCGGCCTGCCCGCGGCGTCCGGGGTCAATAGCCTCACGCTTAACGGCACTTTCTCCCTCGCCATCAGCTTCAACACGGCGAACCAGGACAAGATCCTGATAAGCGCGTTCAAGGAAAGCGTCCACACTCCGGCCACTGCTCGCCGTCTGTCCATCACCAGCCTGCGCAGCCTGATCGGGCATTACGGCCTCCGGTAGCGCGTAGCGCGCGTAGCGCGCGCCGTAATCCGACCGCTGTAATCGAGGGAGCACCAGCGTTGCCGGTGCTCCCTCGGGCATTGTCGCGGTATCCTGCGGCGCGACCGCGCTCAGGGGCAACCCTCGCCCGCATGACGACGACGCAGCCAGTAACATGATCTATCCCCGTGCTCATTTTGCGGCGTTGGTGCCGGCGAGATGTACGAGAGCGATGCCGTATCTGTTCCCGGTAGGTGATGCGTTGGCAGCCTGGTCTCGGCGCCTGTTAACCGCCACTGCGGCGATCGGGCTCCTTGTCGTGGTCTGGCTGGTCAGCGTGCGCGTGTTCCGAACTTCAGCCGACCTTGCCGTGGCTGTCTGCGGCGTGCTGGAAGCCATCTTCTTCGGCCTTGTCGCGTCGGGCCGGGACAAGGCGGCGGAGTCATCGCCGGCCAGCCAGGAGATCATCGCGGAGGCCCGGAGCCGGCTGCGTTCGGTGGTACGCAGTCAGGTCACCGAGCAGGCGAACGCGCTGACCGCGCGCGGCCTGCTGACGGTGCCGTGGAACAGGACCGGCGATCCTACCCAGGCCCGGTCCTCAGTGGCCGAGCTGGCGCGCGCGGTGGAAGCCGGCCGCCAGCTGATCGTTCTCGGCGGCTCACAGTCCGGCAAGACCACGCTCGCGACCAGGCTGGCCGAGACGCTGGCCGCGCATCCAGGCCGGCAGCCCGTCCTGTTCAGCCTGTCGACGTGGAACCATGGCCAAGTCTGGCTGAAAGACTGGATGCTGCTGACCATCCGGACTGCCTACAACCTGATGTCGGCTGCGGACGCGCAGGCAGCGGAGGAGGCGTTCAGAGAAGGGACGATCATCCCGGTCTTCGACGGCCTAGACGAGATCGAAGCCAGCCACCGGATGAGCGCAGCCGAGACGATCCATCAGCTGGTCGGTACCACCCCGGCCGTGCTGACCAGCGTTGCTACCCCCGAAACCGAGCAGGCGGCGCGGGTCGCCCTGCCGTCAGCCGAGATCATCAAGCTCAGGCCGGTGGCCACCGAAGAGGTCAGCCGGTACTTGCTGGAAAGCCCGATGGCCGAGGTAGGCGAACTTGCTCCGCTCACGTCGGGCATCGTTGAGGCTCCGGAGTCGGCGGCCGGCCAGGCCCTGTCGTCACCGCTTATGGCGTGGCTGGCCAAGACCATCTACGTGGCAGACACGCATGCGGCGCACAGTCGCGGGATTGCCCGTCCGGACGAGCTGGTCGACCCGGCACATTTCCCGGACGCAGAGTCGGTGGAGAGGCACCTGCTGCGCAGCCTGCCGACCGCGGTATTCGAGCGCTACAGCTTGCGTTCGAGGGCGCCGGGGTCGCCCGCGGGTGCCTTCACGCCCGCGCAGGCGGATCGCTGGCTGGCTTTCCTGGCGGCGCGCGCGACCCGGCGCATCATCGGGTTCTGGGAGTTCCGCAGCTATGCGCCGCTCTTCCGGATCGCACTGCTGGCCGCCGCCGTCGCCGGCTGCGTTATCGCGATCATCGGCAGCGCGGTTCCCTACCTGGCGGGACCGGGCTACTTCCTGCTGCTGGCGGGCGCCGTGTTCGGCTTCGCCTGGTCGCGCGGTTACGCCGTGACCCGGGCCAGGGTGGCCGATCCCACCCGGATCGGGTACGGCTATACCGGGCAGGATGACGGGGATTTGCGCCTGCATACCCTCCGGCTGGCGCGCGCGGCCGCGGCCGCCCTGGTGGCCTACGCAGCGGGCGTGGTGACGCAGGCGGTGCGGGGGCAGGCCGGCTGGCTGTTCGGACTCACGCCGAGCGAGTTCGGTGCCGCCGCGTTCGTGGCGATCATGCTGTGCTTCGTCATCGCCAACCTCGGTGGCCGCATCGCCGGCTGGATCCTGCTGCACCGGCCCGGGATCGACGCGCACATGGGCGCGCGGGCGGGCGATCCGCTGGCCGCCATCCGCAGCGACCGGCGTTCCGGCGCCGCGATCCTCGTCGTCGGCACGACCGTGCTCGCCGCCGGCATCGCGCTGTACGATGTCGTGTTCCTGCCGGCCGACGCGATCTGGAACCTGAGCCTCGCGCCGGTGAGCGCGAGCGTCGCCGCGTTCATCTGGAACGAGTGGATCTGCTTCAAGGTGGCGCACCAGTGGCTCGCCTTGCGCGGTCGCCTGCCCTGGCGGCTCAGCTTGTTCCTGCGGCAGTGCCACGAGGGAGGCATCCTGCGGAAGAACGGCAATCACTTCGAGTTCCGGCACCGGCGGCTTCAAGAAAGCCTGCAGACGGCCGGCGACGAAGACGAGAGGCGCTGATGACAGTCGAGACGATCGAGGGGCCGGGCGGCGTGAGCCTTCACGACCTCGCCCACGTGCTCGTGCCCGGCCGCGGGAGGGACGATTCGGGCACCGGCCTCACCGCAGACGCGCGGGGGCGGGTCGCGACCGCGCGTCTGCTCTACGACCTCGCGGTCCGGCCGGCCGGCGGGCGGATCGTTTGCTCGGGCTACAAGTCGCCGGCCGACACGAAGGGCGAGAACTGGTCACCAGCTGACGCTCCGGGCGAGGTGTTCCGCGGGATGCCGGAGGCGGACATCATGAGGACTGAACTGGTGCGCCTCGGCGTCCCTGAAGGCGACGTCTACGCCGAGCGGCACTCCATCGACACCGTGACGAACTTCCTGCGGTCCGAGCGAGAGGGCTGGTTCGGCGATGCCAGGCCGGTCGCCATCGTTGCGCAGCGATCGCACCTGCGGCGGATGCTCCGCGTCATCGCCCCCCGGACCCTGCGCCGGTCCTACCTAGGGGTCGTCGTGCCCGAGGCGGGAGAGCGCAGCGAGAATCCCCTCACCGGCCTGGTCAGCGCGTGCATCCTGGCCGGGCTGCCGGCGGCGGACCAGCGGGCTATCGACGTGTCAGAGCGCCGCGCCGAGTGGTTCTGGCGCGCCGCCTGGCTGGCCGGGGTGCGTCACTACCACTAACGACGTTCACGGCTTGCCGGGCGCCTCGCGGCACGCAGGCCGTTCGGGCTGGCGCTGGTCATCTGCCCTCTGGGCTCCGCCGCGCCGTGACCAAGGCCGCGGCCGTGCTGGCGCGGATCGGTCGCCCGAGCCGTTCGTAGATGGCGCCGAGCTCACGCTCAAGGGCCTGACGCTGGCCCGGTGTAAGCCGGGCGTACATCGACATCGTGCGCATAACCGCAATGAGCTCGTCGGGTGTGTTCTCGATCAGCCTTGTCGTGACCGCCACCCGGACATCACCGAACAGGCGGCCGGCATAATCTTGCGCTATGTCGTAGCTGCTGAGCCAGGCCCAGGCCTGTGAGACGTTACCGCGGCGTTGTTCCACCCCGGCGAGCGTGGCGTCGAGATCCCGGTAGGCCGGCCAGTCAGCGGCAACATCGGGGGCGACCCTGGCCAGGGCAGCCAGTACTGCTTCCTGATCGTGCTTGCTGCGCGGCTCCTCCAGCCCGCAGTACTGCACGAGGGCGAGCGTTCCGCCGGGAGCAAGCACGTCAGCGACCTTCTGCCAGCTGACCTCGGGGTCGATCCAGTGAAACGCGGACGCGGAGAACACGGCCTGGAACCGCCCGCGGGCGAGCGGCGCATCCTCGAACCGGGCGTTCACGAATTCCGCCGCTCCGGCACCATCCAGGTTCTGTCTGGCCAGCGCGATCAGGCTCGCGCCGGGTTCGAGCGCCGTGACGTGCAGGCCCCGGGCCAGCAGGCCGCGCGTCAGCTGGCCGCTTCCGCACCCGACCTCGAGCACCCGATCGCCGCGTCCGATTCCGGCGACCTGGCAGGCCTGGTCGATGAGCTCGTCAGGATAAGCCGGGCGGTGGCGGTCGTACTCAGCCGCCACCTCATCAAAGACCCTGCCGTAACGACGTGCATCAGCTGCTGGCAGCCGTGTCATCCACTGGTCTCCTTCATGGTCAACGGCCAAGGCTAGGACCAGCCACCGACGTTCAGGACGCCGGGCGCGGGATCGCTCGGGCGACAGGAATCGAGCCGACGTGGCCAGCTTGAACCTTAGTCAACTCCAGAACGTTACAGGCCGTCACAGAACGCGCTATTCCGGCAGACCTGCCCATTGAGGTCTAATGAGATCCGCATCGCCTGGTGATGGCACGAACCGGGCCTATCCGGTCTTGACCGGCGTGCCTGCCAGATGCGCGTCGAGCGACCGCTCGGTGCGGCAGCAGATCTGGAGGAGAGTTTGCGACGGATTACGAAGGGCCTCAGTGTTCTAGCCGCGACGGTGCTCGCGGCGGGCATCACCGCTGGGCAGGCTTCGGCCGCAGCCCGGCAGCACGTCAATACGAAGGCGCAGTGGCAGGCGGCCATAGCGCAGGTGCCCACGCACGGCAGCGGCTGCTTCCGGGCTTCGTATCCCTCTTTGCGGTGGACTGCCGCCAAGTGCGTGGCCGCGCCGAAGATTCCCTTCGCGCCGGTACAGGCACGCGGGACCGCCGGGCACGCCGGGCCGGCGACCGTCGGTGACGGCACCGACTACTCGGCCGTGGTGACAGGAAAAATCACCTCGGCGACCGGGACGTTCACGCACGTGAGCTCGGGCATCGCAGAGAAGGGCGAGGTCGGTGGGTCCGGCTCGCTGAAGGCCAACATCTTCTCGCTTCAGATCAACAGCCAGTTCTTCTCCGGCAGTCCCGCCTGCAATGGCAGCAGCAATCCTTCCAACTGCCTGGCGTGGCAGCAGTTCGTGTACGCCGCCAACGGCAACGGGACCGGCGATGTCTTCATCCAGTACTGGCTGATCAACTTCAGCGCCACGTGCCCCGCGGGCTGGTTCACGTTCAGCTCGGATTGCTTCACCAACAGTGCCGCGAGGTCGGTGACCGCGGTTACCGCGAAGCAGCTCGCCACCCTCAAGCTCGTGGGCACCGCCGCTTCGGGTGGTAGCGACTCGGTATCGCTGGCTATCGGTTCAGGATCGGCCGCCAAGGTGACCGGCAAGGACAGCAAGGTCACCCTGGGGCCGAACTGGAACACCACTGAGTGGGGCGTATACGGCGACGGCGGTGGCAGCGGGGCCACCTTCGGCGCCGGCACGTCGCTGGAGGCGCAGACGGTCCTGAAGGCCACCAGCTCCGGCGCGCCCAAGTGTGTCAAGGAAGGCTTCACCGGCGAGACGAACAACCTCAAGCTGGCCGCCACCTCGGCGCTCGGCAGCGAGCCATCGCCCACGATCGCCTCCAAGCAGACCAACGGCACCAGCGGAACCGCGAGCTGCGCCACGAAGGCCTGAGCCTAACCGCATCAGCCCGTAGCCATCGCCCCGGCGGCGGCTACGGGCTGATGACTTATGACCAGCGGCGGCTCAGGTCAGGTCGTACTCGCCGGCCTTGATGCTGGCGGTGAAGCCCTGCCAGGCGGCGGGTGAGATGACGAGCTTGGGTCCGTCCGGGTTCTTGCTGTCACGGACGGCCACGGCCCCGGGCAGACTGCGGGCGACCTCTACGCAGGCACCGCCGTTGCTGTTGCCCCCCGGACCTCGAACCCCGCGACGCCGCCGACGATGACGAGTGCGGACGTAGCCTGACCGTAGTGGCCGCGATCAGCACCCGCTGGGGCTGGGAGCGCACCGGCTATCGGCGCAAGGTGGTCTGGGCCGAGCTTGCCCTCTGAACGAGTCCGGTGACGGTCTCGGGCACGCCTCGGCAAGATGGCCGCCGGTACCCGATAGGGTCGCGTTGCTGTGGGCCACTATGAGAGCTTCTTCATTACCAGCGCGGGTGCGTCCGCTGCCATCTTGGGGTTGCTGGTCGTCGCCGTATCAGTCGTCAACGCGGATGACGAGAACCCCATAACCCGGGGTGTCCATTCAAGGGGGTGACGTCAGGCGCTGACCGGGGCTGGTAGCCAGGGATGGCCGGTGAGGGCGGCGTGAATGGCGTCGATGGGCTGGATGCCGTGGTTGCGGCTGGTGACCAGGTAGGAGCGCACGCGGCAGTAGCGGGCCAGGGTGGCCAGGGAATGCCAGTACCCCGAGACCGCCTGGTGTCGTTTCGGCCCCTTGATCGCCTGCTCGCTGGCGTTATTGGTCCAGGGCACGGCGAAATTACGGGTGAACAGCCAGACCTGCCCGGCCTTGGCTTTGAGGCGGCGGGCGAGCACATAGCCGGGATGGTTCTTGCCGTCGTCCCAGTCCCGGTGCCGGTTGGTGATCTCCCCCCAGCCCACCGCCTGGTCGTAGCGTTCGCGCAGGCTGGCGAGCAGGTCCGGGTCGAGCGCGGTGTGCCCGGCGGCGGCCGCGGTGACCACGGCGGCGCGGGCCTCCCTGAGGACCTGGCGGACGTCTTCGGCCCAGCGCTGCCAGTCCGGGTGCAAGGCGTGCACGCCCTTGAGGTGGCGAGCCAGGTGCGCACAGCATTGCTGCACCCCGGCGAGCTGGGCGTCGAACTGGGCCCAGCCGTTGTAGTCGTCGCGGACCAGGATCCCGTGGTAGCCGTCCATGACGCCCAGGCCCTTGATCGCCTCGCTGGACCGCGACGGCGCGGCGGCGTACCAGACCAGCCGCTCATCAGGGGTCCGGACGGTGATCACCTGCGGGCTGCCCGGCAGCACTACGCCATCCTGGCCCGCATTGCGCATGACATTGCCCGGGGTCTCATCGGCGCACAGTGCCTGCTCGGCGCGCAGCGCCGCCTTCATCACCACGTCGAACCCGGCCGCATCCAGCCGCGCGGCCAGCCGCTCATGCGCGCGGGCGACGAACCCGGCCGACACCGGCGCCCCGAGCAGCGCGGCCATCAGCATCGCGGTCCGCTCGGCCGGCACGTTGCCCTCGCTGCCCAGCAAGACAGCAGCCGCGTTGACGTTCGGCCCGCAGACCACCGTTCCGGCCCGCCCGTGCGGCGGGTCAGCGCAGGTCACCGTCCCGCAGCCGCCGCAGCGCAGCCGGGGCAGCAGCCAGTGCACCTTCTCCAGCCGCACCGGCGGGATGTCCCGCACCTGCCCCCAGCCCAGGCCCGCCAGCTCCGCACCCGCCAGGCCGGCCCCGCACGAGCGGCACTCAGCCGGCGGCCCTGCCCGCTCGGTCCGGCCCGGCTCAGCCGCCGGCCTCAGGCCCGAACCCTGATGGCCTGGCTGACCGCCCGGCTTGCGCTCCTTCGACCGCTCCCGCTGCGAGGCCCGCCGGGCCGCCTTCCGCCGCTGGCTCGCGGCCAGCGACTCCTTCGACGGCGGGATAGAGGAGTTCCCGCTGTCCATCCTCGCGTGGCGCTCCAGTTCCGCGACCCGCAACTCCAGCCGCCGGATCAGCTCAGCCTGGCGCGCCTGCCCGGCCTCCAGCGCTACCCGCAGCGCTGCGATCTCGGTGTCCTTAGCCTGCACCACCTGCCGCAACCGGGCATTCGCCGCACGCAGCGCGGCCAGCTCATCCCCAGCCGCAGACGGTTCATCAGGCACACCCCATCATTACCCGCCCACCACGCCACCCGCAGCCAGCCAGCCCAGCCCGCTCAATGGCCAGCCCGCACGACCGCCGCCCGTCTCCGCACGTCAATTAGACCCCTGAATGGACACAACCCGGGAGCTGAGAACGGTGCTGGCCGGGAGCGCGTTTGTTGCCCTGGTAGACATCTTCATGGTCTCGATCGTGGCCTTGACCGGGGGCTCAGTCGTCTTCGGGCTATCAAGCCTCGCAATGGCAATCGTCGGCCTGCTGGCCACCAGGCGGCTGATACCGAGGGCAAAGCGGGCCGGAAATTTCTCCCGGAGCTCTCAAACCAGAACGCTGAATATCGCCTTCGCCTCGTTTTCGGTGGGGTGCTACTCAGTGCAGCTCGGCCTCGCCGTAGCGCTCCTAGCGAACACCCGCAGTGCCACGTTGCAACATGCTTTGGTCCTCGTCATTGCGGCTTTGTATTGCAGCGCCCTCGGTCGGGCATGGGTGGTCACCGGGATAACCCGGCGGGCATAGGAAACCGCCTCGACACCGGCACATCGATGGTCATAGCAGACGCGCGGGCCTGTGCTTGCCCATGCTGTCCTGTGCGACCTAGGGCTGCTGCAGGGCCTTCTCTAGTGTTCGTCCCGGGGTTAAACGCGACCATCACGAAGCCGACCGGCCGACCGGCATCGTAGATCAGCCGGGGCCATGCAATGCCGGGCATCGTGTAGGCGTCGGCCAAGGACCAGGCGACCGGGGCGACGAGATCTTCTTGGTCGGCTCGCAGCTTCAGCTTGCAGGCAGCCCTGACGTTCTCCTGGGTGACCGGCTCCAGTCGCAGGCTCGTCGGCACAACCTCACACTAGTGCGTGCCGCGATCCGTTGCCCTCCTGGTCCGCTGCATCATGACAACGGATGCTAGGCAGTCCAATGGTGCGTTTCTCTGTTGTTACACTCGTCGCAGCCGCATAGTGTATATATTTCCCGCCTGCCCCTACCGCCGCACCAATCGCACACCTTCTTTTGATTCGTCCAGAAGGTTGTGCGCTCCCCCTTACCTTTGCAGCGCGGGCAAGGGCAGTTCTCCAGACCTACATATGTTCCGCGGTGACGAGCCACTGTCACTCCTTGTTTACCCTGCACGTTGCTGAAGGCGCGAGGCTGCTCGATTCTTGGAGAGTACGACATCCGGCATATCCCTGTCATCTCACATGGGTGAGGTAATCGCATCCGCATTTGCGATGCCGATCCGCGCTAACTGGGTGCAGGATTAGGTAGCGGGCGATGTCTCCGTCCCCGAAGCCGCCAGTAGCTCGCTGACCGTCACGAATCGGTATCCGGCGTCCGTCATGGACCCCACCAGCCTGTCCAGTTGCTGCATGAGAGTGACGTTCGGCTCCGACCCACCATCGTGAGCGAGCACGATGCTGCCGGGCGAGGCCTGCTGCATTGTCACGTCGACGTCGTGCTTAGCGTTGCTGCCAGTGACATGTTGCGACCACAGCGTCACTCCGTAGTGCATCTTCGCACAGTCCGCCAATCCGACGCTGTCGATACGGCCGTAGGGCGGCCTGCACCACTTCGGCGGCTTCCCGGTCAGGCGGGCCAGGAGTTCATGGGTGCGTTCCAGGCTGTCGCGGTCAAATGCCTCGCCGTGCTGGGTCAGATCGCTGTGCGCCCAGGTGTGATTACCCTGCTCGTGACCTTCGTCCGCGGTCTGCATCACCAGACCGGGAGCAGCCTGTGCCCGCTCACCGACTCTGAAGAACGTCGCCCTCGCGTCATGCCGCCGCAACAGCTTCAACACCTGCGGCGTCCACTCCCGGGTCGGGCCGTCATCGATGGTGAGCGCCACGATCTTGGCCGACGGCGCGGTACGAAACGTCACCGTCGCAATGTACGCCGCCGGTCCTGCTGGAACGGCGGTCCGAGCCGTCGGCCCCTCCTTCGTCAAGGCCCGCTCGGTTGCCAGCCCGGCACCGGCCCCCACTGCCCCCCCGGCGGTGAGCAGACCGACCCCTGCCAGGAACCTGCGCCGATGCATGCGCCAAAGTATCAGCTCCATTCGACGTCTCCAGCCGCATCGCGCCCGAATTGTGAGCAAAACGCTGCCCCAGGCTAGATGCCCGACTCCGGCATGTTCCGTGGATGTCTCCTGCCCTAATCAAGGCCATGGAGGCGGAGGATTCCGGCGGGGCGGGGGTGGGTTGTCGATAGCCGATGGATGGGGACGCTATTAATCTGCGGAGGCGTCGGCGCTGTGGGTTGCCTCGGCCCGGGCGGCGTTGGCCGCCTCTTCTGCAGCGTTATAGGCGGCCTCGATGGCGTCCGTGGCGACGTGAAAGTTATCGATCGCGACCTGGAGACGCCGACTTGCCCCGGTGATGTGGTCTTCGCTCGCCTGCAAGTCCGCATACTGTCGGCGCAGGCCGGCTAGCTGCCCGACGCTGCCCCCGTTCTCCGTACCACCCCCGCCGTGCCTGCCTGGCCTGCTTGTTCATCTATGCGGTTCTGGGCGCCCAGCTCGTCGGCTTGCTGCTCTAGCTGGCCGATTTTCCACTCCAGCTGCATACGCTCAGTGGCCACATCAGCGACGCTCCGGCGTACCCGCGCTAAGGTCAACCGCTGGCGCCGGTATGCGGCGTCCAGGCCCGGCAGCGCGATCCGGATTCCGACCGTGCCAAGCAGCCAGCGCGGGGCCTCTGACCTTGGCTTGGTGGGCCAGGGCTTGCGCGGGCGGGCTTTCCTGTCATTGGCTGGCCGCTTTGCGGGCTCCTGCTCGGCGCGACCCTGGTCGGCCATGATGCCTCCATCTGCCACGTACCCCTAACGCGTACTATCGCATTTCAGCCAGACGGGGGACCAGCGCACCCGCTCTGACCTGCACCGGCACACTAAGAGCGGGCGACCGGGATCGAACCGGCATGACCAGCTTGGAAGGCTTCGGACACCACCTGGAGCCGGCCGACCAGCCGCGGGGGACGCGGGACCGTGCCGGACGTGACATGTCAGCTGTCTGGTGCCCATCGACCAGTCGCCCGCCGCCACGTAGTATGACTTTGCCTGGATTTGACCGAACGACCTTCAGTTCGTGCCAGCGCCCGAGAGGTTTCCGGTCAGCCCGGTGATACCAGATCGGTTTGCACAGATCCGCAGCTTGAGCAGCAAGGGGGAATAATGTTTTCTCGCCGATCTCCCGGCCGCCGGATTCTCCTATCCGTACTCCTCGCCGCGGGCGTGACAGGGAGCGTAACTACTATCGCGTCGGCTGCCCCGACGCCAAGCACCGTCAAGCTTGCCCCGACGGCGAATACCACCAAGCTCTTCTTGATAACGCCCACATCTCTCGACTTCGGATACGTGCCGGTGGGCTCGACGACCGCCGAGCAGACCATCACCATTACGAACGTCAGCGGCGCATCGCAAGTCATGTCCGGCTCAGGCGGCGGGGCTGGAGTCTTTGGCGGTGCACAGAACTGCCAAGGCACCACTTTGGCGCCGGGAGCGTCCTGCCGGATGTTCTACGCCTTCTCGCCGGTAGCGGTCGGCGCGACTCCAGGGTCGACTAGCGGCAGCTGGAACGGTCAGGGGTTCTCATTGAAGTTCAAGGGCTTCGGGACGCCGCAATTCCTTATCACGCCGACGTCCCTGGCTTTCGGGCAGGTCAAGGTGGGTCACACTAGCAAGCAGCAGAGAATCGAGGTGAAGAACCTCGCCAACAAGCCAGTAGTCATGTCTGGCGCGGGCGGCGGGGCTGGAGTGTTCGGAGGAGCCCAGGACTGCCAAGGTGAAACCCTGAATCCGGGCAAAGCCTGCCACATGTTCTATGCCTTCACTCCCACCGCAGCGGGGACTGTTCACGGCTCGACCAATGGAACATGGAACGGCCAGGCGTTCAGCCTGACTTTCGTGGGCACCGGCCAGATGTAGCCGGTCGCTTCCGCTCGTCCAGGTCGCGCTGCGACCTGATACCGCCGCATCACCGGGCGCTACTGCTTCTGGCGACCTTCGCCAACCTGCGCTTCGGCGAGCTAGTAGTTGGCCTTGACGACCTTGGTTAATGGCTCGCTAGTGGCGCGGCGCGCTAGCTGCCATAACTGGGCAGGCCGCGCTGCACCATGAACCTCACAGCTCGCGGCGCTGACCGGGCGATCAAGAACACGGTCGATGCTCACGTCGAAGCCGAGCGGGGCAAGGACGAGGGTCCGGCGAGCGCTGGCCCCTTTGGGCTAATGGCCCGGAAGATCGAAACGGACTCTGAACGATCGAGGTCCAGGTCGCGGACATTAGTCCTGACCTGCACTGGAGTAAGAAGAGCGGGCGACCGGGATCG
>DASXZD010000076.1:0-49123 GCA_036502085.1 Streptosporangiaceae bacterium
CGTTGAAGCCGACCTGGTCTACGTAAAACGCCTTCGCCTTGTCTACGTCGGTCACCGGGATGGCCACGAGTTCGATCTTCCAGTCCATACCCCAAGCCTATGAGCCGGGTCCGACAGTCCGGCGGCATTTCGGCCAGCCAGTACGCCTGAGCCAGAGCGAGCGAACGGGAAGGATTTTGGCCGCCATGGCGGCCAAAATCCTTCCCGTTGCCGTCCGGAGGTTAGCGCTTGACAGTGGCGACGGTTCGCGAGTGCCGAGCCTGCGCCGCCTGGCCGCGCACCACGCCCGCGGCGGCATGGTCGCCAGCGTCTGCGCGGGCGCCCAGGCGCTCGGGGCGGCCGGGCTGCTCGACGGGCGGCGCTGCACCACCCACCACGAGATCCAGGATGAGCTCGCCGCGCGCTACCCGGCGGCGTCCGTAGTGCGCGATGTGCTGTACGTGGTCGACGGGCGGGTGGCGACCTCGGCGGGTATCGCCAGCGGCATCGATCTCGCGCTGCACCTGATCGCCACCCGGCACGGCCCGGCCGCGGCGGCGCGGGTCGCCCGCGCCATGGTGATCTACGCCCGCCGCAACGGCGAGGAACAGCAGGCCAGCGCCATGCTGCGGCACCGCTGGCACCTCAGCGACCTGGCCCACCGGGCGCAGGACCACATCGAGTCACGGTTCGCCAGCCCGCTGCCGCTGGCCGAGGTGGCCGCCGCCTGCTCGGTGAGCGAACGCACCCTGACCCGGCGGTTCACCGAAGCGACCGGCATGACGCCGCTGCGCTACCAGCAGGTGCTGCGGCTGGAGCGGGCCGAGCACATGATCGGGCACGGCGCGACGGTGGAGGCGGCGGCCCGCGCGGTCGGCTTCGGTAACGCCCGGATGCTGCGGCGGCTGCGCGCCGCCGACCGGGCCCGCGCCCGCCCGCGCACCGGCCCGGCGGCCGTCACCGGCGGTACGGCCGCCGCCGGCGGTCAGGACGAGGTGAGCGCGTAACTTCGCGGCCGCCGCAGCAGCCACTCCCAGAACGACCGGCGCGGCGGCCGCGCGGTGATGCTCCCGCTGCCGACCTTGCCGGACACGCTGATCCGCAGCGCGACGGGCACGTCGGCGCTCCACGGCGCGCGGACCTTCGCGCTGCCGCTGCGGATCGCCACGTCATCGGTGTCGACCACGATGCCCGGCTTGGTCACCAGCGTCAGGCTGCCGCTGTGCACATCGGCGTCAATCGCCAGCGACGGCTGCGCGATCACCGCCTCGGTGAAGTCCAGCCGCACGCTGCCGCTGGTCACCCGCACCTCCATGCGCTGCGGCACCACCCAGCGGCCATCGCGCTTCGCGCTGCCGCTGCGGCAGTCGATGCGCACCATGCCTGTGGGCTTCGGCGGCGGCCCGGCCAGCGCGGAGCCCGCGGCGGCCGGCAGGTCCGACGTCAGCACGGCCAGCTCGCCGTGCGTGCGGGCGGTCAGGGCCGCCTCCAGCCGCTCGTCGAGCTCGTCCGCGGTCAGCCGACCGTCGCCCGCGGCGACTCGCAGCAACTCAACGACCCGGTCCCGGTCCTCGTGCGAGGCACGCAGCGCACCGGCCGGCTCCATCTCACCGCCGGTCGCCGACGCCGACCCTGATCCCTCATCCACCATGGGCAAACTCTACGGCCCGCCGGCCCGCCTCAGGACGGCGCCTGGATCACTCCGTGCGGCAGGACCGCGTGCACGCCCCACACGCCGTTGGCGACCTGCGTGATCCGCAGGTCAACCGCCGGGCTGGCCAGCGCGAGCGCGGCCGCCCGGCGCAGGCCGTAGAGCGACTGCATCCAGGTCAGCATGGCCGCCAGCGCGTCCCCCGTGGCCTCGTTCAGGTCCTCGCTGAACCCGAACGTGATCCTGCCCGCCGGGGTGACCGCGTGAATCCCCGGCACGGGCGACTCTGACAGCAGGTCGAGTACCACCTCGGTCGTCATCGCGCACTCGATCGCCGTCCCGCTGACCTCGCCGTCGCCCTGCGCCGCGTGCCCGTCGCCCAGGCACAGCAGCGCGCCGGGCACGGTGACCGGCAGGTAGAGCGTGGCGCCGGCCACCAGTTCCCGGCAGTCGATATTGCCGCCGCCCTCGGTTCGCGGCGGGACCGTCGAGTGCTCGCCCGGCTCGGCCGGCGGCATCCCGGTCACGCCGAGGAACGGCGCCACCGGCACGGTGTGCCCCAGGTCGCTGGTGGCCAGGCCGCGGCCGGAGTCAATGTCCCAGAGCAGCCACCCTGGCGGGCCGCCGTCCACGCCGAGCCGGCGGGCCAGCCAGTTGTCCCGCGCGCCGGCCACGGTCCAGCCCCAGGCGTCGGGCCGCAGCGAGACGAACCGCACCGACAGCACCATCCCTGGCCGGGCACCGGCCACCGCGATCGGCCCGGTCAGGCAGTGTCCCTGCGCGTTGCTGATCATCGCGGGCGGGCGGTCGCCCGGACGGCGCGGCCGGCCCAGGAACCCCGACGCGTCCAGCGAGCGGACGGTCACCGTGTCGCCGGGCTCAACCGCCAGGACCGGCGGCTTCGCCGGGCTGAACACGTCGGTGACGGACCCGGGCGCGGGCGCGATCGCGTGCGCAGTCATGTTCGGCCTCCTACGGAGCAGGCTAACCCCTTATACCCTCATTTTTCCGAACGGGGAGGCGCCACCGTTCGGAAAAAATGAACTTTTCGGTTCTCGGCGTACAGGCTTGCTGGGTGCCTAGGAGAGCTCCCCGATTAGCCGACTTCGAGCGTGACGTCGATGTTGCCGCGGGTCGCGTCGGCCGGCGGCTGCAGATCGACGCTGAGTATTACTAAGCAGATTAGTCAACTGGTAGGGCAGTCGCCTTTGCGCGTAATTGATCGCTATCCGGGCATGACCCGCCCTGAATAACATGTTTTAATCATCACCTAAGCGACTATTCGGGCATTAGTAAACGCGGCGAATCTCATATAGCGGAGTATGCGCTCGTAGACAAGTCATATTTATCTGTCGGAACCGGTTATGCATACTTCACGGTCATCTGCGAAAGCATTCGTTGCAGTCGTTTCGCGAAGACAACGAGGGGCTGCCCCGATGACAACAATTGATCACGCCGCCGACCGCGACACCGCCTCCGCCGGCCATCCGGTGCTGCGCAGCGACTACCAGCGTTCTGTCGCCGCGTACTGGAACAAGGAGAGAGACCCGGTCAACATCCGGCTCGGTGAGGTTGACGGCCTCTATCACCATCATTACGGCATCGGCGACTACGACCCGGCCGTGCTGGAGGCGCCGGCCGAGACCAGGGACGATGCGATCATCGCCGAGATGCACCGGCTGGAGACCGCGCAAGCCGACCTGCTGCTCGACTACCTCGGTGACATCGAACCCGCGCACCGGCTGATGGACGGCGGATCCGGGCGCGGTGGCACGAGCTTCATGGCCAGCCAGCGGTTCGGCTGCCAGGTCGACGGGGTCACGATCTCCGAGGCGCAGGCCGGATTCGCCAACGAGCAGGCCCGCCAGCGAGGCGTGTCCGATCGGGTGCAGTTCCACTTCCGCGACATGACCGACACCGGTTTCGCCCCCGCGTCCCGGCAGGGAATCTGGACCAACGAGACCACGATGTACGTCGACCTGTTCCAGCTTTACCGCGAATTCGCCCGGCTGCTGACCTACGGCGGGCGTTATGCCTGCATCACCGGCTGCTACAACGACGTCACCGGCGGCCGGTCCAAGGCGGTCAGTCAGATCGACCAGCACTACATCTGCGACATTCACCCCCGCAGCGAGTACTTCAAGGCCCTGGCGGCCAGCGACTTCATCCCGATCAACGTTATCGACCTCACGGCGCAGACGATTCCGTACTGGGAGCTGCGGGCTCAGTCTTCGGTGGCCACCGGCATCGAGGACCCATTCCTGACCGCCTACCGCGAAGGCAGCTTCCACTACCTGCTGATCGCGGCCGACTACGTCGGCTCGTGAAGGACGCGCGCATGACCCAGGAACCGGAGGGGAACGGGCTGGCCCGGCTGCTCGCCGGCCCGTCCGGCCTCGGTACTTCGGCCTTCCGTTTGCCGGGCGCGGGCACAGACCAGGGCGCGGGCACAGACCAGGGCACGGGCGCGGTCCTGGGCGCGGGCGCGGGCCTGCGCACGGTCCCGGCTCAGGCCCCGGCGCCAGGGCCGGGGCCTGAGCACGGGATGGGGCTTCCTGAGCTTCCTGGGCTGGGCGGCGCCGATCTGCTGCGCAGCGACCTGTACGCGCCGGTGCCCTACGTCGAGCGGGAGTGGGGCGACGGGTCGTACCCGCCGCTCTACTGCCCGCAGACCGTGCGGAGCAACGACGAGCTCGCCGATGAGGTCAACCGGCGGCTGGTGGCGTGGGCCGGGGAGGTCGGGATCTACGCCACCCAGCTGGACGCGTTCAGGGACACCGGATTCGGACGGCTGGCCGTTCTCACCCATTCCGACAGCGACGATCCCGACCTGCTGTTGCTCGCCGCCCAGATGAACGCCGCGTGGTGGGCGGCCGACGACTACTACGCCGACGACACCGAGTTGGGGGCCACGCCGACCGAGCTGCCCCCCCGGCTCGCGATGATCATGGCGGCGATCGACCCGCCGCCGCCCGCCGGGGATTACACCCGCCAGCTCGACGAAGAGATCCAGGCCGATCCCGTGCTCGTTGCGCTGCGCTCGGCCACCGATCACCTGATGCGGCACGCCACCCCCGCGCAGGTGATGCGGGCGCGCAGCGCCACCGCCCATATGTATGTGAGCTGGACCGCATACGCGGCGTGGCGCTACCTCGAAATCACGCCGGCCGTGTGGCGCTACATTGCCGCCCGGCAGCAGGACAGCTTCTACACGTCGATGACGCTCATCGACGTCGTCGGCGGCTACGAGCTGGCGGCCAACCTGTTCTGCGGGCAGCAGGTCCGGCACGCCGTCATGCAGGCGGGCATGGCGGCCGTCATCGTCAACGACCTGCACTCGCTGGCCCGGGAGGCGGCGGACGAGCTGCCGGACTCCAACCTGGTGCTGCTGATCGCCGCCGAGGAAGACTGCTCGGTCCGGGAGGCGACCGAGCGTGCCGTCGGTCTGCACAACGACTTCGTGCGGGCGTTCGAGGCGAGTCAGCGGGAGCTCGCGGCAGTGCCTTCGGTGGAGCTGCAGCACTTCCTGCGCGGAGCCCAGGCCTGGATGGGAGGAAGCTTCGAGTGGCACAGCACCTCCAGCCGCTACCGCTAGCGCTTGCCCGTCGGCCGCCGCGCAGTTTCCGTCCCGGCGGCCCGCACGCTCTTCCGGCCGACGGCAAGGCGGTCAACGGCCAGCCAGTCCATGGGAGTCGATGTGCGGTTTGCATCCCACCGGAGGGTAGCGAAGCGCACATCGACCGCCTTCTTGCCGGAGCGCGGCCTGAGCGCGCGGTACCCGCCTGAGGGGCACGCGGGGATCCGAGCGGCGGGCGGGATGCGGCTGGCGGGCAGCGGGCTAGGGGCCGGGGGGGATGTCCTCGATCAGGGCGGCCAGGCCGGCCGCGTCGAGCAGGTCTGCGGGGCTGACGGTCAGGTCGTGCCGCACGTAGTAGAAGGCGGCCCGCACCTGGTCGGGCGGCACCCCGGCGAGCCCGGCCCAGGCCAGCCGGTAGGCGGCGAGCTGAACGGCCACGGCGCGGCGTTCGTCGGGTGAGGCTGGCGGCCGACCGGTCTTCCAGTCGACCACGTCGTAGCCGCCGCCCGGGGCGTCGGCGAACACCGCGTCGATCCGGCCGCGCACCAGCCGGTCGCCGATCTTAGTCTCGAACGGCACCTCGACCTCGCGGGGCCAACGGGCCGCCCAGGCGCTCGCCTCGAACTTGGCGCGCAGCTCGTCGAGGTCCGCATCGGCCTCCGGATCCGGATCGGAGAGGCCGAGCAAGTCGGCGGGGTCGATCAGGCTCTGGGCGCCGAAGTGCTGCTCCAGCCAGCGGTGGAAGGCCGTCCCGCGGCGGGCCTGCGGGGCCGGCGGCAGCGGCATCGGGCGGCGGACCTGCCAGGCCAGCTCGTCGGCGTCGCGGGCCAGCATGACCAGCGCGGAGACGGACATCTGGTCGGGCAGCGGCACCGCTTCGGCGATGTCGGAGCGGCGGCGCGCACGTTCGGCAAGCAGCAGGGTGGTATCCCTGGCCCAGGCGGCCACCAGGGCCTGGTCGGGCTCGTCCAGCACGCTGCCCAGCCGGCCGTCCACCTCGTCGGGCCGCCTGCCGCCCACCCCCTCGGCCCGCCTGTCATCCATCTCGTCGGCCCGGCGATCATCCACGCCAGCCAGCCGGCCGTCCACCTCGTCGGCCCGCCTGCCGCCCAGGATTTCCTTCTCGCGGGCCGGCTTGCGCCGGCTGGCCGCCATGGCTTCGCGCACCAGGGCGGCGGCCGCTCGCGCCGACTCGTAGCGGTCCCCCGAAGGCCCGACCGGCCAGGCCGCGGCGGCCGGCTCGGCGAGCGCGGGGTTCTCGGCCTCGGGGCCGGGCGGCGGCACCCAGCTGGCGACGGCTCCCGCCCCCTGCCGGCAGGCGTTCTCGATCTCAGTGAGGAACACCGACGGCCCGAGCAGCGAGACGCCCTCGCCCCACCAGTAGCCGGTGCAGGCCAGCCAGAACGCGGCCCGGGTGACGGCCACGTACATCAGCCGCCGCTCTTCGGCCAGTTCCCTGGCCGTGCAGTCGGCGGTGAACGACCGCAGCGCCGGGCCGTCGAGCCCGGCCAGCGCGGGCAGGTCGATCGCGTCACCGCGCAGGACGAACGGGAGCAGCCGCGGGTTCTCGGTCCACCTGGTGGTCAGCCGCGGGCGGGCCGGGAAGACCTGGCCGCGATCTCCGGCCGACAGGCCGGGTACCACGACCGCAGGCCATTGCAGGCCCTTGGCGGCGTGCACGGTCACCAGCTTGACCGTGTCGGTCTCGCCGACCCGGCCGGCTTCGAGGCCGAACTCTTCGGCCTGCGCGGCGGTCAGGTAGGCCAGGAACGCGGCGAGCGTGGGTTCCTCCTGGTCGGCTGCGAACGCGGCGGCCGTGCCCGCGAACGCGTCCAGGTCCGCGCGTGCGGCGGCCGGGTCGGCGCCGGGCCTGGCCGCCACCTCGATGTCCAGGCTGAGCGTGCGCTCGACCTCGCCGACCAGGTCGGCCAGCGGCCTGCTGGCGTGCATCCGCATGCCACGGAGCTCGGCGCCGAGCGCGGCGAGGCGGGCATGCCCGGCCGGCGAGTAGGCGCCGGGGTCGCCCAGGTCGTCCAGCGCCTCGATCAGGCTGCCGGCGTCGGCGCTGAGATCCGCCACCGCCTGAGCCAGCGCATCCCCGTCCGGCACCGGCATAGGCGCCGCAGGCTCCGGCCCGGGCGTCCCGGCGGCGGGGGCTTGGGCGGGGGCTTGGGCTGCGGCTGGTTGCGGGCGGTCGCGGCCGGCGCGGGCTAGGTCACGGGCGCGGCGGCCGAGCATGATCAGGTCGCGGGGGCCGATCCGCCAGCGCGGGCCGGTGAGCAGCCGGGCCAGCGCGTCGGAGGCGGCCGGGTCGTGCAGCACCCGCAGCGTGGCCACCACGTCCTGCACTTCGGGCACGGTCAGCAGGCCGCCGAGCCCGACCACCTCGACCGGGATGCCCAGCGCCTCCAGCGCCTTGCGCAGCGGGGGAAACTGCGTGCGCTTGCGGCACAGCACCGCGATGTCGCGCGGCCGCACCCCGTCCTTGCGCCCGTCCGGCCAGGGCTGGCCGTCCGGTGCCGTGCCGGCCGGCAACCGCAGCAGCGCCGCGACCTGCTGAGCCACCCAGTCTGCCTCCTGCGCCGCGGTCTCCAGCAGGGCGCAGGTCACCATGCCGCGCTGCGCCCGGCCGGGGGGCGGTACCAGGCGGGGCACCTGCGGCGCTTCGGCGCGCAGACCGTCGCCGATAGCGGCGGCCGCGTCCAGGATCCGGCCGGCGTTGCGGAAGCTGGTGGCCAGCGTGCGCGACTGCGCGTCCGGGAAGTCGTCCGCAAACCGCCGCAGGTTGCCGGCGCTGGCGCCGCGCCAGCCGTAGATCGACTGGCAGGGATCGCCGACCGCGGTCACCGGGTGCCCGCCGCCGAACAGCGAGCGCAGCAGCACCAGCTGCGCGTGACTGGTGTCCTGATACTCGTCGAGCAGCACAGCCTGGTACCGGCCCCGCTCGCCCGCGCCCACCTCGGGGTGCCGCCGCGCGATCCTGGCCGCGAGCGCGACCTGGTCGCCGTAGTCGATCACCTCGCGGGCCCGCTTGGCGTCGGCGTACCGCTGGACGAGCGGCAGCAGCTGCTCCCTGATCCGCTGCGAGCTGAGGATCTTCCTGACCGCGGCGGACGCGCCTTCGATGCCGCCGGGCAGGGCCTGCGCCTGCCCAGTCAGCCATTCCCCCACGTCGCTGACCGACTGCAGGCCGCGCAGGTGCTCGGCCAGGTCCCCGGCGAGCCGGAGGGTGGCGGCGGTCACGGTGCGCGGCACCCATTCGATGGCGTCCATCGGGCCGTCGTAGGCCGCCACTACACCGGCCGCGATCTGCCAGGCGACGGCCGGGGTGATCAGCCGCATCGACGGCTCCAGCGCCTCGCGCAGCGCATGGTCGGCCACCAGCCGGCCGGCGTACGCGTGGTACGTGCTGATCACCGGCTCGCCGGCCAGCAGCCCGTCGTAATCCGCGGCACCCCGGCCCGAGCCGGGGCCTGGCCCTCCGCTGGCGCCGGGGCCTCCGGGGCCCCGGCTCGCGCCGGGCAGGCCGACCCGCCGCAGGCCGTCCAGCCTGGTCCGCACCCGCTCGGCGAGCTCGGCGGCTGCCTTCCTGGTGAATGTGAGGCCGAGCATGCGCTCGGGCCGGGCCAGGCCGTTCGCGACCAGCCAGATCAGCCGGGCCGCCATCGTCTCGCTCTTGCCCGAGCCGGCCCCCGCGATCACCGCGACCGGCCGCAGCGGCGCGGATATCACCGCGGCCTGCTCGGCGGTCGGCTCGGGCAGGCCGAGCAAGCGGGCCAGCTGCACCGGGCTGTACCTGACACCGCCCGCTAGGTCCGCGCTCACGGCGTCACCCCGCCGCCATGCGGGTGCACCGGGCAGCACGCGGCCACCGGGCAGGTGCGGCAGCCCGGATTCACCTTGGCCTCGAATACCGGCCCGGCCATGCCCGCCGCGACCGTGTCGACCAGCTGCTCGGCCCAGCCTGGATCGCTGTCCGAGCCGAGCGAAGACTGCCGCTGCACCCGTGCCCGGCCGGTCAGGCCCGCCTTGCCCACCTGGACCAGCTCGGCCCCGCCCGGCTCGGTAAGCCCGAACTTCTCGAACGCGCCCATCAGCACGGCCAGCTGGTACACGCCGAGCTGCGGGCTGCGGTCCAGCTCCTGCTCGGCGACGGGACTGGCCCCGGTCTTGAGATCTACCACCACGCCATGGCCGTCGGCGTCCCGCTCCAGCCGGTCCACCCGGCCGCTGATCTGCACCCGGCCGATCCGCAGGTGCAGCGCCTGTTCCACGGCGACCAGCTCGCGCGGGTTGCTCTCCTGCCAGTCGAGGAACTTGCGGATCATCCGGCTGGCCTGGGCCCGCTGCTTCGCGCCGTACCAGGCGCTGCCGAAGTCCAGGTGATGCCAGATCTCGTCGACCCGGCCCGAGATCTCGGCGTCGGTCGCCCCGGCCGCAGCGAGCACGGCGGCCGCGTGGATGACCGTGCCCAGGTGGCGCAGCACGCTGGTGGAGGCGCCGCCGGCCGCCGACTCGATCAGCCAGCGCAGCCCGCAGCGGGTGAACGACTCAACCGCCGACGGCGAAAGCCGCAACGTCTCGCCGTCGGCCGCGACCGGGCCGGGGCTGGACAGTTCGGTCAGCGCGTACCACTGGTCCGGGTGCGCGCCGCGCACGCCCGCCTCGGCCAGCTGAGCCAGCTGGGCCGCGGCGGCCTGGCGCAGCGGGAACGGGCGGCTGGTGTCGGCGGCCGCCTGGCGCAGCTCGGCGGTGAGCGCGGCCAGCGACAGCCAGCGGTGGCCCAGGCCGCCGACCCGCTCGATCTCGATGTCGTTCCCGGCCAGCTCGGCCAGGAAGCGCGACGGCCGCTCGTCGCTCTCCTCGCCGGACGCGGTGACGATCAGCCGCTGGCGGGCCCGGCTGACCGCGACGTAGAACAGCCGGCGTTCCTCGGCCAGCAGGCCCGCGGTGACCGCGGCCGCTCTGGTGCCGTCGTCCGAGGCCGGGTCGGACAGCTCGCCCGAGCCGAGTACCGAGCCGCGCAGCCGAAGGTCCGGCCAGCTGCCCTCCTGCACCCCGGCCACCACGACCACGTCCCACTCCAGGCCCTTGGACCGGTGCGCGGTGAGGATGCGGACCGCGTCCTGGTGCGGCGCACGCTGGGCCAGCGTGTCGCCGGCGATCTCCTGGCCGGACAGGCTGTCCAGGAAGAGCCGGGGGGCGCCGGGCGGCAGCCGGTCGGTGAAGGTGGCGGCCGCGTGGAATAGCGTGACGACCGCGTCCAGGTCCCGGTCGGCGGCGGCGCCTCTGGTGCCGCCGGCCGCGCTCGCCGCGCGCAGTGAGCCGGCCAGCCCGGAGGCGTTCCAGATGGCCCACAGCACGTCCTCCGCGCTGCCGGTCGCGGCCGTCTCGCGGGCCAGGGCCAGCAGCTTGGCGACCCGTTCGGCAGGCCCGGCGATGTGCCGGGCCACCAGGGTGAGGTCGCGGGGGTCGCGCAGCACGCTGGCCAGCGGCTCGCGGTCGGGGCGCATGTCAGCCGCTTCCGCGATGGCCCGCAGGGACCGGCGCAGGCGGCGCAGGCCGAGCGCGTCGGTCCGGCCGAGCGGCCCGGTGAGCAGCTCGACCGCGGTCTCCTCGTCGAGGTCGCTGGGCAGCAGCGCGCAGCGGAGCAACGTGATCAGCGGGCGGACCCCCGGCTCGGTCGGCAGTGGCAGGTCGTCGCCGTCCACCGCGACCGGCACCCCCGCGGCGCCCAGCACGCGGCGCAGCGTGGCCACCTGGCGGGTGGCTGAGCGGACCAGCACCGCCATCGACGACCAGGCGACCCCGTCCACCAGGTGCGCGCGGCGCAGCAGATCCGCGACCACCCCGGCCTCCTGGGTCGCGCTCTCCGCGACGATGATGCGGGCCTCGCCCGGCACCGCGTCGGGCCGGGCGGCCAGCCGCCGGTGCGCGAGCGGCACGCCGCCCGCCGCCGGGGGCAGCCGCCACGCGATCCGCCGGGACGCCTCGAGCAGCACCGGGCCGCTGCGGCGGCAGACGCCGAGCGCGATCACGTCGGCGGGCCGGTCGTCGGACGTGCGGAACCGGTCGGCGAAGCGGCCGATGGCACGGTTGTCGGCGCCGCGGAACGCATAGATGGACTGGTCGGGGTCGCCGACGACGATCAGCTCACGGCCGTCGCCGGCCAGCGCGTGCAGCATCGCCTCCTGCGCCGGGTCGGTGTCCTGGTACTCGTCCACGAGCACGCAGTCGTAGGCCTGCCGCTCCCGGCCCCTGGTCGCCGCGCGGCCGAGCAGCCGGGCGGCGATCCTGACGATCTCCGCGTAGTCGTAGGCCGGCACCGGCGCCAGGTCGAAGCGGCCCGCGTACCGGTCGAGGAACCGGCCGGCCGCGATCCACTCGTCCCGCCCGGCGCGCTGGCCGAGCCGGGCCAGCGCGCGGCCGTCCAGGCCGCGCTCGGCGGCGCGCAGCAGCAGATCCCGCAGCTCCTCGGCGAAGCCCCTGGTGACCAGCGCCGGGCGCAGCCGCTCCGGCCACCGGGCGCCGCCGTCCTCGGCCTCGCCGCGCAGCATCCGGCGCACCTCGACCAGGTGCTCGGGCCCGGATAGCAGCCGCGGCGGCTCGTCGCCGGCCAGCACGAACTCCCGGCGCACCAGCGCATAGGCGTAGCTGTGGAAGGTGAGCGCGAGCGGCTGCCGGGTGGTCCGGTCCAGCCGGGCGGTGATCCGCTCCCGCAGCTCGCCGGCCGCCTTGCGGCTGAACGTGAGCACGAGCATCCGGCCGGGATCCAGGCCGCGCCGCAGCACGCGATCGGCCACCGCCTCGGTGATCGTGGTGGTCTTGCCGGTGCCCGGCCCGGCCAGCACGAGCAGCGGGCCGCCGACGTGGCTGACCACCCGCTGCTGCGCGTCGTCCAGCCGCGGCGCGCTGGCCGGCGGCGCCGGCCGGCGGACGAGGTGATACCCGGTAGCCTGCTTGCTCATCTCATACGAGATTCCAGCAGATGCCTCCGACAGTGCGCCGGATCTCCGGCACCTTCGCCGCAGGTTTCCCGGCCGTTCCGCCCGGGCATCCAGGGCACCGAACCCGACAACTGCGACCTTAGGGACGGGACATGAAGGACAGGTGGGACGACGCGGAGGCGTCCGGCGCGGCGGCGCCGAGCCGTCCGCTGGCTGAGCTGGTCTACGCGTCCCGGCTGCTCGGCGCCGATCCCGGCCTGGTGCTGATGGGCGGCGGTAACTCGTCGGTCAAGGTCGCCAGCGCGGCCGGCGGGCCGCTCGACGTGCTGCACGTGAAGGGCAGCGGCCACGACCTGGCCGGGATCGGCGCCGAGGCCTTCCCGCCGCTGCGGCTGGACCGGCTGCTCGCGCTGCTGGAGCGAGACCAGCTGGCGGACTCGCAGATGATGCACGAGCTGCGCTGCGCGTGCCTGCTGCCCGGCTCGCCCGACCCGTCGGTCGAGACGCTGCTGCACGCGCTGCTGCCGCACCCGTTCGTGCTGCACTCGCACGCCGACGCGGTGCTGACGCTGACCAACACGCCGGACGGGGCGGCCAGGGTGGCGGAGGCCTACGGCGACCGCGTGGTCACCGTTCCTTACGTGATGCCGGGGTTCGACCTGGCCCGGTGCTGCGCCGACCTGCTGCCGGGCCGGCTGCATCCGGGCATCGAGGGGGTGATCCTGCTCAACCACGGCATCTTTACCTTTGCGGACGACGCGCGTACGGCGTACCGCCGGATGATCGAGCTGGTCACGATGGCTGAGGCTCGCGCGGGGGACGCCGGCGACGCCGGCGACGCTGCCGGACAGCCCGTGACGGGGGCGGCCGGGCCGGGCGGGGCCGCCCTGCGGGAGATCGCCGCCCTGCGCCGGCAGGTCTCGCAGGCTGCGGGCGTTCCCATGCTGCTGACCCGGCGGCACGACGAGGCCATCCGGTCCTTCCTCGGCCAGCCTGCCCTGCTGGCGGCGACCCAGCAGGGACCCGCCACGCCAGATCACGTGATCCGCACCAAGCAGCGCCCGCTGCTCGGCCGCGACGCGCAGGCGTACGCGGCCGAATACCGTGGCTACTTCGAGCGCCACCAGGCCGCCGGGCGCACCCCGGTCACGATGCTGGACCCGGCCCCCAGGGTCATCCTCGACCCGGCGCTCGGCCTGCTCGGCGCGGGCCGCCGCGCGCGGGACGCGGACGCCGCGGCCGAGATCTACCAGCACACGATCGAGATCATCACCCGGGCCGGGGCGCTCGGCGGCTACCAGGCGCTGCCCGAGGCCGACATCTTCGCGGTCGAGTACTGGGAACTCGAGCAGGCCAAGCTCAAGAAGTCCGGCCCGGCAGCCGAGTTCACCGGCGAGGTAGCCCTGGTCACCGGGGCCGCGTCCGGCATCGGCCGGGCCTGCGCGCTCGCGCTGGCCGGGCGCGGGGCCAGCGTGGTGGGCATCGACATCTCGTCCGGCGTCGACGCGGTGGCCGCGCCCCCCGGCTACCTGGGCATCCGCGCGGACGTGACCGACCCGGACCAGATCCGGGCCGCGCTGGAGCAGGCTGTCGACCGGTTCGGCGGCCTGGACATGCTGGTCGCCGCCGCTGGCGTCTTCGGGGCCAGCGCTCCGCTGATCGCGCAGGACGCCGCGGCCTGGCGGGCGACCATGACCGTCAACGTCGACGCGCTGGCCGGCCTGCTGGCCGCGGCGCACCCGCTGCTGGCCCTCGCGCCCCGCTACGGCCGGGTGGTCCTGATCGGCTCGCGGAACGTCACCGCCCCGGGGCCGGGCGCGGCAGCCTATTCGGCGTCGAAGGCCGCCGCGACGCAGCTGGCCCGGGTGGCCGCGCTGGAGTGGGCCGCCGACGGGATCCGGGTCAACGTCGTGCACCCGGACGCGGTCTTTGACACCGGCCTGTGGACCGAGCAGTTGCTCGCCGACCGGGCCGCCCGTTACGGCCTGTCGGTCGAGGAATACAAGCGCCGCAACCTGCTGCGCACCGAGGTCACCAGCGCGACCGTGGGCCAGGCCGTCGCCTCGCTGTGCTCGGCGGCCTTCGCCTCGACCACCGGCGCCCAGATCCCGATCGACGGCGGCAGCGAGCGCACGCTCTGACTGCGCCGGGCCCGCGGACCGCCGCGTGGCCGCCGGACAGCCCCGGCTGGTCGTCGGCCTAACCGGGCCAGCGGGCCTTGCGTATGTCGACGCGGACAGGCGATTTTTCCGAACGGAGAGGTGTTCGCTCGTCGCGATAGTGCGCCAGCGCGGCGCGCTCATGTCCGGGGGCCGGCGTTCCGTCGGCGTGGATCACCCGCCACCAGGCCACGCCGCCGCCCCACACCGCCATCACCCGGCCCACCTGGCGCGGGCCGCCGGCCCCGAGGTACTCGGCGATGTCGCCGTAGGACATCACCCGGCCGGCCGGGATGGCGTCCACCACGTCGAGGACCTGGCTGGCGTATCCATCGAGCTCACCCGGCCCTGCTGCCTCAGGCACGGTCCGGCCTGGTGCGGACGGGAGCACCCCGCAGCGTTAGGGAAAAACTGAATTGCACGGATCAGCCCTCGGACCGGGCCCGGAGCCTGCGCAGCACGACGATCCGCGTCCCGGCCGCCGTGGCCAGGGCGAGCGAGGTGATCGCGAGCAGCACGAAGAGCACGAGCAGCCCCGGCCCGCGCTTGGCGACCGGCGCCGACGGCACGGCGGACCGCCCGCCGCCGAAGTAGATGCTGGCGGCCAGTCCCGCCGTGACCGGCTTCGCGTGCGCCAGCCGCCTGGCCGCCGTGAGGGCGGCGGGCGCGTTCACCGTGCCGAAGCCGACGCTGTCGTCGTACCCGCCGCGCGGCCGGTGCCGCGTGCTCGACGTCATCGCGGACTCGATCAGCGCGGCCGGCAGGCGCGGGTAGGCGGATTTGATCAGCGCGGCCACGCCCGCGGTCAGCGCGCAGGCCGGGCTGGTCCCGCTGACCAGCCAGTACGCGCCGTCCCTGCCCTGCGCGGGCACGTTGACCCCGGGCGCGGCCAGCTGGACCGAGATGTTGGCGCTGGAGAAGCCGGCCGGCGCCCCCGCCGCGTTGACCGCGGCCACCGCGACCACGCCCGGGTAGTCGGCGGGGAACGAGTACGGGGCGTGCGAGGTCTGGTCCGAACGGCCCGAGTTGCCCGCCGAGGCCAGCACGACGACGTTCTTGTCGTAGGCGTACTGCAAGGCGGACCTGACCGGTTCGCTCGGCCCGCCGTAGCCGATCGACATGCTGATCACGCCGATCCCGCGGTCGACCGCGTACCTGATCGCGCTGGCCAGCGACTGCTGGACGCGCGCGCTGCTCTCGTGCTGGTAAGCGTGATACCCCGGATCCGCCGGATCGGTGATCACCCTGAGCGAGAGGATCCTGGCCTTGGGGGCGACGCCGATGATGCCGTCGCCACCGCCGTCATGGCCGTGCCCGGCGATCAGCGACGCCATCCAGGTGCCGTGCTGGCCCCAGCCGGAGTTGGATATCCGGGTGCGCACCCCGGTGTAATCGCGGCCGGTAGTGACCGAGCCGGTCAGGTCGGGCACGCTGGGATTGACGCCGCTGTCGATGACGGCCACCGTCACCCCGGCGCCCTGGCTGACCGGCCAGGCCTGCTGGGCGCCGACCAGGGTAAGCACCCACTGCTGCGCGTCCCTGACCTGGTCGGCCCGGGCCTGCTGGGCCAGCCCGGCGGCACACGCCAGCCCGGCGGTCAGCAGCGTGCCGAGCGTGATGGCGGCGCGCTTGCGCAGGCCGGCGGTCAGCATCCGGGCGACCCCGGGCACTTCGGCGGCGGCGGGAGCGCGGCGAGCTTGGCCCCGACGGCGGATGCTACGCCGGACGCCATGCTGGTCATCTCGCTGTCGATGTACGGGTTGGCCGACACCTGGTCGCGGCGGCGGCCGTCGGTGTAACCGGCCGTGTAGAGGACCAGGTAGGGCCCGTAGCCGAACGCGTTCGCCAGCTGCCGCTGCCGGTCGCCGAACCGGCCGGCCAGCGTTCCGGGGAACGCGACCGCCTTGACCCCGGGCCGCAGGCCGGCCGGTACGGTGCCGGCCGGCGGAAGCGAGCTGGCGGCGGGGGCGTTGCCTGGCATGATCGCGACCCCGACGGTGAGCACGAAGCTGTCCGTCGCGTCGGTGTAGGTCGCCCGCAGCACGGCCGCGCAGCCGCGGGCGTCCAGCGCCTGGGCCAGTGCGCTGTCGGTGGCCGCCGCGCAGCTGGACTGCGGCGCGATGCCCACCCGGCGGGCGGACAGCGGCATGCTGGACTCGGTGCCGCCGAAGACGCTCGACGGGTCCTGATAAGCGACCGAGGCGGGGAAAATCCGGCCGGCCGGCCAGCTGCGCCAGCGACTGGCCACCTGCCACGACGTGATCTCGTGCTGCTGGGCGGCGCTGAACTTGCGCGGCAGCGCCTGGACCGCGACCCCGGCCAGCGACACGACGAGCCCGGCCAGGCCGAGCAGGACGGCGAGGACCACGAGCCCGAGGCGGACGCGGGAGTGGCCGTCGGATGGCTGCTGGGCAGCGAGCGCTTCCTCGGCCTGAGGGGCGAACGGTCCCGGCAGCTGGATGATCAGCTGCGGATCGGTGCCCGGCTGGGCGGGATCGGCCGACTGGGCGGGATCGGCCGACGGCTGGGCCGCGGCCTTGTCCTGCTCCTTGCCGTGGGCCGGCCAGGCGCGTGGCGCTGCGCCGGCCTGGTCATCGCGGGCCTGGGCATCGCCCGGGGGCGGGGCGGGGTAGGGCGGCAGCGGCCGGCTGCCGTTGAGCCGGGGGTGCGGTTCCGGTCCGGGCCGGCCGTTGAGCAAGGCATCCAGGCCGACGCTGCTGTCGGGCTGGGCAGGCGGCTCCTCGGCCTCCGGCCCGACAGGCATACCCGGCTGCGTCACCACAACGGCATGGTACGGCCTAGTTGGGTCGCGTTGTCCCGCCCGGCGGCATCTTCCTACGTTAACTCCGGCGAATTAGCCTGCGAGAATACCTTCGGATAGGTATCTACTCGGACGAATTATCACATGTCCTGTCGGCACGGCTCGTTCGGATAGCGAACCATTTACCTGACGGCTTTTGCCCGCAAGACGATGGTTTTATCCGGCTATGGCTGGGCTAATACTCCGGCAGGGACGGGTCTATCTGCTTGATCCAGGACAGGACCCCTCCCCCTACGTGCACGGCGTCGGAGAAGCCGGCGTTCTTCACGATGGCCAGGCACTCGGCCGAACGCGCGCCGCTCTTGCAGTGCAGCACGATCTTCTTGTCCTGCGGCAGTTGCTCGAGCGCCGCCCCGGAGAGGAATTCTCCCTTGGGAATGAGCGTGGCTCCGGGGATGGACACGATCTCGTACTCGTTCGGCTCCCTGACGTCCACGAGGAAAATGCCGTCGCCGTGATCCTGCATGTCCTTGAGCTCGCGCGCGGTGATCGTCGAGCCGGCCGCGGCCTGCTGCGCATCCTCCGACACCGTTCCGCAGAACGCCTCGTAGTCGATCAGCCCGGTTATCGTCGGCTCTTTCCCGCATACGGGGCATTCGGGGTCCTTGCGCACCCGCACGGTCCGGTAGGTCATCTCCAGCGCGTCGTAGATCATCAGGCGGCCGACGAGCGGCTCGCCGATCCCGGTGATGACCTTGATCGCCTCGTTGACCTGGATCGAGCCGATCGACGCGCAGAGCACGCCCAGCACGCCGCCCTCGGCGCAGGACGGCACCATGCCCGGCGGCGGGGGCTCGGGATACAGGCACCGGTAGCAGGGCCCGTGCTCGGCCCAGAACACGCTCGCCTGGCCGTCGAAGCGGTAGATCGAGCCCCAGGCGTACGGCTTCCCGAGCAGCACACAGGCGTCGTTGACGAGGTAGCGGGTGGCGAAGTTGTCGGTGCCGTCCACGATGAGGTCGTAGTCCGCGAAGATCTGCATCGCGTTGTCCGAATCCAGCCGCTCTTCGTGCAGCACGACGTTCACGTGCGGATTGAGCTCGAGGATCGAATCGCGGGCGGACTCGGCCTTCGGACGGCCTATGTCGGACTGGCCGTGGATGACCTGGCGCTGCAGGTTCGACTCGTCGACGACGTCGAAGTCGATGATGCCGAGCGTGCCGACCCCGGCGGCCGCCAGGTACAGCAGGGCGGGCGAGCCGAGGCCTCCCGCGCCCACGCACAGCACGCGCGCGTTCTTCAGCCGCTTCTGCCCGGTCATCCCGACGTCGGGGATGATCAGGTGACGCGAGTAACGCCGCACCTCATCTACGGACAGCTCGGCGGCCGGTGATACCAGCGGTGGCAACGACACAGTGCTCTCCTGATCGCTTTCCGGATCGGTAAGGCAGCTCTCACATCACGAACCCGCAACGGCCGGCGGGCATTCCCCGGCGCCCGGCAGCGTGGCCGGTCCAGTGCTGGCAAACGAGTTCGCCGGAGCCGGGAAATGCCGGCCGGGACGCGGCCGGCGGCGGCCCGGATGACCTCGTTCCGGCTCGCGGGCGCTCGAAAATGTCACTGGACGCCGGTACAACGCTTATGTGGCCGAAGGCTACTCCGGCCGCAGGCAGGAATGTCAATGCGAGCGGCTTTGTCCAGTCCGATGGCGTCGCTTTCCCCGGGAGACCATATGCAGATACCGCCCCTGGCTCCGTCCGGCCGCCCCGACACGACCGGCGAGCCGAGCCTGGCCCCCGGATTTCCGTCCCGTCAGGGAGGAGCGCGCCGACCGGAGGTCACCCGTCCGCTGCCCGACCCGGTCGCCTTCGGCCTGTGCGCCATCCCCGACACCGGGCCGCCCTACGACGAGGCAGCGCCTGCCGAGTCCGGGCCGGCCAGGGCCGACATATTCGCGGCCCGGATCGCCGCCGCGCTGGACAGCGCGGCCACCCTCCGCTGCGCGGCGGGCGAGAGCGAGGATTCGCCGCCGGAGGAGGACCGGCCGCACGGACGGCTGCAGGAGCCAGTCACGCCGGTCGTGCCGGTCCGGCCGGGCGACTCGGGGACCGGCGGCCAGGCGGACCCCTGGCCGAGCCGGTTCGCGCAGGTGCTGGCCGAGACGCTCGCCGGGTCGCGCCCGCCGGCCCAGCTCGCGCCCTGGACGACCGAGCGCGCCAGGTCGCACATACGCAGGCTGGGGCCGATGCTCGCGGCCGGGCAGCGGCCGTTCGTGCACCGGGTTGTCACCTCGCTGCCCTCGGCCGACGTGATGGAGATGTCCATCGTCGTGGGGTTCGGGCCGCGGGTGCGCGCGCTCGCGATCAGGCTGGAGCGGGCAGCACCGAGACCGGCCAGCCCCGGCGTGCCCGGCCGGCAGGCGCACTGGCAGTGCACCACCGTGGAAGCGGCTTAGACCTCACTACACTCCTGTCATCCAAGCCCGGGAAGGAAGCAGCGCATGGCCTCACTGGTCCTGAAGATGTCGGTCTCGCTCGACGGCTATGTCGCACCAACTGACGGGAGCGGCGGCTGGATTGCCGCGGGAGGCACCGATGACGCCCTCAGCTGGAATGTCGAGACCGTGAGCAACGCCGGCGCGCACCTGATGGGTGCCGCGACCTACGCGGCAATGGCCGCCCACTGGCCCCGCGACTCCGGGCCGTTCGCCAGGCCGATGAACGAGATCCCCAAGGTCGTGTTCTCGGACTCGCTCGCGTCCGCCGGCTGGGGCGAGACGAGGATCGCCGCCGGAGACCTGGCCGAAGCCATCACGCGGCTCAAGCAGGAGCGCTCCGGCGGATACCTGCTCGCCCACGGCGGGGTACGGTTCGCCCGGTCGCTGGTCGGGACCGGCTTGATCGACGAATACCGCCTTCTCATCCACCCGGTCGTTCTGGGTGCGGGTGAGCGGCTGTTCGTCGAGCCGCTTGCCATCGAGCCGGTGAGCACCGTCGTCTTTAGCGGCGGAGCCGTCGCCCACGTCTTCGCGGCGCGCCCGTGATCAGCGCAGGCAGCGTAAAGGGGCATCACTGAACAAGGATTGCCCCCGCAAGCGTGGCTACCAGGCTGGCTGAACGGTTCCCGGTTCGCTGGCGCGGGGCCGGGGTTACGCGCCGCGGCTGCGCGGGTCTCCGTGGCAGCGCTTGAACTTGCGGCCGGAGCCACAGGGGCAGGCGTCGTTCCTGCCGACCCGGGAGAAGTCGTCGCTACCCTGGCCGTCGGTGTGACGCTCCACCCCGGCCGCGCCGTCCACAGCCGGCGCGGAGTACTCCAGCCTGGCCGGCCGACGCGGCTGGCCCGGCACTCCGCGACCGGAAAGCCCGGCCGGCACTCCCCTGGGCGCAGCGTGCGCCCCCGGCGTCGCCGCGTGCCGTCCGCCGCCCTGGGCAGCCGGGACGGCCGAGGCGGCCGGCTGAGCCGCGGCCGGGGCCGCCGGGGCGGCCGGACTGGCCGCGAGCGAGGCCGGCTGAGCCTGCCCGCCGGGTGCCGACTCCTCCACGATCGGGTTCTCCTGCACGTCAACCTGCACGTTGAACAGGGTCCCGACCGACTCCTCCTTGATGCCCTCCATCATCGAGCCGAACATGTCGTACCCCTCGCGCTGATACTCGATCAGCGGGTCGCGCTGGGCCATCGCCCGCAGCCCGATGCCCTCCCTGAGGTAGTCCATCTCGTAGAGGTGCTCGCGCCACTTGCGGTCCAGCACCGACAATACGACCCGGCGCTCGAGCTCGCGCATGACCTCCGAGCCGAACTCCTGCTCACGCCGCTCGTAGGCAGCCAGGGCGTCGTTGCGCACCTCGGTGTCGATGAACTCGGAGGAGAGCCCGTCCACTTCGCCGCCGACCTCGTCGACCAGCTCGTCGATCGTGACGCCGATCGGGTACAGGCCGCGGAAGGCCGCCCAGAGCTTCATCAGATCCCACTCTTCGGGGAATCCCTCGCTGGTGGCCCCGGCGACGTAGCCGCCGATCACTTCGTTGATCATGTCCTGGATCTGCCCGGTCAGGTCGGCGCCCTCGAGCACCGTGTGCCGCTCGCCGTAGATGACCTTGCGCTGGCGGTTGAGTACGTCGTCGTACTTCAGCACGTCCTTGCGGATCTCGAAGTTCTGCTGCTCCACCTGAGTCTGCGCCGACCTGATCGCGCGGCTGACGGTCTTGGACTCGATGGGGATGTCCGGCGGCGTCTTCAGGAACTCCATGAAGTGCGCGACCTTGTCGGCGTTGAACATCCGCATCAGGTCGTCTTCCAGGGAGAGGTAGAAGCGCGACTTCCCCGGGTCGCCCTGCCGTCCCGAACGGCCGCGCAGCTGGTTGTCGATGCGCCGGGACTCGTGCCGCTCGGTGCCGAGCACGTACAGGCCGCCCGCGGCCACGACCTGCTCGTGCTCCTCGGCGTAGGCCCGCTTCGCCTTCTCCAGTGCCTCCGGCCAGGCCGCCTCGTAGTCCTCCGGGGTCTCCAGCGGGGACAGCCCGCGCTGGTGGAGCTCCAGGTCCGCCATGAACTCGGGGTTCCCGCCGAGCATGATGTCGGTACCGCGGCCCGCCATGTTCGTCGCCACGGTGACCGCGCCGACCCGGCCGGCCTGGGCGATGATCGCGGCCTCCCGCTCGTGGTGCTTGGCGTTCAGCACTTCGTGCGGCACCCCGCGCCGCTTCAGCATCTTCGACAGGACCTCGGACTTCTCCACGCTGATCGTCCCGACCAGGACGGGCTGCCCGGCCCGGTGCGACTCCAGGATGTCCTCGACGCACGCCTCGTACTTGGCCTGCGCCGTCTGGTAGATCAGGTCCGCTTCGTCGGCGCGAATCATCGGCATGTGGGTAGGGATCTGCACCACGCCGAGCTCGTAGGTCTTCTGGAACTCATTGGCCTCGGTCATGGCCGTGCCGGTCATCCCGGCCAGCTTCTCGTAGAGCCGGAAGTAGTTCTGCAGGGTGATCGTGGCGAGCGTCTGGTTCTCGTCCTTGATCTGCACGCTCTCCTTGGCCTCGATGGCCTGGTGCATGCCCTCGTTGAAGCGGCGGCCGTGCAGGATGCGGCCGGTGAACTCGTCAACGATCAGGACCTCGCCGTTCATCACGACGTAGTCCTTGTCCTTCTTGTACAGCTCCTTGGCCTTGAGCGCGTTCTGCAGGAAGCTCACCAGCGGCGTATTCACCGACTCGTAGAGGTTGTCGATGCCCAGCCAGTCTTCGACCTTCGCCACGCCGGACTCGAGGATCCCGACGGTCCGCTTCTTCTCGTCTACCTCGTAGTCGCCGTCGGTCTCGCCGTCGTCGCGAACCTCACCCCGGCGCAGCCGGGGGACGATCTTGGAGAACTCCTGGTACCAGCGCGAGTTCTGCTCCGCCGGGCCGCTGATGATCAGCGGCGTCCTGGCCTCGTCGATCAGGATCGAGTCCACCTCGTCGACGATGGCGAAGTGATGGCCGCGCTGGACGCACTCGTCCAGGGTCCAGGCCATGTTGTCGCGCAGGTAGTCGAAGCCGAACTCGTTGTTGGTGCCGTAGGTGATGTCGGCCTGGTACTGCTTGCGCCGCTCCTCGGGCGTCATGTGAGCGAGGATCACGCCCACCTCGAGGCCGAGGAAGTGGTGGATCCGCCCCATCCACTCGGCATCGCGCTTGGCCAGGTAGTCGTTGACCGTGACGACGTGGACACCCTCGCCGGTCAGCGCGTTGAGGTAGGCGGGCAGCACGGCGGTGAGCGTCTTGCCCTCACCGGTCTTCATCTCGGCGATGTTGCCGCCGTGCATGGCGGCACCGCCCATGAGCTGCTCGTCGAAGTGCCGCTGCCCGAGCGTGCGGGTGGCTGCCTCGCGCACCGCGGCGAACGCTTCGGGAAGCAGCTCATCGAGCGTCTCGCCGTTCGCGTAGCGCTCCTTGAACTCACCGCTCAAGGCCCGAAGCTCAGCGTCGCTCAGCCTGGCGAAGTCGTCCTCGATCGAATTGACCTGGTCGGCTATGCGCTTGAGCCGCCGCAGAATCCTGCCTTCGCCTGCGCGCAGGACCTTATCAATCACCACTGGCACTTTTGTCGCGCTCCTCGTCGGTCGCCTGACCGTGGACCATCGTCCCGCCGCCTGCTGCACCGGGACGATGGTCCACGGCAGAAGACACCGGGCAGTGACGCGTCGACGCCACCGTAATGAATGTCATCGTAGGCGAGATGCGCGGGGAATCCGAGTCCGCGCGGCGGTACGCTCCCTGGGGGGCCGGTGCGCACCTCGTGTGCCGTCGCGCCACAATAGTCTGGTGCGGCTAGTACGTGACGAGAGGAGCAGCCCGGATGGCTGACCATGTGGGACCGGGCATCTTGGACGGCGAGCTGACCAGTATGGACGCATACGGCTCGCAGCAGGTAGCCCCGGCCGCAGGATACGGAACGCCGGGCGTGTACGAACATCACCGCGGCCGTCCGGTGTCGTGGGTATCGGTCAGCATCATCTTCGTCGGGTTCCTCCTCGGTGGTATCGCGTTCGTCGTCGGCCCGGCGTGGTGGCTGCTCTGGGTCGGGGTAGCCGTCACTGCGGTCGGCGGCATCCTGGGCCTGGCCACCGGTATCTTCAACGACTGGTACTAAGCCCTACGTTCCTCAGCTAGAGGCATCACTCTCCCCCACAGATGCAGCGTGGCTAGCCACGCCCGCGGGCGGCGAAGCGTCCGAAGATTTTTCAGCGTTGATGTTTCGCGCTGATCCGCCCGGGGTAGCACGCCGCGGTACAAACGACAGTGGGAGGAGTTGGTTCACCATGTGGAAACGGTCGGGAAGCATTCTGCTCGCGAGCGTCGCGACCGCTGCCACCATCGGGCTCGGTGCCGGTCAGGCCTTCGCGGCCGGAGGCTGGTCCGTTTCGCCCGGGGGGAACATCACCGGGACCGCCGGCAAGACGACGCTGACTGACACGGCGACCGGCACCGTTCTGACCTGCGCATCGGCCAAGGCGACGGGCACCGCCAAGAAGGGCACGGGCCTGCCCGGCAACGGCATCGCCTCGATCAAGACGGCGACATTCAACAACTGCATGGGTCCGCTGGGCCTGACCTTCACGGTCAAGACCGCGCATCTGCCCTGGTCGCTGAACGCCAAGACCTTCAATTCCGGCGTCACGCACGGCACGCTGACCGGCATCCACGCCACCCTGACCGGCAGCGGCTGCTCGGCCACGGTAGACGGCACGGGCGCTAGCGCCAACAACGGCCAGGTGGCCGGGACCTACAGCAACGGGACCCATCATCTGAAGATCCTCGCCTCGGGCGGCAACCTGCACGTCTACAACGTCAAGGGCTGCTTCGGCCTAATCCACAGCGGCGACAAGTCCAACTTCGTCGGCACCTACAAGATCACCCCGGCCCAGACCATCACCGGCCCCTGAGCCGCAAGCTCTGCCTTCGGTTAGCGGCGGAACCGCCCAGCCTGCGCGCCGGGCGGTTCCGCTTATACAAGCCTGATCGGCCTGGTCGCCTGGTCGCCGACGCCGGCAGACTGTCGGACCCTGGCGGTAGCCTGTCAGGTTATGCCTAGTGTTCTCCCCGTCGCAGGTCAGGTCACCCTCTCGGCGGATGATGTACGTCGGATGACGCTGAGGGCGCAGGGGTTTCTCGGGTCGGCCGGGCGGCGCGGCGGGGTGCCCGGGATGCTGCGCAGGCTCGGTGCTGTCCAGCTGGACACGATCAGCGTGCTGGCCCGGTCGCACGAGCTGGTCGCCTACTCCCGGCTCGGGCCGGTACCGCGGGAGAAGATCGAGCTCGCCTACTGGCATCCGCGCCGGGTCGACGCGTTCGAGTACTGGGCGCACGCGGCCTGCATTCTCCCCATCGAGCAGTGGCCCTACTTCGCCTTCCGGCGGCGGGCGTTCCGCGCGCGCGGCGTCCGCTGGCACAGGGTGCCCGAGCACGCCTGCGGGGAGGTGCTGGCCAGGCTGCGTGCCGAAGGCCCCCTCACCACCACCCAGCTCGGCGGCGCGAAGACCGGCGGCGAGTGGTGGGACTGGTCAGAGGTGAAGATCGCTGTCGAATGGCTGCTCGACCTCGGCGAGGTGATCTGCGCCCGCCGGACCGGCTGGCGCCGGGTGTACGACCTGCCCGAGCGCGTCGTGCCCGACGAGCATCTCGGCCTGGAGCCCTCCGATGACGAGTGCCTGGCCCACCTGGCCAGGGTGGCCGCCGGCGCGCTCGGCGTGGTCACCCGCGCCGACCTGGTCGACTTCCACCGGCTGCAGAGCCTCACCCGCCAGCCGGCCGGCTCGCCGGATCTGATCGACAAGGCCGCGGTCGCGGCCGGCCTGGCCCCGGTCACGATCGAGGCGGCGGCGCGCGGCGGCAAGCCGGACGCGGCCTGGGCCGACCCGGCCGCGCTGGCGGAGTCGCCGCGCGGCCGCCACCGGAACACGCTGCTGTCGCCGTTCGACTCGCTCATCTGGGATCGCAAGCGCGCGCGCCGGATGTTCGGCTTCAGCCACAGCCTGGAGGCGTACGTCCCGGCCGGCAAGCGGGTGCACGGCTACTTCGCCATGCCGCTGCTGACCGGCGGCCGGCTGGCGGGCCGCGCCGACCCGGCCCGCAGCGGCAGCACGCTCATCGCCCGCAAGGTCTCGCTGGAGCGCGCATCCGCGGCCGAGCCGATGGCCGAGGCGCTGCACGAGGCCGCAACCTGGGTCGGCTGCGACGAGGTCCAGCTCGGCGACGTCAGACCCCCCGAGCACGCCCCCCGCCTCCGCTCAGCAATAGCCGCCCTCTGACCCAGCCAGCTCACCCCGCACGCCCCAGGCCGCCCGTCACACTGACCCGGACATCCCAGCTCGCCCGCTGCCGTGGCGGCGGGCACCATGATCATTTCGCCTTTGCATGCGTTCTGACCAAATCGTGTCCGGGTTTGTGGGTGTTTGCGGAGCACGAGCGCATGCAAAGTGCCGAGTTGTCTCACCATGGGAGACGGGACGTCGCTGGCGGATCGACGGGTCAGGTGAACTCGATGAGCTTGTCGCGCAGGGCGATCATGACCGCCTCCATCCGGGAGTGGATCTGCAGCTTCTCCAGGATGTTGCGGACGTGATTCTTGACGGTGTTCTCCGAGATGAAAAGCTCCCGGGCAATGTCGCGGTTGTTCATCCCCCTGGCGACGAGCTTGAGCACTTCCATCTCGCGATCGGTGAGTTTGGGTGCGGGGACCTGCTGCGGCCGCTCCTCCTCATTGCGGCGGGCCAGCGTGGCGAACTCGGTCAGCAGCTTGCCCGCCATCGCGGGGCTGATCAGCGACTGGCCGCCGTGGACGCCCCGGACGGCCTCGGCCACCTCGTCCAGCGGGATGTCCTTGAGCAGGTAGCCGCTCGCGCCTGCCCTGATCGCCTCGAAGAGGTCTTCTTCCTCGTCGCTGATCGTCAGCATGACGATCTTGGTGCTGGGCGCCGCTTCCTTCATCACCCGGCAGGCCTCAATGCCGCTGCTCCTGGGCATCCTGATGTCCATCAGCACCACGTCGGGCAGGAACTCGCCGGCCTTCTCCCTGGCCTCCGCCCCATCGCTGGCCTGGCCGACAAGCTCGATGTCGTTCTCTTCGGCGAGGACCATCTCAAGCCCGCGACGGAACAGCGCATGGTCATCAACGATCAGCACCCGGATGGGCTCCGCGCCCCGCCCGGCATCCAGTGTCTCGCCGGTGGCTCCTGCGCTCACCTTGGGCTCCTCCCATAAATCAGCGGTCTCCCGCCATGACCCTGCCGCTACCGCCCGGCCGACGGCCGCCAGCCACTCGCCACCCCAGCGAACAGGGCCGGCCGGGCCGCCTGCGGTCCGGCCATGGCCGCGTGATCAGAACTCTGGCCGACCAGGCCGCCGCGCGCAAGTGCGCGGCGCCGACCTGGGCTGGCCCCGAGGGCTCGGCCCAGGTCCGAGGGCCATCCCCGAGCTAAACACGAGGCCGGCACCCGCGGGCCCAGCAAGTGCCCCGAACCAGCCACGAGCTGCACCCAGGGCCGACACCGGGCTCAGCCCAGCCGACCGGCTCGCCGCGAGCTGGCGCATCGGGGCCAGCACCCGGGCTCAGTCCAGCGGGCAGGCTAGCCGTGAGGCTGATCCCGGGGTGGCCCGGGATCAGCTCGCGGCGGCTATGAGGCGACGAGGTGCCCCGATTGTTCGGGGACGTGCTCCTCGACCAGGCGGATCACACCGTACCGGTAACCGCACCGGCGGTATACCACGCTGGAGTGACCAGAATCCTTGTCCTGGAACAGGTAAAAGTCATGACCGACCAGTTCCATCTCGAACAGGGCCTGGTCGATGGTCATCGGCGATGCGGCGTGGAACTTCTGCCGCACCACGAGCGGTCCGTCGCCCTCCATCTCGATCGGGACGAGACCGTCAGCGCCGTCCGTTGCCCGGGTCGCCTCGTCGGCCATCGACTGGGAGAAGGCCTGTTCTGGCCGGTCATCCGCGCCTGGCGCGGCATCAGGCGACCCGGCCGGCGCGGCGGGCGCAGCCGACCCGTTGGCGGTGACAGGTACCTTCGCGGTGCCGTGATGGCTGTGCCGCGCCTTGCGGCGATCGCAGGACCGGCGCAGCCGGGCTTCGAGCTTGGCCAGGGCCAGGTCGAGAGCGGCGAACCGGTCATCCGCGGCGGCCTCGGCCCTGATCGCGGGGCCGCGGGATCTGATCGTGAGCTCGACTCGTTCGCGTCTGCCGTGCTGACGGGGATTGTGCTCCTGGGATACCTCCACGTCGATGCGGATCACCTTCTGATCCAGCTTCCCGAGTTTCGCGAGCTTGATGGTCGCATGCTGCCGGAATCGATCCTGCACACTGGTGTGCCGGCCCATGAACACGATGTCCACTCGGTAAACCCCCTTCCGCTCGATCCATGCTGTGGCACCCGCCCGGCCGACCTGGTCTTCGTCCCCACATCCGCCTGCAGAGAGGTTCGCGGCACAGCTGCCACTACTGCCCTTCTCCCGGTCCAGGGGATATCGGATCCCCTGGTGAGGCAGGACTTACTTCTAAGCCGCACCGTGATCGGTCGACGACAAGTCGCCTTACGTGGGCCGTTTCGCCTGCGGCTGGCATCGGCTTGCCAGGACGGGCGCCCCGCAACCGGGGAACCCTCCCTGGCGCAACCACGGACCCGGGCGGGTGCCATGAACGAACGCTAACCCCATACCGGCCGAATGTCAGCGGGCAAATGCTCACAATCAATCACTCAGAGTTAAAAATCTTGCGCTGACCTGTGGCCAGTAACCCCCAAATCTGCCACGTTCTGTCACAACGCCGCCCGGCCGCCCAGCGGCCCATGACGGTCGGCGCGCCATTGACCCGCCACCGGAGGGGGTCAGCCGGGCCGGGGGTCAGCCGGACCCGCCGGGGGCGTTAGCCGGGGTACGTCGGGTCGCCCGCGAACTCTCTGACCAGGGTCCAGCTGCCGTTGATGTTGGCGGCCACGGCGAGCCGGCCGTTGGGCAGCCCGGCGAGCAGCGGGTTACCCGGGCCGGCCGCGGAAATAGAGCTTGTGCCCGGATAGGTGCTGATGTTCGCGGCCGTGCCGCCATTGACCGGTACTTCCAGAAGCGGCGAGGCCGCAGACGACGAGGAGGTCAAGACGATCAGGTGGTCCGCGTCGTACCAGGTCAGGTCCGTCGGATCGGTGACGCCGCTGCCGATGGCCACGGTCTGCCCCACCGATGCCTGGCTGCCCGTGCGGGCGATCGCGCCCAGCCGCAGCTGGGCCGGGCCGCCGCCGGAGGGGACGACGATCAGCGCGACGCGTACATCATCGGGCGCGACTGCGAAGGCGTGCACCTGGTACTCGCCCGCCAGCCCGCGCACCAGGGACGGCGAGCCGCCCGCGCCGGACTGCCGCCAGACTCCGGATGACCCTGCCGCCCACAAGTTGTCCTGGTTATCCCAGCTGAGCGACGTGAAACCGCTCCCCCGGGGCAGGGTGGCCAGCCGCGCGTCCCGGCTGGCCAGGCCGAAGTAGACATCACCCGACCTGGTGAGGCCGGCCACGTACCGCCGGTCAGGCGATACGGCGATCGAGCTGAACAGCCGGCCGCCTTCGCCGGCCTCGCCGGCCACGCGTCCCGATATCGAGCCGTCTCCGTCCATCGTCTGGACCGCCCCGTTGGGAGCGATGGAATACGCGGTGATGCCGGCCTGCATCTCGGGCACCGTGAGCCGCGCGGACCCCGTCAGCTGCGGCTGGCCGCCGGACCAGCTGGCCGACGCGCGGAGGTTGCCGTTGATCTCCAGCTGGACAGACTGGATGGCCGGCTGATCGCCGGACGGCCCGGCCAGCGTCCAGACCAGCTGGGCCGCCATCTCCTGCAGCGCCGTCTTGCTGGCGGTGGCCGCCGCGCCGCCGAGGTCCACGGTGGCAATGCCGTTACCGATCGTCACCGGCCGCACCCGTCGGCTGCCGGGCGGCACGGCCGTCCTGGCCGCTCCCGCGAGCCACTCCTGCGGATCGGCCAGCAGCGCCGTGACCAGTGTGGTCGCCAGGCCCACGGACGTGGCCTGCAGCGGCACGAACACCGGGTAAGGCACCAGCGCCTGGCCGACGTCGGCGAGAAAATACAGGTTCCGCGGCTGGTAGACCCGCTGGAAATCCGACTCGTTGAGCATCAGGAAGCCGGGCGGGTTCGATATCCGGTAGCCCTGATCGGTCAGCTTGACGTTGAACGTGAAGGGAGCGCCGGACAGGGCATTGCCCTTTGCGTACTGGCCGTTATCGAGCAGGAAGGCCAGCTTCTGGCCGGTGGGCTGCACCTTCACCTCGTAGTCCTGCTGCCCGAGCTGCCGGACGGCCTGAAACGGCAGCCCGCCCTGCCCGTACGGTGATCCGACCACCGTGACCCCCGGCCCCGGGCTCCAGGAGCTGGCCGCGCTCGACGTCAGGTACTGCCTGGCGACCGCGTGGTTGCCGGCAAAGCTGGCGCTTGCCGTGAGGAAGCCCGCGACGATCTGCTGGGGACTCCAGCCCGGCTTCGGCGATACGGCGATCAGCTGCAGGAAGTTCTCCGGCTGGGCGGCCGCGGCCTGGCCGCGCTGCACGGTTCCGCTGTCGGGCACGGTCGCGCAGGCCGTCGCCAGCAAAGCCGTCAGGCAGGCCGCGGCGACCGGCCACGCGCGGCGCGGCGTCAGCCGCCTGACCGCGGCGGCTCCGCCGCGCGCGAGCACCGGGATCCGGGTACCGCTGGCCGCGCTACGCGTCATCGCCGGGATCCTGGTCCCTCGGCAGCAGGCCGCCGATTCTGATCATGGCGGCGGGCAGCCCGGCGGCCAGCGCGGCCGCTCCCGTCGCCAGCTCGACCTCGTCGAGGCCGAGCGGCAGCGGCGAGCCTTCGAGGTTCGCTCCGGCCACGCGCGGCAGCGTGAGCCGGAAGACCGAGCCCCGCTCGCACTCGCTCCAAGCCTCCAGCCAGCCGCCGTGCAGCCGGGCGTCCTCAAGCGCGATCGACAGGCCAAGACCGGTGCCGCCGCTGGTTCTGGCGCGCGCCGGGTCGGCCCGCCAGAAGCGGTCGAACACCAGCTTCTCCTCGCCGGGCCGCAGCCCGACGCCGTAGTCCCTGACCGCGACGGCCACCGCGTCGCGGTCGGCGGCGACCGAGACCACCGCCTCCCGGCCCTCGCCGTGCTCGACGGCGTTCACCAGCAGGTTGCGGAGGATCCGCTCGACGCGGCGGCGGTCGGCCTCGGCCACGCACGGCTGCGCGGGCAGCCGGAACACGATCCGCGCGCCGCGCCGCTCGGCCAGCTGCTGAGCGTCGTCGGCGGCGCGCCGTACCAGATCGCAGATGTCGATCGGCTCCGCGTCCAGGGTCGCGGCGTTGGCGTCGTACCTGCTGATCTCCAGCAGATCCGCGAGCAGCGCATCGAAGCGCTCCAGCTGCCCGTGCAGCAGCTCAGCCGACCGTGCGGCCGAGTCATCGAGCTGGTCCCTGGCCTCGTGCAGCACATCGGATGCCATCTTGATCGTGGTCAGCGGGGTCCTCAGCTCGTGCGACACGTCGGACACGAACTGGCGCTGCACCTGGGACAGGTCCTGCAGCTTGCCGAGCTTGTCCGCCAGGGTGGTCGCCATCTCGTTGAAGGAGGTGGCCAGGACGGCCAGGTCGTCGGTGCCCTGGACGCGCATCCGCTCGTCGAGATCTCCGGCCGCGACCCGCCGGGACGCCTCGGCGGCCTGCCGGACGGGGATGACCACCCAGCGGGTGACCAGCGAGGCGATCAAGGCCAGCAGCACAACGAGCGCCAGGCCGACGCCGATCAGCGTGCGCTGGACGAGCTGCAGGGTGAGCAGGTCATTGCGCAGCGAGAAGAGGTAGAACAGCTGGTAGTTGCTGCCAAGCGGAACGCCGACGGCCAGCCCCGGCTGCGCGGCCTGGCCGCCCTTCGCGAACGTGATCGTCGTGGGCTCGTCGTAGACCTGGTCCTGACCGGCCGACTGGGCCGCCTGGACGTGCTGCAGGAGCGCCCGCGGGATGCTGCTCAGGTTCGCGCCGTACACCCAGCCTTTGACGTAGATCGGCTGCGAGGGGTTCAGGTCCGGCGCGGCGAGGACGGCGACGTAGTACCCGCTGCCCGCACCGCCGTCTGCCTGCGGGTACTGCAGGTCTCTGGCGATGGTGTACATCAGCGAGTCGGCGGAGGCGCCTGGCGAGGTGGTTACGTTGAGCTGATTGAGCGCCTGCGCCCTGACGGTCTGGACCTGGGAGACGGCCGACGTCTCCCGGTTGCGCAGCAGGCCGCCGGTGATCTGCTGCATGAGGAAGAAGCCGAGCACCGTGACCACCAGCGCCGAGGCGGCCAGTGTCGTGCCGACGACCCGCAACTGCAGCGACTGATGCCACCGGGTGCGGACCTGGCCGAATGCCCTCGCGGTCCAGCCGCGCAGCGTGCCGGCCGGCCCGGTTGCCGTCCAGAAGGGGCTGCGCCAGGCCCGCACCGGGCCGGGCCGCCAGGACCGGTGCCGGTGACCGGGACCGATGAGACCAGGGACGTCACCCGGCCGGTGACGGGCGGACGAGGCGGAGTAGCCGACCGTCTCCGGCGGAGCGGCCGACCCGGAGCGGGCGGCCTGATCGGGGCGAGCAGCCTGATCGGGGCGAGCGGGGGAAGCACTGACCGCCGGCGCGCCATCTCGTGCGCCCGGTCCCTGCCTCCCGTTGGCTGCGGCCCCTTCCATCGTCACTTCCGTCGGTTGCTCATCTTCGCCCCGCTGAGCCCGGCGGCCGCTGGTCAGGGTCCGCCGGCGGCGGCTCAGCCAGGGCCTGCCCGGTAGCCCACGCCGCGCACCGTGACCACGATCTCCGGGTGCTCCGGATCCTTCTCGATCTTGGCGCGCAGCCGCTGCACGTGCACGTTGACCAGCCTGGTATCCGCGGCATGCCGGTAACCCCAGACCTGCTCGAGCAGCACTTCCCTGGTGAACACCTGGCGTGGCTTGCGGGCCAGCGCCACCAGCAGGTCGAACTCCAGCGGGGTGAGGCTGACCGTCGCGTCGTCTCGCTTCACCGAATGGCCGGCCACGTCGATCGTGACGTTCTGGATCTGCAGCGTCTCGGGCGCGGGCTCGTCAGTGCGGCGCAGCCGAGCCCGGACGCGGGCGATGAGCTCCTTGGACTTGAACGGCTTGACGATGTAGTCGTCGGCACCGGACTCCAGGCCGAGCACCACATCGACAGTGTCGGTCTTCGCGGTCAGCATGACGATCGGCACGCCCGACTCGGCCCGGATCTGGCGGCACACGTCGATGCCGTCCACCGTCGGCAGCATCAGGTCAAGCAGCACCAGGTCGGGATGGCTGTTGCGGAAAATCTCCAGTGCCCTGTCGCCGTCGGCCACGAACGTCGGCTCGAACCCCTCGCCGCGAAGCACGATGCCCAGCATCTCGGCGAGCGCCGCGTCATCGTCGACGACAAGCACGCGTCCTCTCATGAACCTCATCGTTCCATGGAAGCAGTGGTCAGAGCACCGCCTGCGGTCTCGTGTCCGCCGTCGGCGGGATCGCAGCCGGCCTCCAAAACACGCAGATTACCCCGATTGACGGGCTGTGCAACTCCACGTTCGGTGATCAAGGCGCTGACCAGGGCGGACGGCGTGACGTCGAAGGCCGGGTTGTAGGCGTCACTGCCCGCCACGGCCACGGTAGTCCCCGCATAGCTGGTCACTTCCTCGCTCCGGCGATGCTCGATCACGATCGCCGCGCCGTCGGGCGCGGCGAAGTCAATGGTGGACACGGGCGCGGCGACCACGAACGGCACCCCGTGGTGGCGGGCCAGCACGGCGAGCGAGTAGCTGCCCACCTTGTTCGCCACGCTGCCGTCGGCCGCGATCCGGTCGGCGCCGATGATCACCAGGTCGACCTGGCCGGCCGCCATCAGCGAGGCGGCGGCGCAGTCGGCCAGCACGGCGTACGGCAGCCCGGCCTGGTGCGCCTCGTAGGTGGTCAGCCTGGCGCCCTGCAGCAGCGGCCTGGTCTCGTCCACCCAGAGCTTCGCCAGCCGGCCGGCCCGGTGCGCGGCGAGGATCACGGCGAACGCGGTGCCCTCCCCGGCGGACACGAGGGCACCGGTGTTGCAGTGCGTGAGAATGCGGGCGCCGGGTGGTATCAGCGTGAGCCCGTGAGCCGCCATGGCCGCGCTGGCGGCGGCATCTTCGGCGGCGAGCGATCGTGCCTCGGCGAGCGCCGCACTGGCGCCTCCCCGTTCGGAATCCGGATTTGAATCTGAATCAGACTGCGCGCGCCGGTAGGCGGCGAGGACCCTCGCGGCACCCCAGCCCAGGTTCACCGCGGTCGGGCGGGCGGCGGTGATGGCCCTCGCCGCGGCGGGAACGTCGTCGCCCCGGTAAGCGGCGAGCGCGACGCCGAACGCCCCGGCCACCCCGAGCAGCGGCGCGCCGCGGACCGCCAGCCGGCTGATCGCGTCCACCAGGGACGGGATGTCGCGGCAGGTCAGCATCGTCTCGGCGGCCGGCAGCCGGGTCTGGTCGAGCAGTTCGATGGCAGGCCCATCGGGCGGATCCAGCCAGCGCAGCGGCGGAATGTCCATCTTGTGATTGTCTGTCATCAGTGCGGGGAAGGGTACCACTTCGCCGATAGGGCTTGGTGACGGGGTCGAGGGGGCCGGGCAGGGGCGTTACGAGCCCTGGTGCCAGGAGGCCAGGTAGTCGCGCTGCTCGGCGGTGAGGGCGTCGATCTCGGTGCCGGCCGAGGCCAGCTTGAGCCTGGCCACCTCGGCGTCGATGGACGGCGGCACCTCGTGCACGCCCGCCAGCGGCGCCGCGCCCGCGGCCAGCCAGGCCAGCGCGAGCGCCTGGATGCCGAACGAGAGGTCCATGACGGCGGCCGGGTGACCCTCGGCCGCGACCAGGTTGACGACCCGGCCCGCGGCGAGCAGCAGCAGGCGGCGGCCGCTGGCCAGCACGTACTCGTCCGTGTGCGGCCGCACGTCGCGCCGGACCTCGACGGCCAGCCGGGCCAGCGCGCGCACGTCGATCTCCGCGTCGAAGTGGCCGGCGTTCGCGAGCAGCGCCCCGTCCCGCATCACGGCCAGGTGCTCCGCGGAGATCACGTCGCGGGAGCCGGTCGCGGTCACGAACATCTCGCCGAGCGCCGCGGCGGCCAGCATCGGCAGCACGCGGAAGCCCTGCAGCACGGCGTCGAGCGCGCGCACCGGGTCAGTCTCAGTGACGATCACCTGCGCGCCCAGGCCTCGGACCCGGCTGGCGATGCCCTGCCCGCAGGCGCCGAATCCGGCGACGACGACCGTCTTGCCGGCCAGCAGGGTGTTGGTGGCCCGCAGGATGCCGTCGACGACGGACTGGCCGGTGCCGCAGGTGTTGTCCACCATCCGCCGGGCCGGGGTGTCATTGGCCGCGACCACGGGGAAGGCCAGCGCGCCGGCCGCCGCCATCCGGCGCAGCCTGATCACGCCGGTCGTGGTCGACTCGCAGCCGCCGCGCACCTTCGCCAGCAGGTCGGGACGCTCCGCGTGCAGTGTGTTGACCAGGTCGCCGCCGTCGTCGATGACCAGGTCGGGGCCCGGCTCGAGCGCGCAGGCGATGTGCGCGTAGTAGGTCGCGCGATCGACGCCCGCCCGGGCGAACACGCTGACCCCGCCGCCGCTGGGGGCGCTGGGGCCGCTCGGGCCGCCGCCTTGCACCAGCGCGGCGGCCGTGTCGTCCTGGGTGGACAGCGGGTTGGAGGCGGCGAGCAGCACCCGGGCGCCGCCATCGCGCAGCGCCCTGATCAGCACCGCGGTCTCCGCCGTGACGTGCAGGCAGGCGGCGACCGTCAGGCCGCGCAGCGGCTGCTCGGCGGCGAACCGCTCGCCGAGCAGGCCCAGCACCGGCATGGCCCGCCGCGCCCAGTCAATCCGGACGTTCCCCGACTCGGCCAGGCTGGGGTCGGCGATGTCGGAATCGAAGCCGGGTGGCGGGCAGCCGGACGCTGGCACTGGGTCAGTAACGGTAGGAGTCGGTCTTGTACGGGCCCTCGACCTTCACCCCGATGTAGTCGGCCTGGTCCTTCGTCAACTGGGTGAGCCTGACCCCGAGCGCGTCCAGGTGCAGCCGGGCCACCTTCTCGTCCAGGTGCTTGGGCAGGGTGTGCACGCCGACCGGGTACTCCTCGGCCTTGGTGAACAGCTCGACCTGGGCGATCACCTGGTTGGTGAAGCTGTTCGACATGACGAAGCTCGGGTGGCCGGTCGCGTTGCCCAGGTTCAGCAGCCGCCCTTCGGACAGCACGATCACCGCATGGCCGTCGCCGAAGACCCACTCGTCGACCTGCGGCTTGATGTTCACCCGGCGGATGCCGGGCACCTTGACCAGGCCGGCCATGTCGATCTCATTGTCGAAGTGACCGATGTTGCCCACGATGGCCTGGTGCTTCATGTGGCCCATGTGCTCAGCGGTGATGACGTTCTTGTTGCCGGTCGCGCTGATGAAGATGTCCGCGGAGGTCACCACGTCTTCGAGCGTGGCCACCTGGTACCCGTCCATCGCCGCCTGCAGCGCGCAGATCGGGTCGATCTCGGTCACGATGACGCGGGCGCCCTGGCCGCGCAGCGACTCGGCGCAGCCCTTGCCGACATCGCCGTAGCCGCAGACCACGGTCACCTTGCCGCCGATGAGCACGTCGGTGGCCCGCTTGATTCCGTCGATCAGCGAGTGCCGGCAGCCGTACTTGTTGTCGAACTTGGACTTGGTCACCGAGTCGTTGACGTTGATCGCCGGGAACAGCAGCGTGCCCTCGCGGGCCATCTCGTACAGCCGGTGCACGCCGGTCGTGGTCTCCTCGGTGACGCCGCGGATCTGGTCGCCGATGGCCGTCCACTTGCCCGGCTGGTCGGCCACCGAGCGGCGGAGCAGGCCGAGCACGACCTGCCACTCCTCGGTGTCGTCCTCGGCCGCCGACGGGACCGCGCCCGCTTCCTCGTATTCGGCGCCCTTGTGCACCAGCATGGTGGCGTCGCCGCCGTCGTCGAGGATCATCTCGGGGCCGGCACCGCGGCCGGGCTCGCCCGGCCAGGTCTCTGCTGGCCAGGTCAGGGCCTGCTCCGTGCACCACCAGTACTCCTCGAGCGTCTCGCCCTTCCAGGCGAAGACCGGGATGCCGCGCGGCTCGTCCGGCGTGCCGTCCGGCCCGACCGCGACCGCCGCCGCCGCGTGGTCCTGCGTGGAGAAGATGTTGCAGCTCGCCCAGCGGACCTGGGCGCCCAGCTCAACCAGCGTCTCGATCAGCACCGCCGTCTGCACGGTCATGTGCAGCGAGCCGGTGATCCGCGCGCCGCGCAGCGGCTGCGTGGCGGCGTATTCCTTGCGCACCGACATCAGGCCGGGCATCTCGTGCTCGGCGAGCTGGATCTCTTTCCTGCCGAACGCGGCAAGCGAGAGGTCAGCGACCTTGAAGGGGGAACCCTTTTCGTTCCGCCCCTTCACGTCCAGGTTATGCTCACGATCCCGGTGTGAAGGAAAAGGGTTCAGTTCGGGCTCGGCGGGCATTGAGGTCCTCCTCGGCTGATGTCGGCGGCCGGCAGCGCCACCGTGGTCACCCCTGACCGTAAGGCATCCTCCGCTCCGCTGGCACACCCGGAACGGTGTTCTTAACATAAAAATGTTAGATTGACTCGCATGCGCATCACGGAGGCCGCGCAGCGGCTGGGCACCTCCCCGCGAATGCTCCGGTACCGGGACTCACTGGGGCTGTTGCCCGCGGTGCGCGAGCGTCCGCTGGGCGCGGGGCACCGGCACCGGCGGTTCGGCGGGGCGGAGCTTGACGCGGTGACGGCGGCGCTGCGGCTCGAGCAGCGCTATGACATCAGCCCGGCGGCGCTGGCGTTCGGCCTGCGGGTGCTGGCCGAGCCGTCGGTCCGCGCCGCCGTGGCCGACCTGGGGCGCCGGGTGGGGCGGCTGCCGTCGCCGCCGGAGCGCGCCCTTGACTTCGAGAAGGAGCGGGCGCTGCGGCTGCTGGCCGGCCCGTCGGCACCGCCCGGCCCGTCGGCGCCGCCCGGCCCGTCGGCGCCGCCCGGCCCGTCGGCACCGCACGGCCTGTCGGCACCGCACGGCCGATCGGCGGCCGCTAGCCGCCGGGCCGGGCGGCCGCCGCGCGAAGATCAGGGCTGATCGTCGGTCTGGCGGGCGGCCCGAATGGCCGGGTCGGCGGAGTCGGCGAGGTGTGACCAGTACAGGTCGGGCTCCAGGTAGATGACATTCGCGATGGGCACGGCGGCGCGCACCCGGCGCTCGGCCGCGTTGATGCCCGTCGCGACCTCGGCCGCCGTCTCCTCGTGCCGGACCGCGATCTTCGCCGCTACCAGCAGCGAATCGGGTCCCAGGTGCACGGTGCGCAGGTGGATGACCCGGTCCACCTCCGGCCCGTTCTCCAGCGCGGTGACGATCGTCCGCTCTGTCTCCGCGTTCGCCGACTCGCCGATCAGCAGGCTCTTCATCTCGATGGCGAGGATCACTCCGACGGTGCCGAGCAGCACGCCGATCGCCAGCGAGCCGGCGCCGTCCCAGGCCCCGTTCCCGGTCACGACGGCGAGCGTCACGCCGAGCAGCGCGAGCGCCAGCCCGGTCAGTGCCGCGGTGTCCTCGAGCAGCACCACGGGCAGCTCGGGCGCCTTGGACCGGCGGATGAAGGACTGCCAGCTGTGTGCGCCGCGCACGTCGTTGGAGCGGGCCACCGCGGTGCGCAGCGAGAAGCTCTCCAGGCCCACGCCGATGGCCAGCACCACGAAGGCGACGACCGGCGATCGCACCGGCTCCGGGTGCATGATCTTGTGCACGCCGTCGTAGGCGGAGAAGACCCCGCCGATCGTGAACAGCATCACCGCGACGATGAACGCGTAGAAGTACCGCTCCTGGCCGAACCCGAACGGGTGCTCCCTGGTCTGCTCGCGCCGGGACCGGCGCTGCCCGATCAGCAGCAGCAGCTCGTTGCAGCTGTCGGCCAGCGAGTGCACGGTCTCGGCGAGCATCGAGGCCGAGCCGGTGATCAAGAACGCGGCCAGCTTGGTGGCTGCGATGCCCAGGTTGGCGGCGAACGCAGCCACGACCGCGGTGGTGCCGCCTTCCTTGCTGATGCCTACCTCCTCCGCCTGCGGCGGTCCGTCTAGACGATGCTGGCCTTGAGCTCGGCGATGGCCGTGATCGGCGACGGGTCGTATCCCAGCGCGATACCCAGGTAGACGGTCGCGTAGTCAATGAGCTGGACCAGGCTGGCCAGCCGCTCCAGCGGGTGCTCCCCGGCGGCGGCCAGTTCGGTCACGCCGATGCCGCGCTCGGCGGCCAGCCGGACGGAGGCCTCGCGGCGCTTGGCCACCTGCGGGTGCTCACGCACGTCGGCGAGCATGACCAGGCGCAGCGGCACGGCCGGGTCGCCGCCCCCCAGGTCGCGCGCGAACGGCCCGTCGAACGAGACCACCTGGTTGTGGTTCGCCTCGGGCAGCACGCCGTTAAGCGCCGGGTACTTGGCGTTCTCGTTGAGCTGGCAGGCGAACCGGTAGGCGGCCACGCCGGCCAGCGGCGAGGTGCCCCAGATCATCGGCAGCGTGCCGGCGAGCTCGAGCGCCAGGCCCTTCCCCGGGTTGACGAACGACTCGCTGTCCGGCCTGCACCGCTGCGAGATGCCCTCGAGCACCTGGGCGACCGCCTCGTGCGCTTCCGGGCTCGCATCGCACAGGCCCAGCTGGGCCGCCGCCCCGATCAGCGGGATGGACAGCGCCCACAGGGTGGACCGCGGCATGCCGGCCGAGCGGACCGGGACGAACGGGGCCCGCGCCTGCTCGGCCAGGCCGGCCAGCGGCGAGTCCGCGCCGCCGACGCCGATCAGCCGGCAGCCCCGGCGCACGCCATCCTCGGCCGCAGCCAGCGTCTCCTCGGTGCCGCCCGAGCAGGACACGGCGATGACGAGGTCGGCCGCGCTCACCCAGCCGGGCAGCTGGTACCCGTGCACCGACACGATCTGGACCGGGGAGCCGGTCCCGCAGACCGCGGCCAGCACGTCGCCGGCGATGCCGGAGCCGCCCATGCCCGCGACCACGATCGCCCGCGGCCTGCCCGCCGCGACTATCTCGCTGAAGTCGGTCTCCTGGGTGGCCTGCAATGCCGAGCGCACCTGGGCCGCGGACGAGGCGACCTGCCTGAGCATGCCGCCGGGGTCCGCAGTCTCGAGCTGCGCCGGATCATCGAGCCGCCGTTCGGCCAGTGCTTCCATCAGCCGGCCTCCCCAGCGGGTCCGCTCGTCGGCTCGCCGGAGGAGCCCGGACGCCGCGCCTCGTCCAGCAGCAGCACCGGGATGTCGTCGCGGACCGGGAAGGCCAGCCCGCAATCAGCCCCGGTGCAGACGAGCTCGCTGGCCTCCTCGTCGGCGCGCAGCGGCGAATGGCACTGCGGGCAGGCCAGGATCTCCATCAGCCAGGCGTCGATGTTCATGCGTCCTCCCCGGTCCCTGAGCCGCCCCGGACGATGCTCAGCACCTCGTCGCGCAGCTCCGCCATCTGCTCGTCGTTCGCCGCCTCGACGTTGAGCCGCAGCAACGGCTCTGTGTTGGACGGCCGCAGGTTGAACCACCAGTCCGGCGTGCTGACGGTCAGCCCGTCAAGCTCGTCAGTGGTGACGCCGGGCCGGCCGGCGAACTCGGTCTTGACCCGCCCGGTCATCGTGGCCTGGTCGGCTACCTCGCTGTTGATCTCGCCAGAGGCCGAGTACCTGGAGTATGCGGCGAGCAGCTGCGACAGCGTCCCCTGCTGGCCGCCGAGCGCGGCCAGCGTGTGCAGCCCGGCCAGCATGCCGGAGTCGGCGAACCAGAAGTCGCGGAAGTAGAAGTGGCCGGAATGCTCGCCGCCGAACACCGCGTGCTCGGCGGCCATTTCCGCCTTGATGAAGGAGTGCCCGACCCGGGTGCGGACCGGGACGCCGCCGTGCTCGATGACGATCTCCGGCACCGCGCGGGAGGTGATCAGGTTGTGGATGATGGCCGAGCCGGGCTCACGGGCGAGCTCGCGGGCGGCGATCAGCGCGGTGAGCACCGACGGCGAGACGATCCCGCCGCGCTCGTCCACGACGAAGCAGCGGTCGGCGTCGCCGTCGAAGGCCAGCCCGATGTCGGCGCCGTGCTCGGTGACCGCGCGCTGCAGGTCGGCGAGGTTGCGCGGGTCGATCGGGTTGGCCTCGTGGTTGGGGAAGGTGCCGTCCAGCTCGAAGTACAGCGGCACGATCTCGATCGGGAGTCCCTCGAAGACCTTCGGCACGGTGTGCCCGGCCATGCCGTTCCCGGCGTCCACGGCGACCTTGAGCGGCCTGATGCCGGACAAATCCACCAGCGTCTTGAGGTAGTCGGCGTAGCCGGACAGCAGGTCCCTGGCAGTGACGGCACCGCGCGGCCCCGGGCCGGCCAGTACGCCCTGCTCAGCCAGGGCGCGCAGCTCAGCCAGGCCGGTGTCCTGGCCGACCGGCCTGGCGCCCTCGCGGCACAGCTTGATGCCGTTGTACTTCGACGGGTTGTGGCTCGCGGTGATCATCGCGCCGGGCAGCCCCAGGCTGCCGCTGGCGTAGTAGAGCATGTCGGTGGAGCCGAGCCCGCCGTTCATCACGCCGGCGCCCTGGCCGGCCACGCCGCGGCCGAACGCCTCGGCCAGCGGAACCGACGAGGTCCGCATGTCGTGCACGATCGCGATGGCCCGGGCCCCGGTCAGCCGGGCGAACGCCGCGCCGATCGACTCCGCGGCCGCCTCATCAAGCTCGTCGGGCACGACACCCCGGATGTCGTACGCCTTGAAGATCTTCGAGAATTCACTCACTGCGGCCAGGCCTCCCGGCACGTCCGAACCAGCACGGCACGCCCGCGGCGACCTCAGCAGCCGCGATGCACGGACCCCGAGCCTACTCCGAGCCCGGGTGCAGGCTGGCGCCCCGGCCCCGGCTGTTTATCCGCGGCGGCCTTGGTCCTCGGGATCGGAACGCAGCACTCGCAGGTGACCTCGCCGTCCCACCTCGGTGCCCTGGCCCACGGGCTCGCCGCTGGCCGGAGGCATGGCCTCCCGCACGGCGTTGGCCAGCGCTTCCAGGTCATCGATCTGGTCCGCGACCGGGTCACCCGGCAGCCGCACCACATCCCAGCCCCTGGGGGCGGTCAGCCGTCCCGCGTGAGCGTCGCACAGGTCATAGCAATGCGGCTCGGTGGAGGCGGCCAGCGGGCCGAGCACGGCGGTCGACTCGCGGTAGACGTAAGTGAGCGTGTAGAGCGCGGGCCGCTTGCAGCCGGTCCGGGAGCAGCGGCGAGAACTCACCAGCCCACCTCGCTCACCATCTCGTCGGGATCTGCGAACGCGCCGCCCGGCAGCTCAGGCTGGCGTCGCTCACAACGGCAGACGGTACCTACTCGGGGACGGTAACGCCACCACCCGGGGCACTGCGCGCGATCGTGTCTCGCTGCGCCTGCCGCACGGCGTGCGCGGCGATCCTCCCTTTTATTTTTCCGAACGGAGCTACGCTCGGTCGTTGTGCAAGAGGGAGAGGCGAAACCGGTGCAGACGTCATCCAGGGTCAGGCGCAGGGATCGTCATGGTCGCGGGCTGCGCGGCCTGCTGACCCCGCCAGATGTACCGCTGCATCGCAGCCGGTCGGAGCAGTTCGGCGATCTGGTGCTCGAGGCCATCGCCCGGCTCGAGCCACGGTGGGAGGCCGAGCTGGCCCGGGTCGAATTCGCGGTGCAGGAGGTTCCCGATCGCGAACCGCCCGAGGGGGCGGCCGATCCGGTACCGCTGGCCCGGCTGGACCTGGGCCCGGCTGGACGCGGCCAGCGTGGCGGGGGCGGCGGCTCTGGCTCTGGCCTTGGTTCTGGCCCTGGCCCTGGTCCTGGTCCTGGTGCCGGTGAGGGTGCTGAGCCTGGGGACCAGGGCGAGGAGGGCGAGCATGACGACCTGGATGCCGGTCCGCGCATCGTCCTGTACCGGCGCGCGCTGCTCGCCCGCGCTGACGACGAGGAAGAACTGGCCGTGCTCGTGCTCGACGTGGTGATCGAGGAGTTCGCCCGGCTGCTCGGCGTCGATCCCGAGGTCGTCGATCCCGGCTACGAGGACGAATAACCCCGCGGTGCCGCTCAGGCCGTGACGGCGACCGTCACGGCCAGGCCGCGCACGCGGGGGACCCGCGGCCCGCCGCTCAGGGCGTGACGGTGAGCAGCGAATCGCGGACCTGGGGCAGCGGGATCGAGGTCGGGGCGCTCGTCACCGGGATGATGCCGAGCATGGTCCCGCGGGAGCCGGTCAGCACCCGCCCGGCGTACACCGGGCCCGAGCCGCGCAGCGGGGTCAGCACGATGGCGAAGCTGGAGTTGCCAGGCGCGCCCTGCGGCCGTCCCAGCTTGATGGTGACCGAATGCTTCGCCGGGACCGAGACCACCCGGGGAGTGCCGGCCGAGCCGGCCGACGCGCCCGACGTCGCGCTGCTCACCTCGCTGACCTGGACGTGCACGGCCGCGCCGGGCGCCGTGATCACCAGGCTCGTGCCCTCGTGAGCCTGACCGCCGCCGTCCGCGACCACGCCCTGCTGTTCGACGGGGGGCACGGCGACGGCGAAGGCGCCGGGGGCGCCCTGCGCCCCGCCGGGCATGACGAACGACGCGGTGACGGGCACGTTCGACGTCAGGACGACTGCGCCGGATACTCCGGCCAGCGAGGTCAGCTCAACCTTGCTGGCTGAGCCGGCCGGGATGTCGATCCCGCTGGCCCCGGTCGGCTGATAGGAACCGCCCGACGAGATCACGGTCAGCTTGACCTGCGCGTCGCTTTCGGCCGGTGTGGCCACGTAGAGCGCGCGGCCGCCCGACGCCGCGGGCAGGCCGGGGATGACCAGCCGCTTGGCGGGCGCCTGCGTGGCGGGCAGCCACTGGCCTGGCTGACTGGCGCGCGAGCTTTCCCGTACCGCGGCGACAACCCGGCCGACGCTGGTGCGCACATGCAGCTCGATCGCCCGCGAGCCGTGCACCAGCCCGTCCAGGGGCTGCACGACGAGGCCATGCGGGGGCACGGCGATCCCGGTGTCGGTGCTTCCCTGCAGCGGCCCGGCGTCGGAAACGATGTCGACATCCACGTTGCTGGGCTGATTGTCGACATTCATCAGGTAGAGCTGGATGGAACCGGCCGACTGCTGCCCCGGCCCGGTGAACCAGAAGTCTGTGCCCGGCGCGCCGCAGCTGGCCGTGGCCGTGCCGCTGGTGGTCTGCTCCGCCTCGAGCCCCTGTGCCATCGAGCCCCGGGCCTGGATCAGCACGCCACCGGGCCGGCCGGTGGCCGCCGAGCCTTTCGGCGAACCGTTACCGGACGTCCCTCCGGAGGCCCCTGCGGAAGTCCCCGTGGACGTCCCTGTGGCGGCCGGGGCGGGCGAGACCGCAGAAAGGCTCAGCTCGCCGGGCTGGGACAAGGTGAGCAGTGATCCCGCGCTGCTGCCGCCTGCCGCGGACAGCCGGCTGACGGTGGCCTGGCCAGAGCCGTGGCCGGCCGCCGCGGCGATGATCGCCAGCCCGGCGGTGCGGCTGCCGGGAGTCCCGGGGTCAGGGCAGCCCCGCAAGCCGGCCGCGACGGGGACCGTCGAGGCCGACGGGGACTGGCCGGCCGACACGCTGACCGGCCGGCTGTACCAGGCCACCCCGAACAGCGCGCTGAGCGCGAGCACGACCAGCGCGAACAGCGCGAACCTGTTGACGGTAGGCATCCTCACCAGTCAGCCTCCCTGCTCTGGCTGACCGGACCGCCTGGCGTCCAGCCGGTCTCCGGCCGGTCGTCATCCGCGGCCGGGTACCGGTCGTCATCCGCGGCCGGGTACCGGTCGTCATCCGCGGCCGGGTACCGGTCGTCATCCGCGGCCGGGTACCGGTCGTCATCCGCGGCCGGGTACCGGTCGTCATCCGCGGCCGGGTACCGGTAAGCGTCGTCGCCGGACGGGTAGCCGGCCCCCGGGTATCCGGCCTCGTGCGAAGCCCGGTAACCGGATGCTTCCTCCGGCGACGTCGGATAGTCGTACCTCTCGGCCGGCTCGGCCGCGTGCTCGTATGCGTCCTCTGGCCCGCGTGGGTAGTCGTACCCCCTGACCGGCCCGCTTGGATACTCATCCCGGCCGGCCGGCTCCGCCGCGCGCTGGTATGCGCCGTCCCTTCCGCCTGGGTAGTCGTATCCTCCGGCCGGACCCCCCGGATAGTCATCCCGGCCAGCCGGCCCGGCCGCGTGCTCGTATGCGCCGTCCGGGTAGTCGTACTCCCCGGCCGCCCCGCCCGGATAGTCATCCCGGCCGGCCGGCTCTGCCGGATAGCCGTGCTCGCCGCCACGCTGCGCCGGGTACTCATACGCTCCGCCCGGCCCGCCCGGGTAGTCGTAGTCCTCGGCCAGCGCCTCCGGCCGTCCCAGCGACCCGGCCGGCGCCTCGGCGTACTCGTACTCCTCATCCGGCACGGCCTCCGGGTAGCCGGGCTCTTCGTCCGGCGGCACCGGTGACGGGGCACGGCCGCGCTGGCCGCGCGACCTGGAGCGGTCAGGGACGCGCGACGAGCGTCGCCCCGCCCCCGCCATGACGCGGCGCGGACCGGTCACCTCGGCCTCCTCGCCGGCCGGGCGGCGCCGCCGCCCCTTGCCGCGGCTGCCGCCGCGCTGGCTACGGCGCGCTGGCGGCGGGGGGCTTTCCTCCCGGCCGCGCGTGCCGCGTCTGGCCGCGTGACCGCCGTCAGGGACAGAGTCCTTGGCGCCGGGCAGCGCCAGCGCCCCGACGATCAATAGCGCTACGACCTCCAGGAGCACCGCCAGCGTCCGCCCGGTCTCGTCGCGGCTGATGTCCAGCTTGCCGCCGCCGGGCGGAAGCTGGAATCCCTGCGCCCAGCCGCCGACCGGGCTGGCCAGCCGGGTGAGCGGCCTGCCGTTGAGTGAGGCGTGCCAGCTGCCGCTGGCGGGCTCGGCCAGCACCAGCGTCCCGCCTGCCGCGGGCGCGGTCGCGCCGCTGACGTCCAGTTCCCCGGACGGCAGGGCCACCTGGGTGCCCCCCGGCTCGGTCACCCGGACCCGGGCGACGGTATCCGAGACGCGCCATAGCGCAAAGGTGGGCGTCTCGCTCACCGGACGCAGGCCGGATACCCCGTCGAGCAGCCGGGCGAGCCCCTGGTCGACGGGGGCGGGCAGCAGCACGTAGCCGATGGCGAACTGGGCCAGCGACTGGCCTTCGTCGCCGATATCGGCTCCGCCCGGCGTGGCCAGGCCGGCCACGACGCGGTCCAGGGCCCGCTCGGCGGGAGCGGGCTCAGCCAGCTCCGGCGCGCCGAGCGGCGGCTCGGTGCCGCGCAGCACCGAGTACGACAGCGAGTTGTGCTCAGTACGCAGGACCAGGGTGCGCAGGCGCAGCCCGCTGGCCGACGACACAGACACAAACTCGGGCAGCACCGGCTCGGCTACCCGGGTAACCGGGCCGCTGACGCCGCTGACCAGCCAGAATCCCGCCGCGAGCACGGGCATGGAACATGCGGTGATCGCTGCCACCATGGCCGCCGCCCGGCGCAGCCCGCCCGCGGCGAGCAGCCCGTGCAGGTTCTCGCCGGTCAGCGCGGCCGCCAGCAGCAGGCCCGTCGCGGCGATAAGCAGCGCGACCCCTGGCCACGCGGGGACGGCCGCGCCGCCGCCAGGCGGGCTGACCACCATCCGGCTGACCACGATGGCCACCAGCAGCCCGGACAGCGCGACGCCCCAGGAGGCCGCGACGGCGAGCCAGCGCCCGCGCAGCAGCAGCGCGGCCAGCGCGGCCAGCAGGAGGCCAGCGGTGACCCAAGACGGCGGGGTACCCGGGCCACCCGGGCCGAGCAGCAGCAGCGAACTGGCCGGCAGGCTCCGGCTGGCCAGGCCCGGCTGCTGCAGGCCCGCTTCGAGCAGCAGCACAGAGGGGTGCTGGGCGACCTGGATCGTCCACGGCACCAGCAGCACGGGCGGGACGATCGCGACGATGGCCAGGTTCACGGCGAGGGTACGCCGCGCCCGGCCGAACGCGAGCCCGGCGAATGCGGCGATGACGACCGCGACCACCGCGACCAGCGGAACGAACGCGGCCGCGACCGCGACCAGCAGCCCGGTCGCCCAGGCCGCCCGGCGCGCCCGCCGCCGCGGCCCGGTCAGCGTCCGCCATGCCGCCGAGGCGATCAGCGGGGTGAGCACGAAGACGACCGCCGTGCCGAGCCTGCCCGCCGCCACGGCCCCGGCGGCCACCGGCAGCAGGGCGTACGACGCGGCCAGCCACACCCGCACGGAGGCGTGACTGCTGACCCGCCGGGCCGTGAGGTACGCGGTGAGCCCGGAGAACGGGACGCAGCCAATCATGATCACAGCCACCGCGAGCCAGGGTTTCCCGCCCAGGATCGTGGACAGCACGGCCAGCACGGCGACGTACGGCGGCGCGCTCGCGGCCGAGCCCACGCCCACGGCGTGGAAGCCGGACAGGTACTCGCTCCACAGGCCGGACGCTCCGCCCCACGCGGGCAGCAGCGCACCGCCGCCCAGCGGACCGCTGCCCAGCAGAGAGCGCTCGGCGACCAGGGTGATGACCGTTAGGGCGGTGAAGAGCAGCACACCGGGGTTGGTGAGGATTCGCTGCGCCAGTCCCGTGTCGGTCAGCAGCGAGTCGTCGTCTGACGGGTCATCGGACGCGTGGTGCTCCCCGACGGCGTCGGTCGACGACGACCGGGAGAGCGTGGCCGCCGCGAACTCGGCCAGCTTGCGCATCGACTGACCCCGCGGCACCTGCGATCGCAGCGCCCCGTAGGCCCGGCGCCGGCCGGGCGGCCGCCGCCGCCTGGCGACGAGCAGCCGCCTGGGGTGGGCGAGCACGGAACCGAACGCGGCGGCCTCGTCGCGTGCGGCTTCAGGGCGCTTGGCCAGCAGGAAGAACAGCGTCCTGGCCGCGGAGAGCGCGAGGTTCCCGCACAGCGAGGCGACCATCGCGGCCAGCGGCAGGTTCGCGAACAGCACGAACAAGGCGTTGCGCCGGTCCAGCCTGCGGGGGTGCGGGGTCGCGGAGATCTGCCTGCGACCCCGGGCGGCCGCCTCGACGTGGTACACGACCGAATCGGTGATTACCCGCACCCGGTAGCCGGCCGCGTGCACCCGCCAGCAGAAGTCGACATCCTCGCGGAACAGGATGAGTCCGGTATCGAACCCGCCGACCTCGTCCCAGACGTCCCTGCGGATCAGCATGCCGGCGCTGCCTACGGCGAGCACGTCCCGGTCGCCGTCGTGCTGGCCCTGGTCGATCTCCCGCGGCTCGGTGCCGCTAACCCGGCGGCCGGCCGTATCCACGGCCAGGCCGACCTCAAGGATGACCTGCCGGTCCGACCAGTCCAGGATCTTGGGCCCGAGCACGGCCGCGCTGGGCGTCTCGGTGGCCGCGCGCAGCAACTCCTCCAGCGCGTCCGGAACCGGCGCGCAGTCGTCATGCAGCAGCCAGATCCATTCCGTCACGCTGCCGCCGGCCGGGGTGTTCGCGGCCGGATGGCGCAGCGCGCGCGCCACCGCGGCCCCGTAACCGGTCTCCCGGTCCATCCCGAACACGACCGCCGGGCCGATCATCCCGGCCAGCAGCGTCCCGCTGCGATCTCGGCTGCCGGTGTCCGCGGCGACGAGGCGGTGTACCTGGTGGGTCTGGTCAAGCACCGCAGGGATGGCATCAGGCAGCCACTGGGCGCCATCGTGCGCGATGACGACCGCAGTGACTACGTGCTCGGGATACGTATCGTTAGGCGACAAGGGTCCCGCTCGCTGGTGGGGATGTCCCGCGCCGACCGGGTTGCACGGCTTCGCTCCGGCCTCGGCTTGGCGGGCATGTACGCGTGAACAATACGCGAACCGGCTGCTCGCCGTCCGGCAAGTCGGCTGCTTGACCGCCGAGATACCCGGCTCCGGAAAGCGACCCCGGCCCGACGCGCGGGGCTCGGCCCCGGAAAATGCTGCGGGTCGACGGCGAAGCCGATCACAGATCGGCGTGCAGGCCTGCCCGCCTCGGCCCCGGCTAGACCGCCTGCCGCTTCAGCCGACGACGCTCGCGCTCGGACAGCCCTCCCCAGATGCCGAACCGCTCGTCGTTCTCAAGTGCGTAGCCCAGGCACTCGGCGCGGACTTCGCAACTCCCGCAGACACGCTTGGCCTCGCGGGTCGAACCGCCCTTCTCAGGAAAGAACGACTCTGGATCCGTCTGCGCACACAAGGCGCGCTCCTGCCAGCCCAGTTCTTCGCCATCTTCTGCCATGAAACCGAAGATGCCGGGAACTGACGCGGCGATGGTCTCAGTCACGACGCACCTCCTACCCCCTCCCGGAGTCCCCGTAGTTCGCGCCTCCTCCCCGGGCGCGCGAACTACATTAGTGGAATTACACGCGCGTGTCTTGGGCTACGTCAAGCTAGGTTGGTGATAATGACAGCGCGTTGCCCAGGGATGACGGAAAAGTCTGTACAGCGTCCCAGGATGGTCCGACAAAAGGCCG
>DASXZD010000077.1:0-40673 GCA_036502085.1 Streptosporangiaceae bacterium
GTCGCTCAACGGATAAAAGGTACCCCGGGGATAACAGGCTGATCTTGCCCAAGAGTCCATATCGACGGCATGGTTTGGCACCTCGATGTCGGCTCGTCGCATCCTGGGGCTGGAGTAGGTCCCAAGGGTTGGGCTGTTCGCCCATTAAAGCGGCACGCGAGCTGGGTTTAGAACGTCGCGAGACAGTGGACATAACGCGCTGTCTATAAATTCGGCCAAATGCTGGAAACACCGAGTATCTCGCGCTACTCGTTCTCGTCGTAGGTCCGTTCTACGGTCCTCGATGTGAGCAGTGACAATGTGTCGAGTGCGGTCAATCAGCAGGAAAGGCTGGATCCGTACATCGCCGGCTTCGTAGACGGCGAGGGTTCTTTTCACGTTGCTGTACAGCGACATCCGACAACTCGGATGCGTTGGCAGCTCGTGCCGGAGTTCCATGTCAGTCAGGATGTGACGCGGTCAGAGGTCCTCTACCTCATCCGCCAGCGTCTCGGCTGTGGAGCGATCCGCGAGAATCATCGTGGCTCACGCGACACCACATTGGTGTTCGTAGTGCGCCGGCGGGCCGATCTTCTGACGAAGGTCATCCCGTTCTTCAAACGACAGCGGCTGATCAGCGGCAAGCAACGAGAGTTCGAGAGCTTCGCAAGCATCGTGAGAGCGATGGAAGCAGGCGAGCATCTTGATGCTGAAGGGTTCATTCGCCTAAAAGAGCGCGCGCTCACCATGAATGGTGGGGGCCGCTACAGACGAGTGCACCGTCCAGAATCCTCAGAGACTCTACGCCGAACACCGGTAGAGGAATCCGGTGAAGATATAGTCCGACCTGCATGGCGACATGCAGAGCCAAGCAGAAATGCCTTGGCCCCGATGCCAGACAATGATGATTTGGCGTTGTGGTAACAGATGTGTCGGTCCCTATCCGCTGCGCGCGCAGGAGACTTGAGAAGGGCTGTCCCTAGTACGAGAGGACCGGGACGGACGAACCTCTGGTGTGCCAGTTGTTCTGCCAAGAGCACGGCTGGTTAGCTACGTTCGGAAGGGATAACCGCTGAAAGCATCTAAGCGGGAAGCTCGCCTTGAGATGAGGTCTCCCTCCGGGTTAACCGGGTAAGGCCCCCAGCTAGACGACTGGGTTTGATAGGCCGGAAGTGGAAGCACGGCGACGTGTGCAGCTGACCGGTACTAATAGGCCGAGTGGCTTGGCTTCTACTACATTCTCTGATGCCGCGGGGCAACCCGCGGCGGTCAGTAAGCGCTAGCGTCCACTGTGCGGTTCCCGAGATGCGGTCGGGCCCGTGTGCATCAGCATGCGGCTGGACACATCTCCATAGAGTCTCGGTGGTTATAGCGAAGGGGAAACACCCGGTCCCATTCCGAACCCGGAAGTTAAGCCCTTCAGCGCCGATGGTACTGCGCGGGGGACTGCGTGGGAGAGTAGGTCGCCGCCGGGCATCTTTCGTTAAGGGCCGTCGCCATTTATGGTGAGCGGCCCTTAACGCATGTGCGATCCCGGCCCGCCAGGCGCCCCCGAGTGCCTGCCCCCGGCCGGTCTTTGATGGTCACCGCGATCTGTGTTTGTTGGAGGATGAACGTGCCGGGAGAACAGGGCAGCGGACGCGACAGGCAGCCCTCGGCGCGCCCCAGGCGGACCGCAGCGCCGCGCAAGACAGGCACCGGTGCCTCCGGTGCCTTCGGCCGCCCCTCAGCGCGCGGCTCGGGGCGCCCTTCAAGCGGGAACTCGGGCCGTTCCTACGGCAGCGGCTCCGGTCGTCCCTCCCCAGACGATTCCGGACGCCCTCAGGGCGGCGGCTCCGGTCGCTCCTACAACAGCGGCGGTTCGGGCCGTTCGTACGGCGGCGGATCCGGCCGCGCGACAGGTGATGGGCCGACGCGTTCCTTCGGTGGCGGATCTGGCCGTCCTTCCGGAGCGAGCTCGGGGCGCCCTGCCGATGCCGGGGCTGGCCGCTCTTACGGCGCCGGCTCTGGTCGTTCGTTCGACGGCGAGTCGGGTCGGCCGGCACGCGCCGGGTACGGTCGCCCGGGGGGCGCGGGTGCCGGTCGTTCGTTCAGCGGCGCTTCCGCGCGCGCCTCAGGCAGCGGCTCGGAGCGAGCGTACGGGGCTCGGTCTGGTGGCGCATCCCGCGCTGGATCAAGGAGCCCAGACGACGGCCGACCCTGGCGTCCGGCCAGGGACGAATCCGACGGTCCCACGGGCCGCGGCAGCGGTTACGGCGGCAGCGGTTACGGGCGGACGGCTGGCGGCGGCTCTGGGCGGCCTGCGGGCGGCGGACGGTCGTCCGGCCGGGGACCGGGCGGCACATCGGGTCGCGGACCCTCCAGCGGCGCCCCGGGCGGTCAGGGCGCGGACGACGGCCGGCCGGACTGGTACCCGCGTGGCCGGGCGGCCAGGACGCTGGGGGAGTCGCGGCCTGGTGACGGCGGCGAGCGGCCCTACGCATCACGCGGTGCCGGAGAGCGCGCCGGCGGCGCCACCGGACGCCCGGGCGGCGATCGCAGGGGCGGATCCGCCGCGGGACGTTCGGGCGGGCGGACTTACGACGGGCCCGGCTCGGGCGGGCGGACCTATGGGCGGCCAGGCTCGGGTGACCGGCCTGGCCAGGGCGCACGAGGAGGAGCCGACCGCGGCCGTGCGCCGCAGCGGCGTGATGAGCGGCGCGCAGGCCCGGGCGGCCACGGCTCCGCTGGGCCTGGCGCTGATCGCGGGACCTGGTCGGCGCCGTCGCGTGACGACGGACGTCCCGCCCAACGGCCGGCCCGGCACGCTGCCGGGCCACGAAGCGAGCGCTCCGCTGGGCCTGGCGCTGATCGCGGGACCTGGTCGGCATCGTCGCGTGACGACGCGCGTCTGGCCGGGCCGCGCAGCGATCGTCCAGCCGAGCGGCCGGACAGGCGTGCCGCCGGGCCGCGCAGCGGTCGTTCCGGGGGCGCGGCCCGTTCGGCGGGTCCCGCCCGTTCGGCGGGTTCGGGCTATTCGTCGGGACGGGATCGAGGTGCGTCTGACCGGCGCCCGGCGCGGCTGCGGGTCGGCGATGAGATCACGGCGGAGCAACTCGATCCCGAGGCGCGGATAGACCTGCGCACGCTGCCGAAGGATCTGGCCGACAGCGTGGCCCGCTACCTGGTCGCGGCCGGGCTGCACGAAGATCCGGAGCAGGCTTACCTGCTCGCGCAGGAGGCGAGGAAGCTCGCCGCGCGGGTGGGCGTCGTCCGGGAGGCGTGCGGCATCGCCGCCTACCGGGCCGGCCAGTGGGCCGAAGCGCTGGCCGAGCTGCGGGCCGCCAAACGGCTCACCGGGCACAGCGTCGGCCTGCCGCTGATCGCCGACAGCGAGCGGGCTCTCGGGCGGCTGGACAAGGCGCTGGCCATCGTGCATGACCCTGAGACGGGCAACCTGGACCGGGCGACGCAGATCGAGCTCAGGATCGTGGAATCGGGGATCCGGCGGGATCAGGGGATGGCGGACGCCGCCGTGCTCGCCCTGCAGGTTCCCGAGCTCAACGCCAAGCGCCTGCATCCTTGGTCGGCCCGGCTGTTCTACGCGTACGCGGACGCGCTGGCCGAGACCGGCCGCACCGACGAGGCACGTGACTGGTTCGCCCGCGCGGCCGGCGCGGACACCGGCGAAGAGACCGACGCGGCCGAGCGGTACGAGGAACTGGACGACGTGACCTTCGAGGATCTCGCCGCAGGCTTCGAGGACTCCGGCGACGAGCCGGAAAGCATGCCGGTCGCGGATCTGGGCAGCGTCTCTGAGAAGCTGCCCGCGGGCATGTCGGCTGCGGACTTTGATGACGGATCAGGCGATGAGCCGGAGCCGGAAGACTTTGCGGCTAGCGACGGCGGGTCGGCCGGAGCCTTCGGTCAGGCGGCCGGCGAGCCCGAGGTCCCGGCCGAGTCGTAGCCGCCGCCAGCTCGGGCCAGCTCGGGCCAGCTCGTCAGGAAGCCGGCCCGGCGGGCTCCGTCTTGTCCAGCCAGTGCATGATCCCGGCGACGTTCGCGGCCGTGCCGCTGATCCGGTCCAGCTTTTCCCTGGCGTCCGGATCGGCGTCGGCGCGGAACGCGGCGTACCGGTCCCTGGTGCGCTCGGCTACCATCGCCGCCGCGTGATCGAGGTCCTGGCCGGTGCGGCGGGCGCGGCGGGTCTCCGCGACCCACACGCGGATCTCCTCGGCCGACCGCAGCAGCGTCTCATCGACGGCGTCGACCGGACCGTAGTGGCTGAACAGCAGCCGGGCCGGCCGCAGCTCGCCAAACCTGCGCACCGAGTCCAGCGCCTGGCCGAGGTCGAAGTCTGGCGGCGGCGTCGCGGCCCGCAGGTCACCGGTTTCCTGGATGTACACGCCGGCCGCGTCGCCGACATACAGGTCGCCGCTGACCGAGTCAAGCAGCCCCACATGGTGCTTGGCGTGCCCGGGTGAATAGTGGCTGTCCAGCCGGCGGCCGTCGCCCAGATCGACGGTGCCGGAGTCGGTCACCGCCCGGATCCGCTCCGCCGGCGTCGGGGCCAGCTCGCCGAACAGGGCGTCGAGCGCATCGCCGTAGACCGCGCGGGCGCTGCTCATGAGCTTGCCGGGATCGGCCAGGTGCCGGGCGCCGCGCTCGTGCACGACGACTTCGGCGGCCGGGTAGTGCGCCGCCATGTCACCGGTGCCGCCCGCATGGTCAAGGTGGATGTGGGTGACCACGATCGTGGCCAGGTCGCCGGCGCCGATCCCCAGCGCGTTCAGCGCCGCCCTGACGACCGGGGCCGACGGGGCGGTCCCGGTCTCGACCAGGCAGGGGCGGCTGCCGCGGATCAGGTAGCCGGCCGTGATCCCCTCGTACCCGGCCATCCTGGTATCGATCTGGAAGACATCGTGACCGAGATCGGTGATCGTCGGCTCTGCGGGTGCGGCGGCGGGCATAGCCTGGTTCATGCGCCCATGGTGCCAGACCGGGCGTGTAGCATCGTTCACGGCCGGTTCAGGTCCGCGCGGACGGCGGCCTTTGACCTCTATCGTTCCCGGACGACCGCGGGAGTAAGCATCAGCGAGCGCCAACCCGAGCATCCGGCCGTGAGCCAGGCCGCACTGCACGACGCCGACACCCACGACGCCGATCCCGCGGCCTCGGCCGTGGGCGGGACCGGCCAGCCCGAGGTGACCGAGGCCTCCGCGAAGCGGCGTTCGGAAAAAAGGCAGTTTTCCCGTATATCTTCCCGTACCGGGCTGGTCATCCTGCTCTTCACCGTGCTGGGCCTGGCCCTGCGGGTGCTCCAGCTGACCCGTCCCGGGCACCTGCTCGGCGTCACCGAATACGACGACGGGGTCTACCTGGGGTCCGCCATCCGGCTGGTGTACGGCGTCGTGCCGTACCGGGACTTCATCCTGGTCCAGCCGCCGGGCCTGATCCTGCTGATGACGCCGGTGGCGGCGCTGGGCAAGATCACCGGGACCGCCTGGGCGATGGGCATCGGCCGGCTGCTCACCGCGGCCGCGGGAGCGGCGTCCGTGACGCTGGCCGGGCTGCTCGTCCGGCGTCGCGGGATGCTCGCCGTGGTGATCACCTGCGGGATCATGGCCGTCTACCCGGAGGCGATCCAGGCGTCCAAGACCGTGCTGCAAGAGCCGTGGCTCGTGCTGGCCTGCCTGGCCGGGCTGCTCGCGCTGTTCGACGATGAGCACATCACCGACAGCAAGAAGCGGCTGGCCTGGGGTGGCGTGGCGTTCGGCTTCGCCGGCGCGATCAAGCTGTGGGCGATCTTCCCCATCATCGTCATCGTGCTGCTGTGCGCGCGCCGGCCGCGCAAGGCTGCGGTCTACGTTGGCGGCGTGGCGGCCGGCTTCGGTGTGCCCGTTCTCCCCTTCGCGGCGCTCGCTCCTTCGTCGTTCTACCACGGGGTGTTCGTCGCCCAGCTGGTCCGGGTGGACGACGCGCGGACGTCGCTGACCACCCGGCTGAAAGACCTGAGCGGGCTCGTCAGCGGGTCGCACGGGACGGTGCTCCTCGTCTCGGTCGTGATCGTGCTGCTCGTCGTGGCGGCCTGCGTCGGCGCCTGCGTGGTGACCCGGCGGCTGCCGTCGCCGCTGGAGTGGTTCGCGCTGGTCACGGCGGGCCTGGTGCTGCTGTCGTTCCTGTGGCCGGTCGACTTCTACTACCACTACGCCTGCTTCTTCGCCCCGTTCCTGGCCCTGGCCGTTGCCCTCCCGGTGGCCAGGCTGGTCACCGGGCTGGCCGAGTCGTCCGGCCAGCGGTCCGGCGGCTTCCGGCTCGATATGGCCGGGCTCGGCGCGGCGGTGCTGGTCATCGCCGTGATGTTCGTGAGCCAGGCCCACTCGCTGGCGACCGAACGCGGGGTCACCGACCCGACCAGCGCGCCGAACGTCATCCCCAAGGGCGCCTGCGTGCTGACCGACCAGGTGTCGTTCACGATCGCGGCCGACCGGTTCATCTCGAGCGTGCCCGGCTGCCCGCAGATCGTCGACGGCGACGGCACCGACCTGGACCTCAGCCGCGGCAGGAACGGCGTCTCCGGTGCGGCCATGACGGCCGCCGTCAGGAACCTGTGGGACGACGCCTTCCGCAAGGCCCAGTACGTCTGGCTGTCCTCCGGGCTGCACGGCGTCGAGACCCGCCGGATCGCCTGGACGCCGTCGCTCAGGAACTACTTCGCGCAGAACTTCCAGCGCATCCCCGGCCACGGGCGCATCTACAAGCGCATCGGCCCCGGGACCTAACCCTGGGCGAAGGTCCTGATCACCAGGCCGGTTCTCGGCTTGGGGCCGAACGACGTCGACTTGCGCGGCACCCGCTCGCCGCGTGCCGCCACCGCCCCGACGTCCGGCGCGGTGAGCGGGTTGCAGAGCACCGCGGTGCCGCCGGTCTCGTCGGCCGCGCGCACGGCGGCCTGCGCGTCATGATGGATCACGCGCACGTGCTGGTCGTCGTCGGTGACCCCCCACACCCGGGCCAGCAGCAGCCGCTGCATGATCGACGCGGACAGGCCGCGCCACAGCGCGGAGTGGCCGTCCGGCATGGCCGCGGCCGCCTCGGCCGCGTCAGGATCGGTCAGCAGGTACATCGTGCCCGCGCCGGCCACCAGGAACGCGGCGCCGTCCTGCCCGGCCTCGCGCAGGGCGCTGAGCCCGTCGTCCAGTCCGCCGTCCAGCTCGCTGACCCTGAAGGCCTGCTCCGCGGCGGCCGCGGCGGCGGCGGGCGACAATCCAGGGATGACCCGGTGGATCGCGTCGATCCTGGGCGGGTAGGCCACCGAGTCGACCAGCAGCGCCAGGCCGTAATCCCAGGGCCCGGGGCCGGACCCGGCGGCCCGCATCCGCGCCTGCAACTCGGTGTAGGCGGCGTAGCGGTGATGCCCATCGGCGATGAGCGCCTGGCGCGGCGCGAGATCCGCGGCGATGGCGGCCAGGTCGGCCCGGCCGGTGATGGCCCACATCCGGTGCGTGACGCCGTCCTCGGTGGTCACGTCGAGCAGCGGCGGCCGGGCTGCCGTCTGGTCGAGCAGCCGGGTCGCCGCGCCCGGCGGCCCGTCGTGCAGCAGGAAGATCGGCTCCAGGTTGGCCTGGGCGGCCTGCATCAGCTCGAGGCGGCCGACCACCGGGCCTGGCATGACGTCCTCGTGCGGCAGCACGACGCCCGCGCCGGGCGGGCTGAGGCCGATCGCGCCGATGAGGCCGCGCTGGCGGACCGCGCCGGACCGGTCGCTCTGCTCGTACGCGTAGAGGGCCGGCTCGGCGTCGGGCACGAGCACCTCGTCGGCCAGCCAGGATGCCAGCGTGCCGCCCACATCCCGGTAGCTCCCGTGCGGTTTGCGCGGATCGGCCTGCGGCAGGATGAGCCGGACGACATTGTGAGCGTCGGCGGCCAGCAGCGTGCCCTCGGCGGCCGCCCCGATGACGTCGTACGGTGGTGAGGTGACTTCGGCAAGGCCGCTGACCCGGTCGGCGGAGTACCGGACGCCCCGGAAGGGCTCGAACACCAGGGTGGCCGGCTCCCGCGACGCTGGCGTCCGGCCGGATGAGAGGGTCTGCACACATGTCAGAAGGTCCGAGCGCTGGTCAAGATTCCCGACGGGAAAAAGACCCGGAGGCAGGCCTGGTAGCTGGTGCTGTAGCGGGCGCCGCCGCGGCCGAGCCGGAAGATGACGCATACACCTGGTACCAGCGGGGTCTTGAGCTGCTCAGCAACCGCAGTCCGGCGGCGGCGGCCCAGCTCTTCGAGCGGGTGGCGGACGCCGAGCCGCGCTCCCGGATGGTCCGCGAGGCGCTGGCCCGGGCGCAGTTCGACGCCGGATGGTACTCGCAGGCGGCGGAGAGCTTCCGGATGATCGTGGAGGAGAGCCCGGCCGACGACTACGCGCACTTCGGGCTGGGGCTCGCGCTGGCGCGTTCGGGCGATCCCGGGGGCGCGGCCGAGTACCTGGCGCTGGCCGCGGCGATGCGGCCGGACCTGCCGCATTATTCGGCGGCGCTGCGAGAGGTGCGGGCGACGCTGCGGGCCCGCGGGCGGCCGGAAGCGGGCGGGCGGCCGGGAGTGGCCGGGCGGCCGGACCCTCAGGCTGGCCCGTCTGGTGCGGACGGGGGGCCGGCCCTTCAGGCTGGCCCGTCTGGCGGGGACGGGGGCTCATGAGCCTGCTGGGCTGCCCGGAGCCGCTGGGCAAGCACTACGACGTCGGCCTGCTGGATCTGGACGGCGTGGTCTACCTGGGCGGTGCCGCCATCCCCGGCGCGGTGACGGCGCTGGACCAGGCGGCATCCGCCGGGATGCGGCTCGCCTTCGTCACCAACAATGCCTACCGCACCCCCGCCGCCGTCGCGGCGCAGTTGACCGGGCTCGGCGTCCCGGCCCGCGCGCAGGACGTGGTGACCTCCGCGCAGGCGGCGGCCCGGCTGCTCGCCGAGCGGCTGCCGCCCGGCGCCGCCGTCCTCGTCGTCGGCGGGACGGGGCTGCGCGCCGCGGTCAGGGAGCGGGGGCTGCGGCCCGTCTCGGTGGCGGCCGGCCGCCCGGCCGCCGTCGTGCAGGGCTACGCGCCCGATGTGAGCTACGCGCTGCTGGCCGAAGGCGCGCTGGCTGTCCAGGGCGGCGCGCTGTTCGTCGGCTCCAATGCGGACGTCACGCTGCCCACCTCCCGGGGGCGCCAGCCGGGCAACGGATCGCTGCTCGCGGTGATCACCGCGGCGACCGGCGTCAAGCCGCTGATCGCCGGCAAGCCTGAGACGCCGCTGCACGCTGAGTCGGTCCAGCGGACCGGCGCGCGGCGGCCGCTGGTCGTCGGCGACCGGCTGGATACCGACATCGAGGGCGCCTGCCGAGTCGGCGCGGACAGCCTGCTGGTGCTGACCGGCGTCACCGGGCCGGCCGACGTGCTGCTCGCCCCGCCGCACAGCCGCCCGTCCTACCTGGCCGAAGGCCTGGCCGGGCTGCTGGAGCCGCATCCGGAGGTCACGGCCCGCGGGGACGGGTACTCCTGCGACGGCTGGACGGCACGCTGGGCCGCCGACGGCTCGCGGCTGGAGTTGGCCGGGTCGGGGGAGAAGATCAGCGGGCTGCGGGCCCTATGCGCGGCGGCCTGGGACGCTGACGAGGCCGGATCCGGCGGGACGGTGACGGCCGGCCGGACGGTGACGGCCGAGTTGGCGAGGGCGGCGGTTGAGCCCTTGGGCCTGGGCTGACTTGAGGGTGTTAGCTTGACGGCGCTGGCTTGGCGGTGCTGGCTTGGCGGTGCTGGCTTGGCGGTGCTGGCTTGGCGGCGCTGGCTTGGCGGCGCTGGCTTGACAGCGTTAGCTTGACAAAGGCCGCCCGGGTGCGGTGTGCTACCTCGCATGCCAGCGCATGGAGTGCCCCGCCGCGATCCTCGCGACGTGATTTCGGGCTGCGCGCTGTGTTGCTGTTGTCCTTCGTGTTGTCGCTGACGAACTTCCCCAGCTGACCCGCTTGCCAGGGACCTCTTTGCGTCCCCGGACCCGAAGGACTCCCGATGAACCTCGACATATCCGTTGCTCCTGAGATCGCCCGGCTGGCCGAGAGCCAGGCCCCGGCGCTTACCGGACCCGGCACCACCCTGCCTGCCTGGCCGTCCCGCGCGGCGGCCCCGGCGGACTCTGCATCGACGGATCCAGCGTCGGCCGGCCCGGCGTTGCGGGGCGGCCCGGCCGGGGACAGGCCGGCCACCGTGGGTTACCTGGCCGGCTGCCTGCGACGCCTGGTGGCCGACCCGCAGGCGTGGTGGGGGCTGGTCCGCTTCAACCCCCGCCAGCCGGTCCGCGTGGCCGTGCCCGCGCGCGAGGACGGCTGCGAGGCCTGGCTGCTGATCCTGCCGCCCGGCTATCGCGGCGACGGTCCGGTCTGCGGCGGGCCAATCGGCGGCGGCGCAGTCGGCGGCGACGGGTCGGCCCGTGACGACAGATGGCAGGTGGCCTGCGTGATCGCGGGCGAGCCGGCCATGGCTGACCGCGGCCGGCCGCCGCGGTCGCTGCCGCCCGGCCGGGTGCGGGTCAGCAGTACGGGGCAGCCCGGCCGGATGGTCAACGCCGGTCTCGGCTACGCGATCACCCTGTACGCCAGGTCACCGCGCGCCTGCCCGGCGGCCCAGCCCCCTAATCGGCGTCCCCCGGCAGCCACACCCGTCGAGCCGGCGACCCGGCAGCCCCGCCCGCCTAATCGGCGTCCCCCGGCAGCCCGCCCAGCCGATAAGCGTCAGCCAAGCCCGGATTCGCGCAGCGTGATGTTGAGCCGCCCGGCCTCCAGCCCGAGGCCGGGATCGCCGGTGCCAGGCAGCGTCTTGGGCACGCCGTGGTAGGCCAGCCGGGCCGACCCGCCGAAGACGAACAGGTCACCGGACTCCAGCGGCACGTCGGTCCAGGGCCTGCCCCGGTCGCGGGTGTTCCCGAACCGGAAGACGCAGCTGTCCCCGAGGCTCATCGAGACCACCGGCGCCGCCGAACGTTCCTCCCGGTCGGCGTGCATCCCCATCCTGGCCCCGCCGTCGTAGAAGTTGATCAGCGCGACGTCCGGCCGGTAGCCGGCCGCCGCCGCCTCGTCGGCGTAGGCCGCGGCCACCGCGCGGCGGCCGAGCTCGGCCAGCCAGCCGGGGAACGGCTTGACCGGCGCTCCGTCCACGTCGTCGGCGGTGCGGGAGTACCGGTAGGGGACCCAGTGCCAGCCCAGGCACACCGTCTGCACCGACATGACGCCGCCGCCCGGCAGCCGGGTGGCGCGCATGCCGGCCGGCGGACGGGCCCAGTCCCGGCAGGCCGTCACCAGCCGGGACTGCTCGCCTGCGCTCAGCCAGCCGGGTACGTGCACCGCGCCGGGAGAGATCTCGGCCCTCGGCCGCGGGATAAGCGCTGCCACCCCACCGAGTATGCCTGCGCCGACTGCTGGGGGATGCCGGCAGTGACCTCAGCCCACTGGTCCGGCACGGGCACCGGCGTGGTGTCCCGTCGCGATGTCGTACCGGATCATCGCCGGGTGCGTCCCTGACCGGCCCTGGCCAGCCCTGGCCGTGCCCGGCCGGCAGGTAGTTCCGGCGAGGGCGCAACTGAGCGCGCTGCGGCCGAAGGGTCCGCAGCACGGACGTCGTGCCGGTGGCGATGTCGTACATCCGCAGCGCGCTGGTCGCCGGTCGCCGGACGGGCCGGGCTGTCCTCGGTGCACAGGTACAGCGTCCGGCCGTCCGCGCTGATCACCGCGGCGGTGGCTCCGAAATGCCGAGTCCGCCCCCGCCCAGTCTCCCAACCCCTCCGCCCGCCTTCCCCACGATCCGGGCCAGCCGCCCGCAGCCCTCCCCGCGATCAACATCGCTGTGAATTCGCTGTTGCTCTAGCAACAGCGAATTCACTCTGCTGTTGATCGCCCCGGGGGCCCGGAGGGCCCGGGGCTGGGGGGCTGGGGGGCTGGGGGGCTGGGGGCTGGGGGAGCTGGGGGGCTGGGGGGCTGGGGTCGGCGCCTCGGGCAGCAGGCGGCGGGGTTCTGTCGTAGCCGGGTGCGACCCTGCGAGCATGCCCCGGGTTAACGACTTCGATCGTCAGTCCCTCGCCGAACTGCTCAGGAAGCAGCATGGCGTCATCGCTCGCGGCCAGGCGCGCGACGTCGGCATCAGCGAGCAGATGCTCCGGCATCGCATCCGCGCGGCCGGACCGTGGCAGGTGCTGCTGCCGGGTGTCTACCTGACGGTCAGCGGTCAGCCGGCCGCGGTCCAGTGCCAGATGGCCGCGCTGCTCTACGCCGGGCCGTCCAGCTTGATCACCGGGCCGGCGGCGCTGTTCCACCACGGCATCAAGGCGGCGTACACCCAAGTCGTGGACGTCCTGACGCCGGTCCAGCATCGCGACCACGCCTTCGTGCGGATCCACCGGACCACGAGGATGCCCGCCGAATGGCACGCCGACGGCGCGATCCGGTACGTCGCGGCGGCCCGCGCGGTGGCCGACGCCGCACGGGACCTGACCGCGCTCCGCGAAGTAAGGGCGGTCGTGGCCGACGCGGTGCAGCGGCGCAAGTGCCCGCTGCCGCTGCTCATCGCCGAAGTGCGGGCCGGCCCCACGCAGGCATCAGCCCTGACCCGGCAGGCGCTAGCCGAAGTGGCCGACGGCGTGCGTTCCGTCGTCGAAGCCGAGCTCAGGGACCTGATCAGTCAAGCAGGCCTGCCGGTGCCGATGTTCAACCCGAGGCTTTATGCCGCCGGCGGCCAGTTCATCGCCCAGCCGGACTGCTGGTGGCAAGAGCCCGGCGTCGCCGCGGAGGTCGACTCGCGCGAGTGGCACTTGTCCCCGCAGGACTGGGAGCGCACCCTGGAGCGGCACGCGCGGATGACCGGTCACGGCATCCTGGTGGTGCACGTCACCCCGCGCCGGATCCGCGACAGGCCGCAGTCCGTCATCGCCGACCTCGCGGCGGCGCTTGAGTCGGCCAGAGACCGCCCCCGGCTGCCCGTCAGCGCGCGAGCCGCCAACTGAGCTGATTGAGCCGCCAACTGAGTCGGCTGACAGATCAGAGGAACTTCCTGAGGCGGAGGATGTCGAGCAAGCTGGCCTCGACCTTGAGCTTGCCGGTCAGCCAGGCACGGGCGAACCGCACCGGGTCCTCGGCGATCCAGACCAGGTCGTCGCTGCTGGCGGTGAACCTGATCTGCGCCGGGCGCTCGCCGGCCGCCTCGGTGACCGGGTCGGTGCCGTGCGGTCCGATCCGCGTTACGAACACCAGGCCGAGGTCCGGCACCCGGCAGCTCATCGTGCGCTCAGGAAAGTGAGCGGCCCGGTCCGCCGGATCCAGGTCGGCAATGCGTGCCGTCAGGTTCTCCAGCGCCTTGCGACATTCTTCCGCGGTGCGCATCGTGCCATCCTGCCAGCCTGGCGGCGGTGCCGGCACCACGGTACTACGGCGATGGGCACTGCGCCGGCCTGTCGGCGGCTGGCGGTAGCGTTCCTGACAGGAGTGGTGCACAGGCGAGGAGCGTGCGGTCGAATGCAGGACGACAGCCAGGACGTGGCGGCTTTCGCGGCGGAACCTTCGGGAAAACCCGTTGATTCCGAACGGGGCCCGCGACTCTTTCCTGCCTCCGCCGAAGGCGATGGGCAGCCGGCCGGCCCGGCCGGGGTGGACGTGGCGGCCCAGGGTCAGGGAGCCGCGGGGGAGACGCAGGACGGCCTGCGGAGCGGCGAGGCAGTGCCCGCCGGCACCGGGGCGGCCGGTCGTGACGTTGCGGCCGCCAGTACCGGCGATCCGCGGGTCGATCGGGCAGTGGCCGCGCTCGACGGCCTGGCCGGGTCATCGCCCGCCGAGCACGTGGCGGTCTTCGAGAGCATCCACGGGGAGTTGCGCCAGGTGCTCAGCGAGCTCGACTCCGGCCCGGCCACGGTGCCCGCCCGGGGGGACGCCCACCCGGAGTCCTCCGTGCCAGGCCGAGGGGACGCCCACCCGGAGTCCCCCGTGCCAGGCCGAGGGGACGCCCGCCCCAAGGCGCCGGTGCCGGGCCGGAGGGACGAGCCCACGGCGCCCACCGTCGCGGGCTGAGCGGAGTGCAGCTGACTATGGGCAGCCGGATCAGGCTTGACGCCGAGCTCGTCAGGCGGGGGATGGCCCGGTCGCGGGAGCAGGCCGCCGAGCTGATCGCCGACGGCCGGGTGGCGGTCGGCGGCCTGGCGGCGGGCAAGCCGGCCACGCAGGTGGGCCGGGACACCGCGATCACGGTCAGCGACGGGGCCGGGCCCGACTACGTGTCCCGGGGCGGCCGCAAGCTGGCCGGGGCGCTGGCGGTCTTTGCGGATCTCGCCGTCGCGGGCCGGCACTGCCTGGATGCGGGCGCCTCGACCGGCGGGTTCACCGACGCGCTGCTGCGGGCCGGAGCGGCGCATGTCGTCGCGGTGGATGTCGGCTATGGGCAGCTGGCCTGGGCGTTGCGCGGTGATCCGCGGGTCACCGTAATGGAACGAATGAATGTTCGTGAGCTGCAGCCTGGCCAGGTCGCTCCCGCGCCGGGGCTGGTGGTAGCGGACCTGTCGTTCATCTCGCTGGCCACCCCGCTGCCGGCGCTGGTTGGCTGCGCGGCGCCGGACGCCGATTTCGTCCTGCTGGTCAAGCCGCAGTTCGAGGTGGGCAAGGGCCGGGTGGGGGCCGGCGGCGTGGTCAGGGAGCCCGCGCTGCGAGCCGAAGCGGTGACTGGCGTGGCCGCGGCCGCCGCCAGGCTCGGCCTCGGCGTGGCCGGCGTGACGGCCAGCCCGTTGCCGGGGCCGGCCGGGAACGTGGAGTATTTCCTGTGGCTGCGCCGCGGCGCGCCGCCGCTTGACCCGGGCGAGCTCGAGCGGGCGATAGCCGGCGGCCCGCAGTAGGAAGTACTGCGCCTACAGTAAGGCCGGACCATGGAGGAGCGGACGGCAGATGAGCGTGACGGACGGTAAGCGGACGGTGCTCCTGGTCGCGCACACCGGGCGGTCCCAGGCGCTGACCAGCGCGCGGTTCGTCGTGGACAGGCTGACCGAGGCGGGGCTGACCGTGCGGGTGCTCAGCCCGGAGGCCACGGCGCTGCAGTGCCGCGCCGAGGTCATGCCGCCCGGCCCGGCCGCGGCCGCCGGCGCCGAGGTCGTGCTGGTCATCGGGGGGGACGGGACGCTCCTGCGGGCGGCCGAGGTGGCCCGGCCGGCCGGGGTGCCGCTGCTCGGGGTCAACCTGGGCCACGTGGGCTTCCTGGCCGAGGCCGAGCCGGACGGGCTGGCCGATGCGGTGGACCGGGTGGTGTCGCGGCGCTACGCGGTCGAGCGCCGGATGACGATCGACGTGACCGTGCGGCAGGACGGGCTGGTCACGGCGGGCACCTGGGCGCTGAACGAGGCCACGGTCGAGAAGACCCCGCGGATCGGGATGCTGGAGATCGTCGCCGAGGTGGACGGCCGGCCGCTGTCCCGGTGGGACTGCGACGGGGTGGTCTGCGCCACGCCCACCGGATCCACCGCGTACGCGTTCTCGGCCGGCGGCCCAGTGGTCTGGCCGGAGGTGGAGGCACTGCTGCTGGTGCCGATCAGCGCGCACGCGCTGTTCGCCAAGCCGATGGTGGTCTCGCCGGCCTCGATGCTCGCGGTCGAGGTGATTGGCGGATCGCAGCGCGGGGGGGCGGGCCTGGACGGCCTCGGAATGGTGCCCGGCGCCGGGCGTGGCGAGATGACAGGAGCCGTGCTGTGGTGCGATGGTCGGCGTAATGTCGATCTGCCGCCGGGCGCGAGGGTCGAGGTGCGGCGCGGCGCACGGCCCGTCCTGCTGGCCAGGCTGCACGGCCACGGCCACGGCGACGCTGCCGGGGTCGGTGCCCTGTTCACCGACCGCCTGGTCGCGAAGTTCGGGCTGCCGGTTACCGGCTGGCGCGGCCGGCAGCGGGCCAGGGCACCCGGCTCCGGCCCGGACGGTCACGCGCTGCCCGGCGAAGAGGAGGCGTCGCGGGCCGATGCTTGAGGAAGTCAGGATCACCGGGCTCGGCGTGATCGATGACGCGGTCTTCGAGCCGTCTCCCGGGTTCACGGTCGTCACCGGGGAGACCGGCGCGGGCAAGACCATGGTCGTGACCGGGCTCGGCCTGCTGTTCGGCGGCCGCGGCGACCCGGCGCGGGTGCGGCCCGGCGCGGACCGGGCCACCGTCGAGGGCCGGCTGCGGGTGGAGCCGGGCGGGCACGTGGCGCAGCAGGTGGACGAGGCAGGCGGCGAGCTCGACGACGACGGCCGGGCCCTGGTGGTGAGCCGTTCGGTGTCGGCCGAGGGACGGTCGAGGGCGCACGCCGGCGGTCGCCTGGTGCCGGTCTCGCTGCTCACCTACCTGGCCGATGAGCTGGTAGCCGTGCACGGCCAAGCCGACCAGCAGCAGCTGCTCAAGCCCGGCCGGCAGCGGGCCGCGCTGGACCGGTACGCCGGCGACAAGCTGGCCGCGCTGCTCGCCGACTACCAGCGGGCCTTCCAGCGGCACCGCGACGTGCGCGCCGAGCTGGCCGAGCTGACCGACCGCGCCCGCGAGCGGGCCGAGCAGGCCGAGGACCTGCGGCTCGGCCTGGCCGAGATCGAGCGGGTGGCGCCGGCCGCGGATGAGGACGACGAGCTGCGGGCCGAGGGCGAGCGGCTGGCCAACGCCGACGAGCTGCACTCGGCCGCCACCACGGCCCATGAGGCGCTGGTCGGCGACCCGTCGGCGGGCTCGCTCGACGCGGTCGACGCGGCAGCCTTGCTCGGGGCCGCGCGGCAGACGCTGGAGTCGGCCGCCGGTCACGACGCGGCGCTGGCCGGGCTGGCGGGGCGGCTGTCCGAGGCGGCCTACATCGTCTCCGACGTGGCCACCGAGCTGGCCTCCTACGCCGAGTCGGTGGAGGCCGACCCGGCCAGGCTCGCCGCGGTGCAGGAGCGCCGGGCCGAGCTCGGCCGGCTGATCCGCGCGTTCGGCAGCCGCGGCGAGGGGGTCGGCGACCTGGCTTCGGTGCTGGCCTGGGCCAAGGAGGCCGCGGGCCGGCTCGCGGAGCGGGACGGCGACGACGACCGGGTCTCCGCGCTGGCCGCCCGCGAGGCGGAGCTGGCCGCGCAGGCGGACGGTCTGGCCGGCCGGCTGACCGCCAGGCGCGGCAAGGCGGCGGAGAAGTTCGCCGTCGCCGTCAGCGGCGAGCTGGCCGCGCTGGCCATGCCGCACGCCGCGCTGACCGTGGCGGTGAGCCCGCTGGCCGAGCTGGGGCCTTACGGCCGGGACGAGGTGGAGATCAGGCTGGCGGCGCACCCCGGCGCGCCGCCGCTGCCGCTGCACAAGGGCGCCTCCGGCGGCGAGCTGTCCCGGGTCATGCTTGCGATCGAGGTGGTGTTCGCTGGCGCCGACCCGGTGCCGACGTTCGTCTTCGACGAGGTAGACGCGGGCGTGGGCGGGAAGGCGGCGGTGGAGGTCGGGCGGCGGCTGGCCCGGCTGGCCCGGCTGGCGCAGGTGATCGTGGTCACGCACCTGCCGCAGGTCGCCGCGTTCGCCGACACCCACCTGGTCGTGCAGAAGGCCGACGACGGCTCGGTCACCCGCAGCGGCGTCATCCGGCTGGACCAGGCGGCCCGGGTGCGCGAGCTGTCCCGCATGCTGGCCGGGCTGGAAGACTCCGAGCTCGGCCAGGCGCACGCCGAGGAGCTGCTCGGCGTGGCCGCCGCCGAGCGGGCCGAGCTGGGCTGATCGCCCGCGCGGTCTGCGCAGCCGCTAGGCCGGCACCGACAGCGACAGGCCGAACAGCCGCCCGGGATCGGTCCACCAGGACCGCATCGCGAACCCGGCCGCGGCCAGCTCGGCCTCGATGCCGTCGCGGCGGAACTTGGCCGAGATCTCGGTCAGCATCTCCTCCCCGGCGGCGAACGTCACCGACAGGCCGATGCCGGGCAGCGTGACCGACTGGCCGATCTCCGAGCGCAGCCGCATCTCGATCCATTCCGCCGCCGGGTCCCAGCGCGCGACGTGCTCGAACGCGTCCGGGTCGAAGTCGGCGCCGAGCTCGGCGTTCAGCACGGCCAGCACGTTCTTGTTGAACGCGGCGGTGACGCCGGCCGGGTCGTCGTAGGCGGCGACCAGGATGGCGGGGTCCTTGACCAGGTCGGTGCCGAGCAGCAGCGTGTCGCCGGGCCGCAGGTCGGACCGGAGGCGGGCGAGGAACTCCGCGCGCTCCGCGGGCACCATGTTGCCGATCGTGCTGCCGAGGAAGGCCACCATTCGCCGTTCCGGCGTCCCCCGCGGATCCGGGTCTTCGCCGGGGAGCCCGAGGTGGTAGCCGAAGTCGGAGACGACCGCGTGCACGTCCAGGCCGGGGTAGTCGGCCAGCAGGCCGCGTGCGGCCGCCTCGAGGGCAGTCTCGCTGACGTCCACCGGCACGTAGCGGCGCAGCGTGCCGCCCGCGCGCAGCGCGTCGAGCAGCACCCGGGTCTTGTCGGACGAGCCCGAGCCGAGCTCGACCAGCGTGTCCGCCTGGCTGGCGGCGGCGATCTCGCCCGCCGCCGCGTGCAGGATCGCCCGCTCGGCCCGGGTCGGGTAGTAGGCGGGCAGCTCGGTGATCTTGTCGAAGAGCGCGCTGCCCTGGGCGTCGTAGAACCACTTCGGCGGCAGCGACTTCGGCGTCGCGGTGAGCCCGGCCCTGGCGTCGGCGCGCAGCGACTGGGCCAGGTAGCCGGGCGGCAGCAGCCGCTCGACCCGCAGGCCGGTCACCGGCCCGCGCTCCGTGCGGACGCGGGCCGGGATGCGGGCCCCGACGCGGGCTCGGCGTCGCGGGCGGTGCGGAATCCGGCGAAGATCTGACGGCGGATCGGGTAGTCCCAGTTGCGGAATGTGCCACGGCAGGCGACCGGGCTGACCGCGAACGAGCCGCCGCGCAGCACCTTGTACTCGCTGCCGAAGAACACCTCGGAATACTCGCGGTACGGCCAGGCGGCGAAACCGGGGTAGGGCAGGAAGTCGCTGGCGGTCCACTCCCACACGTCACCGATCAGCTGGCGGGCCCCGCACGGGGCGGCGCCGGACGGGTACGAGCCCGCCGGAGCGGGCTGCAGGTGCCGCTGGCCCAGGTTGGCGTGCTCCGGGCCCGGCGGGGCGTCTCCCCAGGGGAAGCGGGTCGAGCCGGACCTGGCGGCCTTCTCCCACTCGGCCTCGGCGGGCAGCCTGCGGCCCGCCCACCGGGCGTAGGCATCGGCCTCGTACCAGCACACGTGCAGCACTGGCTCGGCTGGCGGCACCGGCTCGACGTGGCCGAACCTGGTGCGCATCCACTGGCCGCCATCCCGGTGCCAGAACTGCGGGGCGGACAGGCCGGCGCGCTGCCGGTGCTCCCAGCCGGCCCGGCTCCAGCACCGCTCGTCGTCGTAGCCGCCCGCGGCGATGAAGTCCGCGTAGGCGGCGTTCGTCACCGGCACGGTGTCGAGGAAGAACGCGGGCACGTGGACGGTGTGCGCCGGGCGCTCGTTGTCCAGCGCCCAGTCGTCGTCGGAGGTGCCCATGACGAACGGGCCGCCCGGCACCAGCACCTCAGGCGGCAGGCCGAGCGCGTCGGCCGGCGGCGGCCCCGGCGGCGGCGCGGACAGCGCGCGGCCGCCCTGCCTGAGCTGATGCGTGATCAGCATGGTCTCGTCGTGCTGCTGCTCGTGCTGCGCGATCATCCCGAACGCGAACCCGCTGGTCACGAGCGGCGACCCGGTGAGCGGCGTGCGCTCGATCAGGTCGAGCACCCGGCCCCTGACCTCCCGGGCGTAGCGCCTGGCCTCGCCCGGCGGCAGCAGCGGAAGGCTCGGCCGGGCCGACCGCGGATGCTCGAACGCGTCATACAGGCCGTCGATCTCCGGGTGCATCGCATCCTGTCCGCCGACCGCGCGCAGCAACCACAGCTCCTCCTGGTTGGCGATGTGCGCCAGATCCCAGACCAGCGGGGACATGAGCGGCGAATGCTGGCGGACCAGCTCGGCGTCATCCACGCAGTCGGTCAGCCCGCTGGTGCGCGCCCGCGCGGCGATCAGCTCGCCGGCGATCCGCTCCCGCAGTGCCTCCGCATGCGTTGTCATCTGCTCTCCTTCAGTAGGTCATCGGCGGGACATCGTCCCGCGAGCACGTACCGGTCAGCGAACGCGGCGACCGCGCGCCGGACCTCGCCCGGGGCGCCGGCCCGGCTGAGCGCGGCGTCGGCGGCCTCGAAACAGGCCCGGCCGGCCCGGTCGAGGCCGGCGTCCGCGGGCCCGTGCCGGGCGGCCCGCAGCCACGGATCCGAGTCCGGCCAGGGATGGCCGTCGGGAGGAGCGGCGGCCCGCTGCCAGATCGGCTCGGCGGCCGCCATCGCGGCATCGGCCGCCTGGGGGTCACTGAGCAGCGCGGCCGCAACGGCGAGCGGGACGACCCAGCCGTCCGCGGGCTGCGCGTCGATCATGCGCAGCTCCAGGTGCCCGCGCGGGCGCACCGGCGGGAACAGCGTGGACAGGTGGTACGTAAGGTCTTCCGCGGTAGGGCGGCGCTCGCCCGCCCCGCGCAGCCAGTCGCGGAAGGTCAGCCCGGGCGGCGCGCTCCAGCCGGCCGGATCATCGCGCCGGATGCACATGATCTCGGCATCGAGCGCGTAGCAGATCCACGCCGCCCTGGGGTCGAGCTCACCGTCGTCGCGGCGGCCGTTGCCGTTCACGGCGCGGGCCGGCTCGGCGCCCGGCGGCGGGCGGGTGCGGCCCGGATCCAGCCGGGACCACACCGCCTGCCGGGTGGACCGCCAGCCGGACACGCGGCCGCCGCGCCGCGGCGAGTTGGCGAACGCCGAGACGAGCACCGGCCCGATGGCATGAGCCAGCCGCCACCGCGACCGGAAGTCGTCGGCGCCGGTCCGGTCGTAGCCGGCGTCGAGGCAGACCTGGATGGATGCGGTGTTGCACATCATCTCCCGGCCCCACGGCCCGCGCCGGTCGAAGAACTCCTCCATCGCGGCGTAGCGCGGCAGGTTGAGCACCCGGCGTGGCGGACGGACGGGATCGATGCCGTGACCGGCAAGCTGCAGCCCCGCCGCCCCGGTAACGTCCCGCAAAGCGGCGAGGTCTTCACCGGCGGCGTCGATGCAGCCGCCGATATCAGCGGCGGGCGCGGAGCTGACCTCCAGCTGCCCGCCTGGCTCGGTGGTGAGCCTGCCCCCGCCGGGTAGCACGGCGTGGGCGTCTTCGCTGAGGCTGGCCACCGCCTGCCTGATCCGGTCCGCAGGTACCCGGAGCAGCGGATCGCGCAGATCGCGCACCAGCCATTCGAGTTCTACACCGACCCGGCCGGGCGGACCGGTCTTGAAGCAGATCCCGTGTATGTGCGCCTCCGCGTCCTCTTCGGACAGCGGCGGGGCTCCGTCGGCCGACGGTTGAAGCGGGCCGGACGTGATAAGGCCCCCGCGAGCCGGTGAGGCGGCCGGGGGGTGACCACTGCGTTCGCTGATCAGGGCGCGGTACTCCGTTCTGGTTTGCCGCGTTCTGGTCGCCGTCCTTTTACCCTGCCACACCGGGATGAATCCCGACGACGCGGGGCACGCAACGCAGATCACGGCGGCTGCGGCCGGTGCCATCATCAGGTGATAACGGAGGACACGCCGGGAATATTCGCCGGATCGCACGGGACGGTCCGCCGATCGCATGGGACGGTTTGACCGCGCCCGGCCGGTAACACGCCGTGATGTCAACTAGGGCGGGTCGGCTCGGGCTGTCTGGCAGGATGGTAGGGCGATGAAGGGCCCATCCCATCTACTCCCCTGGGCGCGCCGTGGCAGGTCTGATGACCTGCCCGGGGTGATCGGTCCCGCGCGCCTCGACCGCAGGACGAAGAACCTCACCCAGCGCCTCAACCCGGGCGATATCGCGGTCATCGACCATCGGGACCTGGACCGGGTCAGCGCCGCGGCGCTCATCGAGTGCCGGGTCGCGGCCGTGGTGAACGTCGCCCCCAGCATCAGCGGCCGCTATCCGAACCTCGGCCCGCAGCTGCTGATCGAGGCGGGCATCCCGCTGGTGGACGACGTCGAAGCCGAGGTGTTCGCCCGGGTGGCCGAGGGCCAGACCGTGTGGCTGGACGGCGAGGCGCTCTACCTGGCCGACGAGGTCATCGCCAAGGGGACGGTGCAGACCGCCGAGTCCGTGGCGGCCTCGAGTGCCGAGGCCAAGATCGGCCTGGCCACCCAGCTCGAGGCGTTCGTCGCCAACACGATGGAGTACCTCAGGCGCGAGCGCGACCTGCTCATCGAGGGCGTCGGCGTCCCCGAGCTGCGCACCAGGCTGGCCGGGCGGCACGTGCTCGTGGTGGTGCGCGGCTACCATTACCGCGAGGACCTGACCGTGCTGCGCGGCTACATCCGCGAGTACAAACCGATCATGATCGGCGTGGACGGCGGCGCGGACGCGCTGATCGAGGCCGGCCACAAGCCGCACATCATCGTCGGCGACATGGACTCGGTCTCCGACGACGCGCTGGCCTGCGGCGCCGAGCTTGTCGTGCACGCATACCCGGACGGCCGCGCGCCCGGCCTGGCCCGGGTCCAGGACCTGGGTATGAGCTGCACGCAGTTTCCGGCCGCGGGGACAAGCGAGGACGTCGCGCTGCTGCTCGCCGACGACAAGGGCGCCAGCCTGATCGTCGCGGTCGGCACCAGGTTCTCGCTGGTAGAGTTCCTCGACAAGGGGCGGTCGGGGGCGGCGAGCACGTTCCTGACCCGGCTCAAGGTCGGCGGCACGCTGGTCGAGCCCAAGGGGGTCAGCCAGCTGTACCGCAGCCGGATCTCCGGCTGGGCGCTGGTCGTTCTCGTCCTGGCCGCGATCGTGACCATCCTGGTGGCGGTGAAATTCTCGCCCGCCGGCCCGATCCTGCTGCGGTACCTCGGTGCCAGGTGGGACGAATTCGTCTACTGGCTGACCGGACTGTTCTAGTGATCGATTTCCGCTACCACATTGTCTCCATCGTGGCCGTGTTCCTCGCCCTCGCGGTCGGGATCGTGCTCGGCTCCACCGAGTTGCAGGGAGCGACGTACAGCATCCTGAATCACACGTCAAAGGTGGTGAAGAACGAGTACGACGCGGCTCAGGCCAAGAATGCCCTGCTTAACCAGCAGGTCAACGGCGATGAGGCGTTCGCGAAGGCAGCCGAGGCTCGGCTGCTCGACGGTCTGCTCGACGGGCAGCGCGTGGTCCTCGTCACGGCACCCGGTGCACCGGGCCAGGTGACCAATGGCGTCGCGGCCGCGCTGCAGCAGGCGGGGGCCGCCGTCACCGGCCAGATCAGCCTGCAGCCGCAGCTTTTCGATCCCAGCGAGAACACTCAGCAGGAGCTGAGCTCGCTGGTGGCCACCCTGGCCACGCCGGGCGCCGGGACCAGCGGGACCGCGCTGCAGCAGGCCTCGCAGCTGCTCGGCAGCGCGATCCTCAGTAAGACCAGCCCGGCCGATACCAGCGGCGGTCGGCAGCCGTCCGATGGCGAGGCGGTACTGTCCAGCTACGCGCAGGCGGGGCTGCTGAGCATCAGCGGCCACCCGGAGAACCCGGCCACGCTGACCGTCGTGATCACCCCGGCCAGCCCGCCGTCCAACGGCAGCTCCGGCCCGGCGAACCAGGGCCTGATCACGCTCGCGCAGGGGCTCGACACGGCCGGCCTGGGCACCGTGGTGGCCGGCTCGACCAGCGGCTCGGTCTCTGGCAGCGCGATCACCGCGCTGCGCAGCAGCAGCGCGTCCGAGCAGATATCGACCGTGGACGACGCCGACACCCTGATCGGCCAGATCGTCACCGTGCAGGCGCTCGCCCAGGAGCTGACCAGCCACAAGACCGGTGCCTACGGCACCGGGCCGGGGAACACGGCCGCCGCGCCCAGCCCGGCGCCCACCCCCTCGCCAACGGGCACGCCGACGAATCAGGTGACGACTTCGACCCAGGTGCACAAGGGGCCCGCGACCACCAAGACAACGAAGGGGCACACATGATGCGCCGTACCGGCGGTGCTGTCTTTGCCGCTACCGCAGCCCGCGCCGTCCTGGCCACGGGCGCGGCCCGCGCCGCCTACGCGGCGCTCGGCCGGACCCCGCCGGGCGGCAGGGACACCTGGACCAGGACCAACCACCGCGGCGAGCAGCTCACTTTGCTCGAGGGGCCCGCCGTCGCGCTGGGCGCCGCGGCGGCCGCGGTCGCGCCCGGCCTGGCCGTGCGCCCCCGGCTGGCGCTGGTGACCGCGGGACTGGGGGCCGCGGCGTTCGGCTGCTATGACGACCTGGCCGGCAGCGGAGACCGGCGCGGATTCCGCGGTCACCTCGGGGCGCTGGCCCGCGGCGATGTGACCAGCGGGGCCGTGAAGATCGTCGGCATCGGTGCCGCCGGGCTGACCGCGGGCGTCCTGCTCGGCGGCTCGCCCGCCGACGTGGTGATCAACACCGGCCTGACCGCCGGCGGCGCGAACCTGCTCAACCTGTTCGACCTGCGCCCGGGCCGGGCCATCAAAGTGGCGCTGGCTGGAAGCGCGCTGCTCGCGGCCGGGACGCCGGGCGCGGCCCGCGGCCCGGCGGTTAGCGCGATCGCCGCGCCGGCCGGCGCCGCACTGGCGCTGCTTCCCGAAGATCTGGGGGAGCAGGCCATGCTCGGCGATGCGGGAGCCAACGCGCTCGGCGGGATGCTCGGCGCGGCGGCCGCGGCCAGCCTGCCGCGCCCGGCCCGGATCGCGCTGCTGGCCGGGATCGCCGGCCTGACCGCCGCCAGCGAGGTCGTCAGCTTCACCAAGGTGATCGAGCGGACGCCGCCGCTGCGCTGGCTCGACATGCTCGGCCGGCGGCCCGTCGCGGCACCAGCGCCTCAGCCGGAGCCGGAGCCGGGCGCAGCAGCGGTGCTGCCGCCAGGCCAGAGCCCAGAGGACGGCTGGGGCCCCTCGTCCCCGCCGGCCGCCGCGGAACAGGCCGTCGCCGACTTCCCGTGACGGTTCCGGCGACAGACCGGGGGCAAGAAACGAAGGCGGGCAGGAGCGCGGGCAGGAGCGCGGGCCGGGGCTCGGGCGGGATCGGTCGTCCCGCCGTAATGATCGGCGTGATCACCGGCCTGGCCAACGTGGTCGGGTTTGGCCGGCAGCTCGTGTTCGCGCACACCGTGGCCGCCACCCCGCTCGGCACCGCGTACGCGACAGCCAACCAGGTGCCGAACATCATCTACGCGATCGTCCTCGGCGGCGCGCTCACCGGCATGGTGGTGCCTGTCCTGGCCGGCCCCGCGCTGGCCGGCGTCAAGGCCGAGACCGGGCAGACCTCCTCGGCCCTGCTCAGCTGGACGCTGCTGCTGCTCGTCCCGGTCAGCCTGATCGTCGCGGTCGCGGCGCGGCCGATCGTGTCGGTGCTGCTCGGCAGCGGGCACGGCGGCCAGAGTGCCAGCATGCTCGCGGTCGGCACCCGGATGCTCGCCGTGTTCGCGCCGCAGATCGTGCTGTACGGGCTGGCCGTCGTCGGGTACGGGATCCTGCAGGCACACCGCAGGTTCGCCGCCCCCGCCCTGGCCCCGGTGCTGTCCAGCATCGTGGTCGCCGCCGCCTACTTTGCCTTCGTGCCGCTCGACCACGGGCACGGGGTCACCGGCCTGCCGCGTTCGGCGGAGCTGATGCTCTCGGTCGGCACGACGGCCGGCGTGGCCGCCCTGGCCGTCACGGCGCTGGCGCCGGTGCGCCGCCTCCGGCTGCGGCTCCGCCCGACCCTGCACTTCCCGCCCGGCGTCGCCGCCAGGGTACGGGCACTCGCGCTCGCCGGAGTCGCGGCGGTGATCGCACAGAACGTGAGCACCGCCGTGGTGATCGTGCTGGCCAACGCGCGCGGCGGCGTGGGCGCCCTCGTGCTGTACAACTACGCCTGGCAGGTGTTCTTCGTGCCTTACGCGGTGCTCGCGGTGCCGATCGCGACCAGCGCGTTCCCGGTGCTTTCCGCAGCCGCGCAGCAGGGGCGGAACGAGGACGCAGAGCACACGGACTTCGATGCCGCGGCGGCCTCATCGACCCGTGCCGCCATGCTCGTGTCGTGGCTCGGCGCGGCGCTGCTGGTCGGCGCCTGCATACCCGCGGCCCGGGTGTTCCTGTCGCATGACCCGGCACGCTCCCGCGAGCTGGCCTGGGCGCTGGCCGCGTTTGCGCTCGGCGTCGTCGGGTTCGGCCTGGCCGCGAACCTGTCCCGGGTGCTGTTCGCCAGCCAGCGCGCCAGGATCGCGGCGGCGGCCATCACCGGCGGCTGGCTGCTGGTGATCGTGGCCGACCTGGCGATCGTCCCGTTCACGTCCGCGACCTTGGTGGTACCTGCCCTCGGCCTGGGCAACACGATCGGCCTGAGCGCGGCCGGGATCGCGCTGCTCGGCGCCGTGCGCCGGACCCGCGGTCGAGTCGTCCTGCAGGGCGTCACGCGGGCGGCCGCGGCCGGCCTGGCTGCGGCGCTGGCCGGCGCGGCGTCGGGCGTCGGCGTGTGCGCGGCACTGCGCGTCCAGGGCTTCCTGCCGAACGCCGCCGTCGCCTTGCTGGCCTGCGCCTGCGTGGCCGTGACGTTCGGGCTCGCGATCCTTGCCCTCGACGGCGGAGAGGTCCGGTCGCTCGCCGCCAAGGCGAGGGCGAGGCTAGCCAGATGAAGGCTGGCCCAGTGAAGGTCGTCTACGTCCTCGGCACGTCCTCGGGCGGAACCGCCCGGCACGTCCGCATGCTGGCCGACGGCCTCGCCCGCCGTGGCGTCCCCGTGACCGTCTACGCCCCCGCCGCAACCTGGACCGCAGTCCGCGTTCCGGCGGAAACGTCTGGGGGCGCGGGAACGCCGCAGTTCGAGGCGGTCGAGATCGCCGAACGCCCCCGGCCCGCGCGTGACCTCGCCGCGGTGCGGCGGCTGCGCGGCCTGCTGGCCCGGTCGCGGCCCGACGTCGTGCACGCGCACGGGCTGCGCGCGGGTGCCCTGGCCGCGGTCGCCCTAGGCGCAAGCAACCAGCGGCCCCGGCTGATCGTCACCGTGCACAACGCCCCGCCGGAAGGCGGCGCGGCGGGGACGATCTACCGGGTCCTGGAACAGGTCGTCGCCCGCCGGGCCGACCAGGTGCTCTGCGTGTCCAGTGACCTAGAGTCGCGGATGCGCCGGCTCGGCGCCCGCAACGTGGCCCGCGCCCTGGTGCCCGCGCCCGCAGCCGGGGCCGGCGTTTCCGCGGAAACGCGGGCCGCGCTCCGGGCCGAGCTTGGCGCCGCCGGCGAGCCGGTGCCCGCCCCGGTCGTGCTCGCGGTAGCCAGGCTGGCCCCGCAAAAGGGACTGGACACCCTGATCCAGGCCGCGGCCCGCTGGCGGGACCGCGACCCAGCCCCGGTGCTGGCGATCGCCGGAACGGGACCGCTGCAGGCCGGCCTGGCCGCCCAGGCCGCCGCCGGCCTCGTGAACGCCCGCTTCCTCGGCCACCGAGCCGATGTGCCCGCCCTGCTGGCGGCGGCCGACGTCGTCGTGCTGCCCAGCGTCTGGGAGGGGCAGCCGCTGATCGTGCAGGAGACGCTGCGGGCAGGCCGGCCCCTGGTGGCCACCTGGGTCGGCGGGATTCCCGACCTCATCGGAGAAGGCGCCGCGATGCTTGTCCCGGCCGACGACGTCCGGGCGCTGTCCGAGGCAGTGCTCAAGGTGCTCGACGATCCCGGCCTGGCCGCTCAGCTCGGCGAAGCCGCGCTCAAGCAGGCCGGAGCGCTGCCCACCGAAGAAGACGCCCTCGACGCCGCCCTGGCCGGCTACTACCGCCTCATCGCCGGCTAGCTGCGCCCTCAGGCCTCAGCCGGTCTCGGCCCAGCGGCGCCGGAGGTCGGCCAGCCCGTCAGGCGTCACCGAACCGAACAAGCGCAGCCGGGCAATCCCCCCGTCCGGGAAGATATCCAGCCGCACGTGCGTGGCCTCGGTCCCGTCGACACCGAAGCGGTGCGGCGTATCCGGCTGCAACCGGGTGCGCGGCAGCAGGACGGACCAGGCGTCAGGATCGGCCGGCGACGCGCGGCGGGCGTCGATGGCCGACAGCGCGGCGGCGCCGGGCGCGTTGCCCTTGTAGTGCAGCGTGTCGATCTCGGCCAGCCGGACCACGCCGGCGGCGGCCAGCCGGACGATCAGCCAGTCGTTTCCCTCGTCCCGGCGGCGCCTGGTCTCCCAGCCCTCGCCCATCACCGCAGGCAGCCCGGGCGAGATCGCGTTGCGCGGCGCGGAGTAGAACCGGTCGCTGCATCCGGTCACGTCCGCGCCGAATTCCACCGCGGCCAGATCCACGGTCAGGCCGGCCACCAGCGCCGGATCGGGTACCGCTTCGCCGTGCACGCGCAGCCGGGCCACGCCGCCGTCGGGAAAGATGTTCAGCCGCACGTGCGTCCGGCGGCGCGGCTGCCCGACCACGCCGAACACGTGCTCGCGGTCACCGGCCAGCGGGGTACGCGGCACGATCTGCTGCCAGGCGGCCGCGGCCAGCTCGACGGGGCCGGGATAGCCGGGCAGCGCGCACGCGTCCACCGAGCAGGACTGCGGATGGTTGCCGGTGAAGAACGCGGTGTCCACGATGATGTCACGCGGCACGCACGGCGCCCCGAGCCTGACGATCACCCAGTCGTGCGCCTCGCCGCCGGGCAGCGACCCGTCGGCGTCGTGCCGCCGCCTGGTCTCCCAGCCGTCGTAGAGCTGCCCTTTGGGCCCGAAAGTCCGCGCCCGGAACACCGGCGCTTCCGGCTTGATCAGATTCTCCCGTTCGGCAAAAAACTCGTCGCTGGCCGAAACCACAGATCCGCGGAGCGCGTGCGACGCGAGATCCGGACCTCGGCTCGCGCCGGGCAGGCCGGCCTGCCCAGACCCGCCCGGGTCAGTCATGGCTGGCTCCGCCCCGGCGCAGCAGGCGGCCCGACGGCGGGCCGGCCGCGGTGACCGGCTGGCCGCGGAGCCAGACCTGGCGCACCGCGCCGGCCAGCACGCGGCCCTCGTACGGGGTGACCGGGCTGCGGTGCGCCAGGCTCGCGCCGCGGACGGTGAACGTCGCCTCCGGGTCGAACGCGACCAGGTCGGCGTCGCGGCCGGGCTCGATGGCCCCCTTGCCGGGCAGGCCGGCCAGCGCGGCGGGCGCGGCGGCCATCCAGCCGGCCACATCGGCCAGCGTGCGGCCGCGCCGCCGCGCCGCGGTCCACACGGCCGGCAGCCCGAGCTGCAGCGACGCGATACCGCCCCAGGCGGCGCCGAAGTCGCCGGTGTCCTGCCGCTTGAGCTCCGGCGGGCAGGGCGAGTGATCGGAGACCACGCAGTCGATCACGCCGGCCTCCAGGCCGCGCCACAGCGCCTCCCGGTTGACCGCGTCCCTGATCGGCGGGCAGCACTTGAACTCGGTGCCGCCCGCGGGCACCTCCTCGGCGGCGAAGAACAGGTAGTGCGGGCAGGTTTCCGCGGTGAGCGCGACGCCAGCGGCCTTGGCTCCGCTGATCAGCGCGACGCATTCGGCGGCCGACAGGTGCACGATGTGCGCCCGCGCCCTGGTGGCGGCCGCGGCCGAGACGACCGTCTCGATCGCGCGGCGTTCGGCGCGCGGCGGCCGGGAGGCGACAAAGGCCCAGTAGTCGGGGCCTGACGCCGCGCCGAGCTCGCCGGGGGCCTCGGCGTGCACGGCCACCACCGCGCCGGCCGCGCTGGCCTGCGCCATCGCCGCCCGCAGGCCGGCCGCGTCCAGCGGCGGGAACTCGGGCACGCCGGAGTCGGCCAGGAAGCACTTGAACCCGGTCACGCCGGCCTCGTGCAGCGGGCGCAGCTCCGGCTGGCTGCCGGGGACCGCCCCGCCCCAGAACGCGACGTCGACCGCGCACTGGCCCGCGGCCGCGACCCGCTTGGCCGCCAGCGCCGCTACCGTGAGCGTGGGCGGCAGCGAGTTCAGCGGCATGTCGCAGATCGTCGTGACCCCGCCGGCCGCCGCGGCCCTGGTGGCGCTGGCGAACCCCTCCCACTCGGTCCGGCCTGGCTCGTTCACGTGCACGTGCGTGTCCACCAGCCCGGGCAGCAGCGCCAGGTCGCCGAGGTCGACGTCGCTGGCCGCGTCAAGGCGAGCACCGTAGCCGGCAATCGTCTCGACCTTTTCATTCCGAACGGTGACGGAAGCGGCCCGCTGCCCGTCCGGAAGCACGACGCGCCTGGACCTGACCACGAGGTCGTAGCTCATGGCCTGGCACTGTAGTCCGGTGCGGGGGGTGTCCGGGCGGGCAAGCGGGGCGAGCGGGCTAACCGAAGGTCAGCAGAACCAGCCGTTCTGCACCCAGCCGTTCTGGCCGGCAGGCACCTGGTTACGGACTGCCACGGCATGAACACATTTGGGGCTTTCGGCTTCAACATGTCACAGGACGCGGAGGTTTCCTAGAATGCGGGAGTGACGATGCAGGACATGACCAGCACGGCACGCGCGATGTGGACCCGGTTCGAGCCGGTCCACGCGGTGACCTACTTCTCGCCGGAGGCGCGTTCGGCGTTCGAGGCGGCCGGGCTGCGCGGCTTCTGGCGGGGGTACTTCGCCGGGCGGGCCGCACCGCTTGGTATCGCGGGACCAGCGGTGGTCGGCGCCTCGTTCTTCAGCTTCGCGCCTGCTATGGTACAGCGCGCTGTCCCGGGCATCTGGGAGCTGATCACGCCGGATGAGGCGCTGCGGGCACGGCTGGCGGGCGCGGCCGGCGCGCTGCGCCGCCTGCTGCCCGGCCTGGAAGCGCAGGCCGCGGCAGCCGCGGATCTGCTCGACCGCGCGGCCGGCGAACTGGACTGCGGCGGGCGGGTGCTGGCCGCGGCCAACGCCGTGCGGCACGGCGCCCGCGGATCCGCTGGCCAGGCTCTGGCAGGCCACGACGGTGCTGCGCGAGCACCGTGGTGACGGGCACATCGCGGCTCTCGTGGCGGCGGGCGTGGACGGCTGCGAGGCGCTGATCCTGCGCTGCGGCCTGGACCTGCGGCGCGAGGACATGCAGCCCGCCAGGGGCTGGACCGACGAGCAGTGGGACGAGGCCAGCGCGCGGCTGACGGATCGGGGCTGGATCGGCACCGACGGCAAGCTGACCGCCGCCGGCCGCGAGGCGCACCGCGCCGTGGAGGAGGCAACCGACCGGGTCGCGGCGCAGCCCTGGGCGCGGCTAGGGCCCGCGCACACCGCGGAGCTGTCGGCCGTGCTCACCCCGCTCGCGCAGGCGTGCGCCGCCGGGCTTCCTTACCCCAGCCCGATCGGCGTGCCGGAGCCGGCCGGCGGATAGGCCGCTTGCGGGGCGTCTCCGCACCGTCACCTGCTGGTGATTCCGTTGCGCTGACCGCCGCGGGACACTGATGGCTACGCCAGCGGGGGAAAAGTTATGAAAAGACATGCTATGTCAGGCGTCAAGCTGATCATGGTGGCGGTGGTGGCCGGCGCGCTGCTGGCCCCGGCTCCGGCGGAGGCCACGGCGGCGGGTCCCTCGATCACGTCGTTCAGCCCGGCCTCCGGGCCGGTCGGCACCCAGGTCAAGATCTCCGGTGCCGGATTCGTGACCGGTGACATCGTCCAGTTCAGCGGCGTGACGGCCAAGCAGGCGCACGTGAACCCGGCCGGGACCCGGATCACGGCGACGCTCCCGCCGCTCGCCCCGGCCGGGCTGATCTCGGTGATCGACCCGACCGGGCTGCGCGCGCAGAGCGCACGGCCGTTCACGGTCACCCGGGGAATCACGGCCGCACCCGCGCAGCAGTGGCCAGGCGGGAAGACGACGTTCGAAGGGTCGGCGTTCGCCCGTGACGCCACGGTGACCCTCACCTGGAACGGCTCACCGTTCCTCAGCGCAGACACCGACGCCAACGGAAACTTCACCGTCGGATATCACGTGCTGAAGACCGAGTCGCCCGGCCTGGTCAACATCGGCGTGCTCAGCTACAACGTCATCCTCCACTTCAGCGTGTCGTCGAACTGGCCCGAGTACGGACTGAACTCCCAGCACACCGGCGCCGACCCCTTCGAGCTGTTCCTCACCGAGAGCCACGTCGCCGCGGGCCTCAAGGTCGGGCCGCTGTTCTCCGTCATCCCCTACCTGGGCAGCACCAGCGAGGTCATCGGCGCGCCGGTGCTGGTGGGGAACGTGGCCTACGTTGTGGCGGCCGAACCCAGCACGAGCAGTAGCAAGCTGATGGCATTCAACCGCACGACCCGGACGCTCATCTGGGCCAGCGTGGCGTTCGGGTCCAGCACGTCGGCGCCCGCGGTGGACGGCAACCGGGTCTTCGTCGCGTCACTCGATCAGCACGTGTACGAATTCCCCACGAGCTGCTCCAATCCGTGCTCGCCCGGCTGGACTAGCGCGCTGGCCGGCGGCCTGTTCCACGCCAGCAGCCCGGAGGCATTCGATGGCGACGTGTTCGTCGCCGCCACCGACGGGAAGGTGTATGCCTACCCGGAGAGCTGCAGCGCGACCTGCAATCCGCTGTGGGTCAGCAAGGCCACCGGCGGCCCGATCTACGGCTCGCCCGCGGTGGACAACGGCGTGGTCTACATCGGCTCCTCCGACGACACCGTGTACGCCTACAGCGTGGCCTGCTCGAAGACCTGCTCGCCGCTGTGGACGAGCGACCCGACCGGCGCCGCCATCCTCGGCTCGCCGACGGTGGACGGCTCGTCCGTGTTCATCTTCTCGACGGACGGCAAGCTGTACGCCTTTCCCGAGAAATGCAGCAAGTCGCCATGCGCGCCAGCCTGGGTCAGCGATCCGATCGCCGGCAACAACGCCACCCCGGCAGCGGTCGGCGGCCGGGTGTACATCGCATCCGGCAGCACGGTCTACGGGTACACCGAGTCCTGCTCCTTCCCCTGTGCGCCGGTCTGGCAGAGCCAGGCCGAGCCCGGCGTCTTCCAGGGCGACGCGGCCATCGCCAACGGCGTGCTGTACACCGACAACCAGTACACCGCCAGCGGCAGCGGCATCCTGTACGCCTTCGACACCACGAACAGCTCGTGCAGCCCCGGCTGCGCACCGATCTGGCAGAGTCCTCCCCTCCAGGCCGTCTCGGACCCGGCCGTCTCAGGCTCGGTCTATGTGGGCGTGGCCGACGGCGGCTTCTACCCCATCTCCTGACGGCAGCGGGCGAATCTCAGCTGAAGGCAATGAGTCTGGCCCGGGCTTGCGGCCCGGGCCAGACGTGCCCGGGGTGAACCGGGCGGTCACTTCAGCTGACGTTGATCGCCAGGTCGTCGAGGACGAACGAGGTCTGCAGTGAGCTGTCTTCGGTACCGGTGAACTTGAGCGTTGTGGAGCCAGTGGTGCCGGCAGCCAGCGGGATCGTGTGCAGGGTGTATCCCGCCACGTGGTTGAGGTTGGAGAACGTGGCCACGGTAGTGCTGCCCACGGTCACCGTGAGCTTGTCGAACTGAGTGGTGGTAGTGGTCTCTGCCGTGTCGATGTGCAGCCAGAAGCTCAGCGACGCGCTGCACCCGCTCGGGATGGTTACCGTCTGCGCGACCGTGTCGGTGTGCGTCGTGCCGTAGCCGTCGAGCCAGGCGTACCACGTGCCGGAGTGAGAGGTCTCGCCGGCGCCGTTCGGGTTGATGACGCCCGCGGTGGTCGTCCACGGCGCGGCCGAGCCGGTTTCGAATCCGGGGTTACCGAGTAGCTGGGCCGCGGTGCAGCCACTGGTGGCCGTGATGGTCCAGGTGAAGCTGGTACTGGCCGTATGGCTGGCCGAGTCGTGGACGGTCACGGTCGCCGTGGTGCTGCCGACCGTGGTCGGGGTGCCGGAAATCACGCCGGTGCTCGAGTTGATCGTCAAGCCCGCGGGCAGGGTGGCCGACCAGGTGTAGGGCGGCGTGCCGCCGCTGGCGGTCATGGTCAGGCTAACCGCGTGCCCGGTGGCCGTTGACTGGTTGCCGGGGTTGGCGACGGTGAGGGTCGTCGATGAGGAAGCGGTGAACGCGGCCGTGCCGTCCGGGGTGCCCAGGCCGGTCGGGCCGTCCCAGCCGGTCCCGGCGGTGCAGACAGGAGCGCCGCACGTGCCGTTCGAGCCGGAGATGACGTCGAACAGGCCTGTGGGGTGCGCATAGGGGTAGGAGGCCGGGTGGTCGGCCGCCCCGGGCGTGCCGGCCAGGGCGTAGACGCTGGCGATGACCGGTGATGCGACACTCGTGCCGCCGTAGACGACCCAGCCGGACGCGCCGAAGGTCTGGTAGACGGCCACGCCGGTGTTCGGGTCGGCGACCGCGGACACGTCGGCTTCGGCGCGCCTGGAGCAGGACGTCGCGACGGTCTGCCAGCTGGGCTTGGGGTCAAAGGCGGAGCAGCCGGAGCCGGCGCCGGACCAGGCCGACTCGGCCCATCCGCGTGCGTTCGACGCCGTGGTCAGCGTCGTGCCGCCGACTGCGGTCACGTACTGCGAGGTGGCCGGGTACGCGGCGCCGGTGCCGTCGTCGCCGCTCGACGCGGTGATGGCGACGCCCGGGTGGTTGAACGTCGCGTCGTCCGTCGTCTGGCCCGCGTACTCGCCGCCGCCCCAGCTGTTCGAGACGAACTTCGCCCCCAGCGCGACCGCCTCGTTTTCCGCTGCGTAGAGATCCGCGTTACTGGCGGAGTTCGCCTCGACCAGGATGATCTTGCAGAGCGGGCAGATGGCCGAGACCATGTCTATGTCGAGCGACTCCTCGCCGGCCCAGCCGGTGTCGTTCGCCGGCAGCGGGCTGGTGGCGCCGTTCTGGTTGAGCTGCCGGAAGCAGCCGCTGTTAGTGGTGCAGGCGGGCAGCCCCCACTGGCTGCGGTAGGTGGCCAGGTCGCTCGCGGCGTTGGGGTCGTTCATCGCGTCGACGATGGCGACGGTCTGGCCGCTGCCTGCGGAGGCCGAGAGCTTGTAGGCGCTGTCCAGGTTGGCCGGGCTGTAGCCGGAGGGAGTCGCGTCGGGGGCGAGGGCGTTTTCCCTGACGCCCTTGATGTCAGTCCGCCGCAGGGCGAAGCAGGACACCTCATCGCGCTTGGCCGGCGCCGCGCAGGCGTGGACGTACGGGTGCTGCTTGACGGCCGGGGCCGGTGCGGCGGTAGGCTGGCTGGCCTTTGCGGCCGGGTGCGAGGTCGTCGCCGCTGACGCGGTGATCGGCGCCAGCATGACGGCCGCGGCAGCGGAGATGGCCACGGCGGCTGACATGATCGGTCCCCGCCCGGCGCAGGTGCTGATCAGCCAGCCGGGTGCCCGGCGGCGCCGCGAATTGTTGTCTGGCTGCGAGTCTGCGTACATCGAGTGTGCCTCCGTTGATTCGTCCCGGTTCAATCGGGCAATCAGCTGATGGAGGCAATGGGGCGGAAAATACCTAGGCCGCGCAACTTTTTTCAAAGTCCGCTAACGGATCATCAAATTCCATGGTCAAGCGAGGATCGCAGCCTCGCTGCATCGGCTTCGGTCAGACCAGGAACCACTCGGTCACCGAGCGGTCAGACGGCTGATCCGCATCGGCGATCACGAGGCGCACCCAGCCGTCGCGCAGCTCGGTGAAGCTGAACCGGCCCTGGGGATCCGCGCGTACGGTGCGCGATTGCCCCGCCGTCTCCGCCGTCACGTCGGCTTCCCGCGGCGGATCCAGCTGCCCGAGCAGGCGAGCCTGCCCGCGGTCAGCGGACACCTCGACTTCGATGATCGTCCGCTGGTCGTGAAACGTCAGGAGCCGGGCTTGGCCCCCCCGCAGGTGAGTGAGCTCAGGCCCGTATTCGGCCGCGAGCAAGGCGAGGTTTGCGTCCAGGTCGCGCCAGCCGATGGCCGCGTTCGCCGCCTCGAGGGCAGCCTCCGGCACCCGGTCAACCATCTGCAGCACCTCACGCAGGGCCGCCGCCACGTCTTCCTCGCTCATCGGCCTCCCTTCGAGCCACTCAGTCCACTGTCGTTTTGCGATAGCCGTTTCTCTAGGTTAGCCAGGCACCGCGAGCGGGTCGGCCCGATGCTCCCCAGCGGGATGCCCAGGCCCATGCTTATGTCCGCGTACAGCGCTGGCGGCTCGGCGAACAGCAGACGGAGCAAGCGCTGGCAGTTGTCGGGGAGCTGGCCGAAGGCGCTCCACAGCGTCCGCTGATCCTCGGTTCTGAGCAGCTCCTCGTCGGCCGTCGGCACGCCATCAGCCGCCTCGCTTATCGTGGTCATGTCTTCTGTGGGCACGTCGCGGCCGGTCCGGCGCAGTAACTGCAGCGCCTCGCGCCTGGCCGTGGTGGCCAGCCAGCCACCGAGCCGGCCTGCATCGCGGATATCGCCGAAGTGCTCGACCAGCCGCAGCCAGGTGCCCTGGAACACGTCAGCGGAGTCTGCGGCAGACAATCGGTAGGCTCGTGCGACGGTCCAGATCAAGCCCGAGTACGTCGAGACGATGGATGTCCAGGCCAGCTGGTCGCCGTCAGCCGCGGCGGCCAGGGCGGCCGCCGGATCAAAGTCAGACATTCCGCGGGTCCTGAGCGCGGAGCCACCGTGTCGATCTCGGCATGAATCTCCCGACGGTCATGTCAAACACCGTCATGTCAAACTCGGATAGCCGCCGTACGTCTGCGCGGCGGCCTTCCTTTTGACCTCGGCCACGGCATCCGCGATGGTGCCGGTCTCCGCGTGGCTTTCGGCGACGGCCGCCGCCACGAACGGCGCGGAAAAGGACGTCCCGCTCCAGCGTGCGAATCCGGTCGGGAAGTCGTCGTGGATGACGTAGGTACTGACGATGTCCGATCCCGGCGCGGCCAGGTCGACCCAGGGGCCGCTGTTGCTCCACGGACACAACTGCGCGCCATCGTGCGCGGCCACCGAGATCACCTGGCCGGCAAAGGGCAGGCTGGTCCTCGAGAAGGCCGCTGGCCAGTACGGGCGGCCGTCGCTGCCTTCGTTCCCCGCCGCGGCGGTCACGGCGCGATCGTGGCCTTCCAGCAGCTGGGACAGCGCGGCCCGCAGCAGTACCGGAGGATGGTCGTCATGGCTGAAGCCGCCGAGGGAGAGATTGACGATATCGACATCGCCCAGCCCCGCCAGGGCGGTGGCCAGATCTGTTTCCGTGCACATGCCGTTGGCGTCAAGGACCTTGACGATCCGGACCCGCACCCTGGCGGTGTTGGCCATGATGACCCCGGTGATGAAATTGGCGTGACCGGTGTCAGACTCCTGGACCACGGTGTCGTCGTAATCCGCCTCGGTGGCCTCGTACCAGCTTTCCGGCAGCGGACTGTCCCGCCACACTCCCGTGTCGACCACCGCGACCCGGACGGTGGCGTCCGGAGCGGGTCCGGCGGGCAGGCTGTAGCCATCCGCCGTTGCGGGCGGCCCGTAGGGGCCGCCTACCTCGAACGGGCTGGACACGAACACATGGTGCGGGCCGGCCGCGGCCACCCCGGCCTGCTCCTTCAGCGTCCGCGATGCCGCCGCGATGTCTGCTCCCGGGGCGATGAGCCGCAGGTAGCCCAGCGCGGCCGGCACAGCGGTGATCTGCCCGGCCTCGACGCCCAGACCAGCCAGGACGTCGCGGGCCGCTTGCTCGTGCCCGGGCGCGACGAGCAGCTCATCGGTCAGGTAGCGAACGGTGCGCGAGCCGGACGTATCGGTATGCAGCCAGGGCAGCGCCGCGAGCCGGGCCGACCTGGCCCGCTGCCAGCGTTCCATCCGGGCATCAGATTCTGGCGTCACATTGGTCCCGTCTACGAGTGATTTGCCAGCATCGTTTCATCATGTCCGATGCACGAAAAGGCAAATTTGCTACCGAATGTGCCTAAATTTCTGATCATGTGGAAGGGATGACCGGTGGCCGATGGAGGCGCGGTGACCGAGCAGGCCGAAGAGCTGACCGGCGAGCAGATACTGGCCGATCCGCACCAGGCGTCCAGGCTGGCCGAACGTGCCCTGGCCGAGGCCCGGGCACGCCGTGACGGCGCCGCGCAAGCCAGCGCCGAGCGGATCCTGGGCCTGGCCGCACACGCCCTGCACGACGCGGCAGCGGCGGCGGCCTGGCTGCGGCGGGCTATCACTACCGCGCGGCGGTGCGGCGATGCCACCGTTGAGGCCGAAGCCCGGATGAGCTACGCGCTCGTCCTGGACGACCTGGGCCGGTCAGCGGCCGCGTTGCGGGAAATCGACCGGGCGTGTGCGGGCCTCAGCGGACTGCGGCTGGCCCGCGCCGGGATGCAGCGGGCGCTGATCCTGCGGCGGGCGGGGCGCGACGATGATGCCCTCGCGGGATACGGGCAGGCGCTGACCGCGTTCCGGCGGCACGGCGACGCCGCCTGGGAAGGCCGTGCCCTGATCAACCGCGGCGTCCTGCGCGGCTACCGCGGCGAGCTCACCGGGGCACGCGGCGACCTCACGAAGGCCGAGCAGATATTCCGGCAGCTGGGCCTGGCGGCCGTGCTCGCGCAGACCCAGCACAACCTCGGCTTCCTGGCCGCTCAGGCTGGCGATGTCAAGCTGGCGCTTGACTACTACGACCAGGCCAGGGAGCAGCTCAGCTACGTAGGCGCGAGCGCCGTGACCGAGCTCGACCGTGCCGAGCTATTGCTGGCCGCCAGGCTGCTGCCAGAAGCGCGCGCCGCGGTGACGCAAGCCATCGCCGCGGCGCGGGCCGGCCGGTTTTCCTCGCTGCTGGGGCAGGCTCAGCTCGTATCGGCGAGGATCGAGCTGAGCAGCGGCGCGCCCGCGCAGGCGCGGGTCATCGCGGCCCGGGCCCGTACCACCTTCACCCGTCAGGGGCGGGCGAAGTGGGCCGTGCTGGCGCGGTACACCGAGGTGGCGGCGCGGGTGGCCGGCGGCGGCCGGGATCGACGGGCGATGCGCGCCCTGGAGCAGGCGGGGGACCAGCTGGCGGCGGGGGCCTGGCTGCCCCGCGCGTGGGACGCCTGGATTGATGCCGCGCACCTGGCCGTCGACCTCGGCGACACGCCGACCGCCACCCGCTGCCTGGAGAAGGCGGCGTCGGGCCGTAGCACCGGGCCCGCCCCGCTGCGCGCGCGAGCCTGGCACGCCGCCGCGCTGGTGGCCCTGCGGGCCGGGCACGTCACGCTGGCCAAGCGGCACGCTGCGGCTGGGTACCGCGAGATCGAGCTGCATCAGTCCAGCCTCGGCGCGACCGAGCTGGGGATGCTCGGCGGCAGCGCGGGCGTGGAGATCGCCGCACTACGGCTGCGGCTGTCGCTGCGGGAGAGTAACCTGCGGGCCGCGCTGCGCTGGCTGCAGCGAGTTCGCGGCGCGGCGCTGCGGCTGCCGCCGGCCAGGCCTTCGGATGACCCGGTGATTGCGGCCAGCCTCGCCGAGTTGCGCGCGATCACGTCGGAGATCGCGACTACCGCCCTGGATTCTCCTCGGCTGCAACGCCTGCTACGACGCCAGCGCGCCGTCGAGGAGCAGGTGCGACAGCGCTCCTGGCGGGCTACCGGGCCGGCACCGGGCCGGCTCGCGCGCCAGCCCGGGCCGGCCGAGCTGGCCGCCGCCCTGGGCGACCGCGCTCTGGTTGAGCTGTTCGCCCTCGATGGCGGCCTGCACGCCCTGGTCCTGGCCGACGGCCGCATCCGCTACCGGTACCTGTGCCCGGCCGAGGCGGCGATGGCCGAGCTGGCGGCGCTGCGCTTCGCCATCCGCCGAAACCTGGTCTACCAAGCCGATCATCCCGCGGCCGGGCGCGCCGCCAGGTCCATCGACTATGCGGCCGCGGAGCTGGACCGTTTGCTGCTGGGCGCGCTGGGCGACTTGATCGACGACCGCGAGCTCGTGCTGGCCCCCACCGGGGCGCTGCACGCGCTGCCCTGGGCCATGCTGGCCAGCTGCCGGGCTCGCCCGGTTTCGGTCAGCCCTTCTTCCTGGCAGTGGTGGCAGGTCCATAACCTGCTCCCGGCAGACGGCGGCATCGTGCTGGTATCCGGCCCCGCACCCCAGCACGCCGCCGCCGAGGTGGCGGCGCTGCACCGGCTGCTCCCGGACGCGCGGCCGCTCACCGGCCCGGATGCGACGGTCGCCCGGGTACTGGCGGCTTTGGACGGAGCCCGCTGGGGGCATCTGGCCTGCCACGGCACGTTCCGGGCCGACAACCCGCTGTTCTCCCACCTCAGCCTGGCCAACGGGCCGATGACGGTGGCCGACATCTCAGCGCTGCGCCGCCCCCCGAGCCTGCTGATGCTGTCCTCCTGTGACGCGGGCCTGTCGGCGGTGCACCCGGGCGACGAACTGCAGGGCCTCGCCGCCTCCTTGCTGACGCTGGGCACCCGGGCCGTGATCGCCAGCCTGGGGCCGGTCGATGATGCGGCGACGCTGGCCCTGACAACCGACCTGTACCGGCGGCTGCGAGCGGGAGCCCGGCCGGCCGTCGCCCTGGCCGCGGCGCAGGCCGCCGCCCATCCCAGGCACGCGGTCAGCGCGGCCAACTTCGTCTGCATGGGAGCCGGCTAAGCGCCGCCCCTGCCTTGTGACAGGATCGCCTGATGCTGCAACTCTTGGGCTTCATCATCGACTGCCCGGACCCGATGAAACTGGCGGCCTTCTACTCCCAGGTCACGGGCCGCGCCATCAGGGAGGGCAGTGGCGATGACTTCGCCTGCATTACAGCCAGCCGAAGCTGGCCGAGCTGTCCGCCGGGTCGGACGGCTTGTACTCCAGGCCGACCCGGCCCCGGTAGCCGGACGTGGCGAGCTGGCGCAGCAGCGGCCCGAACGCCAGCTCGCCGGTGCCCGGCGCCCCTCGGCC
>DASXZD010000078.1:0-2776 GCA_036502085.1 Streptosporangiaceae bacterium
GCCCTGATCGCCCGCGAGATCGGGTACCCGGTCCTGGTGCGGCCCTCGTACGTGCTCGGCGGCCGGGGCATGGAGATCGTCTACGACGACGCCACGCTGCGGTCCTACATGTCCCGGGCGACCGAGGTGAGCCCGGGGCACCCGGTGCTGATCGACAAGTTCCTCGACGACGCGATCGAGATCGACGTCGATGCGCTCTACGACGGGGACGAGCTCTACCTCGGCGGGGTCATGGAGCACATCGAGGAGGCGGGCATCCATTCCGGCGACTCCGCCTGCGCGCTGCCGCCGATCACCCTCGGGCGCAGCGACATCGTTCAGATCCGCGCGGCCACCGAGGCGATCGCCGCCGGGGTGGGCGTGCGCGGCCTCCTCAACGTGCAGTACGCGCTGGCCGGGGGAGTGCTGTACGTGCTCGAGGCCAACCCGCGGGCGTCGCGCACGGTCCCGTTCGTGTCCAAGGCCACGGCGGTGCCGCTGGCCAAGGCGGCGGCCCGGATCATGCTCGGCGCCACCATCGCCGGACTGCGCGCGGAGGGGATGCTGCGGGCCGCCGGGGACGGCGGCCAGCTGCCGCTCGACGCGCCGGTGGCGGTGAAGGAAGCCGTGCTGCCGTTCGGGCGCTTCCGCGATCTGGCCGGGCAGGGCGTGGACACCGTGCTCGGCCCGGAGATGCGCTCCACCGGCGAGGTGATGGGCATCGACGTGGCGTTCGGCACCGCGTACGCGAAAGCCCAGGCGGCGGTGTACGGTTCGCTGCCGGTCAAGGGACGGGCGTTCGTCTCGGTCGCCAACCGGGACAAGCGGTCGATGATCTTCCCGGTCAAGCGCCTGGCCGACCTGGGTTTCGAGATCTGGGCGACCGAGGGAACCGCGGAGGTGCTGCGCCGTAACGGGGTTCGTGCCAAGATCGTGCGAAAGCACGGTGACGGACCCGGACCTGACGGCGAGCCGACCGTGGTGACACGCATACTCGCCGGTGAGGTGGACCTGATCGTGAATACGCCGTTCGGCAGCCCAGGGCAGTCCGGGCCGCGCCTCGACGGCTACGAGATCCGCACCGCCGCGGTACGCCGCGGCATCCCCTGCGTCACCACGGCCGCGGGGCTCGCCGCCGCCGTGCACGGCATCGAGGCCATCATCCGCGGCGAGGTCGGCGTGCGGTCCCTCCAGGAGCACGCCGCGCTGCTCGCGGGGGCCGGAGGCTCCCCGGCAGCGCGGCACTACGGTGAGAACCCCAGCGGGCCTGCGGGGGGTTCCAGGGGGGTCGCCCCCCCCGGTGATGAATAGTGCCGGTTCAGATCAGGGGCACCGTGCTGACCCTGCGGCGGGTCGACGCCTACCACGCGCTGACCCTCGTCGCGCCGGCCATCGCGACCAAGTTCCGGCCGGGCCAGTTCGTCACGATCGCGGTCGGCGGCCCGGAGACGTCCATGCTCGGGCGCCGGGCCTTCGCGGTCCATGACGTGCGCCCGGATCACGGCGGCACGGTGGAGATCGTGTTCGAGGCCCGCGGACCGGGCACGCGCTGGCTGGCCTCGCTGCGCGCCCGGGACACGCTCGACACGGTCGGGCCGCTGGGCCGGCCCTTCCCTATTCCCCGGGATCCGTCGAGCTGCCTGCTGATCGGCGTCGGCTACGGCAGCGCGCCGCTGTTCGGCCTGGCGGCGCGGCTGCGGGAACGCGGCTGCAGCATCGACTACCTGCTCGGCGGCGACAGCGCGGACCGGGTGTTCGGCGCGCTGACCGCCCGGCGGAACGGGCGCAGCGCGGCCGTCGCGACCACCGATGGGTCGTTCGGCGCGCGCGGCGCGGTGACCGGGCTGATGGAGCAGATCATCCGCGAGGCGCGGACCGACGTGATCTACGCGTCCGCGCCCGTCCCGGTCCTGCGGGAGGTCGCGGCGATCGCCGGCCGGTACGACATCCCGGTGCAGGCGTCGGTGGACGTGCCGATGGCGTGCGGGACCGGGGTCTGCATGGGATGCGTGCTGCCGGTCACCGGGACCGACGGGATTACCCGGATCGTGCGCTCCTGCGTAGACGGCCCGGTGTTCCGCGCCGACCTGGTCCGCTGGGACGACGTGGGGACGATCCCGTTCGACGCGCTGGGCGCGCCCGGCTGGCAGCCGGCCCGGACCCCGGAATCACGCTATGCCGGGTAGGGGGCACCCATGCCGGCCGACATGAGGGCCCGGCTCGGCCAGACCGACCTGCCCAACCTGGTGCTGTCCGCGTCCGGCTGCGCGGGCGCCGGGCGGGAGCTCGCCCAGTTCATCGACGTGGCCCGGGTGGGCGCGGTGATCAGCAAGTCGATCATGGCCGAGCCGCATACCGGCAACCCGGCCCCGCGGCTGGCCGAGACGCCGAGCGGTCTGCTGAACTCGGTGGGCCTGCAGGGCCCGGGCATGGACGCGTTCCTGCAGCGGGACCTGCCGTGGCTGCTGTCCCGGGGCGCCCGGGTCGTGGTCTCGATCGCCGGCCAGACCATCCGCGAGTTCGCCGGGCTGGCGACCCGGCTGTCCGACACCGCCGGGGTGTCGGCCATCGAGGTCAACCTGTCCTGTCCCAACGCGGAGGACGCCGGGCAGCCGTTCGCGCTCGACCCGCAGCGGGCCGGCAGCGTGATCGCGGCCGTGCGGGGCAGCGCCCGTTACGACATCCCGGTGTTCGCCAAGCTGTCGCCGGACGTGACCGACATCGTGGCCGTGGCCAGTGCCTGCGTCGCAGCCGGCGCGGACGGCCTGTCGCTGATCAACACGCTGCTCGGCATGGC
>DASXZD010000079.1:0-2906 GCA_036502085.1 Streptosporangiaceae bacterium
CCCGGAGGCCAGCGACGGCATCCTGACATCAGCCGGGATCTGCGAAGGGTTCGCCGGCGCCGGCGTTGGCTCGCGCGTGCTGTTTTTCGCCGGGTTCGCCGGGCTCGTGGCCGGGACGCTGGCCATGGGTGCCGTTGAATACTCCAAGCTGCGCGCCGAGCACGACCTGCAGGTGGGTGAGCTTGCCGCAGAGCGAGTGCGGCTCGAGACCGCGCCTGACGCCGAGCTCGACGAGCTCACTGGTCTCTACGTGTCGCGTGGCCTTTCCCCCGGCCTGGCCAGGCAGGTCGCGGTCGAGTTGACGGCTCACGATGCGCTGGCGGCCCACGCCGAGGCCGAGTACGGCATCACGACGGCCTCCCGCATCGATCCGCTCCGTGAGGCGCTCGCGGTGAGCGGCGCCTTCGCGGCAGGGGCCTTGCTGCCCTGGCTGGCGATTGTGCTGATCCCCGGGCCGACCAGAGGGCTCGTGACCTTTGTGATCGTGCTGGCGGCGCTGGCGCTGACGGGATGGGTTTCCGCGCGGATTTCGCACGTCCGGACTCTGTTGCCGATGGTCCGCACGGCGAGCATCGGCGGCCTGGCGATGCTGATTACCTATCTCGCCGGACACCTTCTCCATCCGTGACAGAGGAATGATGGCGGCCGGAGAGTCACCGCGGGCCCGTTCCGAATGAAAATCACTTCCCCGCCTCGGCGAGCACGAGCTGGGTCTGCGTGACCCGCGCGGCCAGGCGCTCCTGGGCGTCACGGATGTCGGTCTCCACGACGATCAGGGTCCGGCCCTTGTGCAATGGCCGGGCCACCGCCTCGATGTAGCCATCGCGCACGGCGCGCAGGAAGTTGGTCTTCGACTCGACGGTGGTGGTGCCGGCCGCGCCGGGCGGCAGGTTCAGGTACGCGCAGGCGCCGCCGGCGCTGTCGGCCAGCGCCATCACCGCTCCCCCGTGTATCGCGCCGCCGGACGTGCACAGCCCTGGCGCCCACGCCAGCCGGGCACGGATCTCCTCTGGCTCGTATCGCAGCAGGTCGATGCCCAGAGTCGCGGCGAACGGCATGAGCGCGCGCAGTGTCTCCGTCGGATCGGCAGTCATGAAGTCTCCCCTAGGCCCCGGTTGCGAGGCTGCCGGCGGGCGGGGGCCGATGGCGCCAGCGGCAGCCGGGATGGGGGCTTGACCTGGGCCAGCCGCAAGTAGGTGACCAGCCGCGAGCCGCCGCGGGCGGCCAGGCCAGCCAGCACGGTCTGCAGATCGGCGACGTCGCGGGCGACGACGGTGAGGAGATAGTCGGTCTCGCCCGCCACGTTGTCGGCCGCGATGATCTGCGGCAGGGCGCGGATCTGGTTGTCGAACGCGCGGCTGGACCGCGGGTCGTGACGCGCCAGCGCGGCCGTGATGTACACCTGCAGCGGGAAGCCGGCCGCGACCGGATCGAGCTGGGCGCTGATGATCCGGATGACGCCTGACTCCTTCAGCCGCCGGACTCGGTGCAACGTGGCGGCCGGCGACAGGCCCGCTAGCCGGGCGAGCTCGACGTTGGTCCGGTCGGCGTCCTCCTGCAGCGCGGTGAGCAGCTGGATGTCAACATCGTCAAGTTCAATAGCCATAACACAAAATATTGTATCGCTATAGGGCGCTAGCAACGAACGCTGTATGCATAAAGGCGATTATGGACGTATGAACATCAACCGCCGTCACGCCGTGGCAGCCCTCATTGCGGCCGGGCTGCTGTGGGGCACCACCGTGCCGCTGTCCAAGCTGGCCCTGCAGTGGCTGTCGCCGGGGTGGCTCACCGTGGTCCGTTTCGGCCTGGCCGCCGCGGTCCTGCTGGTCGCGGCCCGCGGGCGCGGGCTGCGCCGCGCGTTCACTCCCGCGGTGCTGGCCGCGGGCGCGCTCGGCTACGGCGGTTCTGTCCTCCTGCAGAACGCCGGCATCAGCCGGACCAGCGTTACTCACGCAGCACTCCTGATCGGGGCCGTGCCGGTGCTGGTCGCGATCATCGCAGCGGTGTGGAACCGCACCGTGGCCCGGCCGATGGCCTGGTTCGGCTTCACCGTGTCACTCGGCGGCATCGGCCTGATCACCGCGGGCGGCGGAGGCGGCGGGGCGACGCTAGCCGGGGACGGCCTGGTCCTGGCGTCACTCGTCTTGTCGGCCACGGTCACCGTGGCCCAGGGCCGTCTGCTGACCGGCCGCGACCCGGTCGCGGTCACCGCCGTGCAGTTCCTCGGCGCCGCCCTGGGCGCGCTGCCGGTCGCTGCCCTCACCGAGAGCCCACCAACCGTGCCGCATGGCGCTGGCCCGGTGCTGGTGGTCCTCGCGCTGGCCGCGGGCGGCACGCTGCTGCCGTTCACCCTGTTCGCATTCGGGCAGAGCAAGGTCTCCGCCGAGGTCGCCGGCGGATTCCTCAACCTCGAGCCGCTGGTCGGCGCCATCGCGGGCGCGGTGGTGTTCGGGGACCCAGTTGGCGTCCCGCAGGCCGCCGGCGGCGTGGCCATCGTGGCCGGCATCGGGCTCAGCAGCCTGCCGCTGATCATCAGACCCCGGGCGGTCAGGATGCGAAGCCGGCTAATTCTCGCTGCTGGAACGCCCCGCCGGACTGCGGCCGCGCGGGCCGCGCAGCCAGTCACCGACCTGGTACTCGCCCGGGCGTGCGGGGGCCGCTAGACGGTGTACCGTCCTCGTATGGAGGCCGCTGAGCTGGCGCATCTGCGCCGGGCCCGGGACTTGCTTGACCGCGAGTACGCGCGGCCGCTGGATGTCCCTGCGATGGCGCGCGCCGCGCTGATGTCGCCGTCGCTGTTCGCCCGCCGTTTCCGCGAGGCCTACGGCGACACGCCCTACGGCTACCTGCAGACCAGGCGCGTGGAACGGGCGATGGCGCTGCTGCGGCACGGCCGCATGTCC
>DASXZD010000080.1:0-11231 GCA_036502085.1 Streptosporangiaceae bacterium
GCAACGTTCTCCAACCTCAACGCGGCATCGGGCTACACCCTGCACACGATCCCGCTGACCTTCGCCGCCGGCTCGACGGTAGTGAAGTTCACCGGTACCGAGGACGTCTCGCTGCAGACGTCGTTCGTCGTGGACGACACCGCGCTCAACGTCAGCTGACCTAGCTAAAGGCCCGGCTCGCCGGGCACAAGCGTGGCCCGGACCATATGGTCCGGGCCACGCTCATGTCAGGTGCTGGGCTATCCGGCCGCGGCCGCCAGCTCAGGCACGAAGTCGGGCGCCCACAGCGTGCCGACGCCGGTGGCCTTGTCGTAGCCGGTCCCGGCGTCGAAGCCGTGCACCGTGTGCATGGCGCCGTCCTGCATGAAGGACACCGTGTTGTCGCCCTTGGTGACGTCCACGATCCCCGCGTCGCCCGCGGCGGACATCTTGTACAGCGCCGGGTTGATCAGGCCGAGCGGGTGCCCGGCCGCCTGCGCGGTCAGCGCCACGATGCCGGCGAACTCAGGCGATGCCTCGCTCGTGCCGCAGACGAGGTAGAAGCCCGGGGTCACGCCGGGGGGGCCGAGGAAGACGTCCACCGAGCCGTCGCAGGCACCGCTCATCGAGATATCGGGGATGCCGCGGTGCTCGCCGACAACGCCCTTCACGCCGTTCTGCCAGAACGGGCGGGCGAAGACGTGCGAGTCGCCGCCGCCGGTCGAGAACGGGCTCGGGGTCGTGCTGCCGGTGAAGGCCTCCAGGAGCGACTTGTTGTAGGTGTCGTTCCAGGCGTTGGCGGGCCGTCCGGCGTTGCCGGCGGCGTCCAGGTGCAGCTGGGTGCCGCCCACCGCGGTCACCAGCGGGTCGCTGGCCGGCCAGCCGACCACCGGGCTGCGGTAGAAGTCGCTGCCGTTCCGCTTGACGTTCGCGGCGCCGTCGTCGCCGGTCGAGGCGGTGACGGTGATGCCGGCCGCGGCCGCGGCGCGGTAGGTGGCGCGCTGCGCAAGTATGGTCTGCGGACTCGGGAAGGTTTCCTCGGTGGCGCCGAAGCTCTGGCTCATCACGATGCCGAGGTGGTGCTTGATCACGTAGTTCTCGGCCTCGAGAATCTCCGGGAAGCCGTGCTCGCCCTCGGTCTCGGCGACCGGGGTCTCGACCAGCACGATGTTCGCGCCCGGCGCGATCGCGTGCGAGTACTCGACGTCCAGCGAGGTCTCGGCGACCCAGTTGATGCGCAGGCCGTTCGGGTGGTACGGCGGAACCGGGCCGGCCGGCTGGATGACGGTGAACGATGGCGGGGCGGGCAGGCCCATCCCGGCGTCGAAGGAGGCCAGGTCGGACTGGATGGTCGGCGAGCCGAACGAGTCCACGATGACGATCGTCTCGCCGGCGCCGGTGATCCCCTGCGAGTACAGCTGCGGCGTCCCGAACGCCTGCTCGATCTGGTGGGCGTTGTAGCAGGAAATCTGCAGCTGGGCCCGGCACTGGGCGGTGGTCTGCGCCGTCGCGCTCGGCGCGGACTTGAGCAGGATCACCTGCGGGTGGACCACCACCGAGGCGTTGGCGCGGCTCACGGCCGAGGCCGCGCTGGTCCGGGCGACCGAGGTCCCGCCGACCGCGGCTCCGAGTGCGGCGACGGTGGCCGTGCTGACTGCGACCGCCAATAGTCGACTTCTGCGCATGCTGTCTCCCCAAGGAACGCGCTGATGACCGGGCGCCATCGCCCGCCTTGCGTGACGCTAGCACCAGGAAAATCCCATTGTGAACCGTTAAGAGCGATTTAAAACCAACGATCGGGTCACGCCGCATAGGGGCGAAATGCCGGAAGTCTCGGGCCGGCCGGGAATGCACGGCGTCGCGTAAGGTTCGCCTGGTGCGGCTGAGACTCCCCGCGGGACGGTTCGCCCGCCGCCTGCTGATCGACCTCACGCCGATGCGGCGGTCTGGTGACTTCAGGTCGCTGGTGCTCGGCGAGCTGGTGTCCGTCCTCGGCAGCCAGCTGACCACGGTGGCCGTGCCGTACCAGGTGTACCTGCTGACCCGGTCGTCCCTCGACGTCGGGCTGGTGTCGCTCGGCGCGCTGTTTCCGCTGATCTTCGGGTCGCTGATCGGCGGGTCGGTGGTCGATGCCGTCGACCGCCGCCGCATGCTGATCGTCGTCGAGCTGCTGATGGCCGCGTGCAGCGCCGGGCTGGCCGTCAACGCCGACCTGGGCCCCTCGCTCTGGCCGCTGTTCGCCTGTCCGGCGCTGACCGCCGGGCTGAGCGGCTGCGAGAGCGCCGGGCGCAACGCCATGGTGCCCAACCTGGTCCGGCGGTCGGAGGTGTCCACCGCCAGTGCCATCTTCCAGGCGCTGTTCCAGCTGGGCGCGGTCGCGGGCCCGGCGGTGGCCGGCCTGCTGCTGGCCGGGGCCGGGATCCGCTTCGTGTACTGGATGGACGTGGCTAGCTTCGGCGTGGCGCTGCTGTCGGTGTTCCTCATCTCGCCGCAGCCCCCGGCCCACACCGGGCACCGGCCCGGGCTGCGCTCGATCATCGAAGGGTTCAGCTTCCTGCGCGGCCGGCAGGCCATCCAGGGCGCGTACCTGATCGACATCAACGCGATGGTGTTCGGGATGCCGCGGGCGCTGTTCCCCGCGCTGGCCGCGACCGCGTTCGGCGGCGGCGCTTCGACGGTCGGCTACCTCTACGCCGCGCCGGGCGCCGGGGCGCTGGCCGGGGCACTGACCACGGGCTGGGTCAGCCACGTCCGGCGGCAGGGACTGGCGGTGATCATCGCGGTCACCGTGTGGGGGCTGGCGATCACCGGCTTCGGCCTGGTCTCCTGGCTGCCGGCTGCGCTGGTGCTGCTGGCCGTGGCCGGCTGGGCTGATGTCATCTCGGCGGTCTTCCGCAGCACGATCATCCAGCTCTCGGTCCCCGACACGCTGCGGGGCCGACTGCAGGGCGTGCAGATGGCCGTGGTCACCGGCGGCCCCCGGCTGGGCGATCTGGAGGCGGGCGTGGTGGCGACCGCCTTCGGCGACGCCACGTCGGTGGTCTCCGGCGGCCTGGCCTGCGTCGCGGGCGCGCTGCTGCTAGCCCGGCTGCTGCCCGGCTTCCGGCAGCAGCAGGCCGCCGCATCGCCCGCTCCGCCACCCGCTGCGGCGGGGTTACCGCCGAAGCCTGCGGGCAGGTCTTAAAATCACCGGCTATCGAAGGATTGGCTCGCGCGCCCCGCACGCACGTCCGCGCCCCGCACGCGAGCCATGCGCGCAAGCCATATACGCAAGGAGAGCAGAAGAGATGTACGAGCCCTATCCGGTCTCGGAAACTCCGCAGGATGCACAGCCGCCGCAGCGGCCCGAGCCGCCGCCTTCGGTGCTGAACGCCGTCCGGCTGATGTACGCCGGCGCCGCGCTGGAGGCGATCGGCGCGATCATCACCCTGGTGACGATCGGCAGCCTCAAGACGGTCATCCTGAACAAGCACCCGGGCTACACGACGGCGCAACTGCACACCGCGGAGCGAGTCGCCGTCGTGGGCACGGTCATCGGCGGGCTGATCGCCATCGGCCTGTGGCTCTGGATGGCCTGGGCCAACCGGCAGGGACGCAACTGGGCCAGGGTCGTCTCGGCGGTGCTGTTCGGTATCGGGACGCTGGATCTGCTCGGCTCGTTCGCCCAGGTCCACGTGACCGCCACGGTGGCCTTCGCGATCGTGGTGTGGCTGGTCGGACTGGCCGCGATCGTGCTCATCTTCCGCAAGGAGTCCGCGCCGTTCTACGGCAAGGGGGATGCGGGGTAATGGCGAGAGGACCAGGCAGTTCCGGGGCATTGCCAGCGAATGCCCCGGAATGCGGGATACGCCCCTAGGGGACGTTCGCGTCCCTAGGTTGTCACGCCCAGATCAGTGCGCGGCTTCGTATTCGGCCACGACGGCAGCCGGGATCCGGCCGCGCTCACTGACCGCCAGCCCCTGCCCTGCCGCCCAGGCGCGGATAGCGCTCGAGTCTTTCCTTGACGTCTTGCCACGGGCCGGCTTGGCCGCACTCTGACGCCCTACCTTGCGGCCGGAGTCGATGAACGGCTGCAGGCCCTTCTTGAACGTATCAAGATTCTTCTTGCCCAGGTCAATCTCGTACGTCTGCCCGCCGAAACCGAAGCTGATCGTCTCGGCACCATCGGAACCATCGATGTCATCGGTGACAGTCACAACTGTAGTTCTCGCCATAGCTGAATGGTCCAGGCTCATCAGTCGTTTGTCAAAGTGACTCGCTGTAGATAGACGTGCCGTTTCGGCTAACTCGGGCATTTTCACAGTTAATTCACAGCCTATGTCCTGACGATGCCGGCGTCGTGCGCGAGCAGCCCGGCCTGCGTGCGATTGGCGCATTCCAGCTTGATCAGCATCCGCGACCCTGACCACGGCGCTACGCCGCTGGTTCCGCGGTCGGGACGCCGGCTGGTATCCGCTTTAAAACCTTTGTTTCCGAACGCTTGGATGGCCAGTCCCTTGACGGCACGCCGGCCGTGCGCGCTATCTCCCGGCCGATCCGGCTATCAGCACGGCCTCAGGATGGAACCGTTCGGAAAACAAGGTCTTGTCCAGACCAGCGGGCGGGCGGCCTGGCGTGAGCCGGCTCGTCCGGACCGCTGGCTTGCTTGGTGCGGGCGTCCGGGCCCCCTCGGGCGGGTCAGGCCGGCAGGCCGTTGAAGGCCCGGCTGGTGATGGCGGCGGTATCGGCGGCGGCGGCCAGGGTGCCGTAGGCGTGGCCCCAGTCGCCGCCGAGGCGGCTGGCGCAGAACGCGTCGGCCACCGCCGCGGGCGCGTGCCGCACGAGCAGCGAGCCTTGCAGGGCGAGCGTCATCAGCTCGACCAGCCGCCGGGCGCGTCCCTCGATCCCGTCGGTGTCGGCCAGTTCGCGGCCGAGCCGGCCGACGGCCGCGTCGAGTCGCCGGTCGGCGCCGCGGGCGAGCGAGAGCTCAGTCATCAGCGCCTGCGCGCTGCGGGGCTCCTTGGCGAGCGCGCGCAGCACGTCCAGCGCGTTGACGTTGCCCGAGCCTTCCCAGATCGAGTTAAGCGGCGCCTCGCGGTACAGCCGCGGCATGCCGGACTCCTCGACGTAGCCGTTGCCGCCCAGGCATTCCAGCGCCTCGGCCGCGAAGCCCGGGGCCCGCTTGGTGACCCAGTACTTGCCGATCGCGACGCCGATACGCCGGAACGCCTGCTCCTCGGCATCACCGCGCAGGGCGCGATCCGCGGCGCCGGCCAGCCGCATGGCCAGCGTCGTGGCGGCCTCGGACTCCAGCGCGAGGTCGGCGAGCACGTTGCGCATCAGCGGCTTGTCGATCAGCAGCGCGCCGAACGCCCGGCGGTGCCGGGCGTGGTGGCCGGCCTCGACCAGGGCCTTGCGCATCAGGGCGGCCGACCCGACGGCGGTGTCCAGCCGGGTGCAGGCGACCATCTCGATGATCACCCGCACGCCGCGGCCCTCCGTGCCGACCAGCCAGGCCACCGTGCCGTCAAACTCCGGCTCGGAGGAAGCGTTGCTCCGGTTGCCGAGCTTGTCCTTCAGCCGCTGGATGCGGAACGTGTTGCGGGTCCCGTCCGGCAGTATCCGCGGCACCAGGAAGCAGGACAGTCCGCCCGGCGCCTGGGCCAGCACCAGGAACAGGTCGCTCATGGGGGCGGAAGTGAACCACTTGTGGCCGCGCAGCGTGTACATCCCCGGCTGGCCGGCCGGGGTGGCCGTCGTCGAGTTCGTGCGCACGTCCGAGCCGCCCTGCTTCTCGGTCATGCCCATGCCCGCGAGCAGGCCGCGCTTGGTGGCGGGCACCCGCAGGCCCGGGTCATAGACGCGGCTGGTCAGCAGCGGCTCGTACTGGGCGGCCAGGGCCGGCTCGTGCCGCAGCGCCGGGATGACCGAGTACGTCATCGAGACCGGGCAGCCGTGCCCGGCCTCGGTGTGGCCCCACACGTGCGCGCCCGCCGACCGCGCGACGTGCGCGCCCGGGCGGTCGTCCGCCCACGCCGAGCCGGCACCCCCCTCGGCCACGGCCACCTCCATCAGGCGGTGGTAGCTCGGGTGATACTCCACCTCGTCGATGCGGTGGCCGTACCGGTCGTGCGTGCGCAGTTCAGGCTCGAACCGGTCCGCGTCCCTGGCCCACTGCTGCGCCTGCGCGCTGCCCGCCAGGCGCCCCAGGCGCCGCACGTCGTGCTCGGCCCAGCCGGCGCCTTCCCGCTGCAGGCCCTCCAGCAGGGGTGCGTCGGCCGAGGCGTCGTAGTCGATCAGCGGCGGCACCTGGTTGGTGACCTCATGGGTGGCCGCGTGGCTGGCGGACGGCAACTGCGACGTGAGCATCGTGTCCATGTCCGAGACATTACGGTATTTCTGCGCTTGTTCCAAGGGTGTAATGTTGGGCGCTACGGCCGAAGCTGGTGAAGGCGGGTGCAGATGACGACGGCGAGTCCGGCGCGCCCCGGCCGCCTGCCGCTGCGCCCGCTGACCGCGCGCTCGGTGGTGCTCAGCCTGCTGCTGGGCGTGCACCCGCCCGAGCTGCCGGTCCGCGACATCGTCGGCACCGTCGGGATCTTCGGCGTCTCCGAGGCGACGCTGCGGGTCGCGCTGAGCCGGATGGTCAGCGCCGGTGACCTGCACCGGACCGGCGGGGTGTACCGGCTCAGCCAGCGCCTGCTGGACCGGCAGCGCCGGCAGGACGATGCGGTCCGTCCCGTGCTGCGGAGCTGGCACGGCGACTGGGAGATCGGTGTCGTCGCGGTGGCCGGACGCAGCCCGGCGGACCGGGCCGGCCTGCGCACCGAGCTCAGCGGGCTGCGGCTGGCCGAGTTGCGCGAAGGCGTCTGGCTGCGCCCGGCCAACCTGAGCCGGGCCTGGCCGCGGCGGCTCGGCGAGGTCGTGCGGTGGTTCGCCGGCCGCCCGGATGAGGACGCCGCCGACCTGGCCCGGCAGCTGTGGGACATCGAGGCGTGGGCGGCGTCGGCGGTCACGTTGCTCGGCTACCTGGCCGGGGCGAGCCATCCGGGTGACAGGTTCACCGCGGCCGCGGCGGCCGTGCGGCACCTGCTCACCGATCCCGTGCTGCCGGCCGAGTTGCTCCCCCCGCACTGGCCGGGAGACGCGCTGCGTGAGGCTTACGCTGCCTACCAGGCCGAGGTCCGCGCCATGACTTCTTGACAGTTCGGCTTGGCGGCTACCAGTTCTCCTGCTGGGCGCGGGCCTCGTACAGCAGCACCGCCGCCGAGATCGACACGTTGAGCGAGTCCGCGGCGCCGAGCATCGGAACATAGACGCGCCTGAACTCAGGCTGGTACCACGCCTTGGGAATGCCGTACCGTTCGGCGCCGAGCACGAACGCGGTGCGGCGGCCGCGGTAGCGGTAAGCGCGGTAGGTCTCGGCCCCGTCGGTGTCGGCGAGGTACACGTCGAATTCGTGCTTCCTGAACCAGCCGATCGCATCCTCTGGGCGCTCGAACTCGACCACAGGGACGGTCAGCACCATGCCCTGGCTGGCGCGGAAGACCTTCGGGTGGGTCAGCCTGGTGCGCCGGTTGGTCAGCACGATGCAGTCCGCCTGGCAGGCGTCCGCGGTGCGGATCAGCGTGCCGAGATTCCCGGGAATCTCCATGCCGTCGGCCAGCATGACCAGCGCCGACGGCCCGAATTCGAGGTCTTCGGGAGTCCATGCCGGAAGCTGGGCTACCGAGAGCAGGCCGTCCGGCTTGTCCCGTTCGGATATCCGCTCGAGTGTCTTCGCCGACACTTGGTACGCCGAGCGGGCGACCGCCGCGACCTGCTCGGCGCGCACCCGCGCCTCGTCACCGTAGGCGGCCTCGGGGCACCAGAGGAAGACGTCCACACCGACGTTGTGCTTGAGCAGGAGATTGTGCGCCCAGAGCCCTTCGGCGATGAATAGCCGGTGCGGATTGGGCGCCGTATTCTTCTGGATCGATGCGACCTGGCGGATCCGGGGATGGGTCACGGCTATCTGCTGAAGCTTCATTCCGGCCCTGGGTGCCTTCTTCCCGTTGCGCTGGTCTGCAAAGGGTACGTGACCGTGCCGGGGTGGCCGGGGGGCGGTTACATTGACGGGCGGGCGGGTGCCGTCCGCGGGACATGAGGGGCGGCGATGACGGAGACGATCATCAGCAGCGCCGCCAACCCCCTGGTGAAGCGGATCCGGCTGCTGGCCGACCGCAAGCACCGGCGGCGCGAGGGCGCCTTCGTAGTCGAGGGCATCCAGCCGGTCTGGCGCGCGGTCGAGGCGGGCTGGGAGGTCGAGGTGCTGATCGTCGCTCCAGATCTGCTGGCCCGGGCCGGGCCGGCCCGCGACATGGTCGCGGCACAGGAGGCGAACGGCGTTCGCGTCGCCCGGCTCGGCCAGGAGCTGTTCACCCGGCTGTCTGACCGTGAGGGACCGTCGGGGCTCGCGGCCATCGTCCGCGGCCGGCTCGGCGGCCTGCCGGATCTCGTCGTGCGGTCTTCCTCGGTTTTCGTCGCCCTGCATCAGGCCGGCAACCCGGGAAACCTCGGCACGATCATCCGGACCGTCGACGCGGCCGGCGGCGCGGGTGTCATCTTGATCGGGGACACCGCCGACCCGTTCGCGCCGGCCGCGGTGAAGGCGAGCATGGGGTCGCTGTTTGGCGTCGGCGTGGCCCGCGTGCCGGACGCTCTGTCGTTCTTTGACTGGGCCAGGGCTCATGGCGTTCGGGTGCTGGCCACGTCCGGCCGCGCTGACCGCGACCACTGGAGCGCCCGGTACGAGCCGCCGCTGGCCATCCTGCTCGGCAGCGAGGGCGATGGCCTGCCCGGCGACCTGCTGGACCGCGCCGACCAGCGCATCCGCATCCCGATGACCGGCACCGCCGAGTCGCTCAACCTGGCCGTCGCCGCCAGCGTCATGCTCTACGAAGTACAGCGCTCTGCCCTCGGAGGCGACGGGGGCTGAGCGGTCCCTCGGGTCTCACCTGCTGGCGTGGCCGGAGCAGGCTGCGGAATTCGACATGCGGCCACCCTCCGGACAAGCGATTTCGTAGATAAGTTGCATTGCTCTGCGGCCAGCACACCCGCCCGGTACGGTTCCGATGATGCCGGGAGCTGGTTACGATGAAGAATCGAACAGCCCTGCTCGCTGCACTGGGCGTTGACAATTTCGGGTCGGGCTTGTTCCTGCCCCTCGCCCTGATCTACGTGACGCGGGTAGTAGGTCTGCCGCTGGGCACAGCGGGGATGCTCGTCTCATTAGGCACTCTGGTCGGCTTGACCACGCCGCCGATCGCGGGCAACCTGGTTGACCGCATCGGCCCGAAACCGGTGATCATCGCCGCTCAGTTACTCCAGGCGTTCGGCGCTCTGGCCTACCTGCTGGCACGCGGCGCGCCAGCTGTCCTGGTGGCGGCCATGCTGCTCGCGGCCGGACAGCAGATGTTCTACAGCTCGCTGGTCGCTCTCATCTGCGGCGTGGCGGGCGACGACCCGCGCGAACGTTCTTTCGCGATAACCAACATGGTCCGTACCGCCTGCTTCGGGCTCGGTGGCCTGGCCATCGCGGGCGCTCTGACCGCCGCCGGGCCGGCCACCTTGCGGGCCGCCGTCATCGCCGATGCGGCTAGCTTCGTGATGTGCTCCTTGCTGCTGGGGCTCTTCGTCCGCCTCCCCCGTCATCAGGTTGTTCAATGCGCTGCTAACAGGCTGACCAGGATCCGGGTGCTGGCCGACAAGCCGTTCCTGGCGCTGATCGTCGTCACCGGCCTGGTGATGCTGGCCGTCGATTTCTTCCTGACCGGCACGCCGGTTTACGTCCTCGGGAGACTGCACGCGCCGCCATGGTTACCGGGCACGGTCTTAGCCCTGGAGACAGCGCTGGGCGGCATGGCCGGGACCGCCGTGCTGAACGCCACCCGGCACCTGTCCCGGATCCAGGCCATGCAGCTCGGCGCGGCGCTCTATGCGCTGTGGTGTGCCATGAGCCTGGCCGCGATCCTGACGCCCGCGCAATGGCGTCCCGCCGAGTTACTTGCGTCGACTGTTGTCCTGGCCGTGGCGTGCCTGGTGTTCATGCCGCGCGCCGCGGCGCTGGCTGAAGCCATGGCGCCGCCGCAGGCCCGGGGTCGTTTCCTGGCGGCGTTCCAGTACGCGTTCACGGTGGCGGGAGTCCTCGCGCCTGCGGTAGTTGCACTCTATTCGGTTGCGGCCTGGCTCCCCTGGGTGCTGATCGCCAGCAGCGCCGCGGTGGCCATCATCGGATTGGGCCAGCTTGCCGACCACCTGCCTCGCGCCGCGGTGGCGGCAGAAGCGACCTGTGAGGTTGAAGACAAGGTTGACGACAGAGTCGGCGCGCCGGCCTGACAGCGTGCCTACACCACCCCCGCGTTGCATTCGCGAGACACCGTGGGATTGCTGTCACGACGGTAATTGTCAGTTGTCGGGACCTTCGACACTTGAGGAGTGACCTTCGCCTCTCTTCATCCCCGAACGGGGGGTGCTGCACTCGGATGGGGGGCAATCAGCATGCCTCCTTTCATCTGACCAGGGCGGCTGACCCGGCCGCCTGAGAGGAACGGTCATGGCCATTTCAACGGAACAATTCCAGTCGGTTCAGCCGAAGCAGCGTCGCTGGCCGGCGCGTGCATGGATCGCGGGCGGTTTCACAGTCGCGTTGCTCGCGGGAGTCGGCATCGGCACCAGCGCGAACAATAATGCGGGAGCGCTGCATACGGCGCTCTCAGCCAGTGCTTCCCTACGCGGCCAGGTCAGGACATTGCATGGACAGGTAAGCACGATACAGGGGCAGCTAAGCAGCGCGCAGGCACAGGCACAACAGGCAGTCACGAGCGCAAACGCAAAGGCGGCATCGGCGTACGCGGCACGCAACGCCTCGCTCAACCAACGAGCGGCGTCCCTAAAGCAGCGTGAGGCCGCGGTCAGAGCAGCGGAAGGCCAGTTGCAAGCATCCCAGATCAGCGGCGATGGCGTATATGTGGTTGGCAGCGACATCAAGCCTGGGATCTACCATACGAACGGCAGCGGCGACACCGGGCAGAACGACTGTTACTTCGCGACGCTGAACAGCACAGATACGAGCAACATCTCTGATAACAACACTTCGATGGACCTGAGACGGTGAACGTGTCGGGCGCGCATGCCTTCCAGGTCAGCGGGCCATGTACCTGGGTGCGGGTCGGCTGACCTCACCGTCCAGCCGCCAGCGCTCAGTCCGTCGGCGATGCGCTGGAAGACGTGCA
>DASXZD010000081.1:0-2077 GCA_036502085.1 Streptosporangiaceae bacterium
CGACCTTGAAGTAGCGGATCTCCTCGATCGTGTCGCCGAAGAACTCGATCCGGAGCGGATGCTCCTCGGTGGGCGGGAACACGTCCACGATGCCGCCGCGCACGGCGATCTCGCCGCGGCTGCCGACCATGTCGGCCCGCGTGTAGCCGATCTCGACCAGCCGGACGAGCAGGTCGTCCAGTTCGCAGTCCTGGCCGACCTGCAGCATGACCGGCTCGAGGTCGCCGAGCCCGGCCACGATCGGCTGCAGCAGGCTCCTGACCGGGGTCACCACGACCGTCAGCGGGCCGTTCGGCTCGCCGGGGCCCGCCGGGTGGGCGAGGCGTCGCAGCACGGCGAGCCGCTGCCCGACCGTGTCCGAGCGCGGCGACAGCCGCTCGTGCGGCAAGGTCTCCCAGCCGGGGAAGAACGCCACGCTGTCCGGCGGCAGGAACGAGCCGAGCCCCGCCGCCAGGTCCTCGGCCTCCCGGGCCGTAGCCGTGACCGCGAGCACGAAGCCTGTGCCGTCTCGGGTGGGCTGTCCGTTCCCCCGTACTCCCCTGGCCAGCGCGGCTGCCAGCACCGGCCGCAGCGCCGGCGGTGCTACCAGGTCGGTACCGGCCGGTTCGGTGCTGGCCGCGTCCGGGCCGGTTCCCGCGCGCGCGAGCACGTCACGCAGTTGCGGGTCGCCGTCGAGAATGTTGAGCAGTCCTGCGAGGCTCATGATGTCCTTGTGATCGCCGTTAGTCCCTCGTGTTGGCTGCCCCTCGCCCCGGACCTAACCGGGTGCGGACAGCACGAACCGGCCGGGCCCAGGCAGACCCGGCTATCGGCGGAACTCTTCGAGTTTACGCGTTTCGCGGTCGCCGCGTGCGTTCGCACCCGCTCCGCAACGGCTCGCGCCCGCCCCCGCATCGGGTTCGCACCGGCCTTCTTCTACCAACGCCATGAACCCGGCTTTCATGCCGTGTCGCTGAGCGTCTGGGCGCGATAAGCGGGCCGCGCGGGAGCAATAGCCGCTTGCGCCGCTGTGGTACCACCCGTCACGCAGTCTTACAGCATGAATGCCGCGTTCATGTCGCCCCAGCTGCATGGCTGCGGCAGCCATGTTGTATGAACGGGCGTCGTCGCGCCACGTTACCCGCGCCTTCCGAGCGGAACGTAACTGATCAACTACGCTTTGGCTTTAGATGGCGGGGCATCGGGACTTCAGCGGCGCGGGGGATGTCATGAGCGACGGCGGGGCCGGCCGCCTGACCGACGCGCACGACGAGGTGCTTTACGTCATAACAAGGCCCGAGGACCGCTTCGCGCGAGTAGTGTGACGTCCTGCCGGGGGCCTCCCTTCCCGCTCCGGACCCGGCGGCAGTTCCGTTGGCCGTCGTGGTTTTCGCATACCTGGAGCACGCTGGCATACCGTGTCAGAGTCACGTTCGGAGGCACAGCTGACTGAGGAATCTCTTCCAACGACCCCGCCGGCCTTGCCCGCGGAGCTCGCCGGCTGGCCTGCCTGCACGCTTAGCGAGGCCCAGCTGGGCGACCTCGAGCTGCTCACCTCGGGGGCGTTCGCGCCGCTGCGCGGCTTCATGGACGCGGCTGAGGTGGCTGCGGTGACCGAGCGCGGCACGCTGGCTGACGGCACGCCCTGGCCCATGCCGGTGACCCTGGATGTGCCCGCCGCCGCGCTTCCCGACGGCGCCACCCGCCTGGTCCTGCAGGATCCGGAGGGCTCGCCGCTGGCCGTGCTGGCCCTCACCGAACAGGTTCCAGGCGAAGCCGGGATGGTCCGGCTGGCCGGGCCGGTCACCCCGCTGCGCGAGCCCGAGCATGGCCCGTTCCGCCAGCTGCGCAGGCGTCCGCAGGACGTGCGGGCCGAACTGGCCGGACCGGACGGGTCGGCCGCCGGGAACGTGCTCGCCTACGCGACCAGGCGGCCCCTCAACAAACGGCACATCGGCCAGCTGCGCCACTACGCGGGCCAGCTGAACGCCCGCCTGCTGCTCCTGCCCCTGGTCGCCGGGCCGGCCGAGATCGTGACCAGGCCGGAGGCGCTGGTCCGCGCGGTCCTGGCGGCCAGGCAGCATCTGCCGGCCGGCAC
>DASXZD010000082.1:0-9226 GCA_036502085.1 Streptosporangiaceae bacterium
CTGCGACTGCTCGGGCTCTACCGTGGGCCTGGCGCCAAGGTGCCGGTTCCGGCGGACGTGGCCGAGCCCGCAGCGTTGCCAGAAGGGTAACCAGGCCAGCCAGGCCACCAGCAAGAATCCAGGGAGAGGCTGTTGACGACGTTCGACTATGACGGCAGGACGTTCCGGCCCGACGGCGACACCGGGACGCAGGCGACCTACCACCAGGACGGGGATCTCGTCTGGGGTGAGTTCGCCGGCGGCCACGTGCGCCGCGGGTCGCTGACCGGAACCTGCGACCAGGACGGCGTCGTTACGTTCGCGTACACGATGGTGCTCGACAGCGGTGCGCTCATCACCGGCCGCTGTCGCAGCATCCCGCAGGTACTCGACGACGGCCGGATCCGGTTCACCGAGGACTGGGAGCGCTACCTCCCGACCCACGAGACCGGCGTCTCCTACCTGGAGGAGGTGCCGGCGGCCGGCGGCCGCCGGGTCGCGGCTCCCTGATGTCAGACCCCTCGCGTGTAATGGCTAGGTAGCCGGGCAGCAGAGAGATCCGCCCGGCCGGCCCGCCGGCCACACGCGAGGGAGGGATACCCGTGCCGGCCAGCACGACCGCCGGACAAGGCCGTACCCAGGCAACGGCACCAGCCTCCGGCAGCCACCCGAGGCTGGCCCTGGTCGCTGTCTGCCTGGGATTCTTCGTCATCCAGCTCGACGTGACGATCGTCAACGTCGCGCTGCCGACGATCCAGCACGACATCGGCGGGACTGTCGCCGGGCTGCAGTGGGTTATCGACGCCTACACGCTGGCCATGGCCGCGGTCATGCTGACGGCAGGCTCGGCCGCCGACCGGGCCGGGGCGAAGTGCGTGTTCCTGATCGGGCTGGCCGCCTTCACGATCGGCTCGGCCGGCTGCGCGGCCGCCCCCGGCCTCGGTGCGCTGATCGCCGCCAGGACGGTGCAGGGGCTGGGCGCGGCGGCGCTGCTGCCCTGCTCGCTCTCCCTGATCGTGCACCAGTTCCCCGAAGCGAGGGCGCGGTCGCGCGCGCTCGGGGTGTGGGGCGCGATGGGCTCCATCGGCGTCGCGCTCGGCCCGGTCGCGGGCGGGGCACTGATCGCCGCGGTGGGCTGGCGGGCCATCTTCCTGGTCAACCTCCCGGTCTGCGTCGCGACCGGCTGGCTGCTGGTCAGGCACGTACCGGAATCGCTCCCCGACCGGTCCAGGCGCACCGACGTCCCCGGGCTGCTGCTCGGCATCGCGGCGCTGGGCGGCATCACGGCCGGCTTCATCGAGGCCGGCCGGGAGGGCTGGCTGACCACGCTGCCCGACGCGCTCGGCGGCGCCGGCATCGTCGCGGCGGCAATCTTTATTTTTTCCGAACGGTTCCACTCCTCACCGATGCTCCCGCTGAAGTTGTTCCAGGCGCGGCCGTTCAGCGCGGCCACGGCCGTCGGCGCGCTGTTCAACCTGTGCCTCTACGGCGCGCTGATCTGCATCTCGCTGTACCTGCAGCAGGCGCGGCACGAGTCCGCCATCGCGACCGGGCTGCTGCTCCTGCCGATGAGCATGGCGGTCGGGGCCGGGTCGACCGCCAGCGGCTGGCTGACGGCCAGGTCCGGTCCGCGGCTGCCGATGGTCGCCGGGCTCACGCTGGCGGCGGCCGGGGCGGCGCTGCTCAGCGCGGTCGGGGCATCGACCTCGCTGGCCATCCTGGTGGCAGGCACGGTGCTGCTGGGCCTGTGCTCGCTGGCCATGCCGGCCATGACCGCGGTGGTCGTCGGATCCGCCGGCCGTGAGCACGCCGGGGTGGCCAGTGGCACGCTTAATACGGCCCGCCAGGCCGGCGGTGCGCTGGGCGTGGCGCTGCTCGGCGCGCTGCTGGCCGGCCACGCGGGCGGCAGTCAGGGCGGCCACGGCCTGTCCTTGCGGGTCCCGCTGATCGTGGCGGCCTGCGGGTACCTGGTGGCCGTCGCGCTGGCCTGGTTCGCCACCAGACCAGACAGCTAACCCCGCCGCGGCGTTACCGCCGGTTCGAAAGCCAGGCGCGCCCCCGAGGACGCGATTGCGCTGAAGACTGATCCCCGCTACAGGTGGTCCGCCAGCCAGGCGTGCACCTCGGGGATGCGGTTGCGCATCAGCGTCAGGTGGCCGTCGCGGTCGAGCAGCCTGGCCTCGACCGCCGGGATCTGCCCGGCCAGCCATTCGCCGTGGCCGAACGGCACGAACTTGTCCTCCCGCCCGTGCAGCAGCAGGACGGGAATGGTGATGGCGGAGAGCTCGAACCCCCAGGGCCGGACCAGGCAGCAGCTGTCCTCCCACCAGCCTTCGCTGCCGGGGGCCAGCCCTGCCTGCATCGAGCTGACCAGGAACTCGGCCAGCTCGCCGGTCATCACCGCGGCATCGGTCGGCGTCAGCAGCGACTCCAGCGCCTCGAGGGTGTTGTCCGCGGTCGCGGCCATCGCCTCTTCCCGGTCGTCGTCGGCCTTGGCCCGGGCTGCCGCCTCATCGGTCAGCAGCAGCTGGGTGTCGTCGACGTTGGCCTGTCCCATGCCCTCGAAGTAGTCGAGGCCCTCGGCATCGTACGGGGCCGGGGAGGCCAGCGAGGCCGCGGCGGCCACCATATCCGGGAGCAGCGCGGCGCAGGCCAGAGCGTGCGGACCGTCGCCCGAGATGCCCCAGATGGCCAGCCGGTCGATGCCGAGCCCGTCGCAGATCGCCCGCACGTCGCTCGCGCAGTCGGCTACCGTGCGCCCGGGATCCGGGGTCGAGCCGCCGTAGCCGGGCCGGTCGTAGCTGATCAGCCGCAGGCCGCGCTCGGCGGCATCGTGCTGGTGCGGGCTATACAGCTGCCGGGAGTTGGGTGTGCCGTTGTGCACGAGCACCGGCTTGCCGTCCGGGGCGCCGACGTCCTCGATAGTCAGCGTTCGGCCGTCTGGGGTGAGGACGCTGCGCTCCATGCCGACTCCCTGGTACTCGGGTCCCCGCCTCCGGTCTGAAGGGGAGGGTCGTGCTCAGTGTGCTGCCGCTAGCCGCGCACGGCGAATTGCGAGGATATGCCGGTAAACGGTACCGGCAGCCCGGCGGTTTCGGCAGCGTCGCCGTAGTAGCGGATCCGGTACCGGCCCGGTTCGGTGCCGACCGGGATCGTCCAGGTGATCGTGACGGTGGAGTCCCCGCTGCGGTCGCGCTGCCAGCCGAACGTCGTGGACCAGTCGCCGTCGTCGGCCACGGCGGCCCAGCCGTCCGGCACGGCCCGTTCCACGTGCAGGTACGTCCGGCCGCGATGCAGGTCGTGGCCGGGGTGCGCGCCGGCGAACCGCATCTGCACCGACTCGCCGGGCCGGTACTCCGCCCGCGGCGGAGCCAGCTCCGCGCCGAACGGCCGGCCGTTCACCGTCCGGTCGGCCGCCGGCCGCGTGGCGGCGCGCGGCTCGGGAAGCCGCGGCGGCACGGCGCCGAGGGCAACCGGGGCGCCGTCGCGCATCGCCGCCGCTAGGCCCGCGGTGGCCTGCTGGAGGGCTGGCAGCTCCCAGCGGCCGAACAGCGTGCTGCCGCCCTCGTAGCGCTGCTCCAGGTACTCCTCGGGGGTGGTGACGTAGTGCATGTAGTCGTTGCTGTACCCCGCGGCGAGCACGTTGGCCAGCTGCGCGCCGGTCGCCGTGGCCACGGCGCGGCGCAGCCGCAGGCCGGCCACGATCGTCAGCTCGCCCGGCACGCCGGCCAGGTAGAGCGGGCCGATCCTGATCAGCTGCACCGGCACCCGCTCCTGCACCAGCGGGATCAGCCGGTTGACCAGCCCGCCCGGCAGCACCAGGCCCTTGGGAGCCTGCCCGTCGCGCAGCCGGGGTGACAGCCGGTAGGCCACGCCGGAGATGCCGTCCCAGAACGGGTTCCTGCCCTGCCAGAAGCCGGCGAAGCCGCGCCCTTCGTCGGTGCCGGCCAGCGCCGCCGCGCCCGCGTACGGCTGGGTCGTCCGGTGCTGCCTGCCGTCGGCGACCACGCTGACGTCGGACAGGTTGAGGTAGGTCAGCCGGCTGTCGACGCCGCCGGACACGGGGGACGCGGGCAGCACGCTCAGCGCGGCGGCCGCCTCGTACTGGCGGGTGCCGATGATGCGGGTGTTCTCGAACTCGTCCTCGGTGGGGCCGCTGCCGGGCCGGTGGTTGAGGTTGGGCGACATGTCGCCGGCGTTGGTCTGGGCGAACGCGCCGACGAACTCCGGGGCGTCGGGGGCGGCCAGGTAGTCGACGCCGTGGACCAGCCGTTCCCAGTGGTAGGCGGCGTAGCCCTTGTTGTCCGAGCTGATCAGCCGGTTGGCGTTGGTCATGCTGGTGCCGTGCGTGGCGAACCAGTTGATCGCCCCGGCCAGCCGGCCGCCGCGCTCGAAGCGCAGCAGCGTCGTCTGCGGGTCGATCCCGGCCGGGAACGCGGCCCGGTCGACGTCGGGGTTGCGGGCGAACGCCGTCGGCGAGCGGTTGCTGCTCGCGTCGTGCAACTCGCCATGGGTCAGGTAAAGCTCGGCCGGGCCGAGGTCCTCGTGGGCCCGGACGGCCGATTCGGTGATGCCGTCCACGATCGCGCCGAACGTCTGCGGGCGGAAGCCGTGCGTCGTGGAGTTGTACAGCCGGTGGTGTGCGTAGCCGCCCGGCCCGCAGTGCGTGTGCGTGACAGTGAGCATCACGTTCTCGTCGGTGTACAGCGAGCCGAACCGCTCGGCCAGCCGGTCGAGGACCGCGTGCCGCACGCCGCCGAACATCAGCGGCAGCTCCGCGACGGCGATCAGCACGCGCCGGCCGAGGCCGGCCTCGGCTCCCGGGCCCGCCGCGGCTCCCCCACCCGCCGCGGCTCCCGGGCCCGCTTCGGCTCCCGGGCCCGCTTCGGCTTCCGGGCCCGCTTCGGCTTCCGGGCCCGCTTCGGCGATGACGAACGACCGGCAGCGCAGCCGCAGGTGAATGCCGGCCGTCACCTGGTTCGCCTTCCCGTAGCCGAGCATCCCGCACCCGGCAGCCTCCCCCGTCACGTCGGCGATCCCCCGCCCGACCAGGTACTCAGTGCTCACGCGGTCACCCTCTCACGTCACTTGCACCCCGCCGGGCCAACCCAGCCTCACCCCCGCCGCGCCGGGCTCCCCTGCGCGATCAACATCGATGTGAATTCGGTGTTGCTCTAGCAACACCGAATTCACTTTCATGTCCTTTCGGTGCCGGCCGGGATCACACCGGCCCGCAGCGGGCACGGGCCGGGGGAAACTGGTGCTGATCACACACCTGGGAGGGACACGCCATGAGCACGACAACCCCCATGACGATGGCACGGCTCACGACCGATGCGGCCGGGCGTTACGGCGACCGTCCCGCGCTGCGGTCCAAGCACGGCGGCGAGTGGACGGACACCAGCTTCACCCAGGTCGCCCAGAACGTCGAGCAGCTCGCGCTCGGCCTGATCGCCCTGGGCATCCAGCCCGGCGACCGGGTCTGCGTCCTGGCCGACACCCAGCCCGACTGGTCGATCGCCAGCCTGGCGATCTGGAGCGCGGGCGCCGTGCTGGTGACGATCTATCCCAGCAGCTCGGCCGAGGAACGCGAGTGGGTCGCGGGCAACACCTCGGGGTACCACCGGCCGGCCCAAGGGCTGCGTGCTGACGCACGGCGGCTTCGCGGCGGTGGCCAGCGCGGAGCAGCAGGCCCAGTTCGACCGGGCGGTCGAGCTCGGCGTCGAGATCCGGCAGCGCCGGCAGCGCGGCGAGCCGGTCAGCGCGAAGCGGCAGGCGGCGTTCGGGCGATCTCGGCGAGCTCGACGCCGACGGCTTCCTGAAGATCACCGGCGGGAAGAAGGACATCATCATCACGGCCGGCGGCAAGAATCTCACGCCGGCGAACCTGGAGAACGACCTGAAGCAGTGCCGCTTCATCTCCCAGGCGATCATGTACGGTGATCGGCGGCCCTACCCCGTCGTGCTGATCACGCTCGACGAGGAGGAGATCGGGCCGTGGGCGGCGCAGCTGGGCCTGCCCGCGGACATGGCCGCGCTGGCCGTCCACGAGCAGGTGCGCAGCATGATCCAGGCCGAGCTCGACCGGGCCAACGCCCGCTACGCGCAGGTGGGGCAGATCAAGCGGTTCGCGATCCTGGACCGTGACCTGTCCGTGGAGACCGGCGAGCTGACCCCCGTCGCTCAAGGTGAAGCGCATAGTCGTGCACAAGCAGCACGCCGGGCTTTCGACGCCCTGTACGCCTGAGCACCGATGAGCGCCCGATGAGCCAGGAAGGCCCGATGAGCCAGGAGAGTGAGTCATGATGAGCGAGGTCTGGGCCAACTGGGCGGGCAGCCAGCGGTGCGCGCCCGCGGCCATCGAGCGGCCGGCCAGCGAGGATGAGCTGGCCAAAATCGTGGCCGGGGCTGCCGCACGCGGCCAGCAGGTCCGGGCGGTCGGGGCCGGGCACTCCTTCACCGACATCGCCTGCACCGACGGGGTCATGGTCGACCTGTCGGCGATGGGGCGGCTGCTCTCCGCGGATCAGGCCACCGGGCTGGTCACGGTGCAGGCCGGCATCCGGCTGCATGCGCTGGGCCCGCGCGGCGTTGTCCGGGTCGAGGGCGTAGGCGGCGGCGCCGCGGCGGCTGCCCCACCGGAGGGAGTCAAAGCGCGGATCGACGCCCCCGCTTGAGCCGCGCGGAGGCCCCGCAGGAAGGCACCCAAAGCGCGGATCGACCCCCACCGGAGGGAACCAAAGCGCGGATCGACCGCCTTGCTGGGGCCGCGCGAGGGGCCGCGCTAGGGGCCTCCCGCGGGTCACATCGGCAGCGTCCGGCGGGCCGAGATCGCGGCGAGCTTGTCGGGGCTGGTGATCAGCTGGATGGCGGTCACCAGGTCGCCGGAAACCAGCCAGGTCACGGCCACGATCGCCCGGCCGCCCGCGGTGATCAGCGCACCCGGCCCGCCGTTGATCTCCGCCTCCTCGATGGTCATCTCATCGATCTCGAAGCCCCCGTATGGCCGGCCGGAGATGGCGACCATCAGCCTGGCCACCTTGCTCGCCCCGGTGACCGGGCGCAGCGCCGCCTTGGCCTGGCCGCCGCCGTCGCTGGTGAGCGTGACTTCGGGCGCGAGCACGCTCATCAGCTGCTGGATGTCGCCGCCGGTCGCAGCGGCCATGAACCGCTCGGTCACCTCGCGCTGCCGGCCGGGGTCCACCTCGAACCGCGGCCTGCGCGCTTGCACGTGCTCGCGGGCCCGATGCGCGAGCTGCCGGGCCGCGACGTCGGTGCGGCCGACCGCCGCGCCGATCTCGGCGTAACCGAAGCCGAAGACTTCCCTGAGCACGAAGACCGCGCGCTCTTCGGGGGTGAGCGACTCCAGGACCACCAGCATGGCCATCGAGACCGACTCGGCTAGCTCTGCGCGTTCGGAAATATCTGTTCCCATATCGGTGAGCAGCGGCTCAGGCAGCCACGGTCCGACGTACGCCTCGCGGCGCGCGCGGACGGCGCGCAGCCGGTTCAGCGAGGTGTTGGTGATGACCTTGACCAGGTAGCCGCGGGGCTCGGTCACCTCGCCGCGCGGCGCCGCGGACCAGCGCAGCCAGGCGTCCTGGACGGCGTCTTCGGCGTCGGCGACCGTGCCGAGCATCCGGTAGGCCACCGCGAACATCAGGTCACGGTGCGCCTCGAACGTCTCGGCGTCAGGCGTTGCGGACACGCCCGGCCGCCGCCCCTGAGGCCGGCCGCAGCTCGCACCGGTCCTTGAAGCCCTGCGCGGTCAGGCCGAGCGCGGCGTTCATCCGGGAGCGCAGGTTCTCCACCGCCACGATCGCGGTGAGCTCGACCAGTTGCGGTTCGCTGAAGTGCCCGCTGAGCCGGGCCACCATCTCGTCGGTGACGCTGGGCGGGCTCTCGGTCATCGCTTCAGCGTAGTCAAGGACCAGCCGCTCCAGCTCGGTGAAGACGTCGCTGTCCCGCCAGCCGGGGATGGCCCGGATCTTCTCCGGCGGGACGTCGTGCTGCATCGTCGCCTCCCAGTAGCCGAAGTCCATGCACCAGCTGCAGCCGATCCTGGCCGCGGCGGCCAGCTGAGCCAGGTCCTTCAGCCCGGTGTCGAGCGCATGCCACCGCTCGACCTGCAGCTCGAAGATCGCATAGGAGCGCGCCACCTGCATGTTGTGCCCGACGGCGGCGCCCGGATCGGGCATCATGCCGTACTTGCGGCGGGCGAACCGGGTGGCGATCCGGTAGGCGAGCGTCTTGGGCGGGTCCAGGGAAATGCGAGCCATCGCGGTGTCCTTCTCGTCGGCGTAGACGTTCTGCATGTCAGACACGCGGCACCCGGTGAAACGTGACAGCGCCGGCCTCGGGGGGCACGGATGCGGCAGGAAGGAGATTTCTTCCTTACGGTGCCGGGCCGGCCTGCCGCCCGGCCGCCAGGCTCACGCGCGGGAGCCTGGGTCACCGATCAAGCCTCTCCCTCGGCCTCCAGCTCGGCCCGGGCGCGGCTGAGCTCACGGCGGGCGGCGAACGCGGGCTCTCCGTTCGGCCCGTCGGACTCGCTGACGAGCGCGTCCGGGGCGCGCATCCGCCAAGCGTCGGTCACGAGTTCCGCCAGGCGCTCGCTGTCCACCTCCGCCAGCCGGAGCATGACCAGCGGCCAGCCGTCATAGCCGGGCGTGGTGAAGAAGACCTCGGGCTCGCCGAGCAGCAGGGCCTGCTTCTCCGCCTCGTCGCCGACGAACAGCACCGCGATGTCGGTCCGGATCTGCCGCCGCTGGCCCGGCTTGCGCTCGGGGTAGGACCAGACGAACCCCTTGCCGTCCACCCGGAAGTCGAAGCCGTCGCTGTCGATCTCCTCCACGCCGGGCAGCGCCAGCGCAAGGCGGCGTATATCGTCGGCGTCAGTCATCGAGATTCCTCCCTGAACGCGACCGCATGCGCACAGGCTAGGCGCAGGCTCCGACAGGAGCTCCGCGGGCAAGCAAGGTCGCGCCATGGGCGGCAAGCGGGCTTTCGTTCCAGTATTCCGGGAGTACACCGGATCGATGCTGAGGTCGGATACACCGATCACGCCGGACACCTGCAGCCCTTCGTCGTCACCGAGATCAGCGGCACCTGGCGGAAGGCGGGGCAGGTGCGCGGCAGCGCAGTGCTCAACACCGCGGGGAGCGCCGAGGTCAACGCGGTGTCGTGCGCCGCGCCGGGACGGTGCAGCGCGGCCGGGTACTACTCGGCCGGCCACAGCGACAGCCCG
>DASXZD010000083.1:0-24571 GCA_036502085.1 Streptosporangiaceae bacterium
CGCCCGCCGCTGCCCCGCCGGCCGCGGCCCCCCGGACCGAAGGCCCGGCCGACGCCGACTCGCTCCGCCGCGACTGGGAACTCGTGCTCGACGCGGTGAAGCAGGTCCGCCGCGTCGCCTGGATGCTGCTGCGCAACGCGACCGTCCTCTCGCTCGACGACGGCATCCTGACCGTCCGCTTCGCGCGCGAAGGCGACATGCGCGGCTTCGCCACCAGCGACAGCGACGCCGACCTCAAGCGGGTCCTGGCCGGCTCGTTCGGCCTGAAGGTGCAGATCAGAGCCGTAACCTCGGCCGATTCCGCCGGTCCTTCCAGCGGTAACGCCGCCCCAGGTTCCGCCGCGGCCGGATCCGGAGATTCATCCCGAACGGTTCCAACCCCGGCTGCGCCGCAACAGCCGGCGCCGGCCACCATGAGCCAGCCGCCGCCGGCCGCCCCATCGGGTCCCGCGCAGGTCAGCCATCATCAGGGTGACGACGGCGACCCGTTCGACGTGACCGACCCGGACTCCTCAGTGGATCAGCCCGGCCTCACCGGCATGGACCTGATCAAGCGCGAGCTCGGCGGAGAGATCATCGACGAGATTGACAACGGCTGAGCGTTCGGCTCAGACGGGGGTGGAGCGGCCAGGTCGTGCCGAGGCCGTAGGCTCTCATCTGACAAGCGACCGTACCTGCCGGACGCCGCGGATGTGAATGTGCGCCGGCCGGCCGGCGGCCGCGCCGGCTAGCTCGAGTGGGGGCACTGTGGATCCAGGTGGCCAGTTGGACATGCAGCAGCTGCTCGCCGCGGCTCAGCAGATGCAGGAGCAGCTGATGAGCGCGCAGGCCGAGCTCGCTGAGACCGAGGTGTCAGGCTCGGCCGGCGGCGGCCTGGTGACCGCCAAGGTCAACGGTCAGGGCGAGCTGGTGGATCTCAGTATCGCGCCGGGGGCGATCGACGCCGACGACCCGGCCGAGAGCGCGCAGACCATCGCCGACCTGGTGCTCGCCGCGGTGCGCGACGCCTACCGGGCGGCCGGCGACCTGCAGCAGCAGAAGATGGGACCGCTGGCCGGCGGACTTGGCGGGCTCGGTGGCATGGGCCTGCCGGGCGCCTAAGCCGGAGTAACCGAGGCCGGAGGCCGGAGGGGGCTGACGTGTACGAAGGAGTCGTCCAGGATCTGATCGACGAGCTTGGCCGGCTGCCGGGAGTGGGCCCGAAGGGGGCACAGCGGATCGCTTTTCACCTGCTGGCCGCCGATCCCGAGGACGTGCGCCGCCTCGCCGCCACGCTGGTCGAGGTCACCGTGCGGGTCCGGTTCTGCCGGACCTGCGGCAATGTCGCGGAAGAAGACGAGTGCCGGATCTGCCGGGATCCGCGCCGCGACCTGTCGGTCATCTGCGTGGTCGAGGAGCCCAAGGACGTCGCCGCCGTGGAGAAAATGCGCGAGTACCGGGGCCGCTACCATGTGCTCGGCGGCGCGATCAGCCCGATCGATGGGGTAGGTCCGGAAGATCTCCGGATCAAGGAGCTGATGACCCGGCTGGCCGACGGCGCGGTGACCGAGCTGATCCTGGCCACCGACCCGAACCTGGAGGGCGAGGCGACCGCTACCTACCTGGCCAGGCTGGTCAAGCCGATGGGCCTGCGGGTGACCAGGCCGGCCAGCGGGCTGCCGGTCGGCGGGGATCTGGAGTACGCGGACGAGGTCACGCTGGGCCGCGCTTTCGAGGGACGGAGGCTGCTGGATGTCTGACACGGTGCCTGATCCGGAGGGGGGATCGGCGGCGGTGGAGGTTGAGGGCTGGAACCCGCTGGCCCATCGGATAGCCGTGAACGTCAGGGACTTTCTTGACGGCATCGCGGCGGTGGCCGGCGGCGAGGGCGGCGAGGAGACCGTGCCGCTGCTGCTGCTCGAGGTGTCCCAGGTCCTGCTGGCCGGGGCGCAGCTAGGAGCGAGCAAGGACGTCATCCTGCCGGGCAACTGGGAGCCCGAGGTGGGTGCGGACCCGGATCTCGACGCGCTGCGCAGCGGGCTGGCCCGCGGGCTGCGGCTGGTCGACGAGTACGGCGAGCTGTTCGATCCGTACGCGGACACCAAGGCGACGCCGTTCCGGCTGTCGGACGACCTGGCCGCCGTGGCCGCGGACCTGGTGCACGGGCTCAAGCACTACGAGGCAGGCCGGTCGCTCGAGGCCGTCTGGTGGTGGCAGTACTCCTACTTCAACCACTGGGGCACGCACGGCGGCGCCGCGCTGCGCGCCCTGCACGCCGTCGTCGCGCACGCGCGCCTGGATGTCGCCGAATAGCGCCTCAGAAGTAAAGGGGAGCGGGCCGCTCGGGCCGGCTCGGTAAACTCGGGGCGTCGCCGAATCAGCCAGACCGGGAGGAGCGACGCCCCCGTGTCCCTTTTCGTGCAGAAGTATGGTGGATCCTCGGTCGCCGACGCCGACGGCATCAAACGGGTGGCACAGCGGATCGTGGCCACGAGAAAGGCCGGGCACTCCGTCGTCGTCGTGGTATCCGCGATGGGCGACGGCACCGACGAGCTGATCGACCTGGCCAACCAGGTGAGCCCGCTGCCGCCGGGCCGTGAGCTTGACATGCTGCTCACCTCGGGCGAGCGCATCTCGATGGCGCTGCTGGCGATGGCCATCGCCGACCTCGGGCTGCAGGGACGGTCGTTCACCGGCTCGCAGGCCGGCGTGATCACCGACTCGGTGCACGGCCGGGCGCGGATCATCGATGTCACCCCGGGCCGGATCGCCGGCGCCCTGGACGACGGGGCGATCCCGATCGTGGCCGGGTTCCAGGGGGTTTCGCAGAACACCAAGGACATCACCACGCTGGGCCGCGGCGGCTCCGACACCACGGCCGTGGCCCTGGCCGCGGCCTTGGGCGCCGATGTCTGCGAGATATACACCGACGTGGACGGGATCTTCACCGCCGATCCGCGGATCGTGACCGACGCGCGGCACATCCCGCGGATCAGCTACGAGGAGATGCTGGAGATGGCCGCCTGCGGGGCCAAGGTGCTGAACCTGCGGTGCGTGGAGTACGCCCGGCGGTACGGCATCCCGATTCACGTGCGGTCCTCGTTCAGCAACCGCGAGGGCACCTGGGTCGTTCGACCAAGCGGAGCCGAAGGGACAGAGGGAGACGAGATGGAGCAGGCGATCATTTCCGGCGTCGCGCATGACCGGAGCGAGGCGAAGATCACGGTCGTCGGCGTGCCGGACAAGGTCGGCGAGGCGGCCAGGATCTTCGGCGCGATCGCGGACGCCGGCATCAACATCGACATGATCGTGCAGAACGTCTCGGCCGCGGCCACCGGCCGCACCGACATCTCCTTCACGCTGCCGGGCACGGACGGGCCTGCGGCGATGACATCGCTGCGCGGGCTGCAGGCGGAGGTCGGCTTCGAGTCGCTGCTGTACGAGGACAAGATCGGCAAGGTCTCCCTGGTCGGCGCCGGGATGCGGTCCCACCCCGGGGTGAGCGCGACGTTCTTCGGCGCGCTCGCCGCGGCCGGCGTGAACATCGAGATGATCTCCACCTCCGAGATCCGGATCTCGGTCGTGGTCGAGGAAGGCGACGTGGACGTGGCCGTGAACGCGACGCACCGGGCCTTCGACCTGGGCAGCGACGAGGTCGAGGCGGTCGTCTACGGCGGGAGCGGGCGATGACCGGCACTCAGGCAGGCCGACCGCGAGGCAGTCGGCCGCCAGCTGCCCGCAAGCCGACCCTGGCCGTGGTCGGCGCGACCGGCGCCGTCGGCACCGTGATGCTCGACCTGCTCACCACCAGGTCCGACATCTGGGGCGAGATCCGGCTGGTCGCCTCGCCTCGCTCGGCCGGGCGGACGCTGCGCGTGCGCGGCCGGGAGACGGAGGTCGTGGCGCTGGCCGAGGACGTGTTCGACGGCGTCGACCTGGCCATGTTCGACGTGCCTGACGACGTGTCCGCGGCCTGGGCGCCCATCGCCGTCGCCCGGGGCACTGTGGTCATCGACAAGTCCGGGGCGTTCCGGATGGATCCCGACGTGCCGCTGGTCGTGCCGGAGATCAATCCCGAGCAGGCGGCGCGCAGGCCGAAGGGGATCATCTCGGCGCCCAACTGCACCACGCTGTCGCTGATCGTCGCGATGGCCGCGCTGCACCGCACCTTCGGGCTGACCGAGATGGTGGTCGCCTCGTACCAGGCCGCGTCGGGCGCCGGCCAGGCCGGCATCGACACGCTCTACACCCAGCTGGACAAGCTGGCCGGCACGCGGACGCTGGGCCAGCGGGCCGGGGACCTGCGCTCGGCGGTGGGCGACCTCGGTCCGTTCCCCGCCCCGCTGGCCCTCAACGTGGTGCCCTGGGCGGGCTCGGCGCGTGAGGACGGCTGGTCCTCGGAGGAACTCAAGATCCGCAGTGAGTCGCGCAAGATCCTGGGCCTGCCGGATCTGCGGGTGACCGCGACCTGCGTGCGGGTACCGGTGGTGACCGGGCACTCCGCCGCGGTGCACGCCGTGTTCAGCCGCGAGGTCAGCTGCGCCGAGGCACGGCGGGTGCTGAGCGAGGCCCCCGGCGTCGTGCTGGCCGATCATCCGGAGCGGGGGGAGTTCCCGACCCCGGCGGACGTGGTCGGGACCGACCCGACCTGGGTCGGCCGGATCCGGCGCACGCTGGACAATCCGTGCGCGCTGGATCTGTTCGTCTGCGGCGACAACCTGCGCAAGGGCGCCGCGCTGAACGCTGCTCAGGTCGCCGAGCTTGTCGCCGCCGAGTTCACAGCCTCATAAGGACGCAAAGTTGCGGTCCGTGCACCGCCGCAGCCGCCACAATGAACCGGTGGATGAGCTGACAGCTAGTGATTCGCTGACGGAGGTGCCGTCGGCGGATCCGGCGCCGCCGGACCCGGTGCCGGCCGAAGGCGCGACAGACGGCCGGGGCCCGCTGCTCGGCCGGGCCGGCGAGATCCTGGCCGGGCTGTTCCCCGAGGCGCCGCAGCAGGCCGGCCCCCGGCTCCCCGCGGCCGCCGTGCCGGTCGGCTACGCGCTGGCGATCGTGGCCGGCGCGGTGGTCTTGCTGCTGCGCCAGTCCGGGCATCCGGCCTGGGACACGATGTGGGCCGAGGACCGGACGATCTTCCTGCCCGCGGCGGTGCTTCATCCGTGGTCCAGCATCTGGCAGCCGTACGCCGGCTACCTGGAGCTGGTGCCCCGGCTCATCGCCGAGGTGGCCGCCGCGCTCCCGTTCGCCGACGCTGCGGTCTGCTTCGCGGTCAGCGGCGCGCTGATCGCGTCCGGCTGCGCGGCGCTCGTCTTTCACGCCAGCCGGGGTCACGTGCATTCCGCGGTGCTGCGGGTGCTGCTGGCCGCGGGCGTCCTGCTGCTGCCGCAGGCGCTCATCGAGCTGGCCAACAGCGGGGTCGACTCGCTCTGGTACCTGATGTTCGCGGTGTTCTGGGTGCTGTTCTGGCGCCCGCGCGGCTGGCTCGGCATGACCGTGGCCGCGCTGGTCGGCCTGGTCGCGGTGAGCTCGCAGGTTCTCGTGGTGTTCTTCGCCCCGATAGTGCTCGCGCGGCTGATCGCGCTGCCGCGGGTCAGGGAGCACGCGGTGACGCTGGGCCTGGCCGCGGGCGTCTTGCTGCAGCTGCCGGTGATGCTGGGGGCGCCGCCGCTGCCGCCGTCGCCGGATCCGGCCAAGGGCAGCCACCTGGCAGCCGCGTCGGACTTCTACGCGCAGCACGTGCTGCTGGCCTCGGTGGCCGGCTGGCATCTCGCCGAGCGACTTGAGGACAGGCTGGGGCACCTTGGCATGGTCGCGCTGGCCGCGGCGGTCGTCGTGCTGCTGGCCGAGTGGGCGTACCTGCGGGGCAGCTCCCGGGTGCGCATCATGGTCGTGACCACCCTGGGCTACGGCCTGGTGCTCTGCATCATCCCGGCCATGCTGCGCCCCCAGGTGCTCAATCCGGCCGCGGTGACCCCGCTGTGGATACCAGGGACCCGTTACGCGATGATCCCGGTCCTGCTGATCGATTCGCTCGCCGTTATCGCGGTGGACGCATTCCTGCGCCGGGATGGCGCCCGCGGCTGGGACACCCGCCGGGTGCTGGCCGTCCTGGTGCTGTTCGCGGTCCTGTCTGCCGGGTGGATCAGCGACTATCGTGCCGCCAACCTGCGCGCCACCAGCCCGCTGTGGCGGCGGGCCGTCAGCACCGCCCAGGCCAGCTGCCGCGACCGGCCGCAGGACAGCAGGGTCTGGCTGCCGATCCTGGCGACCCGCCTGCCCTGTGCGGCGGTGGACCGCTGACCAGTGCCGGCCCAGTCCCTGCGGTGTCTGGGCGGCGTTAAGAAATAGGCCGTCGGCCTGCTGCGCGCAGCAGGCACTCGCCGCCCGTGGCAGGATGGTCAGGCCCGCAACGACCCGGCACGACCGTGCCGTAACCACGTGAGTTAGCACAATCCGCCCGCGAGAGGGCAGTGGCTTGAAACGGAGATCGCTGATCGAGGCTCGGGTAGGCTTGCCGTGGGTTGATCCCATGGGCCGCGCGGGCCCAGCCGACCAAGCACCGGGATGTCGACCCTGCCAGAACGTGTACGGCGCTGTAACGGTCGCGGAGCCCCGGGAGACAGCAGCCGGCGCGATAGCCGCCTAACCGCGACATAGCCCGCCCACCTTGTCTGGATGACTTCATGCGAATGCCTAGGACGGAAGCGGGACCAGTGGCCACCTCCGGCCCGCAGACGTCCCGCTGGGTGACCGCGCTGCGCCATCACTGGCTGCTGACCCTGCTGCTCGTGGCCGGGCTGGTGCTGCGGATCCTGACCCAGATCGCCTACCGGCCGGTGATCTTCTACATCGACTCGATCAAGTACCTGTTCGGCGCGTATGCGGGCAACGACCCGCCCGGCTACCAGCTCGTGCTCAAGTCCTTCCTCGCGATAGCGAACCTGGACATGGTCGCTGTGGTACAGCACCTGCTCGGGCTGGGGATGGCCGTGGCGCTGTACGTGCTGGTGCTGCGGCGCGGAGCGCCGCGGTGGCTGGCGGCGCTGGCCGCCGCTCCGGTCCTGCTGGACGGTTACCAGCTGGAGTTGGAGCAGACGGTCATGCCGGATGTGCTGTTCGAGGCGCTGATGGTGGCCGGGCTGCTGGTGCTGCTGTGGCGGGCGAAGCCGACGCTGGGGCACATCGTGCTGGCCGGGCTGCTGCTCGGCTCGTCCGCGCCAATGTGGGAGCCGGGAGAGATCCTCATCCTGCCGGCCGTGCTCTACGCGCTGATCGTGGCGTCCGGCTGGCGGCGCAGGCTGGTGCAGGCCGCGCTGATCTGCCTGGCGTTCGCCGCGCCCATCCTGCTCGTCTCCTACCGCAACCTCGTGGTGCTCCATCACTTCTCGCTCGCTCCGTTCGCAGCGAGCACGATATACGGGCGGATGGCGTACGCGGCGGACTGCCAGACGCTGACGCTGCCGTCGTACGAGCGGCCGCTGTGCCCGTCGCGGCAGCTCGCGCTCAGCCTTGGCCCGGACGGTCTCGATCACGCCGCGACGTCCCCGATCAAGAACTTCGCCGCCCCGGTCGGGATGGTGCGGCGGGACGTGGCTACCGACTTCAGCAAGCGCGTCGCGGAACAGCAGCCGCTGCGGGTGACCGGGTCGATCCTGCACGATGCGGTCAAGCTGTTCGAGGTGCACCGGATCACCAGCCCGGGTGACACGCTGATCTCGCGCTGGCAGTTCCAGGCGAAGTTCCCGCAGTTCTACCCGTATGAGTTCGTCGACAGCGCCGGCCAGATGCGGTTCGGCCAGTTCACCAAGGCGGGCAGCACGATCTTTCCGCCGAACTGGCAGCACGCCAGCGGCGGTCACCCCCAGGTCGTCAAGCCGCTGGCGAAGTTCCTGCGCGCCTACCAGCTCGACGGCGGGTACACGCCGGGACCGGCGCTGCTCATCGCGTTGCTGGCCGGACTGGCCGGGTCGGCCAGCCTGCTGGTACGCCGCCGCAAGAAGGCGGGCCCGGTGGACCGGACCGCCGCCACAGCCTGTTGCTTCGTGCTCGCCACCGGGGTCGTGGTGCTGCTGCTGTCCGACACGTTCGAGTTCTCCTGGCGCTACCAGCTGCCCGCCCTGATCACCCTGCCGCCGGCCGGGGTGCTGGGCATCACCGCCCTGATCGGCTACCTCAAGAGCTACCGCCGGGGCGGCACGCCTGCGGTGGCGGACGGTCCGGCCGTGATCGCAGCCGGGTCGGCCGGGTCCGCGGACGGACATTCCCCCGCCGCGGGCGAGCCGGTCGATGGCACCTCCGCGACGGTGAACGGGTCCGCCGACGACAGTTCCGAGGTGGCGCCCGAACCGGCCGAGTCGGCCGAGTCGGCCGAACCGGCTGACGGCCGTCCCGTGGCGGCCGGCGGCCTGCCCGAGCCCGCCGAGCCGCAGCCGCAGGCCGCCGGGGAGAGCACGGAGCATCGTGAGCCGCAGGGAAAGAACCACGCGTCAGCGGGATAAGGCGAGCGCGCTAGGGGACGCCGCCGCCGGGGCCGGTCCCGGCGGTGAGCGTGCCGATATCTGCGAGCCCAGAGCCCGTGAGCCCAATACCCGTGAACACGGCCGCGGTCCGGTCGGTCTCTCTGGCCGGGTGATCATGCCGCGTGCGGCCGCCGCCCGGCTGCGCCGTCACTGGCTGCTGGCCGTACTGCTCGCCGCCGGGCTGGCGCTGCGGATCGCGACGCAGCTCGCGTACCGGCCCGCGCTGCTGTACATCGACTCCTACAAGTACCTGTACCGGGCCGGCGGCAACGACCCGGTCGGCTACCGGGCGCTGCTGCGGCCCGTGCTCGCCGTGGCGAACCTGGACACGGTCGCCGCGCTGCAGCACCTGCTCGGGCTGGCGATGGCCGTGGCGCTCTACGCGCTGGTAGTGCGCCGCGGCGCGTCGCGCGGCGCGCCGAGCACGCGCTGGCTGGCCGCGCTGGCCGCCGCTCCGGTCCTGCTGGACGGCTACCAGCTGCAGATGGAGCAGACGGTCATGCCGGACGTGCTGTTCGAGGCGCTGATGGTGGCCGGGCTGCTGGTGCTGCTGTGGCGGCCCATGCCGGCCTTGTGGCAGGTGGCGCTGGCCGGGCTGCTGCTCGGTGCCACCGCGACCGTGGCCCAGGTCGGCGAGATCTTCATCCTGCCGGCCGTGGTCTACGCGGCGATCGTGACCGACGGCTGGCGGCGCAGGCTGGGGCACGGCGCGGCGATCTGCCTCGCGTTCGCCGTGCCGATCCTGGCCTACGACACGGCCGCCTACGCCGTCGCCGGGCGGTTCAGCCTGGCCAACGCCGGGATCACGACGTTCTACGGGCGGCTGGCCAGCGCGGCGGACTGCCGGACGCTGAAGCTGCCCGCCGACGAGCGGGCGCTCTGCCCGTCGCGCGCGCTGGCGGCCAGGCTCGGCATCGACGGTCTCGAGCACGCCAGCGACTCCCCGCTGCGGCCCTACTACCGCAAGCTGCCCTCGCACACGGCGACCAGGCTGGTGTCGTCCTTCAACCGCGGCGTTCTGCAGCAGCAGCCGCTGCGGGTGGCCGGGTCGGTGGCGAGGGATGCCATCAAGGTGTTCGCGGTGCAGCGGGTAACCAGCCCGGGTGACACGCCGATCTCCCGCTGGCAGTTCCACACCGTCTATCCGCTGTTCCCGCCGTACGTGGCTGTCCGCGGCGGCGTGCTGGCGATCGGGGAATACTCCGCTTCGGGCCGCCGGGTGGTGGTGCTGGGCACCAGCCGGGACATCGGCGGCGGTCCGGTGGTCGACGCGTCGGCCGCGAGGTTCCTGCGCGGCTACCAGCTGGACGGCGGCTACACGCCGGGACCGCTGCTGCTCGGCCTGCTGCTGGCGGCGGTCACCGGCTCGGCGTTCCTGCTCCGCCGTCGCGCCGCGACGAGCCCGGCGGCCCGGGGCGCCGCGCGGGCGTGCGGCCTGCTGCTCGCCGTGGCGCTGCTGGTCGTTCTCGCCTCGGACGCCACCGAGTTCTCCTGGCGCTACCAGCTGCCCGCCATCGTCACCCTGCCGCCGGCCGGCGTCCTGGGGGTCACCGTCATCATCGGGTACGTTCGCCAGCGGCGGGCGGACGGCCGCGAGCGGCTGATACGGTCCTGACCGCCGCATCCGCACCGCCGGGTCGGAACCGGTACACCAGCACGTGGTGGGCCTTGTAGTCGAAGACGAAGCCGGTGTCCTTCAGGTAGCGCAGGATCGTCGGCGTCCGGTGCCAGACCAGGGCCCAGCCGATATCCATCCGCTGGGCGTTCTGCCGGTCGGCGGCGAGCTCGGCCAGGGCCGCGTGCTGCCCGTGCCCGGCCGCCCTGAGCAGCCGGGACAGCGTCCCGGGCGACTCCTGTGCCGCCAGCAGCCCGGCGTAGAACGGCTCTCGCCTAATGGCGGCCAGCGTCGGCTCCGGCGTCCTGGACAGGAACCCCACCGAGCGCGGGTGGCCGTCCGCGGTCGCGAGATTCTGCGCCTCGGGAGCGAACTCGGCGCCCTCGCCCGGCAGCGGCACCCCGCCCCTGACGCCGAACGGGACGTCCAGCACGATCGAGTCTGAGTGGTCGGCGGCGATCGGGCGGTCCAGCGCGGGCATCGCGGTGGGCATCGTGCCGACGCCGGGGTTGCCGTTCCAGCCCGCCTCGAGTATCGCGAGCGCCAGCACCACGACCAGGGCGGGTGCCGCGTGATAGCGCAGCCAGTTCACCGCGGCGCCGGCCAGCAACGCGGCGGGCGCCATGCCCAGCATGGTGATCCTGGCCGCCTCGCGGAAGCCCTGCAGGCCCGGCAGCCTGACGAACCAGGCGTACGGCATGACCCCCGATATCGGCACGCCGGCCCACCGGTGCATGTCCGGGATGTAGGTGTGACCACCGACCTTGAAGGACGAGCCGAGGGCCAGCACGCAGCAGCCGAGCCAGAGCGCCATCAGCAGCCACGCGCTGCGCCGCCGCCAGCACAGGGCCAGCCCGGCCAGCGCGAGCACCGACACCAGCAGGCCGAAGGTGGGCACTCCGTCGTGGATCGGCCCGCTATAGGTGAGGTGGTCGGCCCAGCGCAGCCCGAAGTCGTTGATCCTCGGCGAGATGCCGAACATCCGGGGGAACACGACGCCGGATTCCTCATAGTCGACGGCGAGCTGACCGGGCGGTGACGCCGCGCCCCCGGCCCGGGTCTGCAGCACCATGGCCAGGATCTGCGGGCTGGCCACCAGCGCGGCCACCAAGCCGGCCAGCGCGAGCGGCCAGACCCGGCCGGCGGCCGACCGCGTGAGGCCCCAAGCCGTCGTCCCGGCCCGCGCCGGCCTGGACGGCGGAGCGAGCCGGACGGGCCCGGCCGCGCCGTCCGGCTCGCCATCCCCGCCCGGCTCCGCCGCGCCGGGGAGCGTGAGACCCCGTATCGGACCGCCGGTCTGCGTGCCGCCGTCCGCCGCCGTGCTCCCGGCGGTTTGAGCGACACTCTCGGCCGCCATGGCTTCGGCTCGTGCCGTGCTCAGGACCGGCACGGGGCTCGCGGCTGGCCGGGAGAGCCGGGCCAGCGGGGAACCGAAGAACAGGTACGGCAGCAGCGCCGCGACCGTGGCCAGCACGACCAGGATGGCCGACTCCTGGTCGGTCAGCAGCGCCGCGCCCAGCACCGCGCCGAGGATCACCGCCCGGCCCCAGGTCGGCCGTTGCCGCAGCCGGATCGCCGCCTCCAGGGCGATCGGGATGAACAAGATGCCCATGGCGAGGTTCAGGTGGTACCAGGACCGCCAGACCAGCATCGAGGACAGGCCGAAGAACGCGCCGGCGGCGATCGCGCCGGTCTGCGAGGGCAGCCAGAGCCTGGCGACCCGGTACATCGCGTAGCACAGCAGGCCCGGCACCAGCGTGGAGAGCAGGTTGTAAGAGGCCGACGGGCCGAACGCCATCGTGACCGGCATCATCAGCACGCCCTCGAGCGGCATCAGGGCGTGATAGCCGAGGTCCGCGCCGACCGGCGCGGCGAGGTAGTGGGTCACCCAGGGGTTGGACAGGTGCCGCACGGATCGGGCCATCCACCACAAGCCCCAGACGTAGGACGCGGAATCCCGCGAAGCCGGCAGCCGGTGGTGCAGCAGGTAGCTGGCCCGCGGCCACGCGGTGGCGATCCCCGCGCCGATGTAGCCGACCAGCACAGCCAGGTGCACGAATACGGGATTCGATACTATTCCTTGAATTCCCGTTTGCCCGTTCTTGGTAAAATTCACCGAAAAGGACAAGCGCTTTCTGAAGCCATGACTGTTTCCCCCGTGCATAACACGTAATCATGCCGTGTAACCGGCGTTATTCGGGTTACGGATACGGCATGATTTGGTCATGAGAATAGCATGACCAGGTAATGCAGCAGGTCAGGCAGGCCGGTACACCAGCACGCCATCCGCGTGATAATCGAACCGGAAGCCCGTGTGCTGAAGGTAATACAGCACTAGCGGGGTGCTCTGCCACACGACAATCCACCCGATACCCATCTGACGGGCGTTCCGCCGGGCCGCATTCAGCTGAGCCTGCGAGATGGGATTGTTGTCCTGGGCATTCAGCAGGCCGGCGTAGAACGCTTTGTGCTGGATCCCGGTTAGCGTCGAGTCGGGTACCCGGGCCAGGAAGCCGACCGCGCGCGGGTGCCCGTCCGCGGTCCCGAGTATCTCCGCCTCGGAGTCGAACGACGCGCCGCTCCCGCGCATCGGGACGCCGCCCTTGATCCCGAACGGGACGTCAACGACGATCGACCCGGAGTGGTCGGCGGCGATCGGCCGATCCACGGCGGGCATGGCGGTAGGCATGGTGCCGATGTCGGGCGTCCCCGACCAGCCCGCCTCGAGCACGCCGAGCACGAGCACCGGGATCAGCATGAACCTCATGTGCTGACGCAGCCAGTCCACTGCGCTGCCGGCCAGCAGGGCCGCGGGCACGATGCCCAGCAGGGTGAGCCGGTCAGCCTCGCGGAAGCCTGACACCCCGGGCAGCTTGACGAGCCAGGTGAACGGCAGCACCGCGGAGATGCGCACGCCGTGGTCGACGAAGGCGACCGGGATGAACGAGCGGCTGCCGACGTGCAGCACGGATCCGAGGGCCAGCACCGCGCAGCCCAGCCAGAGCAGCGCGAGCAGCCGGGCGTGCCGCCGCCGCCAGGACAGCACCAGCCCGGCGAGGGCGAGCACGGTCAGTACCACGCCGAAGGTCGGGATCGTATCGATGGTCTCGTGCTCGTAGTACAACTGCGCGAGGGAGTGCAGGCCGAACAGGGACACCCGCGGCGAGGGCGCGAACATGCCGGGAAACCTGAGCCCGGACTGGGCGTAGTCCACTGCCAGCGGACCCGGCGGCGATGTCGCGCCGCCGGACTTCGCCTGCTGGACCATGGCGACGATCTGCGGGCTCGCCGCCACCACGGCGACCAGGCCGGCCAGCACCGTGAGCCGGATCTTCGCCCAGGCGGGATGGGCGGCCAGCCAGGGCACCAGGGTCAGCGCGAGCACGATCATCACCAGGATGGTGGACTCCTGGTCGGTCAGCAGCGCCGCGGCCACGATCACGCCGAGGATCACCGCCTGGCGCCGGGCCGGCCGTCGCCGCAACCGGATCGCCGCCTCCAGCGCGATCGGGATGAACACCGGCCCGACCGCCAGGTTGATCAGGTACCAACTCTGGTAAACGAGCATGGACGACAGGCCGAAGAAGGCGCCCGCCGCGATCGCGCCGGTCTGCGAGGGTACCCACAGCCGTGCGGCCCGGTACATCGCGTAGCACAGCAGGCCCGGCATCAGCGCCGAGAGCAGGTTGAAGGACGCCGACGGGCCGAAGGCCAGCGTGACCGGCGTCAGCACGAGGCCGGGCAGCGGCATCAGAGCGTGATACCCCAGATCCGAGCCGACCGGCGCGGCCAGGTAGCGGGTGAACCACGGGTTGGACAGGTGCTCGACCTGCCGGGCTATCCACCAGAAGTCCCAGACGTAGGCCCCGATGTCCCGCCGGAACGCGGGCAGCTTGCCGGTGAACAGGTAGCTGGCCCGCGGCCAGCTCACCGCGACCCCGGCGGCGATGAAGCCGATCAGGACGGCCAGGTGCGTGCGGACCGGATGCGCCGCCCGGCCCGGCGCAACCCCGGCATTAGCGATGGTCTCGGTGTCTGCGGCGGTCCCAGCGTCAGCGGTGACTTCAGTGCCCTCGGACGTCAGCCGGTCACGGCCCGCTCGGTACACCGGTCACCTCATTCGCCTACTCGCGCCACTGGAGCCATCTGGAGCCACCTAGCGCCCCAGGAGCCATTTTGTACGCCGCTTCCCGGCGGGCGCCGCGACCGTTCATGCTATCCGAGGCGGAATGGATCACGGGCCGTCGGTCGTTCCGCCGGTTAGCCCGAGCTCAGCCAGGATCGCCGCGGTGTGCTGGCCGGCCGCGGGGACGTCGCCCATCGCGGCCTCGCGGCCCGCCATGGTGACCGGCGGCAGCAGCGCCCGCACCGGGCCGCCCGGGGTTTGCACCTCGCGCCACCGGTCCCTGGCGGCGAGCTGGGGATGCGCGGCGAACTCGGCGGGCGTCCTGAGCCTGGCGGTGGCGATGCCGGCCTCGTCCAGCAGGCTGGTCAGCCGGCCGGCCGGGACCGCTCGCAGCGCGCCGTTGATGATCTCGGTCAGCTCGGCGTCGTGCGCCAGCCGGTCCGGGTTGCTGCGAAACCGCGGGTCGCTGGCCAGCTCGGGCCGGCCCAGCAGCTTCTCGCAGAAGGCCGCCCACTCGCGGTCGTTCTGCAGGCCGATGAAGACCTGGCTGCCATCGGCGGCCGCGTACGGGCCGTACGGGGAGATCGAGGCGTGCCGCGCGCCGGTCCGGCGGGCCGGCTCACCGCCGTAGACGGTGTAGTAGAACGGCTGGCTCATCCACTCGCCGAGCGCGTCCAGCATGGCCACGTCCAGGCTCGTGCCGCGGCCGGTCCGCTCCCGCTCGTACAGCGCGGTGAGCAGGCCGCTGTAGGCGTACATTCCGGCGGCGATGTCCGCGACCGAGATGCCGGCCTTGGCCGGCTCGTCCGGCGTGCCGGTGACCGACAGCAGCCCGGCCTCGCACTGGACGAGCAGGTCGTAGGCCTTCTTGCGGCGGTAGGGACCCTCAGTGCCGTAGCCGGAGATCGCGCAGGTGATCAGCCGCGGATGCCGGGCGCGCAGGCCATCGGCGGCCAGGCCGAGCCGGCCGGCGGCTCCGGGGGCAAGGTTGTGCACGAAGACGTCGGCGCGGGCCAGCAGCGCGGCGAGCACCGCCTGGCCGCCATCGGCCTTGAGGTCGAGCTCGATGCTCTCCTTGCCCCGGTTCAGCCAGACGAAGTAGCTGGACTGGCCGAGCACGCTGCGGTCGTAGCCGCGGGCGAAATCGCCGCCGGGCCGCTCGACCTTGATCACCCTGGCGCCCAGGTCGGCGAGCTGGCGGGTGGCGAATGGCGCGGCCACCGCCTGCTCCAGCGCGACCACGGTGACCTCCGCCAGCGGGAGGGCCGACGGCGCCTGCGGCCCGTCCTGGCCGCCGGCGGCCCGCGCCGCGGTCACGTCGCGACCTGGCTTTCCCGCTCCCTTGATCGTGCTTCCTGCTCCCGCAACAGGCCGGCGGCGGTCGGCCAGGTCAGCGCGGCCGGGTCGACGTCCAGACCGTCCAGGCAGCCGGCCACCTTCTGGCTCAGCTGGTCCGGCGTCGGCGGCCGGGCCGGGGAGCCGGGCGGGAACCGCAGGCTGGCCCGCGCGACCTGACCGGCCGCAGTGTGCACCTCCGCGGCCAGCTCGCCGTCGAGCAGCCCGCCGCCACCCGGGTCGAGCTTGACCTCGACGAGCGCGGCCAGCCGCCGGGCGGACTCGCGGCGGACGCCTGAATCGGTGAAGCTGGCGAGCCCCGGGTACCCGTCCAGCAGCGCCGCCGCCGCGGCGTACTCCAGGCTGAACTTGCCAGCTAGCCCGGTGTCTGGCCGGTGGTGGATCAGTGGCGTAACCGCCGACTCGGGAGTACGCAGCACGATGCGGCGCACGTCGGCCGGGTCCAGGCCGGCCGCGGCCAGCTCGGCCAGCGCGCTGATCGGCCGCTGCAGCGCATAGCAGCACGGGTAGATCTTGATGGCCAGCCCGCCCGGCACGGCGGGCCCGGTCAGGTCGACGGCCGCAGGGTCGCCGCCGACCAGGCCCAGCCACTCGTCTAGCGCGGCCGGGTCCGCCTGCGCGCCCGCCGCGGCGAGCGCCGCCGCCCTGATGCCCGCGTCGACCGCGAAGCCGACCTGCAGCGACTTGGCATCGGTGCCGAAGGCGCGCTGCACGCCGCCCGCGGCCGGGATGGCCAGCGCGATCGCGGTCGCGATCCGGTCGGCCCGCAGGCCGAGCGCCACGGCGGCCCCGGCCGCCGCGGCCGGCGCGCCCGCGGTGCAGGTGGCGTGCCAGCCCGCTGCGTAGTGCCGCCAGCCCAGGGCCGCGCCGAGCCGGGCCATTACGCCCGCCGCGGCCAGGTAGGCCCGCGCGTCGCCGCCCGCCGCGAGCACCGCGGGCACGCACACCGTGCTGATGTGCGCCGTCGACTCCAGGTGCAGGTCGTCGAAGTCCAGGACGTGGCCGGCGACGGCCCAGCGGCCGCCCTCGGGCAGGCTCCCGGCCAGCCGGGTGACCGGGTGATCGCGGGCGGCCAGCATCACGGCCAGCGTGTCGAGCAGCGACCGTTCGGCCAGTTCCAGGTCGGCAGGCTCCGGCTGCAGGCCGTGCGCCCAGTCAGCCAGCGCGACCGCGGTCACGGTCATGAGATCCCTCCCGGGCCGGGTGATTTGATGCTACGTCGCCCGGCCCGGGCCGCCCGCGGGGCGGTCAGCCGCGGCTGTCTGCCGTCGAGCCCTTAGGCAGCCAGCGCAGCCAGCGGGGCAGGTACCAGCAGCGCTCGCCGAGCAGTGACATGGCGGCCGGCAGCAGCACGCCGCGGACCACGGTGGCGTCGATCAGCACCGCGGCCGCCAGGCCGATGCCGAGCGTCTTGGTGTCCACGATCGGCAGCGTGGCCAGGATGGAGAACACGGCCACCATGATCACGGCGGCGCTGGTCACCACCCCGGCGCTGCTGGAGATGCCGCCGACCACCGCGTCCGGAGTGCTCGCGCCCCGCGCCCGCAGCTCGCGGATCCGGCTGAGGATGAACACGTGGTAGTCCATGCTCAGCCCGAAGAGCAGCACGAACATGAACAGCGGAATCCAGGAAATTATCCCTCCGAACGAGGTGTAGCCGAGCAAGCCCTGCAGCCTGCCGTCCTGGAAGATGAGCGTGATCAGGCCGTAGGCGGCGCCCACCGACAGCAGGTTGAGCGCGATCGACACCAGCGGGATCGCGACCGACCTGAACGCCACCAGCAGCAGCCCGAACGCCAGCAGGATCACGAACGCGAACACCAGCGGCGTCGTCGAATGCATGGCCGCGGTGTCATCGTGGTTTTGCGCGGTGTCGCCGGCCACGGCGTAGCTGATCCCGCCGACGTGGCCCAGCGTCGCGGGCAGCACGTCATGGCGCAGCGCGAGCAGGGCGTTGTTCGACGCGGTGTCGCTGCCGTTGCCCGCCAGCGGGACGCTGATGATCAGGCCGCGGCCGCCGCCGGCCGTGGTGACCGTGACCGGCGGGTGGATCGGGCCGGCCGGGCCCTCATGATCGGCGCGGGACTGCAGCGTGGCGATCGCGTGCCGCAGCTGCGAGCCGGTCAGGGCCCGGCCGGTCACCACCACCTGCGCGGGCGACGGCGACTGCGGGAAGGCGGCCGAGATCCGGTTCATCGTCTGCACCACGGGCGACTTGGCCGGCAGGTCGATGGCCGGGCTGCCGAGCCGCATCCCGAGCGCGGGCGCGGCCAGGGCGAGCAGAGCGATCGCCGCCGCGCCGCCGTAGACCGCCGGGTGCCGTACCACGCCGCGGGCCAGGGCGGCCCATGCCTTCGAGGGGCGCGCGGCGGTCCGGCGGCGGCCCAGGAACGGGACCCGGCCGCGCTCGGCCTTGCCGCCCAGCCAGGACAGCAGCGCGGGCAGCACGGTGAGCGAGCCGAGCACGGCCACGCCGACCACGGCGATGGTGCCTATCGCGACCCCGGTGAACACGTCGTAGCCGGTCAGGAAGAGCCCGGCCAGTGCAACCATCACGGTCAGCCCGGACACCGCGATCGCCCGACCCGAGGTGGCCGCGGCGGTCCGCAGCGCCTGACCTTGGGTGGCGCCCGCGGTGCGCTCCTCGCGCTCGCGGCGCAGGTAGAACAGCGAGTAGTCGACGCCGACCGCCATCCCGACGATCAGCACCACCTCCGACGTGCTCGACCCGACCGGCAGCCAGCGGCTAATCACCGTCAGCAGCGACAGCGCGGTCATCACCGACGTGATCGCCAGCATCAGCGGGATCCCGGCGGCGACCAGCGCGCCGAACACGAGCAGCAGCAGCACCAGGGTGACCGGCACCGAGGTCGTCTCGGCCCGGCGGAAGCCGTCGCCGAGCACCGAGTTGATGGCCCGGCCGAAGCTCGCATCGCCGCCTTCGGCGATGCGCAGGTCCGGGTGCCGCGCGGCGACCGCGGCGACCGCGCGGATCGCGGGCGCGACCGCGGTGGTCTGGCTGTCGGCCGGGCCGGGGACGGCGAACGTGACCAGCGCGCTGCGCCCGTCGGCGGAGACCAGGCCATGGCTGCCCGGCGCGAGCGGCGAGCGGACGTTGGCGGCCGCGTGCGGCAGCGCGGCCAGGGCCGCGGTCACCTGCCGGGCCGCCTGCCGCATCTCCGGGTCGGCGGCGAACATGCGCCCGTGATAGGCCGGCCCGCGGGCCTGGATCAGCACGTTCTCCACCGCCGGGGCGGTCACGCCCAGCTGGTGCATGGACCGCTCGGCCTGACCGGCCTGCCCGGCATCGTAGCTGGGCAGGCTTTTGGTGCCCAGGGCCTGCCCGGCCACGAAGATCACGGCGACCAGGGCGAGCCAGCCGAAGACCGCGGTCTTGCGGTGCCGGGTGCTCCATCCGGCGATCCGCTCCACCATCGGCGCGCGGGCGCGGGCGGGAGCTTGGGGCGGCGGGGTCTCGGCGGTTTCTGGCCATGCTGAACGGAACGACTGGCGCATGATGCCCTCGCTTCGGGGGTGTGAGGTTTTTAGGCGTGGTCAGGCCGGTGAGCGGCGCACTGGCCACTCCCCGTTCGGGAAAATTAAGGTCTTTCGGGCTGCTCGCGGCCTGCGGCAGCCTGGCCGATCAGCTCTGGGCCGGCCGGGGAGCTCCGGTCGTGGGGTGATCTGTCAGCGAGCCCAGCGGGCCCGGGCGGTTCAGTACCTCCTTGGCTTCGGCCAGCGGATCTACCGGGGCGCGCAGCAGCGAGCGCGCGATGCGGGCGTGCGCCCGTGCGGTGAGGACCAGGATGTAGCTGAAGGCCAGGAACAGGACGAGGAAGATCGCGGCGGCGAGCAGCGCCTTGGGCAGCGTGTCAACGTAGAGGCCTTTGCTGCCGGGGCCGTGCGCGCCGTGCGGGAAGTAGCCGAGCGCGATGCCGTTCGGCCGCGGGCCGTTGACGTAGCCGATGCCGGCGTTGCCGCGCGGCGCCCAGTACCAGACCGGCAGGGTGATCCCGGCCAGCAGCGTCAGCCAGACGGTGAGCACCAGCGTGTCCAGCGCGAGCAGCGGCACCCAGAGCCCGGTGAGGTAGGACACGTCGCGCCAGGTGGCCCGGTCGCGCCAGCGGGTCTTCGCCTGGGCCGCGATGCCGGGCTCGGCGACCTCGCGGTAGCCGCCGCGCACCGGGTCGGGCAGTACCTGCCGCAGCCGGGCGCGTTCGACGTTGGCGCAGCCGCGCACGACGCCCGCGGCGGCGGCCAGCAGCGGGATTCCGGCCATGGTGATCAGCAGGCTGGCGGCCGTGACCGTGGCGGTGAACGCGACGGCGAACAGCAGCCAGCCCGTCACGAACACGTACCCCGCCAGGTACCAGGCGGCGCGCCACGGGCTGGCCGATCCGGCGAGCCGCACCGGGTTGGGGTGCAGCGGCAGCCGGGTGTCGTCCACGGGCTTGGGGGCGTTCATCCGACGTCTCGCATCAGTTGCTCGACCGTCTGCACCTTCTCGGTCAGCCGGACCAGTTCGGCGCGCAGTTCCTGCTGGTTGGCCACGGCGTCTTCGGCGAGCTTGCGGTAGTGGGCCAGCGCTACCGCGTCGGCGCGGTGGCCCTGCAGCCGGAAGTAAGAGGCCACTACTATCGCGATCACCGCGCCGATGATGAAGACGATGCCGACGGCGATGATGATCGCGGTGTAGTTGGTCCCGTGGGCGGTCGCCGTCGCCATGCCGCTCATGTGTCGCTCTCTTTCATATGGTCATCCAGTTGCTCGCCGGTCTGGCCGGTCTCGCCGGCGCTGTTAGCTTCGCCGTTGTCGCCGGCGCCGTTGCTGTCGCCGTCACCATCGCCGTCGCTGTCGCTGCCGCTCAGCGCGGCGATGATCGTTTCCGCGGTTAGCCGCAGCTCAAACGGCGCCAGCTCGAAGTACTTCATCGCCTTGCCGTCGTCGGACAGCTCCAGGTGACCGGTCACCAGTCCCGCCTTCTCCAGCTTGTCGAGGTGCATATACAGCAGCGGCCGGGACATGCCCAGCCTGCGGGCCAGTTCGCTGACGTGCACCCGGCCCTGCGCCAGCGCCGCGATGACCCGCAACCGCAGCGGGTTCGCGACCGCGATGAGCACCGCGAGCAGTTCTGCTTCGCTAGACAGGGCCGTCTCCTGACTGTCTTCCATGTGTCAGGAAAAACTTACACGTGATGCTTGCGCCTGTCTAGTGGAAATTCGAGCCAACGGCGCGCCGTGGCGCACCGTGACGATCAACATCGCTGCCAGGTCGCTGTTGCTCTAGCAACAGCGAACTCACTGTGCTGTTCCCCGGCGGCCTGGGGCCGCTCTGCTCTGGGCGAATCTGCTGCGGGCCGAGAAACCTGATGCGGCCGCGTCACCGGGCCGAGAGTGGACATACCGCGGCCAACGGCGGCCGCGCGACGTTAAGGAGGTCCGATGGCACTACTTACTGCCGGACTCACTGCCGGCCGGGAACCGGGCCTGAGCCCGCGAGCCGCCGAGGGCGATACCCTCCCGACGCGGTTCGACGACCACCTGGCCGCTCAGCTCCTCACCCAGCGGATCGTCTTCCTCGGCACCCAGGTCGACGAGGTCTCGGCGAACCGGATCTGCACGCAGTTGCTCCTGCTGTCGGCGGAGGACCCGCGCAGCGACATCAGCCTGTACATCAACAGCCCGGGCGGGCTGGTGACCGCCGGGCTGGCGATCTACGACGTGATGCGGCTGATCCCGAACGACGTCTCGACGCTCGGCATGGGCCTGAACGCGAGCATGGGGCAGTTCCTGCTCGCCGTCGGGGCCCGCGGGAAGCGCTTCGCGCTGCCGAACGCGCGCATCATGATGCACCAGCCCTCGGCGGGCGTCGGCGGGACCACCGCCGACATTGCGATCCAGGCCGAGAACCACGAGTTCATGAAGAAGGCCATCGAGCGGATCACCGCGGAGCACACCGGCCAGAGCGAGGAGACCATCTCCAGGGACGGCGACCGTGACCGGTGGTTCACGGCCGAGCAGGCGAAGGAGTACGGCATGGTCGATCGCGTCCTTGAGTCGCTGGACGACGTCCGCCCGGCCGGCTCGCGGCGCCGGATGGGCCTATAAACGATCTTCCGTATCGACTCCGAAACGAGGCATTGTGACATGGGCCAGTACACGATCCCGACGGTTATCGAGCGCACGCCGCAGGGCGAGCGCGCGTTTGACATCTACAGCCGGCTGCTGTCCGAGCGGATCATCTTCCTCGGCACCGAGATCGACGACGGGGTCGCCAACGTCGTCATCGCGCAACTGCTCCACCTGGAGGCTTCAAACCCCGAACGCGAGGTCTCGATCTACATCAACTCGCCGGGCGGCTCGTTCACGTCGCTGATGGCGATTTACGACGCGATGACCTTCGTCGGCGTGCCGATCTCGACGTTCTGCGTCGGGCAGGCGGCCTCGACCGCGGCGGTACTGCTGGCCGGCGGAGATCCCGGGCAGCGTTTCGTCCTCGAGCACGCGCGGGTGCTGCTGGGCCAGCCGGCCAGCGGCGGCCAGCAGGGCGTGGTCTCGGATCTCAGCCTGCACGCCAGGGAGATGCTGCGGATCCGCTCCCAGGTCGAGGAGATCCTGTCCCGGCACACCCAGCATGACGTGGCCACGCTGCGCGCGGACATGGACAGGGACAAGGTCTTCACCGCCGCCGAGGCCGTCGCCTACGGGCTGGCCGACGAGGTGCTGACCAGGCGGGTCGCGGCGGCGTGAGGTTGCCTGGCGGTCGGCGGTCGGCGGCTTTCGGATGCGGCGCGGGTGCTGGCCGGGCGCGTCCGCTGGTCAGGCCGCCGCTGGCCCTCGGGTGTCCCCGCCGGTCAGGCGGCTAGGCACATGTCGCGCAGCTGGGACGTTACTTGCGTCTGGCACTGCGCGCGGTCCAGCTGTGCACCTGAGAGCACGGTCGTGTCCTCGTTAGCCGGGGCGACGGAGTGCTCGGTGCTGCTGCCGGTGCTGGTCCCCGGGGCGACTGGCGCGACGTTGGTGCGGGTGCGGGGCCGGCCCGTTCTTGGCCGGGCGAGCCGGTCAAGCTCGCCCTGGGCCAGGCCGAGCAGGTCAGCCAGGCCCAGGCCGAGGGCCCGGGCCGCGGCCGCGAGTACCTCGGACGAGGCTTCCTTACGGCCGCGCTCGATCTCGGAGAGATAGGGCATCGAGATGCGCGCGGTGTCGGCGACGTCCTTGAGCGTGCGCTCCTGGGCGAGCCGCTCGCGGCGCAGCACGTCGCCAACGATGTGCCGCCAGAGGGGCTCCCTGGTCACGGCGGCTGTCACGGCGGCCGCCGGCCGCAGCGGGATGACGCGGACCTGGTCTGGGGCGTGGCTGCTCACCACTTCAGGTTAGGAGCGTTCGGTTCGGCCGGGAGGGAACGGCGTTCTGCCCTCGGCGAACCGGCTGGCCGCCAGCCACCCCCCGTATTCGTTCCGTCGCGACGCGTATGCGAGGGTTTAGTCATGATCCTTTCGTTGCGTACGAAGTGTTTGATCGTCGCGATCACCAGCCTGGCGGCCGGATCATTGTGGGTCGGCATCAGCCAGGCAGCGCCGCGATCGGTCGGGGCGGGCGTCGCGTCGGCCGAGGTGGCCGGGTCTTCCGCGTCGCATGTCGTCGCCGCGCAGTTGTTCGCCAAGGTGGCCGGCCCCGATCCGGGCCCTTTCGGTACCAGCCTCGAGGGTGCCGCCTTCAACAGCCACGGTGACTTTTACTTCGTCAACACCACGGCCCCGCGCGGACGGCCGAAGCTGATGAGCCTCGACCTGACCACCCGCAAGGTCAGCCACCTGTACACCGATGCGCACAGCATGCTCAACTGCATCGGGTTCGCCCCGGACGGCGCGATGGACCTGTGCGACATCAAGGGCCAGCGGGTGGTTCGCTTCAACCCCGTCACGAAGCGCCTGGTCAACGTGCTTACCTCGGTGGGCAAATCGTCGTTCGTGCCGGACGACCTCACGATCGACCGGTCCGGGAACATGTACATCGCCGACTACCAGGGGACGCCGACCTCGCCGACCGGCCGGATCCTGCTGCTCCCGGCCGACGGTAAGGCTGACAAGGCCCAGGTCGTCCTGGCCGGCCTGGCGCACCCGAACGGCATCGTGCTCGCCCACGGCCAGACGTCACTGTGGATCGACGAGGACCTGTCCGGCACGCTGGACCACGTCGCCGAGCAGTTTTCCTCGCCGGCCGCCAAGGCGCCGACCGTCACCCTGCACACCGCGGCCTACCTGAACCTCGGGGCGAACGCCTACACCGACTCGCTGACCACCGACGGCCGGGGCAATGTGTACATGGCCGTGTACGGCGCCGGAGAGGTCATCGAGTTCAACCCGGACGGCATCCAGATCGGGCGGGTGGTGTTCCCCCGCAGCGCACCGCGGGTAACGCACGTCGCGATCGAGCCGGGGACGCGCCGCGCGTTCGTCACCGCGTCCGGACCGGGCGGCGGATACATCTACACCTTCCCGGCCCTCGCGGCGGCGCCAGCCGGCGTCCCGAACGGCGGCTGAAACAGGCAGGGTCAGCGCGCGGCCTCCGCCACCGTCAGCCCGACGAAGGCGAGCACGAACAGGACGATGAACCCGCCGTAGAAGGTGAGGAAAGCCGCGCCCAGCCCGGGTGAGATGAGCGCGCATGCGCCCAGCACGACAAGCTTCCGGCTGATCCTCTTGCGGGCTGGTGCCAGCGCTGGTGCCGGCGCGGCTGGTGCCTGCTCTGATACCGGCCGGGCTGGTGCTGGTGCCGGCAGCGGGGCGCTGAACCGTCCGGTGGGCAGGTCGGAGGTGATCGCGGTCAGCTCCGCGTAGGTCCGTGACGCGAACGCCAGGCCCGCCCGCATGACCATCTCGTCCATGGTCAGCCGGCCCTGTGCATAGGCGGTCTTGAGCGCATCGACCACCCGCTCGCGGTCGGCATCGGAGGCCCGGAACGGACCGCGGCC